>ASZN01000029.1 GCA_000406005.1 Candidatus Poribacteria bacterium WGA-3G
CGAGTTCTGTGGCAGATGAAACACTAAAGAAAATCCTTTCAACCTCCGAGAACGCAATTGAAATGCGACATAAATTGTCCAAACTACTGTATATGTAGATTAAGGGTTTCCGAGACGCACTATGGAACAGCTACAACAACTTCGCCAAATTACTATATGGGGTGTCGGACTCATCGGCGGCTCGCTGGGACTCGCGCTGAAAAAGAACGGGTTTCACGGACAACGGGTCGGACTCGGACGAAATATCGGCAGACTTGAAACCGCGCTTGCACGCGATACCGTTGATGTCATCACAACAGATTTAACTGAAGGTATACGAGAAACCGATCTCGTTGTCCTGTGTCCACCTGTCACCTTAGTACCGATGTTTGTGGAGCACATCATTGAATCTGTTGGCACACACCAGAACCGGATCGTTCTGACAGATGTCGGTAGCACAAAATCGATGATGGTTCGGGCAATTGAGGCACGGCTACAGGCACACGGAACAGAGACCCTCTCTTTTGTTGGCGGACACCCGATGGCAGGTTCGCATGAAACAGGTGTCGGTGCAGCACGCGCAACGCTCTTTGAAAACGCGATATGTATCCTAACGCCGACAGAAAATACCGATCCGAATGCCTTAAAACTTATTGAAAACCTTTGGAAATTCGTTGGCGGTGTCCCCCACCTCCTTTCACCTGAAACCCACGACCTACTCATCGGCACCGCAAGCCATCTGCCGCACCTTATCGCAAGCATACTCACCAACACCGTTGCGAATGTAGAAACCGAAGACGGTAAGGCACTCGATTTTACCGCGACCGGCTTTCGGGATGCCACGCGTATCGCAGCAGGTTCACCGGACTTGTGGACCGACATCTTCACACAGAATAGCGATGTCTTGTCATCTCTGATTGATGACATCATAGTTAACTTAACGAAATTCAAAGATATGCTTCAGACGGATAACCTCGTTGAGATTGAACGTCTACTCTTGGAGGCACAGGTTACAGTCAAGAAGCGGAGAAAAGAACTTGGAGGCGTATGAACAAGATTGGATCTCAGGTAACGATTGCGATGGATGGTCCCGCAGGGTCCGGGAAAAGCACGGTCGCGCGACGCATCGCAGAAAAACTTGGATTGCTCTATCTCGATTCGGGTGCGATGTACCGAGCCGTGACCGTGTTGGCAATACACCATGGACTCGCAGCAAACAGTCCTGAACTCATTGATCTGGTGAAGACGTGCCATATTAAATTCACGGATAACGGGAAAAGGATTCTGCTTAATGACAAAGACGTGTCCGTCGAAATCCGCACGCCATCGGTTAATAGACTCGTTGCAGATGTCGCCAAAATACCAGAGATCCGCAACGAGATCGTCAAGCATCAACAACGTATCGGTGGTGAAGGGAGTATCGTCGCCGAAGGTAGAGATTTGACGACAATCGTTTTTCCAAATGCCGATTTTAAGTTCTACCTCGATGCATCCGTGAGAGAACGCGCAAAGCGGCGGCTCGCAGAACTACGGAAGCAAGATGTAGATACGACCTTAGAATTCGTTGAGGCAGAGATTCAAGAACGTGATGAAAAGGATATAACGCGGGCACACAGTCCGCTGCGTACGGCTGAAGACGCAATTATCGTCGATACAACAGACAAAACAATTGATGAAGTGGTTGCGTTTATCATTTCAGCAATCTGTAAACGGGAGATCGGTTCAACGTAACATTATGTGGTATACCAACAACGGTTTCTGGACACAGCGTCCACTCTACCGATGGGGCCATCGGCTCACTAACATCTTTTGTAAAGCGTTTGGTCGCCTTGATGCAAGAGATATTCACCATATTCCAAAGGAAGGCGGCGTGCTACTCGTTTCAAATCACGTCAGTTTTCTCGATCCTGTAATCGTCGGTTCCGCCGCGAACCGTGAAATCCATTTCATGGCACGAAGCAATGCATTTGACATCCCCGGGTTAGGTAAACTCATTTCAATGTACAACGCCTATCCGGTGAATAGAGGTGCACCGGATTTAGGTGCCTTACGAAAGACGATCTCGCTTCTGAAAGCCGGTAACGTTGTGCTGATGTTCCCCGAAGGCACCCGCAGCGTCGATGGAACATTAGGGAAGGCACGCGACGGTGCCTGTTTTATCGCCCATCGAGCCGGTGTACCGACGGTTCCCGTCTATCATAACGGGGCGGAACGAATGTTACCACGCAATAGCAGACGCATCCGGCGTGCAAAATTGACCGTTATCTTTGGTGAACCGCTTAACTTGGCTGCTCCGGAATCCGAGACGAAACGCGAAATGTATCAGGAGATGGGCAATCAGATGATGGAAGCGATCGCAGATTTACGAGACGAACTGCTCCGTTGAACAGGCATCAGTTGATCATATCGCCTGCTACCGCGTCGGGTTCGCCAAAATTAGTAAGACATCGCCCTCTTGAACCTGATAGGTTTTACCTTCCGCTCTGAGCAATCCTCTGCTTCGGGCTTCTTGATAACCACCGCATGCGACCAAGTCTTCCCAGTTAATTGTCTCCGAACGGATAAAAGCGTCCGCAAAGTCTGTGTGGATACGTCCGGCTGCTTCAACGGCAGTCTGTCCAGCACGCAGCGTCCACGCACGTGTATCCGTCGAATTCATTGTGAAGAAGGTGAGGAGTCCTAATAACCGGTATGAAGTCTGAACAAACCGATCTAACGCAGATTCGCTCAACCCCATCTCTTCCATAAAAATTTCGGTATCGGCATCATCAAGTTGCGAGAGTTCCAACTCTAATTGCGCAGCGAGTACAATAACTGCGGTTTGCGGTTCCGTCTCATATTTACTGAACCCTTCAAGAAGAGCCTCCGCCTTGTCAAGCTGCATCTCATCGATATTACAGACTAACAACAAAGGTTTCAGTGTCAGAAACCCGTAGCCGCGTATCAGTTTTTCTTCATTGGCAGATAAGTTCAAAACTCGGAGCGGTTTTCCACTCTCTAATGTCTGTTGACACACCTCCAAAACCCGGATTTCGCTTTGCTGCTCAGGTAATTTCTGACTCTGATACTGCTTGCGGAGTCGGTCGAGTCTCCCTTCAACAATTTGCAGGTCTGCGAGTGCGAATTCTAAGGCAATGTTCTCTATATCGCGTTCGCCGTCAACGCTGCCGTCAACGTGTGGCACGGCATCATTTTCAAAAAGCCTGACGACATGCGCCAGCGCATCAACAGTCCGAAGCGCCGCGAGCATCCCGGAATCCAGTTCCGCCTGCTCCACATCCGATTTGGTCACCCCAGCGACATCTACATAGTCAATTGTTGCAGGCGTTATTTTTTGGGATTCAAAAGTTTCAGCTAACCGCTCCAGACGTTCATCAGGAACATTAGCCGTACTGAGATTTATTTCTCCGCGGCTCGTGTAGCCGCCGATTTCTGCATTCGATTGCGCTAAGGTGTTAAACACCGTCGTTTTGCCGACCTGTGGTCTGCCTACAATTCCGATTTTCATTATTTATCTCACTTGTTCGCTACTGATAGCAGATAACCGTTCGCGATAGAAAAATCTGTTGACAATCTCTACAGAAATTGTTAATATGTAGCGGTAGATATAGGATCCAACCCGGAGGTAAATTTAATATGAGTGACGAGAACAAAAAAAAGGGACAGCGGCTCGTCAAAATTCTGGCGGTTCTCTTAATCCTCACCGTATGCTTTGCTATTTTGCAGTGGTTTATCATCAAAGAGTTATTCAGTTTCGGTGCCGATATGGTGAAGGATGCGCTAATTCGCCAGGCACCTGAAGGCGTTGAACGGGTGGACATCGAAGCAACATTTGAGCGGGTTAAGTCCGCTGTTATGCGGCTACCATTCAGTTTTCTCACCGGTAGAATTAACCTCCGCAAGATCAACGCCGTCGGAAGATACGCGATTGAAGCCAACAGCGATGAAGTGTGGAACGCTGAAGAAATTAACACACTCCTGCGGATGATGAACGCTTCTGTCGGATTTAAAGGAGGGTCAGAGTAGTTTGTGACCCCGTTTGTGAACGAGAACTAAACAATGCAGATACATCTAACCCCTCCTTATGAAAAATTCGCCTTCGCCTACGACCGGATGATGACGAATGTCAACTACCCGCGTTGGACACACTATATTGAGTCGCTGTTCGACAAGTATGATTGTAAACCGCGTCGGATCCTCGATTTAGCCTGTGGGACCTGTGCCTTGACAATACGGCTTGCCCTAAGAGGCTATGAAATGACCGGTGTAGACCGCGCAAGCGGCATGCTCGAGATCGCTAAAAACAAAGCAGAAGCACACGACGTGAATGTCGAACTGCATCAGGGTGATATGCGAGATTTCCAGCTGAACCAACGGTTCGACGCCATCCTCTGTACGTATGACAGTATCAACTACGCTCACGATGAAACCGAACTCAGCAACGTTTTTCAACACGTTGCTGAGCATTTAGAACCAGATGGACTCTTCATCTTTGATGTAACAACTGAGCGGAACATCGTTGAGCATTTTCACAACAAAACGTTCGCCTCAAACCATGAAGACTATACCTATATCTGGAAAAACAACTACCTCTACAACACGAAGATGTGTAGGACACTCCTGACCTTTTTTATCCGTGAAGGCGAATTGTTCAGACGCTACGAGGAGGTCCATCAGCAACGTATCTTTGAAGTGTCCGCTGTCAACGACCTGCTCAAAGCGGCGGGTTATGAACCGCTGAGTGCCTACGATATGTACACCTTCAACCGCTGGAACCGGTATTCAGATCGGATTAACTTCACAGCACGGTTCATCTGAACCGACACGATAAGCGTCAATTTCAGAACAGACAACCTCTCCGCCTTACAGTCCTTCCGCGATGAGGTCGCCGACCTCTTCAGTGGTATATCCCATCCGTCCGGCACCCAAATCTTTGATTTTGCCGCTCCCGAGTAGATCGCTAATGGATTTTTCGACTTTTTCTGCCGCGTCCGGGTGTCCGAGATGATCGAGCATCATTCCTGCTGCGCCGACCGCAGCGATCGGATTAATCTCGTTTTTGCCGGTATAGCGCGGGGCAGAACCGTGGATCGGTTCGAACATAGCGACACTCTCCGGATTCAAGTTGCCGGATGCTGCGATCCCCATACCGCCTTGGATCATAGCGCCGAGGTCGGTGATGATGTCGCCGAACATGTTACACGTCACAATTACATCGAACCATTCCGGGTTCTTGACCATCCACATCGTTGTTGCATCGACGAACGCATATTCTTTTTTAACGTCAGAATAGTCTTCGCCGACTTCGTCGAAAACGCGGCGCCAGAGGTCGTGTGCATAGGTGAGCACGTTCGCTTTATCGCAGAGCGTTAAGGTGTTTTCTTTGTTCCGTTTTTGGGTCAACTCGTACGCATAACGGACGCAGCGTTCTACACCCTTGTAAGTGTTAATCATCTCCTGAATCGCCACCTCATCGCGGGTCCCACGTTTCAGGAATCCACCGATGCCAGCGTATAGTCCTTCGGTGTTCTCGCGAACAATAATGAAATCAATATCTTCGGGACCTTTGTCTTTCAGCGGGGTCGGCACGCCAGGATAGAGTTTAACGGGACGGAGATTAATATAGAGATCGAGTTCGAACCGGACTTTTAACAGGATACCTTTCTCTAAAATGCCGGGTTTAACATCGGGGTGTCCGATCGCGCCGAGGTAGATTGCGTCTAACCCGCGGAGTTCTTCTAAAACTGAATCCGGTAGCACCTCGCCGGTTGCGAGATACCGATCACCACCGACATCGTATTCGACTGTTTCGTATTGAATGCCTGCTTCTGCGGCTGCTGCCCCGAAGACCTTCATCGCTTCACGCGTCACCTCGGGGCCAATCCCATCGCCTGGGATGAGGCCGATTTTATACATAAATTTGGCTCCTAACATATTATATGAATTTTGGACTCCTTAATTTTACCACATCTACGCTGATATTGCAAATTGGGCATTTTGTGATTTTGTGAGGTTGTGTAAATATTTTACAATAAATAATTTTGGACTTGGCAAAATTTTATAGTAAAACCTGAAGATATGTTTACACTTTGACAAACAATATCTCCCTATATCCCACTGCAGGCGGGGTTTGATGAAGATTATTTTTTTAATTCGGTAATATTGGAACGTGCGATGAATCGCACGACTACGAACCTGCCTGTTTGTAGTAGGGCAATTCATTGCCCGTCAATTACCGAAATATTTTATTAAACTTCATTACCCCCGCCACTGTAAAGATAATTACGGATTTTACTATAAAACTTGACTTTTTTGACAAAAATTGTATAATCACTTTAGCGTAGTTGGTAGTGAATCTCACCCGCGCTACCCAGCGCGTGCACTACCCCAATCGAGTGGGATCGGATACCATGCTGGGATAACCATGCGATTCCCAAAGTAAAAACGCATATATACGTAGGTTCAGCAGTAGAGTCTCCTTGCCTTTTCATATCCACTATGAAAGGAGATGATACTCGTGAGAAACAGAGAAATGTCTTTGGCAAAACCCTTTCTAAAAAGAATTTCACAACTGTTCGCAGCAGTCTTGTGGAAGCGATTGCTAAAGATTCACAGAATTCCAAATCATCTGCTAACAGGTTGGCGACTCTACTTGCCAAAAGTCAAGAGAACTCTAAATCTATTGGCTCATGTCAAGAATAAGTGCTAACGGAAAATTGAACCCTTATGGTTATTGACTTTGTGAGAACAATCGCACATACTTTTTACATGAGCCAATCTATTTAACCCGAAGACAATACCACTGAACCTATAACCATCGAAAACTTAAGTTTCCGATAAAGGATTAAATCATGAAAAAGGTTGTTTCTATTCCTATGTTGCTGTTATTTGTTAACATGCCTTTGCTTGTAATAGCACAACAGAGTCCTATAGTATTAGATGCCAGACTTGCAGCTGAAAGAGACGCAAAAGCTGATGTGAATCAACTTAACTGGCGACTTTTCGGTTTTGGTATGGCTTTTATCGGTGGCGGTTGTCTTCTTGGTACGTTATCAGTTGCGAGTGCTTATACTCACCAATCGACACCACCACAAGAGCGGTTCCTCGGTAAATCTCCAGAATACATTTTGGCTTACACTGATGCTTATGAATCAAAAGCGCGTAGACTTCAAGTAGAATCTGCAGCCATAGGATGTATTGCTGGAAGTGTTACAGCAGCTTCGTTGGTAATTTGGTATCTGAATCTACAGAATTATTAGATGTAATTCCAACCGTGAAGAACTTTGTCCCTCCAACCTACAGAGGAAATAACAGTGAATCAGTTACCCAACTACAAGAAGAAAAGTATAGAAAAAACACCAGCCGATGTTCACAATAACACAAGCGTTGACTTATGTGTAGAAGGATACCTCTCTCGTTAGAGACGTTGGCGGGTGTCGGGAGTCGTGTGTTTGTGGGTCGGTGTGGTACGGTCTACCATTTACCGCCGCGAATGTATAACAGCCTCGAAGATGTTGTCGCTGAAGATATATTTATCGTTTCGGAAGGGTATCTCTCGCACGTTATCAGATCGAGTCGGTTGCATAAATCTATCTTCACGAACCTCGCGGAAGCCCGTCAAACAGAAGGGTTGAATGTATTAGGTATGTGCCATGCGTCTGAAACGTCGTAAATTTCAATCATTCTTACTGTTCTTGCCGATAGCAGCTGCAGTGTTCGGGATGCCGAATGCTTCGTTTGATTTTTCGTTTACGATCTATCCCAGTGGTAGTGGTAGCGGTAGTTAACCTTAACTTAAAACCAAGGAGAAACAAAAACAATGAAGTTAAAATCTTTTCTAATTCTCATACTCTTACTCTGTTTTGCTTGGGGTTGTGGCGATGAAGGCGTGCTGCTTGAGGGGCTTGTGCCGTCCGCACCCGCAGCGTTGCCGGATGTGGGACCCGTGCCGCAAGACATTCGAGACATGATTTGGGGCAAGGATATAGACACGCTCATGGCAGAACTCGAAGATGCTATAGATTCTGATAGAGATGATGAATTTGTAAAGTGGACGCTCCACCGGATTTGCTACAGGCGTGCGCGAGAAGCGTACTATACAAAATATATTAATGCCGGCGGTGTCGCGATTATGGGGAACGGGCATCTTGATGACCGGCTCTTTTATGCAGCACGTGACGTCGTCTTAGGGATGACATTTAAAAGACCTGAACTCCGGGAAGTGCTTTCGCCAAGCCGTGAGTTCCGACCTGGCGCGACGCTGTTGCCCGGAATACACGATGTCACCAAACAAATTACACCGGACCGGAGGTTTCGTATAATTCTTAACCATAACGATATGGATTACGCCTCGGTCCCCGAGGTTCAGTTCGGTGGCGGTTTGAACTATAGAGTTGCACCAGGAGGCGGTCTATTTAACGGAGAGTACATCTGGGCGTATGTCGGTGGCTATGACCATTTAGAGGAAATATACCTATGGAGTGTGATTTGCCATGAGGTTGCGCATGCCATCCATTACGCGATCCGGCTGATAGACCCGACGTTTGAGGACCGGCTTCAAGAAGCTTACAATGCAGCGAAAGCATCGGGTATAAGTGTTTTCAATAACCATCGCGCGCTGCGGGATGGTTTGTCGGAATACTGGGCATACAGTGCGCAGGAATGGTTTGAGAGATTTGGGTCACCGTTGTTGCATGATTCGTTTCGTAGGACGGATCCCTTGATATATGCGTTGTTAGAAGAGTGGTTTGATCCGATAAACTTGAGCCTGGTTGACTCGCGGATCTATGAATAAAAAGGAAAAGTATTATGAGTTTTCAGCCTGTGGTATGTGCGGATACTTTTGGAATCAGTGACGCTGGTATTGCGGAATTTGGTAAGCACTTCGAGAAAATTCAAACTATCCTTTCGCTTGTTTCAATCGCGGTATTGCTTTCGCTAACTTAGGATTACAAAAGGCTTGCCTCATTGACATGGAACTGTTAAAATCCTGACGCGGGACTTCAGATTATCAATTGCAAAGGAGAAACTTCATGCTGGATAATCCTGTACTAGATCGGATTGTTGGCTTCTTTGAAGCGGATGTCTTGAATCTTTACACCAGTCATCCTGATAAATATGAATTGGATACAGACTATTTTGAGGGGGTTCTTAAGACAACAGAAGCATACTATAATAAACTTGAATTGTCTGGAAGGGAGAATGAATACATCCATGTTCGTCTTGGCTATCACAGTAAAACGGATGGAACGTTATGCGTTGTAGTTGTTCGGTCAGATCTTGAAGACATACCAGAAATAGAACAAAGGAAATGGATACCATTCATTGTTGACAAATCTTGCTTGACACAAGAAGATACACGATTCAAGATGTGGTACGATAGGTATATTGAAGGTAGCTGGGAGGTAGAGAGTGGACCTAAAAAACGGCTAATTCATATTCTTGAAAACATTAACGCTTGCTGTAAAGCACTCGTCGGTAAGCCTCTTTATACGGCGGTGCCAGACAAATCTGTCATTTTTCCTATTTCTCAAAATAGCCATGCTTATGAAGAAACGCACCAAAAACTATACGGTTTTTTAGTTGACTCACTATCAAAAAAGTGTCTTTTGGATTTTGCAAGTCTGAGAAACCTGACAATACGTGAGGCGGAAAATATGAAACCTCCAACCTTGCTGCGACATGTGTTCAGCGAGCTTGATAAACACTCCAAACTTCATACTCTGCTTGCAGAAGTTAGTAAGCAACGTTCAAAACCCAGTCATGGTGTTAGAGACGCAGCGAAGGAATCGGACGCATTTGAGGATTTCTGTCACGACTTAGAAGTTGCTAATGAGGCTTATGAAGAACTACTTGATCTGATAGAATCAGAGTTTAGTGTTTCATCCGATCATGAATTAAGGAGACATGAAATTATGGATCTTCTGCCCAAAATTGCTAAAGATGCCTATCCAAGTGCCTCAATCTGTCAGGCAACTAAAATGGAAGGGAAAACTGTTGAAAAAGTGTGGTTTGGCGAGCGTGAAGATATTGAAGAGGTTCATCAGAGTGAGGTTTTATGTGTAAAGTTCACGAATGGTGAGATTCTTGCTATACAGACAGGATCGAATGCTTCAAATTTAGCCTTGGACTTGAAATTTGGACAGAAAGCAAGTATCAAACCAGATGAATTTAGTGTGGATTTTGTGCTGACTTGGGTACCTGCCTCTTCTAAAAAGAGGTGATTTCATTCTAACCGAGCGTTGTTGGCATAGCTATCAATCCTTTTTTCTTTTATTCTGATAGGACTTACGCAATGAATTAAAATGTGTTATACTTTTTAATTATGATGAGCATGAATCTTTCTGAAAAGAGACAACCGCTGTTCTCGGATTATTGCCAATTTTTGTTAGCCGGTTTTCAGAACTTCACACAGACGCACTTTGCCGATCATACGGAGAAATGGAGCCATGATCAACTCAATCGTCTCCTGAATACCGAACGTATCCCTGCTCGTGAACTCTGGCGTTCGGTGCGAAACGATATTGAGTTCGATAAAGACGGATACGTTCTTTTTGATGATACCGTCGTGCCAAAACCTTATGCGAAACAGATGGAGCCTGTTCGCCGGCAGTGGAGTGGCTCCGAAAAACGTGTGATCCAAGGCATCGGTCTCGTGACGTGTGTCTATGTCAATCCGAAGACGCATCAGTATTGGATTATTGATTACCGTCTCTACGATCCGGACCGAGACACGAAAACCAAACTTCAACACCTTCAGGAGATGTTGCACAACGCCTACTTCGTGAAAAATCTCCCGTTTCGGGTGGTGTTAGTAGATTCTTGGTATGCTTCAATGGCAGTGCTAAAAGCAATTGAAAAACTCTCAAAAATCTACTATGCGCCGATGAAACGCAATCGTCTCGTCAATGACTCCGAGGGTGTTGACCCACACAAACGAATAGAAGACCTGACGTGGACAGAAGCCGAGTTGTCGCAGGGTAAACGTGTTCATATCTACAAGTTTCCGAAAGGGCACCAAGTGAAGTTGTTTCGGATAGCGTCCGGCACCAGACGCACGGAATATATTGTGACCAACGATTTATCTCAATCGGATGCGACTGCGACGAAGCAAGAATGTCGCGTTCGTTGGAAGATTGAGCAGCTTCATCGTGAACTTAAGCAAACGACAGGTATCAGCAAGTGCCAAAATCGCCGCCATCGTGGACAACGCAATCATATTGCCTGCTGTTTGTGGGTCTGGGTGAGTTTGACGCGTGCTGCGCGGGCGACAGGTCAAACGATTTACCGCCTGAAAGAAAGTTTATACGAGGACTATCTGCGACGAGAGATCAAAAAGCCTTCTATTGTCGTCAACTTTGCGTAAGTCCTATTAAAATAAAAACTCGGCAATGGAGTTATACACCCCCAGGATGGGGTATCACATTTGCACAACTCGACAAGGATATGGCACGTAAATACCAGATACCCGGTGTTATCATCACAAACGTCGATAAAAACAGCAGATTGAAGGATGCACTTAAACGCGGAGACCTCATCTATCAAATAAACGATACCAGTATCTATTCACTCGAAATTTTGAAACTCGTTGATGAAAACATCCGCTCTCAATACAGGGCACGCCTCTATTTTGAACGAGACGGTGTCCGTGATACCATTGAGCTCTTTTTTAATAGAAACAATCAGCGGAGATAAGTGTTATTATAGTCATCAGTTTTCAGTTTTCAGTTTTCAGTTTTCAGTTAAGAGGTTTCATGTAACAATTCACCGGTTAGAGGCATCCTCCAAGTTAGGGTGGATGTTACAGAATAGTCATCAAAGAAATAATTATCAGTCACCGGTTATTGATTAAAGAGGTGTTTTGTTTAACCTAAGGTCTGTAGCCCGTAATGTAATGGAGGGGTTTTTGCTTGGGTGTTTCTTCAGATCTACGGAAAAGGTGCTTAAACATCTAACCCATCTCACCGAACCGCAAGGAAAATTTAAAAAATGAAACTTCAACTACCGACACTCATCGCCGTCTGCCTTTCTATTCTGATCATTGGTATTATCTACTTTTTTGCCAAAGATGAATCACAATTGGGCGTCGCTGTCAATTTGGAAAGTGAAGAGTTCAAACAGATGCGCACACACGCCAAAGATGCCTTTAACGCCAAAAAATACAAACAAGCCATTGAACTTTACAACCAAGCAATAATAATGCGTCCCGAAAACGCCGAAATCTTTAACGACCTCGGAGCCGTCTATTATCAACAAGGACTCGAATACGCCGGCCCCAATTGGCCCTCATGGGAAAAAGAATTGAGCAGCGAATCACCAGACGAGGCAATAGCAGAACTCAAAAACGCTATTGACAAAACCAGCTCCGGCTCCATTGTACTCAAAACACGACATGAAGCAGTCGCTGATGCCGTCGAAACAGAAGCAAAGCAACTCGGCGGCGAGGTATACAGACAACGTTGGGAAAACGAAATTACGCTTAACATTCTCATCGGAGAAACAAAAGTGTATCTCTTACGCGCACGCGACCATTACATGCGCGCATTAGACCTGAAGTCAACACATAGCGTCGCATATCGTAATCTCGGTTCGTTTTATATGAAAGTCGGCAAAACCGATAGAGCTCTCGATTTCTACCAAGAAGCCTATAAACTGGATCCACGCGATACCGAATTGCAAGAATATCTGAACCAATTCAGAAAATAAGTTGGAATGGAAGACGGAAGGGTGGAAGAGGCGAGGAACGGCGTATGCAGCACAAACTCTGCGCAAATTGCGGGTTTTTAAATCCTTCATTCAAATTTTGCGGTGAATGCGGCACACCGCTCGATACGACTTCGCGCCCACGTGAATTACCAGCACCTGACACAACCGCTATTGAACAGGCACTCCCACACGGCGCGGAACGCCGACAACTCACAGTCCTTTTCTGCGATATTGTCGACTCCACAGCATTCACCGAAAAACTCGATCCCGAAGAACTCCGAAGCCTCTTAGAGATATATCGGACATGTATCATGGAGGTGGTCTTAGCACAAAACGGACACGTCGCACGCTACTTCGGGGACGGTATACTCGTCTATTTCGGTTACCCCGCCGCACATGAAGATACAGCACACCGTGCCGTGAGGGCGGCACTCGGTATCGTCGCCGCTATTAAAACACTAAACCCGTACCTCCATACCACCTTCGGTGTAGAGATCAACGTCCGTATTAGCATTGATACAGGACGTGTCGTCGTCTGGCATATCTCAGCGCAGGAATCACCGGAAGCCATCGACATCGTCGGTAAAACACCGAACCTCGCCGCACGGATGCAAAAACTTGCATCCCCGAATACCATCGTGATTGGTGATACAACACACCAATTGGTTGAAGGCTTTTTTCAATGCGATGCACTCGGCGCATCCGCGCTACGCGGTATTTCGCAACCCGTTAACATCTATCAAGTGTCCGGTGAATTCCTTGCCCAAAGCCGACTCGATATCGCCAGTGAGAGTGGATTAACACCGCTGATCGGACGTGAACATGAGGTCGAACACCTTAAACAGAGTTGGACCCAAGCACTCGCAGCGAATGGACAAGCCCTCCTTATTGAAGGCGAAGCCGGTATCGGAAAATCGAGATGTGTACAACTCATTCAGGAATACATTGAGAACCATCCGGAGGCAGCCACTTTAGAAAGTAGGTGCTCGCAATACTACCAGAACAGTCCACTGTACCCTATCCTCTCGCTGTTCCAAGAACACGTTGTACAGTTTACAAATACCGACACCGCACAAGCGAGACTCGAAAAACTCGAAAATTTGCTCCAAGACTATAGCGTTCCGACTGTCGAACAGAACGCGAACGCGCAAGCGCACACACCAGAAACGCTGCCACTCCTCGCCGAACTATTGGAGATACCTTTTGAAATACAACGCCAAACGGAAACCGGTATCGGTATCCATCCATACAGTAGACCGATTAAACAGGACACATACCCTTCCGGCTGGAGGCGCAGACAGCGACGCCAACAGACACTCGAAGTACTCGTCCAAGTACTCCTGAAGATGTCAGAACAGAAACCGATCCTCTTCATCGTAGAGGACCTTCACTGGATCGATCCGTCAAGTATCGAATTCCTCACACTTTTAATCGCACGGATCGAAAACGCTCGAATCTTCGTGGTCCTGTCCTGTCGTTCAGACACACACCATTTTCGGAACAGCGCACAATCCAACGAGGAACAGAACACACAGACTGGCACAGATGCGCAATTGGCAAACAATACCGTCGATAAAGAAACGCTGGAGAAACTGCTGCAACCGGCTTATGCAAATACACTACCGCTGGAACCGCTCACGCCACCGCAGGTAGAGACAATGATCCAACACGTTGCAGGCGATACGCGATTACCATCAGACTTATTGACAAAAATCGTCGAAATGACGGAAGGGGTCCCGCTGTTTGTCGAGGAACTCACACAGATGATGCTTGAAGGCGATACCTTGGCACTGTCTTCGGATGCAACAGACGCAAGCAGCCCAACAGCACAAACAGTAACTGTCCCTGTAACACTACAAGACCTGCTGACGGCGCGATTGGATGAACTCGGTCCCGTCAAGGAGATCGTACAACTCGGCGCAACGCTCGGCAGAGAATGGACAGCCGAACTACTCCAGAAGATCGCCTCCGGTGTTGAACTCGGAAACGATACTTTTACCGATTTCGTAACCCTGAAGGCTGAACTCGATAAATTAGTAAACGCCTACATCCTCAATCGAGACAAGATCGCTGATAGCCAATTCCGCTATACCTTTAGACATCCGCTGCTACGCGAGACGGCATATCAAGCACTCCTAAAGAGCAAGCGACAGCAGTACCATCAACAAATCGCGGAGGTCCTCCAAGGCGAAGACGGCTTTCAACCCGAACTCGTTGCCTATCACTATACCGCATCCGGACTCTCTGAAAAAGCGATCGACTATTGGCACCGCGCCGCGCACCGCTCCTTAGAACGCTCCGCAAACGTCGAGGGCGTCCGACACATCATGCAAGGGTTGGCAGCACTCGAAACACTCTCAAAAAGCGTCAACACACCGGAAGAACAGGAAGCCGTCCAACGGCGTGAACTCGAACTGCAAATGACGCTCGGCACAGCACTTATCGCAACCAAAGGGTACGCCTCCGCAGAGGTAGAAGTCGCCTACACACGCGCACGCGAACTACTTGAAACACTCGAAAAAACGGAGGAGACCGGTCCAAAAGGTGAACCCGATACCTCGCTCGACGAGATAAAAGACCTCCGCTTCCCGATACTGTTCGGATTATGGCTCTCACATGTTGTCCGTGGACGGCTTCTCTCCGCACGCGAACTCGGTGAAGCCTGTGTCGCTATCGCAAAGCAAGCAGAAAACCAAGCCTTTGAAGTTGAAGCACATCGCGCACTCGGCGCAACGCTCTACTATTTAAGCGAATTCAAAAGTGCATTGGCACACATGGAGAAAGGCATTGAATACTATCAACCGCAGCACCACCATTCTGTGCCAGCGTTCCTGCACTACGTCGCTGAACCCGGTATGACACTCCTCGCCTATTCCGCACCCGTCCTGTGGTGCCTCGGCTACCCAGCACAAGCGGAAGAACGGCTTAACAAGGCAATGGCGATCGGAAAAGATTCAAACCATCCATTTAGTGAGGCGGTATCGCTCCATTTTAAAACTGTCCTCTATCAATACCGAGGTGAAGTGATGGAAGTAGATACCGCAGCAAGGCAGATGCTACAGATATGTCGGGAACACGCATTTTCCGGGTGGGAAGCCGCCGCACTCGTCATGAAAGGATGGACCATAGCAGAGCAGGACCACCCTGAAGAGGGCATCGCTATGATTCGGAAAGGCATCGCCGCGTGGGAAGAAACACGCGCTGAAGTTCTCCTGCCACTCTTCCTCGCACTGCTCGCACAAGCATATCAACGCGCCGGACAATACAGTTTGGCACTCCAAACGCTTGATACCGCATTAGTTGTCATTACACGCACCGGCGAACGCACCTATGCCGCTGAACTGACGCGACGGAAGGGTGAACTCTACCTAATCCTCGCCGAGAAAGTTGAGGCTTACAGCAATGAGAATACCGCAGCAACGCTCGCAGAAGCCGAATCCTATTTTCTCGAAGCCTTGGCTATCGCACAACGCCAAAACGCAAAGTCGTGGGAACTCCGAGTCGCACTCAGCCTCAGCGAACTATGGCACACGCAAAACCGAGATACAGACGCATACAACCTACTAAAACCGATATACGCATGGTTCTCAGAAGGTTCGGATACAAAAGACCTTATCCGCGCCAAAAACCTCTTGAAAGATTTAGAAGGTTTCGCACCGAATAGTTAACAGTTAACAGTTAACGGTTAACAGTACTCAGTTGTAAAATTTACGGAACGTCTCTTTTCTTAACTTAGGACTTACGCATGCTGCTCTTTTGTAGCACAAACTTTCCAGTTTGTGGTAGGAGACTGTTGTGTTTTCCGAAAATTCTCACCAACAGAACGGGCTGCAGTCAAAATTGCGTAAGTCCTGTTAACTGACAACTGACAACCGATAACTGACAACTATTAAAGGACAAAAACATGAGACTCGGCATCGTTGGACTCTGCGGTGATTTCCGCACACTTACATCAGAACAGATCGCAAACATCAAGGCTCTGGAATTTACAGGTTTAAGTTTCCATTTCCCCAGCGCAGAGATACCATCTGTACCACCAGACGCGTGCAGACGTTGCGTAGAAATGTTGGAAGCCGCGAAACTCGACCTCGTGCAATTCGGCATCACTTACGACGAATGCCTCTTTCACCCAGATGCCGCTGTCCGAGAAGCCGCGATCACAAGCGTCCAACGCGGTATGGCAACCGCAGCCGCCCTCAAGGCGCACCACTACCTGTTCCGACCGGGTAGCCTTAACCCCGACGGTGCTTGGACATCTCATCGGGATAACTATCTCCCTGAATCGATGGAACGCTTGATCGAGACCCTGAAACCGATTGCAGCACACGCCGAACAACACGAACTCACACTCGTTATGGAGACACACGCTGTCTCCATCATGGATTCACCGGAAACCTGTCGCGAAGTCGTGGAGCAAGTCGGTTCCGAACGATTACGCATCGTCATGGATTTCGTCAACCATTTCCAAACACTCCGACAGGTCTACGACAGCGAAGACCGCCTGAACCACATCTTTGATGTGATGGGTCCCGTCGCACCGATGGCACACATCAAAGACATCAGCGTTCAGAACGGACTCGTCCTCCACCTCAGCGAAGAGGTCGCCGGTGAAGGTGAATTGGATATCGGCGTGGCACTGAAACGTTTTGACGCACTCTATCCCGACGGCTACGGATTGATAGAACATCTACCGGCGGAGAAGATCCCGCTCGCGAATACCAACGTCCGACGCATCGCTGCCAAAAATGGAGTCAACATCTATTAGCGGAATAGTTATAAGTTTTCAGTTAATAGTTAACAGTTAAGAGAAAGACTTGATGCATCAGATCCGCTCTTAACCGAAAACCGTTAACCAGTTTAGGAGATGACCACATGTTTAAAAACATCCGCATCATACAACGCTTTTGCGCATCTATACTGATCGTTATCTTTCTCTCCCTTACGGTTTTACCTATAGCCTTCGCACAGGATGAAGCGGTCACCGACACTTTATCAGAAAGCGCACGCAGTCTCTGGTCTCAGGGAAAAATCTACGTTTTGGCGGCTGCAATTAGCTTTGTGTTCGCCGGTAGCTTCTACATTATAAGACTCTTTCGGAAAGATAAACTCCTAAAGACGCTCCTTAACAAGTATGTTGTTTTTCAGATGAAGGACGAAAACAGACGGTATCGCGGCACGATGCGACTTGAGTTCACAGGTATGGAAATTATCTCCGAGGAATCCAGGCAACGCGGGCACGCACCGAGCTATATCTTCAAAAATAAGGAACGTGAAGACCAAATTATCGCATATATCCGCTATCACGATGCGATGAACGAGCGTGAACTACGCGAACGCGCCTGGGAACTCGAGCGCGTCTACCATCCACCACTCCTCTACAAAATAAGACGCAGAATCCGAAACATGTTCGTCGCCCTCGGAGAAGCCACAAGAAATGCGATCAGCATGGTATCTCAAGGGGTCCGCAAAGGTATCGGTACGCGGTTCGCTCAGTACAACCAAGCATACCAACAAGCACTTAACAGCAATAAGGCAGATATTACCGGACTCGACGAACTTGATAAATCCGCCGACTACCTCGAAGAACAGGAAGTCTATGAACGTCTCATTGAACGTCTCGTCGGCACCCGTGTTAAAGTCCGCACAGCAACAGGCGAATACACCGCTATCCTCAAAGACTATAATAATAATCATATAGCCTTAATGGACGTGAAAGACAAAGACAACAACGGATACAGAGATGATTGGGGATATGAGCTTGAGTATAAACACAACTTAGATGCGCTAAATCGACGCGACGACCGCGGCTTACGCTGTCGCGCCGAAGACGGCGACGAAAACGGCGACTTTCTCGTTTTTGAAAACAATACACCTTATCAGATCCGACTTGGGAAGGTCGTGTTCTTTGATGGACCCCCCGAATGGGATTGGGATGCTGAGTTTAAAAAATATACGATCAATGCTTTCAGTGTTCAGAAACTCCGCGTCCAACCCGTCGCCAGACATAAGGTCGGTCCATTCGATCGCGTCGCTAAGCCCGAACAACTTACGGTAAGACATTACAAAAAATTTAGGATCAACTTCTGCTCTTTTCGCGATGCCGATATAATTTTCCCACGCACAGGCTCACGCTGCACAATTATCGAAAGCGCGGAAAAATATCAACCCGAACTCTTCAGTCTAACCGGCTTGACGGACGCAATCTTAGACATGAGCGATAAAGAGGACATCGCCATCGCAGATAAAGAGGGCAGACCTATCCACGGTATCAACGTCGTTCACGGATATGTGACCAACGTCAACGAAGAACGCATCGATCTAAAGACGATCGACACCAGTTATAGCCGACGGTGGGATATCGAAAACGCCTTCCGCAGTTTTGATAACAGATTCCGTCGCGGATTTCCGCTCCATAAAAGGCTAATGCCGACAAATCGAGCCAAAATTACCGCACACGCCGCCATCGTTGAACAGATACACACTAATTCCGTTCGACACGAGGCGTTAGCACCGCTCGTATATCCACAGAACCGAACGCTAAATACGACAGAACAACGCAAACGCCGACGAAAATTGATCCGAAATCGAATTGCAGGTAGCATCAACGCTGTCGTTAACAGCAAGTTCTTCAAACCCGATACCGGAATCGTCAGGGTCCCAGGTGTCACCCGCTCAGAAGTACAAATGGCGATGCCGCTCAAACTCATGGCATTCACAGGGAATACATCTACAGTCGAGTACCCCGCTCTCGAACGTTTCGAGTACATTCAGGAACATCATATACTCTATAGCGAAACCCAACACTTACGAACTGACCGACTCCCGAAAACCGATATTCTGTGGATCGGCAACGGCGAAATCTATAAATCCGGCTATCGACTGAACATTGATGCGGAACATCGGATCAAAAACTTCGTCAGCCAAGGTGGGGTCGTTATTGTCTCCGGGCAAGATGTCAAGGCAAATGCCAAGCAGCGCCGTGGAACCGGATGGATACCCGAACCACTCACCGGCATCGAGTGTGACGAAACTTATGAACTTTTTCCGACATTACAAGGAAAACGTTCACGGATCTTTCAACGACCGAATCCAATAAACGGAAATCACCACACCGACCCAAACGCAATGGACCAACCCCTAATCCGGCTCGACGATATGTGGCTCGATCCACTCGGAAAATGGACACCGCTCGCGAAAACCAACACGGCAGCCGCTGGACTAAAGGACGGGTTTGAGGACGCATCCGCACTGCTGCTCCTGCCATTTCAGAAGGGGTTATACATTGTCACCAGTTTGAAAAATGAGACAGAAGCGGATGTGAAAATCAACGATAAAATCATGGAAAATCTGCTCCACTTCTCTGTCAGATGGATCGACAAACAACGTTTTTAATAGTTGTCAGTTGTCAGTTGTCAGTACGATTTTTCTACGAAAAATCTTTCAGTACTCAGTTATCAGTTAAGAGACTGTGGTTAATCAGACACCTCTTTAACTGATAACCGAAAGCGCAGCGTACTGAGGACTGATAACCAGTCCTCTGATAACTGAAAGCGTAGCGTACTGGGTACTGTTAACTGTTAACTGTTAACTGTTCTACAAGCCTATCAACCCCTTCCGTAATAACCAAAGCGATCTCAAGCACGGCTATCACAACTTCCCGATCTGCCACAAGGTCCACCAACTTCTGTTCATCCTTCTGTGTTGTGACAATCAGGTCCGCTCGTGATGTCTGAAACGCGGTATCTATCGCTGCCATGTCTACCTCAGTATAAACGTGATGATCCGGAAACGCCATCAACTCTACACGCTCTGGTGAATATTGCCTAAGCGTCGCAACAAACGCATCTGGGTTCCCGATCCCGCAGACAGCGAGAATCCGTTTTCCGTCAAGTACTTTTAACGCCATCTCTTCAAAACTGGGCTGGGGAACCCCGCCCCTACAAGGATAGAGACGTACAGGTTGGTGGACACTCTCCAAAATCAGCGCGTTCGGTGCGAACTGTTGAAATGCCGCTTTAGTTTGACCAAGAACGCGTGCCTTTAACATTGATGTCGGAGTCGCGTTCTTGGTCAACCGCAACATATCAACCGCGTCTGTATGTGTTAGCAGAATAACATCGGCGCGTCGGAGAGCCGTAACAGGTTCGCGTAAGGTCCCCGCGGGTAATAATTTCTCTCTATCTCTGAAAGGATGTTCCGGCGCAGCTGAATGCACAGGAACGGTGAGAATATCGACATCACGCGCAAGCTGTCGGTGTTGGAACCCGTCATCGAGAAGCAGGACATCCACATCAAAACGTTCAAGTGCAACCCGTCCTGCCTGATAGCGGTGCCGACCTACAATAATCGGAATACCACTGAGATGCTTCGCCAACATATACGCTTCATCGCCGCTCTCTTTTAAGGTAGCACACACCCGCTGACCATCTGAAACAATCGTTACCTGCTCACGAGACGCACGTTTATACCCGCGCAGCAGGATCGCGGCACGGACATTCTGCTGCTGAAGATGTTTCGCAATCGCAATAACGGCAGGTGTTTTCCCTGTTCCGCCAACGGTAATATTACCGACACTAATCACTCGACACGGCAACCTGCGCGCTTTAAACACACCTACCGCATAAAGTCGGTTCCGTCCTGAAACAATCAAACCATAAAGCCAACTGAGCGGAATTAATAAGAAGCGTAACGGACTGGCAAGAAGTCTTTTCTGTAGCAAGGCAAGATTGAGAGCAGGTACGAGTTTCATGAGGAATAGTTTTTGGTTCTCGGTTTTCAGTTTGTCTCACAGCGAGAGTTAAACACTTATGTCGGTTACTTTTATTCTTACTGCCACAAGACACCTCTTAACTGATAACTGATAACTGATAACTGACAACTATTTTACATCTAACACTAATTCCGCTGTGCGTTCAGCTGCACCGGCTGCCCCAAGCTGCCTATAAACCGATTGAAGGGACTCGCGCTGTTCTTCACGCTTCTCTGGATGCCGCAGAAAATCGAGTGCCAACGCTGTCAAAGCATCCGGTGTCAACGCCGTCTGTAATAATTCCGGGACAATATCACGTCCAGCAATAAGGTTCGGGAGTCCGCTCCGGTTCAGCGGGGTCAACATCTTGATGATATGCCAATTGACGGATGCCGTGCGAAAGAGGATAATCATCGGTGTACCGATACATGTTGCTTCAAGCGTCGCCGTGCCGGAAGTAACCAGCAGCAGGGTTGACGCTCGCATCGCTGTATACGTCTGATTTTCGACAATCTGAATAGATGGGTTCTGTAAAGGCGGAGTAACCCGGTTTCCCCTACACTGTTCCGCAATACTTTCACGTGAAATTCCGGGAGCTAACGGGAGAACCCATTGTGCGTCCGGATAGACCGCCGCAATGTTCGCAGCGGCTTTTAGCATAACCGGTAAAATATGTCGAATCTCGGAACGACGGCTCCCCGGCATCAAACCGATAACAGGTGCGTCTCGGTCATCCGTTTCACACAAATTGAGACGCGCTCGTGCCTCACACACCGTTAAAGGGGTCTGCGCGAAATCGACAAGCGGATGCCCAACGAATTCGGCGTTTGCACCAGCATCTCGGTAAAACTCCGCTTCAAATGGGAAAATGGCAGCGACAACGTCTGCTGATTTCGCCAATTTCTTGGCTCGACCGGCACGCCATGCCCACGCTTTCGGCGGAATGTAATAGACAACCGACACCCCGCACCCACGAGCAAATCGGGCTAACGGCATATTAAACTCAGCAAAATCTACAAGGAGAAGCACATCCGGACGCGCCTCACGGATACGGCGTTTCAGATACGCCTGTTTCCGAAGGAACATCGGGAGGACAGTGAGGACATCCGCAAAACCCATGACAGCGGAATCTCGGATGTGAAGGTCAAGCGCCACCGATGCCGCTGCCATCTGGTCGCCGCCCATACCGAAAAGCGTTATATCCGGACACAGTGCCTTGAGTTGCCGAGCCACATGAGAAGCGTGCAAGTCACCAGAAGGTTCCCCAGCAACAATCATAATTTTTGGCACATGAGCCTCCGAGTCACATTCAGCAACCCCAAATAGCGGTACTTGTTCACAAAATCTCCATTACTGACAACTGACAACTGATAACCGATAACCACTCACGGTATCATCCCCGGCACTTTCAGACCATCGGTTTCATTGAGACCGAACATCAGATTGAGATTCTGCACAACAGCACCGGCAGCACCTTTACCGAGGTTATCAATCGCTGCCATCGCGACGACACGGCGGGTACGTGTATCCACTTCAAGCCCAATATCGCAATAGTTACTGCCGAGTACGGACTTGGTCTGCGGATATGCACTCGACGGCAGCACCCGAACAAACGGTTCATTCCCATAAAATTTCTCATACAACGCAAGCACATTCTCCGTAGACAGTTCCTCAGTGAGACGCATATAGACGGTACTGAGAATGCCTCGTGTCATGGGAACGAGATGCGGTGTAAACGTCACACGAACCGGTTCCGATGCGACAGCACTCAACTCCTGCTCAATCTCTGGCGTATGCCGATGCACACCAATATTATAGGCGACGACATTAGATTCGCGATTCGGATAGTGCGTATTTTCGCTCGGTTTCGGACCGGCACCGGAAATCCCTGATTTCGAGTCAACGATGATAGAATCCAACTCGACCGCGCCCTCTGCGACCAGGGGCATCGCCGCGAGTACAGCACTCGTCGGATAACACCCCGGATTCGCGACCAATTGGGCAGTCCGAATCTGTTCGCGATACCGCTCCGGCAACCCATAGACCGCCAGTTGCATGAGTTCCGCGCTTGTATGCTCAGCATGGTACCACGCTTCATAGGTATCTGCATCTCCGAGCCGATAGTCCGCACTGAAATCTACAACGCGTAAACCTTGTGCCAGAATTTGCGGCACAAACGACATCGCCACCTTGTGCGGCACCGCAAGCACAACAACATCTACCCGCGCTTTGAGGGATCTAATATCTAAGGGTTCAAATGTGGTGGACAGAAACCCGCGAAGGTTCGGCAGGACACTTTCAACACACTGTCCCGAGTATGTCTCAGAAGTACAGAGCGCTACCTGCAGCTTGCCAGAGTGGTTAGCGAGAAAGCGTAACAATTCGCTACCGCTATACCCCGACGCACCAACAATTCCAACTTTTATCATTTACATCTCACCGTATGTTTTATTTTAAAGTCGTATAGTATGTAGGAATTTTACTACATTTTGGCGATAAAGTCAAATTAGCAATTAAAAGTGCCACCTGTAGCATAGGAAACCGTTAGCCTGTGCAACGTATTAACTGTTGACCACTGAGTGCCGACGGCTGACGGCTGACTGCCGACAACTGACAACTATTCAAAAATACATTGACAGCACATTTATACACAAGGTAAAATATACCAACTTTCACCCTATATCTCACACTATAACCTTGTCAGAAAATGACAAAGGAGAAACTATGAAATTTGCGCGATATGAATTAAACGGCACAATCGGTTACGGCATCGTCTCAGGCGAAAACCTGAACGTTTTATCGGGATGTCCATTCGGAGAATACACTGAAACAGGCGACACCGTCGCTTTAGCGGATGTCCAACGCCTCGCACCGACAACACCCACAAAGGTTTTAGCCGTCGGTTTAAACTATCGGAGTCATTTAGACGGCGCACCGGAACCGGCAAACCCCGAAATCTTCATCAAAACGCCTTCCTGTATCAATAACCCCGGCGGCAATATCGAATTACCCAGCGGCGATGACGATGTACACGCTGAAGGTGAACTCGTCGTCATCATGAAAGAACGGACACAGAAAGTGACACCGGAAGAGGCAGCCGCCAATATTTTAGGCGTGACCTGCGGCAACGACGTCAGCGCACGCACATGGCAGAGCAACGACCTACAGTGGTGGCGCGCCAAAGCATCGGATACCTTTGGTCCCATAGGTCCTGTTATCGCTACCGATGTTGACTATACCGACGCACAATTGGAGACCCGTATCAACGGCGAAGTCGTTCAAAAACAGACAACCGCAGACCTTATCTTCCCTGTGACAACCATCGTGAGTTTCATCTCACAAGCAATAACACTTGAACCGGGGGATGCAATCTTTACCGGCACGCCGGGCACAACAACCGCCTTAAAAGCCGGTGATGTCGTTGAAATTGAAATTGAAGGCATCGGTATCCTGAAAAACCCAGTCGTGGCACAATAATTTCAGCACAACTTGCAAAAGGGGAAGCCAATAAACTAAGCACAACATGGGGCACTATTAAGGCTGCTTATTAATCAGGTTTTACTCTGACTCTCGCTGGCGAGGTTTCCAACCTCGCCTTTTTTCAGAAATTGGGACTAACACTATGTCAACGTATATTGCCCACGGTGGCAAAGACACCGTCATCACACCCGAAGAAAAACGCGCACTGCTACACGAAGCACTCCTCAAGTTGGGTGGCATCCCGAAAAAGATTCTCGTGATCCCACCGGACATAACACGCCTCCATTCAAACGCAGGCGAACTCACCCGGATCCTCTACGAACTTTGGGACACCGCAAACGGTACAACCTTTGATATATTGCCCGCTATCGGCACGCACGCGCCGATGACCGAACCCCAGATTGCCGAAATGTACGGCGATCTGCCCAAGGCAACGTACCACGTCCACAACTGGCGCACCGGACTACACGACTTCGGCGAAGTGCCATCCGATTTTATCCAAGAGGTCTCCGCTGGCAAACTCGACTATAGCATCCCTATCGCCGTAAATCGTCGCCTTGTAGGGGCTGGGTTACCCGGTTCCCCCTACGAACGCATCATCTCCGTCGGACAGGTGATCCCGCACGAAGTTATCGGTATCGCCAACGGATTTAAGAACGTCCTCATCGGGACAGGTGGGGTCGAAACAATCAACAAATCGCATTTCCTCGGTGCCGTAGACGGCATGGAACGCCTGATGGGACGCACAGATACCTCCGTCAGGCGAGTCCTAAACTACGCACATGCACACTATCTGAAACAACTCGGTATTCTATATGTCATGAGCGTCATGGATGCCGATGCCTCCGGCGAGCGCGTGATGCGCGGGCTTTATGTCGGCGATGATGCCCATACTTTTGAAACCGCTGCTGAATTGAGCAGAGCCGTTAACATGACGTTCTTGGATGAACCGCTATCGAAGGTAGTCGTCTACTTGGATCCGAGGGAGTTTAAAAGCACATGGCTCGGTAACAAGGCGATCTATCGCACCCGGATGGCAATGGCGGACGACGGTGAACTGATCATCATCGCACCGGGATTACGTGAATTCGGCGAGGACCCTGAAATTGACCGACTCATCCGAAAGTATGGCTACCGTGGCACACCGACAACACTCAACGCTGTCTCAGAAAACCCGGAGTTGCAAGAGAACCTCTCCGCCGCGGCACACCTGATCCACGGCAGCACCGAAGGACGTTTCAAGGTCACTTATGCGACCGAACACCTCACGCAAGCCGAAATCGAATCGGTTGGTTACGAGTGGGCACCCCTCAACGAAGTGATCGCCAAATACAACCCCGAAGCACTTGCCGATGGCTTCAACGACGATCCCACCCCCCATGGTAGGTTCGGTTTCCAACCGCACCGATCCAATCGCTTTTTCTACATCAGCGAACCCGGACAAGGGTTATGGGCACTCCGCTCACGGTTCAGTGATTAGATTTGCCAAAATCCCTATTTTTATGTTACACTATACAGATGAAAGAGCAACCTGAACCACAGACAGATCCTATCCTTGAAGAGTGTTATCGAATGAAAGCAGAGTTTGCTGCCCAATTTAATTCTATAGAAGAACTTTACAACTATTTGAAGGCAAGAGAGAAAGAGGGTGAAGCCCAAGGTAAGATATATATAGATCCGCCTCCACCTCCCACGGAACAGCGCAAGTAGGGTTGAAGCAACTCACAGTGAGTATCTGATGCCATGTCTTCCAACAGATCATACAGATATAACCGAAGAAAAGACGGACCAGGTCTTGGACTGCGATGTTTTCGTCTACGGTTCAACCCCCGGCGGTTGTGCGGCCGCCATTGAAGCCGCCCGACGCGGTTGTAAAGTTATCCTTGCGTGTCCACAGCAGCACCCTGGCGGGATGATGGCAAGCGGATTATCAACAACAGACGCTGTCCGGCGAGAGATGTTTGGCGGATTGGTCATCGAGTTCATCAATGGTGTACGCGAAGAATATCGGCGAACCATCGGCGAGAATTCCGATGATTGGAAACGCATTCAAGACGGTTGGTTCTATGAACCGTCGGTCGCAGAACGGGTTTTCGATCAACTTCTCGCGGCAGAAGCGGATGCCTTGACGTTTCTTCGAGGACATCATTTGGTTAACGCAACCGTAGAAGCAGATTGCATCGCATCGGTAAAACTGGAAGTGCCTGACGAATCGCCGCTGCAGGTAACGGCGCAGACCTTCATCGACGGGACCTACGAAGGCGATCTCGCCGCCGCTGCGGATGTGCCGTATCGCGTCGGACGTGAAAGTATCGAAGAATATGGAGAGTCACGGGCAGGCATACACTACATGAACTGGCGGACAGGTGAACAGATTCTAACATCCGATACAGGTGAATCGTCGCTTGCCATTCAAGCCTATTGTGCTCGGAGTATTTTTACAACAGACCCGGATAAGATCGTTCCCATCGAAAAACCAGCAACCTACGAACAACACCTACAGGATTTTCTACCGCTACTTGACGATTTCGCAACAGGACGCATCCAAAAATTAGGACTCGGCACGCCACTTCCCAATAAAAAATATCAACTAAACGGTTCGATTGATCGGTTGACCAGTCTGAATTGTCCCGGTATCAGTTGGAGTTGGCCCGAGGCACAACAGCAGCATCGGCAACGGCTTGCACAATTCCACATTGATCATGCCGCAGGTTACGTCTGGTTCCTTCAAAACGAACCACGGGTACCAGAAAGTACGCGTCATCTATGGAAACAAGCAGGACTCCATCAGGACGAGTTCATCGATAACGGACACTGGCCCTGGCAAATCTACGTCCGTCAGGGTCGTCGCATCGAAGGCAGAGCACTGGTAACACAACATAATTTCACCATTGATCCTAAAACCGGACGAACCCCTCAGATCGACCAAGCCATCGCGATTGGTGAACATTCATTCGACGTTCACCCGTGTCATGACCGACGCTATGCAGTGGACGGTTTTATGGAGGGTGTCCTCTGGTATCCAAAAAAAGCGGAGGGTCCGGCGCAACCCGGTCAAGTCCCTTATGGTGCGATGTTGCCTCGGCATTTGAACAACCTACTCGTACCGGTTGCAATGTCAAGTACGCATGTCGCAATGTCGGTGTTGCGCATGGAGCCACTATGGATGACGACAGGTCAGATCGCGGGACTCGCGGCAATGCAAGCCATGGATAGCGGTATTGATGTCGCCAACCTCGATCCCGAACCCTTACCGCGGATGTTAGACATCCAAGTAGATCCATACAGTCGCGATTAATATTTGTAATTAACGTACAAATATGGTATAAAAATTAAACAACTGAATCACGCCAATTGTATAGAGCAAATCCATCGTGTCCTGTCATCTTAACCTACCAATCAATTCAAAAGATCAGGGAGGAAAATATGCTCACAAAACAGCAATTAGCACAATTTGAAGAAACAGGTTATCTACTTTTTTCCGGATTAATTCCACAAGAGATTGCCAGAAAAGCAGAGGAAGCGATGTGGGACATGATGGGAATGGATGCTGATAATCCGGGTTCATGGGAACACCTCAAACATCCACCCCGCTCTGAATTTTACATACAAAGGACGGGAGAGCGGACTGAACTTTTCGGTGTTACCCATCCAGATGTTTTAGCATGTTGCACACCCGACTATCTCGCTATCCTCACGCAACTTGCCTCCCTATACCCAGAGATTCCGAATTGTGAAAGGCAGCATCCTGATGGTATCTGGGCAATCAATAAATTCCCCGTTTCAGCCGAGTGGAAAAGACCATCGCCACATTTAGATGGCGACTTCCGAGATTTGCGATTAGATCCGGGAACGTTTCGAGTGACCAGTTTAACCTATCTCACCGATGCGAACGCGCACAGCGGAACGACGATAATATGGCCCGGAGGCCCACAACGCATCCGTGAATTCCGAAAAAACAATCCAGGGTTCTCTAACCATATCCGTGATATGGGACCCCAACTGCGAGAGATGGATTTAGGCGAACCCATAGAGGTCATTGTCAAACAGGGAGATGTGCTATTTTTTCACCACTTACTGCCACATAATGGCACAATGAATGTCAGTTCTGCCCCACGTTTCGCAATCCGATATATGTGTTTATGCCGCGCATGCCGCAGATGGGAGAAAAAAGAGGAATGGAATGTCTGGATGCCTTAAGGCGTTTTGAATGTTAAGACGAAAATTGAGATTTTGTAGCGCATACTTTCCAGTTTGCGCACACAGAGGGAACCCAATCTAAAAGATGAAGCTATAAAGGTAAAACTCAAGTTAACAAAGGGGAAAGATCATGCGCATACTTTCTTTCGGTCTGACACTTCTGCTTGTTGTCGGTATCTACACGGCACAGGCAGTCGATGAAGGGACATTACTGCTCTATCTGCCCTTCGATGATGGTGCAGGGAAAAATCCCAAAGATGCCTCTGGTAATGGAAACCAAGCCAGCATCAACGGTAATTTGAAATGGGTCAAGGGGAAAATTAACGGCGCGCTTGAATTTGACGGAGGCGCGGCGAATTTTGTCGAAGTCGCACACACTGCTGATCTCGAAGGTATGAAACAGTTGACAGTTGAAGCCTGGGTTCAACCTTTTGGGACAGATGCCCTCGCAAGAGGGATCGTCTCGAAACGCGCAGGATGGCAGGCCGGAGATGTTTACAATCTCTTTTCGTGGAATGAGAGCAAGTTCTGGGCGAGGGTTAACGCCAAAGACGGCCAACAAATTTCGTCAACATCCATCTTAGAAAATAAAAAATGGATGCATCTCGCTTATATCTATGACGGGAAAACAAAGAAGCAACTCCTCTACGTCAACGGTGAACTCGAAAACGAAGTAGATCACCCCGAAGCTGAAGTTAGCAGTGGTCAAGAACCGTTATGGATCGGCACACTCAATCAAGGGTACTCGCAAACGTGGAACGGGCTCATCGATGAGGTCAGAGTCTGGAGCAGTGTCCTAACCGAAGACGATATTAAATTGTCGATGGCTGGAGAACTCCTACCCGTCCAACCGCATGGAAAAGCCACAACAACATGGGGACAAATTAAGGCAAGATAAGCAGAATAATGTTGTACCATTTTTAATTGCGTATCTTTCAATACGAACCCGTAGCATAAATTGTTAGTTTGTGCCTACCGTAGACCTTTTCAGAAAAATTGGACAGGCAATATTTATAGTAAAACTTAGAATTATGTAGACCTTCACCTCTTAACAAATACCCGTTCGTAGTAGGGCAATTCATTGCCCGTCGTGCTAAGAAGTGCCCTGATATTTTTAGGTTTTACTATACATTCAGAAATTGTATTACAAGGAGATTCATTATGACCAAGAGATTCATTGAAACCTCGCTCCGCTTATTATTCGTCGCTTTAGTAATCACACTCATAGTACCCCTTGGAGAGGGGACCGCCGTCGAAGAGGGCATGGTGCTTTATCTCTCATTCGATGAAGACGGCGATCCGACCGATTCATCGGATAATCCGACGGATGTCACAGTGCACGGAACATTAAACAAGGCTGATGATCAGTTCGGTGGACACGCGATAGAATTTGACGGTGACAGTGCAAATTTCATCGAAGTCGCCCATGCCAGCAAACTTGTCGGTATGGAGGCATTGACGATCGCAGCGTGGGCAATGACAACAAACGCTGATGCCTTGGCAAGAGGCATTGTTTCCAAACGAGCCGGGTTCAACAATGCCGATGTTTATCAGGTATTCTCATGGAACGATGTAAAGATGTACGCTCGCGTTAATGCCCAGAACAGTGAGCAGACCCAAATGGTTTCCGAGACAGTACTCGAAAGTGATGTGTGGTACCATTTCGTCGTCGTTTTCGACGGGAACGCGCCGGAAACAGAACGAGGAAAGATGTACGTCAACGGTACGCTGGAAGGGATGTTTTCTCATCCAGATCGCGCCATCGGTGACAGTGACGCCTCGTTGTGGATAGGCACGCTGAATGGCGGTTATGCGCAAACTTGGCTCGGTCTTATCGATGAATTGAGAGTCTTTGATCGGGCACTCAGCGAAGACGACATCCTTCAGTTGATAGCTGGACCGACACCCGTCAAGCCGCGTGGAAAATTAGCGACGACCTGGGCAAGAATCAAGCATCAGTAAGCAACAACTATCCGCACATATTGGCATCACTGCCGATATGTGCTCGATATATGAAGCCGTTTTTCCACCATGAAAATTTGACTGGACAAAGCAGTAAGGAAAACAATATGCAACCGTTCAAGATCATCATCGAAAAACATACTGATGGCTATGTCGCCTATCCGCTTGGCTTGAAGGGTGTCGTCATAGGGCAAGGCGACACATACCAAGAAAGTGTTGAGGACGTAACCTCTGCCATTCGATTTTATATTGAGACTTTTGGAAAAGAAGAACTCGAAATTGAGGAACCTGCCTTGGACGTTTTCGTAACTGAAGTGAATGTCTGATGCCTCGTTTTCCAACAGATGCCCCCAAAAATAGAGTTATTCGTGCGTTAGAGAGATTAGGATACCGCCCAATTCGGGAACGGAATCATATATGTATGGCACGTGAAAATCCAGATGGGAGTCGAAGTGTATTAGTTCTACCGAATCATCGGCGCATCAAAGGCTCAACTTTGCGCCGAATTTGTACGCAGGCTGGAATCTCCAGAGACGCTTTCCTGGAAGCTTATCAATAGATATAAAAGGGCATACATTGCTGTGAAACTAACTTAATTCACGGATATAACCCCGAGAATCGTCAAAACACAAATTTTTGGTGAAAATCGAAATTTATACCGAGAGGCTAACGGGAGAGGTATAGATATGGATGTTAAAACTTGTGCATTACCCAGGGGTGCTATCGCCCGGATAGGTCGAGGGACAGCATATTCTCTGGCACTCTCTCCAGATGCAAATAGACTTGCAATCGGAAGTAAAATCGGACTCTGGCTATATGATATGCCCACTATGAATCCGCTTGCATTTTGGGAAAAGAGAGGCGGTATAGTCTCTACAATCGCGTTTTCGCCTGACAGTACTTTATTTGCCACCGGCAATACAAGCGGAGATATCAAGGTGTGGGATGTACAAAATCAACAATGTCTTTCTGAAATGAAGTGTGAGGGGAAGTTCAACCCTGTCCGTCAAGTCACATTTTCACCAGATGGACAACGCCTCGCTTCTTCCAGCAGCAACTATGTCGCTTCTTCCAGCAACAACTATGCCTATCACGTTTGGCACCTTGACACTGGCGAACAAGTCGCAGCATTTACTGCTGAAGATGCCCTCGAAAATAGACCTCGCACCCCCATCCCCCTTACCTTTTCTTTCAACGGCAATATGCTTGCAAGTGCAACACCGGAAAACACGCTTTCTATATGGGATATTCAAGCGAATGAACGCATCGCTTTATTTACTGGACATACTGCCCCTGTCGTGGCACTCATCTTTTCTCCGTGTGGTCGATTTCTAATCTCAGCAGATAAAAGTGGTGCCTTGTACAAGTGGGATTTTAAGGAAAACATTGCAACGGGACAAAACTCCCACTTTTCAGTGATGCCAACATACGCGAAGTCTCACCCGAAACTTGGCTATTCCTCTGATGGTGCACTACTTGCTGTGGGGATAGATGCTGTGGGAATAGATGATAGCGCATCAACGCTCACCGTTTGGGATGTAGAGCGTGGCAACAGGTTAGGAACTCTACAAAGTGAAAAACGTCTCTTTCGTATCGGTTTTTCACCCACAAGTTTACAATTGGCAATAATTAATAGGGAAGACACAATTCAGACATCGAACATTGGTGAACCTAACTCCCGACCAGCATCTATTTGTGAGCATCTTGCGCCATGTGGTGCTGTCAGGTTCTCGCCAGATGGGAGTATGCTGGCTACAGGGCATTGGTCAGGTATTATTAAGTTATGGGATGCTGAAGGGTTAGAACTCCAAAAAACATTCAAAGCAGAAGGTCGCAAGGTAGTTCGTTCCATCGACTTTTCACCTTGTGGCAATAAATTGGCTGCCAGCTCCTACGATAAAACTGTGAGTATATGGGACTTTAGGGAACCAAGTGCCCCACGAATTAAACTCGCTGGACATCAAGCAGTGCTCTATGCCGTTGCATTCTCCCCAGAAGGTGATCTACTGGTAAGTGCGGATTCTAACGGTGTTCTGGGTATATGGGATGTTGAACACAACTATGAACTGAAGGCATTTACGGAAGAAACAGATTGGATCTGGTCAATAGCGTTCTCACCTGATGGAAAGCAGATTGCAAGTGTACACCAGCGGAAAAGTGCAACGGTATGGGACATTGAGAACGGTGAGCAGATTACGGAATTACCTTTAACTTTACCGCAAGATAGAACAAAGTATAAAGGGGACCCAAACGGCATTCAGATGTTTCTTCAATGGTTGGAAGATGGCACCGAACAGTCTGAAGTTCCAATGTCAATCGTCTTTTCTCCCGACGGCACTTTGATAGCCGGTGGTGTTTTTGGAGAAATTCGGTTCTGGGACGCGAAAACTTATGAGACCCGAATGATAATATGCCAACCTGAAGGATCTCAAAGACCCGCAGCGTTGACTTTTTCACCGTGCGGACGCTATCTGGCTGCAGGTGGATGGTGGCAACAGACTGATAAGATGTCCATCCGTCTGTGGGATATGACTACCGTTGAAAACATCGCCACCTTCTGGGGGCATACCACCGATATTCAGTCGCTTGCATTTTCGCCTGATGGCACCCTGTTAGCAAGTAGCAGCTACGATGGTACGATTCTGTTATGGGACCTGAAACCTTATATCTCTCCCATTGACACACACTAAGTCTGAGTAAGGGTTGTGGGCGTTACGTTCACGATTTGGGAAATAGATTTGCCAAAATCCCTATTTTTATGTTACACTATGCAGCAGAAAGACCGAAAGTTTACATTGAAACCACAGTAGTCAGCTATCTGGTAGCACGCCCCAGTAACGATGTAACGGTATCTGATCGACAACAAGCAACCCGGCAGCTGTGGGAGGAATATTCCGATCCTTTTGAGTTTGTCACTTCAGATATAGTTTTGGAAGAAGCTGAACGTGGCGATCCAAGAGAAGCCGAGCGTCGGATTACATTGTTAGACGACCTAAGGACACTGCCTCTGTCACTCGAGGCTGCTGCTCTTGCACATAAGTTGATCAACGAAGGTACCGTGCTACCGCAATTTCTACCGGACGCTCAACATATTGCTATTGCCGTGGTCCACAGTATTGAGTATCTCGTTTCTTGGAACTATAAGCATATTGTTAATGAAACCAAACGGCAGCATATCACTGACGTTTGTCTAACCGCTGGATACCGACCAACAACTCTCTGTACACCCGCGGCGTTAATTGAGGAAATACACATGAAAGAGCAACCTGAACCACAGACGGATCCTATTCTTGAAGAGTGTTATCGAATGAAAGAAGAGTTTGCTGCCCAATTCAATTCTATAGAGGAACTCTACGATTACTTGAAGGCCAAAGAGAAAAAGCGCAGAGCCCAAGGTAAGATATATATAGATCCGCCTCCACCTCCCGCGAAACGGCGCAAGTAGGGTTGAAAGGTATCGTTATGACAAGACGATACATACAAAGAAAGTGTTGAGGACGTAACCTCAAAAAACAGAGTTATTCGTTTGATAGAAAGAAGGAAAACGGCATGCGATTCTTCAAAATTATCGTCAACTGGACACCTAAAATGTGGTTACCGTTGGCAATTGTTCTGTTGAATGGTGTAATCAACTTTTCGGCGAAGTTGTATTTTTTGGTATATTTGGATTTATTCGGATTGGATTTGTTGAAAGCCACACATACTAAGGTTCTCAGCGGATTTTTCACTATCGCTGGGGCATTAATCGACTGGATCCTGATAAGCGTTCTCCTCTTTTTTGCGTGTCGGTTATTTTTCAATGGCGAAGGTGTCTTCCGAAATTTCTTTAAGATTATAGGTCTGTGCCATCTCGTTCTGTTGGTAGCTACACTAAGTCAATTCATCTTCATTTTAATCAGTTTGCCGCTTGATCTCACAACGCTTGAATTAACCACTTTGCCCCGTGATCTCACAACGCTCGAATATAACAACACGACAAGTTTAAAAAAGCCATCAGAAGTGAATACTGAGCAGTTGGCTTCACTCGAACTGATACTCCAATTGATTAACATTGTAGGTCACATCTGTTTCGCGCTTACCCTCTTAGCAGTGGTTCAAGCATTTTTTGAAATTAAGTGGATCCAGGCTTTTTGTATCACATGTATTTCTTATGCCATCTATTGGATTTTAAGCGAAGCCTTACTGTCCGTTTTTCTCCATCTTTTTTTCTTTTTTTTCCCAGATTTTTTAGGTCCGAGTTGGCAGCCGGGCGACCCGATTCGACCATAACCTAACGTGGTATCAGCATTTCAGGTAACTCAGACAAACGCTGAATTGTCTCATCCCACCTATCGGCTTGTGTACCGTCTCGATCAAGCAATATCGGACGAATCCCAACACCCTCTGCCCCGACGATATCCGCCTGGTATGTATCTCCCACATGCACGACTTCTTCCGCCGAAACACCGACTGCAGCGAGTGCATAGTTGAAGATATGTGGATCCGGCTTTTCGGAACGGACGCGCGCATCATGTGAGGCGACGATAGCATCAAAATACTCAGCGATACCTAACCGCTCGGTGAGCGGGTCCAAGGGCGTATCCCAATTGGAAACAATCGCTAACTTGAAACCGGCATCTCGGAAACGCTGAAGTGTCGGGATAGCATCGTCGTAGAGCGTAGCACTATTCGCAGCAAAGAGATAGTGCCCAGATTGCAACAGTTCCCACGCCATCTGTTCCACGTGCTTCTCAATGCCGACTTCCCTTATAAATTCGCATTCTCGCGCCATCACGGTTATCGACGATTCCAGTAGAGAATAATCGGTAGTAGGGGCGGGTGCCGATGTGCCGGCAAAGAGACTTTTCAATGCCGTTTCACAGCGTTCCCAATTGACCTCAACACCATATCTTTCAGCGATTCTTTCAAGGTTTTCCTCAAGCGAATGCCTTTGAAAACACAATGTTTGATAAAAATCAAAGAAAACAGCTTTTATCATAATTCCCCTAAAGCAGCTTCGGCAACTCAGACAAACTCCGAATTGTCTCTTTCCATCTGCCAACCTGTGTCCCGTCTCGGTCAATCAGTATTGGACGAATACCAACATTTTCCGCCCCCAGGATATCCGCCTGGTAGGTATCCCCGACATGCACGGCTTCCGCTGCAGAAACGCCGACCTGTCTCAGCGTCCACTCAAAAATATGCGGATCCGGCTTCGCGGACCGGACGCGTTCATCATGTGAAGAGGTAATCGTGTCAAAATAGTCGGCAATTCCCAACCGTTCGGTGAGTGGATCCAACGGCGTATCCCAATTGGAAACAATCGCTAATTTAAAACCTGCATCCCGTAGATATTCAAGTGTCGGGACAGTGTCATCGTAGAGCGTAGCAGCACCGGCAGCAAAAAGGGAGTGCTCAGATTGTAGCAACTCCCATGTCATTTGGTCCAAGTAGTCCTGAACACCAAGCACTGCCAGAAAATCTCGGTAACTATCAATGATCTGCTGCATCGTCTCCAGAAGATCGTGGGTCATCGGGTCTGACCCTGACGCATCCGCATAGAGATTTTCGCGTGCTGTGTCATAGCGTTCCCAATCAATTTCACACCGATACCGGTCTGTGAGTTTTTGAACTCTCGGTCTAAGCGATTGTCCCCAAACGCCCAACGTTTGGTAAAAATCGAAGAAAACTGCTTTTACCATAATTTTATGTTTAGGTGTAGTTAGAAAGCTCCATCAAAAGAATCACACTGAATTTCTTAGGAGCGAATGTAAATTATTTCGTGGGGTTGAATGGTTTGTAACACTCTCTGCAGCCGGGGCATCAGCGGGAGCAGGGCTTCTAATTCATTCCGAGGCGCGACTAACACAATAACAGCAATATCAAAGTGCTTGAGGTTCTGCTGATATTCAATATTTTGATCGGCAGTCACCCAAACATTGAACTCGTTTTCTGCTCGGCGGAGCAACTCCCCGTTTTTTATGCCAGCCCAGCCTTTTTCCTGCACCGTGAAAACGGTATCCCCTGTTAATTCGCGTTTTAGTTTTTTAGGCAAACATTCATCAATGAGAATGTGCATAGACGTGTGTTAGGAGCATTTCTTTCGCGAGCTCCAATGCTTGGATCGCTTGCTCGCGGCTGACTGATGGAAAGTCCTCCAAAAATTCATCAAGACTTTCCCCTACCTCTAAATAATCGATGAGGTTTTTTATCGGAACGCGGGTATTTTTGAACACCGGGGTGCCGCTCATAATCTCGGTATCACAAGTAATAAACTCCTCAATTGATAGTGGTGCTCGGTTATCAAATTGCATGTGTCCCTCCTATTCTGGCTCTCTTTTCCTACTGTTTTGTATCGTTGGGCCATAGAGATATTATACAACAAGGTATCAGGATTATCAAGGAGAAAGAAATTATCAAACATCAAAGCACTGCTATCAGAAGGTTACGGACCCTCGTTCAACTATAGTGTGTCGGGTCGGGGACACCTGCCTCTTTAAAACCTCTTTTTCGGAGCAGGCAGCTATCACAGCCGCTACAAGCTTTGCCTTCCACATCGGGATCGTAACAACTTAAGGTGAGGCTATAATCCACACCGAGTGCAGTGCCAATTTGGATGATTTCCGCCTTCGTTTTATCAATAAGTGGGGCACGGATTTCTAATTTTGTTTTTCCTTCAACACCGGCTTGCGTCGCAAGGTTCGCCATCGTTTGATACGCGTCTATGTACTCCGGACGACAATCCGGATACCCGCTATAATCAATAGCGTTAGCACCGATAAAAATGGTATCCGCGACGAGCACTTCAGCCCAAGCGAGCGCGTAGGAGAGAAAAATCGTGTTCCGAGCAGGCACGTACGTTATCGGTATGCTATCACCCATTTCTTCATCAACTCTATCCTTCGGCACTGCAATATCCGCTGTCAAGGCGGAACCACCGAAGATACGCAGATCGATGTCAACGATTGTGTGTTGTTTCACACCTAACGCTTTTGCCGCCTTCTCTGCAAACTGCAACTCCACCGTATGCCGTTGACCGTACCGAAAACTCATGGCGTAGGTTTCATAACCTTCATCACGAGCGATAGCGAGGGTTGTCGTTGAATCTAAACCGCCACTCAGTAGGACGACAGCCTTTTTAAACACTGATTTCCTTCCGAAAAGAAGCGAAAAGTTGACAAGTCTGGAAGTGCCTAAAGTTTTACAAGTTATGTTCAATGTCACAACCCAACTTTAGTTCACTTTAGCTACACCTTACAACTTTCCGCTTTTTTAATCTTCTCTACTCCGACTCAAATTCCAACTTCGCAAAACGGAGAAAAATACCGCCACCCGGTCTGGCAAGCGGACCGTTAATAGCCAAGCAGGCAATGACATGTTTCGCACCGGGTTCCGCGCTTTCCGTCACAACGACGCGCTGCGGCGCATTGAAACCCGAGGCAGCACCACGTCCGGACTCTCCGAAAGCCAGATCAATCTCACCGTCAACCCAGACCTCACCGTAGTCGTCAATGCACGTATGAAACCAAACCTTTGAACCCGCGACCGACGTTCCATCGACCGCTTCGGGAATCGTGACTGTGATCCGATACCAACCGAAGCAGAGTCCGGATAAGATGATTTCTTGGATATTCTCACAAACCGGCCACCCGGAATCGTCATAATCAGCGAGGCGAGCAGACACTTCTGCCAACCGATCGACCAAGCCGCCGTTCGGTTCACCCGGGACAAGCCCTTCGCCAAAACGCCACTGCGCATTTGTGAGTTCAAGATGTTCTGCATTTTCTAAATCAAGTTCTATAATAGCCATTATGCATTCCTTTATTAGTTTGAAAGTAGCACAAACTTTTAGTTTGTGCTGCCAATATTCGTCCACCAGAGCCTATAAGCAATACCCGTCGAAAAAATCAGGGAAATTCCTGCGACAATAAACGGAACATGAACAGAGATGTAAACCAGAAAACCGCTTGCGACGTAACCGAGAAGAAACCCGGTACTCCACGCCAAATGCGTCAATCCGACACCGTGTCCCTTCTCATCAGGTTCAGTAAATTCGTTGATAAATCGCGGGATCGTCGTCGAAAGTGCCCACGCCGCACCCGCACCGAGGATCCCGAAGACCTGCAGTCCAATGAAAGAATTATGAAAGAACGCCACACCAAAAGCGAGAAGTGTAACGATTGCATTCGCCACAAGCGCAGGCGCACGGTGCCCAACCACATCGCATATCCGTCCGACAGCCAATTGGCACCCGAAAGCGAACAAAAGACTGACTGCACCGTAATAACCCGTCGCCTTCACGCCAGCAATACGTTCAATCAAGACCGGCATCAGCAGGTTCACGGAACCCCAATAATAGGTCGGAAAAACGCGTAAACCGACCAGCATCTGCATCTCTCGCCGCCGAATCAACTTCAGATACGCCTCAACGTTAAGCGTCGATTTCCATATCCCCTGACGCTTCCCTTGTGTCTCCGAAGCGTGTGCCAACCGAGGTAGAGAGAAGCATGCACCTACAAACAGAACACCCGCCAGAACCGCCGCACCGATTCCAAAAGTACTATAACTGGTACGATCAATAACTTCACCCGCAACAGCACTCCCTATCGCATTCCCGACAGTACTGCTGATGAAGTACAGTCCTGTCGCTAACCCTAACCGTTCAGGCGATACCGAACTAATGAGATAGGTCTGCCCGCCTGCGGTTTTGAAACCGGAAGCAATCCCTTCATAACAGAGGATGCCCCACAGGAACAACGGTATCTGTGTCGTAAAAAGGGTGCCGACTACGACTGCCCCGGTCATCCCGATCAGCACGGTCAGTTTCCGTCCGAACCGGTCGCTGAGCGTCCCACCGATCAGTGCCGAGATACCACCGAGTCCGATAGGCAATGCGCGCAACAGTGCCGCGAACAGCGCACTCTCCTCTAAAACTGTCTCCGCATAGACCGGAAACAGCATCTGTACCGGTCCCGTCACCAAACCGACAACAAATACGATGGCGCAAAGAAGTATAAACCCGCGACTCCACATTCTTTAATAGTTTTCAGTGGTCAGTTCCCAGTTTCCAGTTAATACCTCCTGGTATTACAAAGATTTTATCCTTCATCCGCAGCCTTTTAACTGACAACCTACAACCGACACCCATTAAACCGATAATCCACTTAGAAATAACGGATTAGGCTGTCTGTAATGTTCGGAGCCGCGGTACCGAGTCCACACGCGCTCGTTGCCCGCATGACTGCCCCGATTTCCGAGATCAGTGCCTCCGAATCTGCGCCTAACGGTTCAGACAAAAGTTCCGTCAACCGCTGCGTACCGATACGGCACGGAAAACATTTCCCGCAAGACTCCTCAGCAAAGAATTCCATTGCATTGCGTGCCACATCAAGCATATCCCGTGTGTTATCAAACACCATAATCCCTGCTGCGCCAAGCATTGCGCCAACCTTTTGAAAACTCGGTTCATCAATAGTAATATCCAAATCGTCGCCTGCAATAAATCCGCCAGAAAGTCCAGCTGTCGTAATCGCTTGAATCTCGCGTCCGTCCGGCGCACCCCCTGCCCATTCGTAGAGAAGCGTTTTCAAGGGAAGTCCGAACGGTACTTCGTAATTCCCAGGTCGCCGGATGTCGCCAGAGAGGCTAATAATCTTTGTACCTGCCAAGTCCTCATCATAACTCAGACCCTTATACCACGCGGCACCGTGTCGTAGAATCTGTGTCGCTGCAGCGAGCGTCTCCACATTGTTCACAACAGTCGGTAGGTTCTCAAACCCATGCGTCACAGGATAGGGTGGACGATTCCGCGGAAACGGATGTTTCCCCTCGAGACTATTCAACAGCGATCCCTCTTCACCGCAGACGTAAGCACCCGCGCCACGTCGAATGTAGATATGAAAGTTAAAGTCTTCACCCCCATGCTTATTTCCAAGGATAGCATCGCCAAGTAATCCTGCTGTTTCTGCTTCTGAGAGGGCGCGTTCAACTGTTTTTAAGGTCTCTGGATACTCATATCGGAGGTAGATAAACCCGCGCGTCGCCCCCGTCGCGTAAGCCGCAAGCACCATCCCTTCAATCACCGCATGCGGTGCATAATCGAGAATAACCCGATCTTTAAAACATCCTGGTTCGCCTTCATCGGCATTGCAGACGATTGTTTTCGGTTCACCGGGCGCATTCAAGACCGATTCCCACTTCATACCCGTCGGAAACCCGGCACCACCTCTACCCGCGAGTTGACTCTCCTTGAGGGTCTCAATTACATCTGCCTGTGTGAGGGTCGTCACTGCACGCCTCAACGCTTCATAACCGCCAGTACGTCGGTAACCTGATAGAGTGTCGTGTTCCGGTTCGCGGATCTCGGCGAAGATACACTCTTCACCATCACCCGGATAGGGTAGCGGTAAAGGGGAAAGTTGTACAGAGAGGGTGTCCACTTGCTTTCCAATGAATACCTGATGCCCTTTCAGCACCGGCACACAATCGTCGCATCTCCCAGCACACGGCATCTCGGTCGCCCCTTCGTCTCTGAGTGCCTCAAGGATCTCCAGACCGCCTTGCAACCGGCAGACGGGTCCGGTACAGACACGCGGTGCATCTTGTCCGGGTGCTTCACGCGCAAAATGGTGGTAAAAGGTTACAGTGCCAAAAAGTTCGGCGAGCGGAATCCGAAGTCCAACTGCGATGTCGCGAAGAACTGCCTCCGAGATAAATCCGTCTCGGTCGTGGAATGCGTGTAACAATGCAAGCAGCGGCGCGGGTTTATCGCGCCACTGGGCAATCACTTCTCGGTTTGTCGGGGCTGCCATCTATCTCTCCAGTACGGGAAAACAAAGAATAATTTCTTTCTGCATCTTATCAATTTTCCGACTTCAGGTCAACGCTTTTCTGAAATTTTGCTGCGTAGACCGCTTATTCTGGCACGTCCACTTTAAACGGATCTATGCGTTCATCTAACGCTTTTCGCTGTCCGTGGTCGCGGCTTCCAAGCTCGTGAAGTGCTTCCGGGATCTCGTCCTTATGTGCGTCAAACGGAGGCCACAAGGACGCGTCTACATGATGAAACTGTTTCGCATAGATCCAGCGTAAGAACACCGTCATTCGCGGATAGGCATCGTGAGTCCAGCGTCGTCCGGCGTGCCGCAGGTTCGGCAGAAACACGATGAAGTCGCCAGCGTTCACAGGAACATTGTGAACCGTCGGCGGCGGATCGTCCATCGTGATGTGTTCAGGATACTGGAAGTTAGATTTGTGGCTACCCGGAATGCAGGCAAACCCGTTGCCGGGCGGCACATCTACCAATGAAACGGAGAGATTGAAGAAACTCGCGAAGACCTCGTCGTTGGCGACTTGATATTGGTGATACGGACCTCTGAACCAGCCTTTATGTCCGCCGTGGAGTTCCAAACCGTCAGCATTCGGATAGCAGATATTCGCCACGACATCGAAAACGCGTGGATAGTTCCATGTCAACGCAGTCACAACCCGTAATATCTCTGGGTTCAAAATAAGCCTCTGGAACGCCTCATGCCCGTAATGCATGTTATAAACCCACCACGGCTTCCCTTCTGGAGCATTGATACGCATAGGTGGCTTGAAATCCGCCTCGTCCCACTTGTACCACTCGAACATCTGCGCCTTCATCAGTTCAACATCCGTTTTCGGCACGGCGTTTCGCACCACAAAATAGCCGAGCAGATCGAGGTACCACTTTTCTTCCTGTGTTAGCATAGTTCCTCTCCTTTTGGCGTAGCTTGCAAGCCAAAACTTGCTATATAAAGCCGAGTTTTTCGAGAATCCGTTTGGCAAACCCCTTTTCGCTCCGTTGGACTGATTCCAATTCGTATTGATCGTCAGAAATGCAGTGGCGGTGTGCTGTCATAGGTAGGTTATAGTTCTCATTGAAATAGAAACTGAATTGGTAACGATTGAAAACGACGCGACGCGGATAATCCTCTTTCCAAAACTTTGCGCCGTGCATCAGTCGCGATGAGAAAATGAGGCAATCGCCTGCCTTCAATTCAAATGTGATTGCAGGCGCCCATTCGTTATCAATGTCGAGCGTCGGAGGTAACTTGATTTCCGATTTATGTGTGCCGGGGATGCACATAAAACCGTTGTCCTTCGGCACATCAACGAGCGTTATGGCAGTGTTGACATAATTACTATAGATCTGTCCATTTCCAGCTTGGTAATCGTTGTGCGGGTTATGGAATCCATCCGGAAAGTCAAAACCGCTCGTGTCGCGGTGGAGTCTCTCCTTTTCGCCTTCAGGGATAGGACGTTGCTTCTGCAAGACGAGGGCGCAATTGAAAAGCCTCGGACGGTTCCACATCAGACCCATCACAATCCGTAAGGCTTTCTCGTTAAGCGATAACCGCTCGAAAACCCGGTCTCCGTACTGAACATTGTTCAACACACCACTATATTCGTCTTGCGTGACGTTTACGGGTTCAGGCACCACTTCAGGATGCGCAAACCATTCGTTTGCAATCTTAAGCATCTGTTCGACTTCTGCCGGTGACAACACCTGCCGAAGCACCAGATAGCCGAACAGATCGTAGTGCCATTTCTCCGCTTCCGTTAGTGTGGACGGAAGATCAATCGCACTGTCTTCACCGCGAATTAGCATACTATCTCCTACTTCTCCAATTCAAACCATATTCCTAAAAATGAATGGTACATCCGCTTATTGCGTTTCATTCTCTTTGCCGCCTACAATTTAGATGGATTTAACTTGGTGTAACTATACTACTTGATTGAACTATTGTCAACTGGAATTTGTGGTATTCATAGTGGCCCTTAGCCTGAACCTTACACTTGACACAAAGGCAGAATTGAAGGATAATCTAAGCAGCGATTAAAGAAATTCTGTCCATCTGAATGAAACCGAGTGAATTTGACGTGAGCGGCAGGCTTATGTTGAACTGAATGTGTACAATCAAAAAGGAGTTAATCATTGACAGAAAATCGAAGTGTAATCATCAAAATTGAGGCGGGTTCTGTCAAGCGGCAGAATGACCTCGTCCGCTTGCCTTTCAAACCCAAACGTTACTTTCCCGATTGGCAAGAAGGGACTTCAGGACTTGCGATGTCCATAACGGATGCGAACGGTCATGGCTCCGGCGAGGATGTCCCCTGTCAATTTGAACCGACGCTACGTGAACTGGCATGGCAGACAGGCGAACTTCCAGCAGAGGCATCGGCACATTACGCCATCCGACAGACCAACGAACCGCCACCGAAAGCGCGTTACCAAATCGAACAGAAACCGGCGCATCTGCTCATCTCTGCCGATGACGCGTTATTCGCACGATACAACTTCCTCGGTGTCTGGAAACCTTATTTTTGGCCCCTCAACGTGAATCATGGGACTGTCATCCGCGGGGCTGGCGGCAGCGACCATCCACATCACACAGGACTTTATCTCGCCTACGGAGGACACGGTGAAGGTGGGTCTGCGAATATCTGGTCGGATTGGGATGAACCGCCTTATGGACCCTGCGGGAAGATGCTGCACCAACGCTTTGTCCGAATCACGCAAGGGAATGTCTACGCTGAATTCGTCGAAGACCTGATCCACGTCAAGGGGGATGGCGACGTGATTATGACAGAGACGCGCACCGCACGGGTATGGTACGCGGATGATACGCGGCGGTTTCTGGAAATTAGACACGAAACGACACCACCCCTCGACATCGGTGATCGTCAATTCCTTTGTGTCGCACGCTTGAATCCATCAATGGGTATCCCAGAGGAAGGACACGTTGAAAATTCTGAAGGACAGATCGGTAGAACAACGGTGCATCATCAACGCGCCCGGTGGTGCGATTTAGGCGGCACCGTCGGAGACGGCGTGGCAGGTATTGCCCTGTTTGATCACCCAGAAAACGCTGAGCATCCAGGCTTTTTCGGCGAAATCGCTGTACAGGAACAGATGAGCATCCTCCACCATCCGCCTGACGAACTCGAAGATGACCGTTTCCGTCTACGATTTGGGGTCTATGTCCACGAAGGTGTTACGCCAACAGCAGATGTCGAACGCCATTATCAGTGCTACGTAAATCCGGTGCAGGCAGAAGTCTTGACAGACGCAGCGCTTTAGGCGATAACAACACCAACTCGCAACTAAAGCGTTCTGTCATTTCACATTCGCCAGTTCACTGCCGCCGCCTGTTATACTTGACATCCAGTTCGCGAAGGAGCACCAGAGTCTCCTCAAACGACAGTTCACCGGTTGAAGCCGTGTGTTCGAGGTAGTCGCGCGTCTTATCGTTGAGCACACCATAAAAGGCGCGCGCCTCACGGTCGGGATGGTCTCGCCAAAGTTCGACAGGTATCAACGAATCTTCGCTCAAGTACTGACGGTTCGGATGCCCGTAATAGACTTGCACCGTCTTCCTTTCTGCCTGCGTCGGACGGGTCGTAGCGGTATGCAAAACACCGATGTTAAATAGGACGGCTGTTCCGGCAGGACCATATAAATCGACGATTCCACCACGCGCCAACTGCGCCTCTGTTTCGAGAATCTCAGCTGCCACCGATTCCGGTGATAAGGAGAAACAGTGCGTCGTCTCATCAACATCGGTCAAATACAGCATCAACTGCATGAATCCGATACGCAACGGATGTTCAAGCCAGTGCCTCGGACCATCTCGATGCCAGCCACGATGCAGCCCATCGTCGTACGGTGCCATGTGTCGGATGCAGATCTCTGAAAAGCATGGCGCATTGCCCATCAGTGTGTGTAGGCAATCCATGACGATCGGATGCCGAATCACAGTATCAAATTCAGGTGAAGTCAGAAGTGCATCGCAATTCACGGTCTGGTGATGTCCAATGCGATACCAGTGATCCGCAACTTCAGTGCGATCCCGGTCAAAGACATGGACAAAATGCTTGACCTCGGCATCGCTCAGAATCTTACCGAGTGAGATATAGCCATTCTCTTTAAAAAACGCATAATCTGCTGGCTTCATGTTTTTAATTTTTCCTTTTCTATCAACTGGCTTGCAATCTCCGAATTCGGGCAGGCGTATCGTCTCCCCGAATCTCTGATGAAAGAATCTGGAGGCTCCGGTCTTCAATCGGCAGCTCAACTTTCACACCGCCCCGACGATGTGATTCTCGGAGCGCAACGGCTACCTCTAACGCTGCGCGCCCGTCTTCACCCGAACACTTCGGCGAACCCCCGTTCTCAACAGCATTAATGAGATCCTCAACGATTGTCAGTCCCATACCTTGCATCCGCACAGGGATCGGGAACGGACACCTCGCAGGCACGCCGCGTCCACGCCGTCCGCCGGGGACCATACGAATCAATTCAAACGTTTCGGCATTGTTAATAGAACGGATACGTCCGGTTGTCCCGATAACATCGACCTCCCACGGCGCAGCACCACAAGCCGTACTCCGCAGGTACGCACGTACACCGTTATCAAAAACGAGGTAACCGTTTCCCTGCAGGTCGCTTTCACCCGCGGCGGCTGCATCGGACTGCATCTCACCGAAGACCCATTCCACGTTTCCACCTGCCATATAGCGCAGAATATCAATGGCGTGGCTACCGTTATGTGAGAGTCCGCATTGGGCGTAAACCGTCACCTGAAGCACGTCGCCGATCTCGCCTTCGTCTATCAGTTTTCGAGCTTCGCTAAAAAACGGATTCCAGCGTCGCGCGCAGTTGATTGCCAACGCGACACCCTCTGCACGGCAGGTCTCCACCATTTCGTCTGCCTCAGCGAGGCTCAGCGAAATCGGTTTCTCTGCCCAGATCGCTTTGACACTGGAACGCGCCACATCTTGCACAATAGTCGAACGCACCCGTGCCGTCGTGCAAACACTGACGATGTCCAGATTCTCCTTCTCCAGCATCTCACGATAATCACCGTAGATATGGTCTGAACCCAAACCCCACCGTTCACCGAAAATCGCGCCTTGTTCGGCATGCAGATCCGCACCCGACACCAACTCGACATTCGGTGCAGTATAGTAAGTCGGACCATGGCAATACGGCAGAAACAGTGACCCGCCTTGTGTGATTTCGTCGTCAAATGTGCTGCCCATACGTCCTAAACCGATTACACCTGCTCGATATGTTGCCATCTGTTCCCTCCAAGAGAATTGTGTTAAATGAGAGGAGTTTTGACAGTGATATGTTTATGGAACAGTATCAGCGTTCAATACAGAATCCGGCCCACGGATACCATTTTGTGCCAATATCTGAAGATATTTACCTCTTTTCACGCTTGATGCTGTTTTTCCTGTAGAAATCCAGTGGTAAGTACTCTGTCTCTCCAAATCTTCAAGGTCTGCCGCTGAACGCGCGCGCCATTGCTTTAACCACTGCAATTTCGCTGTGACTTCTCTTACTTTACGCGTATTGTCCGCCGGATGAACTTCAACATAGTAAACGCGGTCTTTATAACCGAATACGTAATCCCAACGAGGGGCATTCCGATAACGCCTTCCGAGACAAGTGTCTATATCAACACTTCCTTTTAGGTCCCTGGTCACACGGACTTTTATTTTTCTACTATTTCCTCCCAACGCCTGTAACCCATTTTTCAGACACTCGGCAATTTCGGGTGTACGCCCAACAGCATTAATAAAATTCAAAGGTCACTCTCCCACACAGCTTCTGTAACAACATCAGCAGACTTCGTACTAAATAGCGTCAACCCCCCCCAATCCGATATTGCTTCATCCGGATCTTCAGCATCTAAGGTTGAAATGTCTTTGACGCTCACAACACTCTCCTGACGAGAAAAATAATAGGTTTTGAAAGTTTTTTCATTCAAGATTGTCTCCGTGAGGTTTTTGGAATAGGCATTTGCTTTCAAATCCAACAACTGTCTTAACCGTGCTGGTGCTTTTTTTGATTTAGCAATGAGTCGAATTGCCCAGATGAGTTCTAAAATTTGGGACGAATGCGTAGAAATAATAACTTTGTAGCCTCGCCTTAGAAGTTCTAAAAAAATAAGAAGCAGTGCTGAGATCGCTTCAGGATGTAACCCCATTTCCGGTTCTTCAATAATAACCCAGTTGATATTATCTTTCTTCCGCGCTTTCCCAGAAGGCATTAACCAATACAGACCCAATAGGAGAGGTGTGAATTCCCTCTGACCAGTAGACCAAACCATAAACGGCAGTTGGCTCCCCGCAACGTCTAAGACAATGCGCTTACGTAACCCGGATCTATCTAATCTGACCTCAGCTTCTCCAAAGATGCTTTTACCGATCGCGTCTCGGAGTGTTTTATTCATGCGACCCTCCTGCGGAAATATAGCACGTTCACCTGAACCCAACCCTTTTTCCATCAACAACCGCAATTCCTCGCTAAATTGCTTGACCACATACGGGTCACTTGTTGCATAGTCTGTAAACGCGCGTGGCCATCCATCTTTAAGTGTCACAACCCGGTGTGCTGGCATCAGAAAGAGGGTTTCCTTTGTCTTTCGCCTCAATAACGCCTTTTGAGGCGAAAAATCTACTTTACTATCAACGGTGACTTTTGTCTCATCCTTGTCCCAGATTTTCTGCATCCCTTCACCAAAATAAAGGTACAAAAAATTCTCAGTATTTTTCTGCCAATCAAAACCGTGTTTTTTTAGCGTTTGCGTAATATCACCTGTATCTAAAATTAACTTCATAAGTTGGATCAGAATGCTTTTTCCACTCGCTTGTTCACCGACGAATACTGTCAGATCTCCAAAGGTGATGTCGGCTTCCGAGATTTGTCCGAGTGAAGTCAGTTTAAGATTTTTCATAATTCTTTTCCCTCGTTTTCCAATACGCTAACTGAAAAGTTAGAACCGCAATCTATTCTAATGTCCATTTTACTACAATTCAGATTTTCTCGTAGACAAAATCCAGCCATCTGTCTTGTGGCGATATAATATTGGGTTTCGGCGAAAGCGGTGTCCAATACGGACTAAAAATGTGCCCTCTATCGCTCTCCAATTCCCATGCATCTTCTGTTTCCGCTTGTGTGCTTAACAAGAAAAAATGCCTCGTCTTCTGCGCACTTATGTTTTCATTCGGCACCCATCCCGTAATATTATAGCAGATATATGTCGGATTAGGATGTTTGTCGTATTCAATATACGAAATATGCGTAAAATCTTCCTGTATGGAATGGTAATTGACAGTCATTCCCTTCGTGAGTTTTTCCTTGTAAGGCATCGCGTTTAAATCGGGTTCAATATAAACCTGCGTCGTTTCCGCTATTATTCGCTCACCTTCCGACAACTCATTTTCAAAACACCCCAGATACGCCTCAATTTCCACAGACTGTAACCCTGTTTCCTCATAAACCTCTCTCTTCACAGCGGTCGCCAGGTCGTCACCCACCTCAACAGTCCCCGCCGGGATCTGAATCCCCGCAGTCGGATGCCTAAAGACAAGCAATTCTTTGACACCATCCCTTTCACGCACGATAAAGGCAGTAACCTTCTGGACGACTTCACTCACTCTTATTTCTCCTGAGTCGACTGTGCTGCACCTAAAAGCGCACGACCCGTCTTTTCTTCAGCACGGAACACAGCAAGGTTAACACTATCGGCATCCTTGACCAACCAAATATGACCAGTATAAGTATGCTGATTGACAAAATCACCCGCGGCAACCTTACCGTAGTGCCGCTCCTTACCCGCACCATCTACCCAATAATACGCAATCTCGGCTTCGGTGAGATTCACAAAGATGATCGCAGTTTCCGTCCGGCTATCACCTGATCTTAGATTTGACAACAGACTCGGATCGTGTCCGTCCAAGTCTACCCACCTGTCACCACCTTCGCTGTTCGGGTCCTTCAACAGCTGGTGAAATTCTGCTAACTCTATTAATTCACGGGGCCATTCAAACTTCGGCGAACCTTCAGGATTGAACCCTTGGAGATGTGAGAGATGCGTGCGGGTTATCGCCTGCGTGTACCGCCAATCCCCATCGCCATAAACCTCAGTCAACAGCGTAGCGAGTGCAGGATCGTATTCTTTCAACTTGTCGCGGGTATCAACATGATTGTGCTGGTCATCGTTTGCCCGATTCGTATCAAACCAAGACTGCGTACCTTCAGCCCAGTATTCCGCCTTGTTCGTGATAGCGTACGTGTTTTCCCACAACCCTTTTTCAACCGCAGCATCATACAGTACCTTAAGCCGATCATCGAAACTCGGATCCACCGTATTTAATCCCATCTGATGGATCGCATGTGCGAACTCATGCACCAGAATATTTTCAGTTGAATACGGATCACCTTCGTAATTAAGCAGGTTCTCCTCACCACAACTCACAGCCGGTCTTGATGGCGTGGAACCCAAACCGCGTGCGCGTCGGTCCCAATAATAGTCGGGTTGAAGATCGCTATGTTCGGGGATCTCTGTCGTGAGTTCGCTATATGCCATCACAGCAAAACGCACACTGTTTTTTGCGAGTGCCTGCAACACATCCTCCCGATGCCCGACCATCTGTCGAATAAGCCATGCCGCTTCCTTCAGCGCATACGGATTCACCTTCGCCGATGCGACAATAGGCAACCCCTCCACATCAAGCCACTGCACATAAAACGGATCCAATTTAAAAGTTTCACGTACGGTCGTCGGAGGCGGAACAGGATCAGGAATGTTGTTAATGCGTTGTGCTACCACCGTCAGTTGGATTGAGGAAAATAGCACACAAACTATGACAATAGCAGTTAGATAAAGCATAGGTTAGCCTCACTCTATTTTTTTTCTAATCTTACAGATTATCCGCTATCAAAATCTCTTCTGTAAGTCTTTGATTTCGCGTGGCGGGATTTACTTCTCAATGCCCAGACACTACCAGTGAAATTACTTTCAATCAGTTGCTGAAAAATTTCATGATCTGTCCACGGCTTGATATCAAATATATCAACTTCAGACGAAAACGGATAAATTTCGGCTTCACCGGACAGTATAGCAAAGAATTTACCGCGCTTGTTCGGCAAAAAGATAGGGCCTCGCCATTCCAAATATTCAACTATCGGTAGTGTGTCTGGAATAGACATTTCCGCATGGAGGATAACTTCTGTCTTATCCTGCAATTTGATGAAAGCAGGGATCCTGTTTTGGAGTCGGATGTTGCCGTGAAAGTAAGGTGTCTTGAAAAACACTCGCTCCGAAAAAGTCAAAAGTTTGGACGAGTTAAAGGCGCACGGCAAATAGTATCCGTCTAAACTCGTTCCATCTTCAGTGTTGCAAACACCAACAGCAATAACAAACTCTTTAAACTTGAATCCCCGCCACTTTGCATCTATCGCACTCAGTAAAAGTACCGCCTTACCCGCTTCATGGTACGGTAAAAGTCCCTCCGCATCCAATACCGCTTGCCAGAACGACAGATCCGCTGTACCGTGCAGCGTGACTTCCCTGACATTATAAAGATTCGCAGCATATTGGATAGAGGGGTTCGTAGAGGCACTGTTAGGCATAGATGTCCTGCATCTGCCAAGCATCTAACGATTTAAGTTCGCATGCTTGCCCCTGTGAACGTAACGAAACACCCACGCTCTCCTCCTTGTCAGGATAAACACGCATCGCTACACACTGCTTCCCGTTAGCGAATACCTCCACCACACTCTTATCAACGAACACTCGGAGTTTGAGAGTCTCATCGCGGGCAACAGAGATCGCCCCAGTTTCAGGCGCGCGTGAAAGCACATCCGGTGCAACCGACGCGTACGACGAATCAATTGTCAACAGACTATCACGAACATCAACGCCAGGATTCAGGTTCCGCAAACCGCGTTCCCTGAAGAAGGCGATGCGGGTGAACTCCTCTTTCTGCGGTGAACGGAGGACATTCAACTCAACCATCGGTGCCGATTTCGGGTCGATTTCGAGATCAAGCTCCATCGCGTTGCCATTGATGCCTTCAAGCACGACTTCTTCGTTCGCCGGGAGCGTCATCGCATCAACGTGTCGATGTTCATACCGCAACGATGCAATATCACCCGCAGGCTCAACGCCGACTTCATCTCTGGAGAGGAGTGTCAGACGACGCGGCAACGTCATGATCTGATTCCAACCCTTCGTCGGTTTCGCTGGGTTCATATTATAAATAACAATGAGTCCGCCGTTGCCATCGGGTGTCGCAGAGGGTGCATGGACACCCGCAGGAGACGCTGCACCGAAATTGTTCTTCGCACCCGCCGTCACGACGAACTTGTCGCGTTCGGTGTCATAATCACCGAGCAGATACTGCCCACCGCTCATGTGGCTAAAGAAAAGGAGCATGTGGCGATCACCGATGGGCCAGAAATACGGACACGCACCGTCATCACCGACCAACGTGAACAGATCGTCTTCAACAAACGGATGCAGATAGACCCAGTTCGCTAAATCTGCTGAACGGAGCAAGAAATTAGCACGAATCGGTTTGCCACCAGGTCCATGCGGGAGTGTACCGCCGGAAAGCGAATAATACATGCCATCCTTCTTCCAGATACACGGGTCAAAGACACGATAGACCGGGGTTGTACCGTCGGCGTGTTTTGCAGGGATAACAGCCTGCCCAGACACCTTCTCCCAATTCAGGAGCAACGGATCACTCGACACCGCCACCATGTTCCCGACAACCGTACCGTGATACATCGCGATGACGCGGTCTTCCTCTACAAGCGTCGCACCGGAGAAACAGCACCGTTCCGGGTTCGGATAAATCGCATACGGCAGATCGCGCCAGTGGATGAGGTCGTCGCTCATCGCGTGTCCCCAATGTTGACGCGTATCTTCCGGCGGATACGCCTGATAAAAGAGATGCCATCGTCCCTGCCAGAAACAGAGACCGTTCGGATCGTTCAGCATCGCTTCCGGATTAATATAATGATAAATCGGACGATGCGGATCGCCTTGATATGTTTTTCGATAAGCGTCGAGCCGTTGCATCAACGGGTTCGTTTCCAATTGCGCTTCTTGTTCTTCCAACGTCTCCGCAAATGTATAGTGCGGCACACGCGAGGTATAATCTTCGTTTGCCATGGTTCTCCTCTATTATGCAACCTTATACCATTTCTGTTAATAAATCTCTCTTTACGTAGAACAAACTGTTAGTTTGTTGCGCAGTGTTACACATTTTACGAAAACCGATAATGTGATAACAGCGTTTAGAAATGGTATTATGAATATGCAACCTTATGAAATTTCGTGATGCTTAGCATAGCACAGAATCGTCCACCTGTCCAGAAAATTTAATTGACACAATTTTTAGGTTTTGCTATAATGCGGAAATACCACACCAAATAATGCAAACAACACTTCAATCGTTGAAGGAGCGCAAAACAATGGATAAAACAGGAAAACAACCGTACAAAAAAGCGGAGATGCATGTCGGTGTTCAAGGCATCGGAACCTCTCCGAAAGAGTTGGCGTTCCTCGTTCGGCACGGTGTAACGCACATGGATGCCTCCGTTGAGAATACTGAAGCCGAAACGCTGACGCAACACAAAGAAGCAGCAGCGGCAGCCGGTGTTAGCCTCGAAATGATTCATATCGGGCTTCCGAGAAGCATTACACTCGCCCAAGACCCGCAGCGCGATAGAGACCTTGATGCAGTTTGCAAAATGATTGAAAACGCAGCAGCAGCAGGCTTACGAGGCTTGAACTATAACTTCTGTATCCTAAACCACCAGCGCACCGAGAGCACGCCGGGACGTGGCGGCTCACGTTACAGCACCTTCGACTTTTCCAAATACGATAACGAAACACTCTCAGAAGCAGGCGAAGTGAGTCGTGAAGAAGCGTTTGATCGGATCGCATACTTTCTCGAACGCGTGATCCCTGTCGCTGAAGAGAACAAAATCCAAATGGCGTGCCATCCAAACGATCCGCCTGCCCCAATTTTAAGAGGCGTCGAACGGTGGAATCACCCTATATTTGACGGATTGAAACGCTTCTCCGAAATTGCAGAGAGTCCGTATCACGGGTTCAACTTCTGTTGTGGTACAGTCTCAGAGGGATTAGAGGATCCCGGCACCGAATTTTATGAAATCCTCGAATACTTCGGCGAACGGAAAAAGGTTTTTAACATTCACTTCCGCAATATCCGCGGCGGACTACACAACTTCCAAGAGGTTTGGCCCGACGAGGGACACCTCGACATGCACAAAGTCGCACAGGTACTCCGAGATGTGGAATATCCGTACATGCTGATGCCAGACCATGCACCATCGCACCCTGATGATAAACCACCGCAGGGGGTATCAGGCAGAGTCCGACAGGCGTGGGCATTCCAGTTCGGATACATCATCGCCTTAATTCAGGCGGTCAATTCAGAACAGTAGTACTTTGTCTACTTTTATTTTTAGCGTACGTTACCCGTAGGGGCGAGGTGACCTCGCCTGATACTAACCATGCACCCTCAATTTGAAACCGGATCAAACAATAGACTGTTAACTTTAATCAGTTAAAACGCTTTAGTTCATAGCAAACCAACTTTTCAGGAGAAAAAATGAAATCCATTATAACTTGTTTAGCGATTCTTATAATTAGTCTGATCCTCACAATACATACTTATGCCGAGATCGACCTTGAAACCGCAAGGGGTATTTGGCTACTCGACGAAGGCGACGGCAATGTCATCAACGATATGTCCGGAAACGAGAACCACGGCGAACTTCAAGGTGGAGAATGGGTTGACGGACCCAATGGTGCCCCTGCGCTCAGTTTAAACGGACAAGACGATCGCGTTATCATCGCAGACTCCGATAGCCTGTACCTCGAAGAAGCGTGGACGATCACCTCATGGGTATTTGTCAACGCATCCGAAAACGGTTTTGGACATATCCTCGGAAAAAGACCCGCAGCCGGAACAATCGCAAATTACGCATTCAGGACAAGCGGCAACGGGACGGCTTGGGAAGCGTACTATTCTCGAGACGGTTGGAAAGGTGCCTGGAGTCAAGGAACCGTGAAAAAAGATGTCTGGTTGTATATGAGCGCAACTTATGATGGCACGGATACCATTACAATCTACGAAAATGGAGCCGAAATCGGTGCTGTTAGCGGAATGGGAGGCCCAGCACCTCGAAACGACACGGATGTTAACATCGGCGGTTGGACGGATAACACGTCAGAGACGCTTGATGGTATGCTCGCTGAGGTCGCGCTTTTTGATGTCGCACTCTCAGAAGCGGACATAAACAACCTCATGGAGGACGGGCTATCGTCCATAACGGCTGTTGAACCTGCTGGTAAACTTGCGACGACATGGGCTGGCATCAAATCGAGATAAGTGATACGGCAAAATTGGGTCCAGTTAGTGTCCTTTGAAACGATCCGCCCCTGTTTTGTAATCGCCAATTTTAACCACAATTCAGTTTATTGTAAAGGAGACAAAAATGAGATCCATCATAACTTGCTTAGCGATCATCACCATCAGTCTAACCTTCGCAGTCTACGCACACGCGGAACTCGACTTTGAAACCGCAAGGGGGATTTGGCTGCTCGACGAAGGTAAAGGCAACGTTATCAACGATAGTTCTGAATACGAGCACCACGGTGAACTTCAGGGCGGAAAATGGGTTGATGGACCAGACGGTGCCCCCGCTCTGAGTTTAAACGGGGTAAATGATCGGGTCATCATCGCTGACACCGACAGTCTGTACCTCGACGATGCCTGGACGATTACCGCATGGGCTTTTGTGAACAAAGCCGAAAATGGTTATGGACATATCCTCGGAAAAAGACCCGCGAATGGGACAGTCGCAAATTACGCATTCAGGACAAGTCCTGACGGTACCCAATGGGACACTTATTTTGCCCGAGACGGTTGGAAAGGGATTTGGAGACAAGGGAACGTCAAGAAGGATACCTGGATGTACATGACCGCAACCTATGATGGAGAGGATACCCTCAAAATTTATGAAAATGGCGTTGAAGTCGCTTCCGAGGGCGGGAAGGGTAAACCAGCACCGCGAGATAACGCACCCGTCAACATCGGCGGCTGGGAAAACAACACCTCAGAAACCCTCAACGGTATGCTCTATGAGGTCGCACTTTTTGATGTCGCCTTGGAAGAAGATGACATTAACGATCTGATGGAGAACGGATTAGAGAAACTATTGGCTGTCGAGCCTTCTGGTAAACTCGCAACCACGTGGGCAGACATCAAATCGCGGTAAAAAATTCAGCAAGTTGCGTGCCGTCAATATATCATTTAAAATCGACGACACGCAACTTGTGTAGATACTGCACTTGCACCGGATCTAACACCACCACACGCCAATCACGGAAACATCATGACAAAATTACCTAACATCCTTCTCATTCTCGCCGACGACCACGGCTACGGCGATATTTCAGCACACGACGGTCCATCAATCCAGACCCCAAACATCGACAGAATTGCCACAAACGGTACGCGGTTCACAAGATTTTACGCCAACTCCTCCGTCTGTTCACCAAGCCGCGCATCACTTATGACCGGACGCTACCCCGACAGGGTCGGCGTGCCAGGCGTGATTCGGACACACCCCGAAAACAACTGGGGCTACTTTCGACAGGACGCAACCACACTCCCGTCAGCGTTGAAACAGAAAGATTACCGGACCGCACTCATCGGGAAATGGCACCTCGGACTCGAACCGGAGAACCATCCGTGCAAACGCGGATTCGATCACTTTCACGGCTTCCTCGGCGATATGATGGACGACTACTACACGCACCTCCGACACGACATAAACTACATGCGGCACGGTTTTGATACCATCGACCCCAGAGGACACGCTACGGATCTCTTCTCAGATTGGAGCACAGAATTCATTCGGGCGCAAGCGCAATCGTCCCAACCCTTTTTCCTGTACCTCGCCTATAACGCACCGCACACGCCGATCCAACCGCCTGATGAATGGATCGCGCGCGTACAGGAACGCGAACCCGATATTTCACCACAACGCGCAAAATATATAGCACTCGTTGAGCACATGGATGAAGGCATCGGACGGGTACTTGATACCCTTGAGAAGACCGATCAACTCTCCAATACACTCGTCATCTACACATCCGATAACGGAGGGCAAATGAACGTCGGGGCTCACAACGGTCCACTACGCGGACAAAAAGGACAGATGTATGAAGGTGGTATCCGAGTGCCAACCTGTGCAATGTGGCCCGGCTACATCCAAGACGGATATGTCACAGATCAGGTCGCTCTGCTCATGGATATTTTCCCGACTGTTTGTGAGGCGGCTGGCGCACCAATCCCCGACGAGATCGAAGGACGCTCAATCTGGCAGACGCTCCAAGGCGAACAGCAAGACTTTTCAGAACGCATCCTCTACTGGGTGCGCAGAGAAGGTGGACAACAGTTCCTCGGACAGTGCCAACACGCCATTCGGCGTGGCGACATCAAATTGCTACACAACAGTCCCTTTGAACCGTTAGAACTCTACGACCTCGCAAACGACCCGCTCGAAACAACGGACAACGCACAAACAGAGAAAGCACGCTTTAGAGAAATGAGCCAGCTGTTCCAAGCGGAAACACAGAAGGCAGGGAACATACGGTGGCAACGATAAACGCTACCTCCTTCGCCTCAGCCGATTGAATGCGTTTCTATTTTGCTAAAATGGCAGCTTAAGTTATACTTAAGCGGAATATCGAAGATAAAAAAGGGGGATGCTGTTTTGAATCAAGAAAAAAATGGAATTGAAACAGCAGAATCTGAGGACGCTCTCGACGCACGCGACGAGTCTCAAAGAGAAGACACGAACAACGGCATCAAGCGGCTCGAAAAATACGGCTATACTTCCCTGCACGATGCAGCACGCGACAACGCCTACAGAGCCGTAAAAGCACTTTTAGAAAATGGTGCCGATGCCAATGCAGAGGACGAATACGGCTATCCACCCTTGCATTGGGCAGCATGGCACAATGCCTACGAGGCGGCAACCGTCTTGTTAGAAAATGGTGCTGATGTCAACGCAAAAAATGATAAAGACTTTATTGCCTTACACTGGGCAGCGTGGAACAACGCACATGAAACGGCAGTCATCCTACTCGAAAACGGAGCGGATGCGAACGCCCGGAATGAAGACGGTGATACCCCTCTCCACTGGGCTGCATGGCGCAACGTCTATGAAGCAGATGGGATATCACTCGAAAACGAGGAAAATATCAATCCGAGAGACAAGTCCGGTTACACCCTCCTTCATTGGGCTGCATGGCGCAACGCCTATAAAACAACCGTCACCTTACTCGAAAATGGTGCGGATGCAAACGCAGCGAATAATAACGGTCAGACACCCCTTCACATCGCAGCAGAGGACAATACGTCCGAAGTCGCAACGGTTTTATTACAAAACGGCGCAAAGGTAAATAAAAAAGACAAATACGGTGATACGCCTCTGCATATCGCAGCATCGCACAATGCCTCCGAAACAGCAGTCGTACTCCTTGAAAACGGAGCAGATCGCAGCGCAGCGAATGACAACGATCAGACACCACTGCACCTCGCAGCAGAAGTAAAGGCACACGAGACTGTCAAAATCCTATGTGAACACTTAGAAAAAAAAGGATGGTCATGGTGATTGCCTTTCTGTCCATCCAGCAAAGTGTCACACGCTTAGCGTGAATGGACGTTATCTCGTCTGAAAAATGCCCAGAAACACTTTATCTTTCCCAGAAAGCGAATTTCAGGACCGGGAATCAATGTCTACAAGTGCCATAGAGACTGCTTCAGTTCCAATACATCAGAGCACCGACGCAGTTTCAACGCTTCCAAACGTCAATGTGCCCGCTGACATGGTGCTCATCCCTGCAGGCGAATTCCAGATGCGAAGTCATGATATAAAGGTACACGGCAGCGAAAAATTGGTTTATACTGTCTATGTTGACGCATTCTATATAGACAAATACCCAGTAACCAATGCACAATATAAGGCTTTTCTAAGCGAAAACCGACAATGGCAGAAAAACAACATCCATGAAAATTACCACAACGGAAATTATCTAAGAACTTGGAATAGGAACAACTACCCAAAAGGTAAAGCTGACCATCCGGTCGTTAATGTGAGTTGGTACACAGCAATGGCTTACGCACAATGGATAGGAAAACGTTTGCCAACGGAATCAGAATGGGAAAAAGCCGCACGTGGTGGATTACACGAGAAAACATATCCCTGGGGGGATCAACTTAATACGAGCATGGCAAACTACGGTAAGTATATTGGTGCACCGACACCTATCGGTGAATACCTACCTAACGACTACGGTGTCTACGACATGGCTGGAAATGTGTGGGAATGGTGTCTTGATGAATATGATAGGAATTTGCATAAGAAATTGCCGCCTCGAAACTACGACCCAGAAGCCAACAGCATGAGTGAAACCATAAACAATTTTCTGAGTATTAAAACGTCTCGCGTGTTGCGTGGCGGTTCTTGGGCGAGTAGTCCGAAAGCCTTACAAGTTGCTTATTGTGGCGCGGCACCGCCAACGTTAACTTGCAACAGTTATGGATTTCGCTGCGTCAGAACTGTGTCTCTATGAACCTTTGCGACTTTACCTTTTTTGTAGGGAGGATTCATCTGTTGATCTACTGATTTTGTTTGTTTCCTATTCAAAAATGTGCTACAATTTGATCATCCAATTGCAGATCTATAACTCCGCTTATATTGTCTTTGAGAATAAGGAGCAAGAAGATGCAACCTTTCTTAGTGACGAAAGTCATTGATGCGGATACTTTTGAAGTTAGCCCTGGAATTCCCCCACGCTTTGCGCTGCAAACCCCAATGCAACGGCTGAGGGGAAAAGGACTCGGCGAAACGGCTATGGAACAGTTAGCAAGACCGAATACCTTTAAAAAAGTGCGTTTAGCAAATATAAATGCGCCGGAAAGTTGGACACCTCAGGGCAAACAAGCTGTGCTCTATTTGAAGGACCTTATAGAAGGCAAACGTGTAATACTCCAACCAACGGATATTTCTGATGACCAGGTCGTTGCCGACGTGTGGCGCTATCCAAACCATTTCTTCATTAATGCGGCAATGGTCTACAGAGGGCACGCCCAGTGGACACCCGGGGCACTTTGATGATTGATTTAAATTCTACCGCTCGGGAATTTCACAATCCACCACCTGCAGACGCGATTTTGTGGAGGTATATGGACTTCACAAAATTTGTATCGCTTTTAGAAACGCGCACCCTATTTCTTGCCAGGGCAGACAAACTTGGTGACCCGTTTGAGGGATCGGTACCGAAAAACAACATAATTTTGCGGGATACTTTGGAATCAGAGTTTTCTGACGAAGAAATATTGAAGTACGCGTTAGTTATGCAACAATTACCGCGTTTTACGTTAATTAGCTGCTGGCATGAGAGCAGCCATGAGTCAGAAGCAATGTGGAGATTGTATGCCAGTGTTAATGGAGGCATCGCCATCAAATCCAATTTCAATGCCTTTGCAAAGAGTTTCCTGACTGCCGAACAAATCCATATCGGAGCGATTCAGTACGTTGACTATGATAATGATCAGATTCCCGAGGACGATCTGTTATTACCATATCTACACAAGCGACAGAGTTTTAAACACGAACAAGAAGTGAGGGTTATCATTCAGTACCTACCTACCGGGCTCAGTAGAACTGAATTAAGAGATAGCATTCCAAATCTACAAAGGAGTGAAATTGATCGGTGGCCAGATATCTGTGATACTGGTATTGATTATGAGGTTGATCTCCACTTGCTAATCCAGGAAGTCGTTGTTTCACATTTCGCGCCTGACTGGTTGCTGGATCTTGTCAATTTAGTCGCCAGACGCTATGACTTGGATGTGCCTATTAATAAATCTCACTTAGCAGAATCACCTACCTGGTAAATCAAGAAGACGCAGAAAACTGAGAACTGGGATGTGGAACAAACTTATGTGGAATCAAACGAAAAGGCTCGTGTCCTTTTCAAATTTCCTAACGGTGATGAAGCCACCAACATTTCACAATTGGCAACCTTAATGGAAAAAAATTACCATGATGCTATTAACGCTCTCTATTCGGGTGATTTAGAACAAAGCTTTAGTGAAGTGGAGAAAAAAACTTTGCCAATGCGGCTCAAGCAGTTGTCGATAAATTTCCAAAGAATCGCGACTTAGGATTTCTCGCGATGGTCCAAATCCTTCAAGGAAAATTGAGGTTTCGGCAACAAGGAAGCGGAGCTGAGACACCACAAGAAATCGCCCGATTGATTGATCAGAATTGGGAACAGGCAAAAATCTATCTGTATTCCGGATTTATCGCGCTCTGGTTTGAATATACCCAACAACCAAAATTAGCTCATACTGCGAAAACTATCCTCAGTCATCACAAGAACGAACAGGACATCGGATTAGAGGAGTTTGTCCAAAAACTCAATCCACAGATCGGGCAGCCTAAGTTGAGAACGAATCACACCGACATCAAGTTCGGCAAACTTGATGTAAAAACCAAGAAGATCGTCCGCTTTGAGATCGTGAACGATGGACGTGGATTCCTCTATGGCACTATAAAGTTAGCCAAAGGAATAGCGGGACTTCAGGTTTCGTCGACCAATATTCGCGGAGACACTATCGCCAGTGTTAAATTAGACACAAACTTGCTTACATCTAACAAAACACATCAAACTACACTCGTTATTGACACAAACGGTGGTAAAGAAAAGGTAGAGATCCCATCTGATCTTGCTGGTGTGGAGTATATTCCTTTGGATCCCAACGATAATTGGAAGCAGAAATTAGTTAGAGAAATGGAAGAGGCGAGGATCTTTGTTAAAAAATAAAACCAATTTTGAATACCCAAATACCTGACATGATAAGATGCTGCTCAAGATGGATTCTCTAACCATATAAACTTGATCAGATATTGATCAGCTGCTTGAGAAAACTAACATTCTGCTCAAAGTTTCAATCGGAAGATTGAAACTACCAATAAGGAATTATTATGATAAATACAGATAATCTTATTCTATGGTATCATAAACCTGCCGAAGCATGGACAGATGCTCTCCCCGTCGGGAATGGGAGGCTCGGTGCCATGGTATTCGGCGGGGTAGCACGTGAACGCATCCAACTTAACGAAGAAACCCTTTGGGACGGCGGGCCCCGTGATACCAACAACACAAAAGCCTTAGAAGCACTTCCAAAAGTTCAACAACTCCTCTTCGAGGATAAAAATGAAGAAGCAACGAAACTTGCCAGCGAAACAATGCTCGGTGTCCCAGAACGCATCAAATCCTACCAGTCATTGGGCGACCTGTTTCTCGATTTTTCACACGATGGGGTGACACATTACCGCCGCGAACTCAACCTAAACACCGGTATCGCAAAGACGATTTATCAATGCGGCGATGTCAACTTCACGAGAGAAGTCTTTGTGACAGCAGTAGATAACCTCATCGTCGTCAGAGTCGAATCCGATATGGATGGACAAGTCGCTTTCGATATGACAATGACCCGTGAACAGGATGCTGACGTTGAGGCAATCGCCGCCAATATCCTCCGGCTCGATGGACAGTGCGGCGATGACGGCGTACGCTTCTCGGCATACCTACAGGTCGATACGAGAGGTGGAAAAGTTGAGTCAAAAGGCGACAGCCTCTCTATCACAGGTGCGAATGCCGCCACCTTTTTCCTTTCCGCTGCAACAAGCTACGTCAACCAGACGGATATGAGTGGAAATCCACACGCGCTTTGTGAAGATTACCTTGCACATATCGATACAAAACCTTATGCAGCAATCCGAGCCGATCACATCGCAGAACACCAATCCCTCTTCCAACGCGTCGATTTAGACCTCGGCTCCACAAACACAGAAAATCGTCCTACCGATGAACGGTTAAACGCTGTTAAACAAGGCGCATCAGACCCAGGGCTCGTCGCACTCTATTTCCAATACGGACGCTACCTACTCATGGGCAGCTCACGCCCCGGATGCCTACCCGCCAATCTCCAAGGCATCTGGAACGAACACATGAACGCACCTTGGAACAGCGACTTCCATACCAATATTAACCTTCAGATGAACTACTGGGTCCCTGAAATCTGCAACCTCCCAGAATGCCACACACCACTTTTCGACTACATGGACACACTCGTTGAACCCGGAAATCGGACAGCAAAAATCCATTACGGTGCCGACGGTTGGGTCGTCCACCATCTCTCTGATGTATGGGGGTTCACAACACCTGCTGATGGTATTTGGGGGATTTCGCCCGTCGGTGCCGCATGGTTATGTGAACATGTGTGGGAACACTACCTTTTCGGAGGTGATAAGGATTTTCTTATTCAACAAGGTTACCCCTTGATGAAAGGGGCTGCCCGCTTCATGCTCGACTTCCTCGTTGAAGCACCCGAAGGCACACCTTTTGCCGGGAAACTCGTCACCAATCCGTCGCACTCACCGGAAAATAGCTTCCTGAAACCAGACGGCACACGCTCCCTCTTCACCTATGCCGCAACGATCGACCTGGAAATTATACATGAACTCTTCACCAACTGCATCGCTTGCATTGATGTCCTCGGAGAAGACCCCGAATTCCGTGCTGAACTGGTCTCCGCTTTAGAACGGCTTGCGCCGCTCCAGATTAGCGAAAAAACAGGACGACTACAGGAATGGGTGTTCGATTATGACGAACCGGAGCCGGGGCATCGGCACATGTCACACATGTACGGACTCCATCCGAGTTGTCAGATTACACTGCGCGGGACACCTGAACTGGCAGCGGCTGCTAAGAAATCGTTGGAATATCGACTCGCACACGGCGGCGGACACACAGGATGGAGCCGCGCGTGGCTCATCAACTTCTGGGCGCGACTTGAAGATGCTGAAGAGGCATACACCCATCTCCAGGCACTTCTCGCGAAATGCACCTTGACGAACCTCTTTGATACACATCCGCCCTTCCAAATTGACGGCAACTTCGGAGGTGTCTCCGGCATTACAGAGATGCTGTTACACAGCCATGCCGGTGAAATTCACCTACTACCAGCACTCCCAAAAGCGTGGAGCACCGGACATATTAAAGGATTGCGCGCCCGCGGTGGATTCGTCGTGGATATGGCATGGGAAAATGGAAAACTCACTGAGGCACGGATTCACGCCACACTCGGACAAGACTGCATCGTCCGAACAACCGCAGCCGTTACCCTGACATGCGATGACGTACCGACCAAAATAGAGCAATCGGATTCAGTGATAAGGTTTCAAACAGAGGCAGGAAAAACGTATACGCTGGCGTAAGTCTACTCATATCGGCAAACGAATCTGATCGGTATACCGATCAATCCGTTCGTTTGCCAATTCAATATATTTCTTCTCAATATCGTAACCGATATAGTGCCTTCCCGATTTCAACGCACTTAAACACGTTGTACCGCTTCCACAGAATGGATCCAAGACGACATCGCCGACAAAAGTATATAACTGGATTAACCGATGTGGAAGTTCCTCAGGAAAAGGCGCAGGGTGTCCGATCCGTTTCGCTGAAACAGCAGGAAACGTCCAGACACTCTTCGTCCACGCCAAGAAATCCGCCTTGCTGATAGAATTTTCTTTGTCGCCGCGTTTCCGAGAAAAGGAGTCCTTGGAAAAAACGAGGATGTATTCATGAACGTCCCGCAACACAGGGTTCGCCGCCGACAACCAACTCCCCCACGCCGTAGAACTACCGGCACTGGACGCTTTGTCCCAGATAATCTCGCCCCGCATGTGGAAACCTATCGCCAGCATGTCTTCTATGATGTAACTATGCAACGGGATATACGGTTTACGTCCCAAATTGGCGATATTAACGCATGCCCTGCCACCCGTAACCAACTTCTTATAGGTTTCGGCAAAAACAGCGTAGAGGAGTTCCCTATATTCTGCAAGCGACAGATCTTCGTCGTATTCCTTTTTGGCATTGTAAGGTGGAGACGTAACCATCAGGTGGATACTATCATCAGGAATTGCAGACATATCTGTACTGGACGCACAATAGAGTCGATCAAGGTTTTCGGTACAGATCGGATTTTCTACCCATGTATCCGGTTCCGGAAGTTCCTGATCAGCATAGAGCCTGCTCCCATAAAACGCACTTGCATCGTGATTGATTCTTCCAGGAGTGCCGAACGCACTCGTCTGCGTACCACCCTTGCGGGATTCCGAATCGTCCTTACAATTATGTGCCATACGCGTTCTCTGTGCCCCTCTATTTCTCAATACCGGTCCGGCCGCCAATAAATAACATCCCGTTTGGGAAACAAGAGCGCCAAAAATTCCGAAATTTCTGCCGGTACTGTAGCATCAGCACTTATCTGTTCCCACCCTATTTCGCCAAATAGGAGTTTCCAAAAATCTGCTTCAGATAAGTCTATGCTGAAATCAACTGCATCGGCATCCTCAGGGACGATTTGCAGGGTGCCGTCAGCATTGTGCCGCAGCACTGCTTGCTGGTTGTTGAGTGCAGGCAATTTGACAGCGAGCCGTGGAAATGTCTCTTTGACATCCGCAATTCGCGATTCCCATCCGACAACAAGACGGCGCAAGAACACCGGTAGGTTCACAGCATAAAACATCATCGGTGTACCCTCTACCAGTGTTAAGGTGCCATTACCCTGCCGTACAACGCGTCGCACAAAAGGATGTTGAGACGAGAGCATCGACGAAAATGTACAGACGACTTTCTCAACGTCGTATGTTTGAAAAAGATGAGACACAAGTACATCCAAAGTTTCGCCCGAATTGTCGGGCATATATCCAACCTCAAGTACTTCAGCTACTTTTCCACCGAACTGATAATTGAGATACCCACCTAATTCGGAAGCAGAAGTCTCTTCTACTCGGCGTGCGACAACAGTCGGAAGGATACTCCGTAGACGGGAGGGTGCCATATCCCAATAAGCACGCGTCCGGGCAACAGCTCCGCTCTGCTGTTCATTAGCGATGTCGTATAACTTCGCCACAGCATCTAAATCCGTTTCCGCGTTAAAATCGGTTATTTGCCATCCAGGTGGGATATCTGCCGCTATTGACGAACGACACGTCACAATAGAACTTCGCAAGGGCAAAGAGACCCACCCCAGTTGGCCGTAGAACTCGTCTGGGATGATAGTAAACAAAGCACCTATGTCATACCCTGTTGTCTTCAAGTACCCAATAGTATCCCGCATGAGAGCGGACGCGTATCCAACACCGCGATAGTGGGGATGTGTACAGACACCACCGATGCCGCCCATGGTCACGAGAGATTCCCCGACCCGTATCCGTCGCTCCCAAACGCGCAAAGTCGAGACAACCTTGTCATTCACGACAACAACACGGGTTTGGGACGGACGATAACTGCTATCACCTTTCATGTACTGCCAATAGCGTTCATGATCATCTGAATCAAACGCTACGCAGCTCAGTTCAACAACCTGTTCTAATTCTGATTCACGCGCTCCTCTAATTTCCAATTTTTTATGCTGGCGCAAGCGAACTACGTAGGGGCTGGGTTATCCAGCTCCTACAGCGCGCAGCTCCCCCTTTCAAAATAATATGAATCGCGTAAGTCCTACAGGAATGCAGGCGGGGTTTGATGAAGTTTGAAAAAATATTTCGGTAATTGACGGGCAATGAATTGCCCTACTACAAACGGGCAGGTTCGTAGTAGTGCGATTCATCGCACGTTCCGATATTACCGAATTAATAAATCAATTTTCATTAACCCCGC
>ASZN01000030.1 GCA_000406005.1 Candidatus Poribacteria bacterium WGA-3G
TAGAACGGCTTATTTCCGAGCCAATAGTGGGTAAACATCAGGCTGCGTTAGAACGGCTTATTTCCGAGCCAATAGTGGGTAAACATCAGGCTGCGGTAAGACAAGTAAAGAAAGATGTAAAACGGACAAGATTTATAATTAGGCAGTCTCGTCAGGTTCCTATTCGGGACGCAGACGCAGATTTTGAACTCAGGCAGTCGCGTCCGATTCCTATTCCAGAAGAAGGTGCAGATTTCGAGCTCAGGGTATCTCGTCCTATTCGTGTTTTGGATGAAGATGTGGAGTTTGAACGCTAATTCCAACGTACTGTGAATTCCGTTCTGCATGCAATTTTCAGGATTAATATCCTATACTTATCAAAAAGGGTGGGAACCTACTCCTGCCCTTTCGGTTTTAGTATGATGACCCCTATTCCTCGAACTTGCACTCCGCGGGTACGATCTCTCCAGCCTCCGCGATAGGGAGACGACAGCGGAGATTGTTGAGATTGGGTAAGATTCAACTGGATAATTTGTAATTTCCTTCCTTTGTGTTATGCTATTTAAACCAGTTTAAGGAGGATATAGTATGTGTTATAATGAGTGGAGTGAGACAGTCGGATCGGAGATTTTCCCGATCCTTATTCAAATGGCAATTGACCGTCAAGGCCCGATTACCTATGGAGAGCTTGCAGATAAAGCGGAAGAAGCTGGCATCGAATTCAGGACAGCACACAGAGGGTATCGCGCACTACCTATGCGGTGGCCGCTGGGGTGGGTCTTGGAAAGACTTTGTGAATACCGAGAAGAATCGGGTATAGATATACCGCATCTAACAACAATCGTAGTTAATAAGAAAACTCGACAACCTACCTACTTTTCTGAAAATTTTGGGTGGTCTGATGATAGGATACGAGCTGAGCAAGAGGCTGTATACAACTTTGAGCAATGGGAGCATATAAGGCAAGCGATATTGCAAGATTGAAACAAGGCAATCGAACCCGTTACGTCAACGGAGATTGAACTTAACAGAACCGTGCTTACTTTAAGTTCGGGTCACTTTCACCGAAGCCAGGCACGCGTCCACCTTCCGCGGCGCACCGCAACCGCTATCTATCTGCTCGTGTCAAATCCCCTGAAGCCAGCGCGATTTTCAATACGTCTCGCACCCTGCACCTACCAAGCCGTCAACCCATCTATCTGTCCCAAACGCTTTTAGTACCATTCGCTCGATAAGAAAGACAATTGACAAGTAAAGAAATGTGTCGGGGCAGTCTCGGTGCAGTGGCAGCGTTCCAGTACTGTCAGCGGTTCCAAGAAATACAATTGATAAGTGGGTTGTGGTGGGTGTTGGGTTTTCTGTCTCGTGTCGGCTGGGTTGGTTCTTTGCTTTAGGTTTCTGTCTGCCTGCGCCGTTGTTGCAGGCAGGTTTCTGTACGGCTTTATGCGTTCTCGGTGGTGCTGGCGGGGTGCAGAAAGACAATTTCAAAACGTCACGGTAAACGACATTTACGAGGCTGAAGGCATACAGGGTTTGGATACCACCGGTGAGGTGCGGCATCTGTGCGGGTAGATGTTGATAAATACAGGGTTTTATCAGGTTTTTCGTGCGGATTTTACCGGAAAAAATGAAATTTCTTGGAAAAAATATACGGTTTTTTTCGCAGCATTTCGCAGCATTTCGCAGCGTTTCGCAAAAAAATCACATTTTTATTTGACATTTTGCTTGAAATGTGGTATAATATATATATGTTAAATTGACAGCGGGGGGCAAACCGCCAAGTTTACACCCCCCGCCGATGCTTAAACGACTTTCGCCGTTCGCTTTTAATTATACCTTGCAACGCGGCGAAAGTCAAACGATGAGGTATGATTATGTTGAAAAAGGTTACGCTGCACGGGAGAAACGGTTCCCGTGTCCTCGAAATCAAACCCCGCGGTTTCGGTACCCGACACATCCGTACCCGTGTCGCACCGCCGCCGTCCGCTCCGAAGCCGAAACCGGAACCCAAACCGGAACTCCCCGTTCCGATCTGTCCGGTCCTCGCGGCGCTCCACAGGCTCACCACCACCTACACCGGTGGCAACGGCTTTTTCATCTTGGACGAAATTTTTATCGTCTTGCGCATGGAATGCACCTCGCTTTCCAGAGATGCGCTCCTCGAAACGCTGCGCGCTTATTACCGAGACGGGCAGGTTCTGTTCCGTCACGGTTTCGGTTCGCAGCTCCAGTTCGCTTTGCCGAAAAAGGAGCGTTCCGCATGAAAAAACTTACGATGGAAGCTCTCGCCGATCTGGCGAGGGCTTACCTCAAATCTCCATGGATCGCAGCGCCGCAGTGGGACTTGGAGAAAAAGCAATGGGTCCGCATTTCACCACACGGCACTTCGACCTCCAGTTGTGGTGTTCCCGACTTTAGTGGCATCCCGAAAACCGAAGTCGACATCAAACCGCATCAACGGCTGATGTGGCAGCGGTGCAAGCGATGCAATCTTATCCGTCCTTGGGGCGGTTGTGCCCGGAATTCGGCGTTCTATGATAAATCGAATACATATACATATACCCCTGGAGGTAGACGATGAACCATCAACCGAACCCCCGCCACCGGTACCACCGGAATTGTCAGTGCGTTCCGTGCCGGCAAGTCCGGTACGCCCTGATGGGGCTCCAACCGCGCAGGGAAATGTCTGAACGCGAACTCCAAATCCTTCTGAATGCCTGCCACGACTACGGCACGATTCACGAAGGCGATTTTCCGAGCCTTGAAACCCTGCTCCGAGCGCAGACGGAGTGCCGGCTTCTCGCAAAGGATTTGTGCAGCACAGGCGAAATCCTGATCGTCGGTCGGGATGCCTGCTACATCACTTTCAGAACCGATGCCTAAAATCATACGCCTGCGGAGTGCGTCCAAACTCCGCACCGTTATCGTTAGGGGGAAATGATGAAGTACAGAATCGACAAAGTCCGTGGCGGATGGGCACTCTACGAGATCAGCCTGGACGGAAAAGAGACGCGCGTCGGTAGATACAGGACGATGCGTGCCGCAGAAACCGCAATGATGATTCGCCGCACCAATCCGGCGAGATAACACTGTAGGCGGGGTTTCAAACCCCGCCTACAACCTACAGAGGAGAAAACGATGGCGAGATATAGAGGTTACCAGTGCAGCGCCAGCGGTTGCCAGATAAGAATTTACAAAGGCAGCCTATGTGGGCAATGCCGGAAGAAATCGCTTGAGGAAACGTACGGCTTATCCTTTACCGGTCTTTTCGCGACGCCGACAGAAAGGTTTTGGCGGGCATGGCGGAAAGACAGCGACGCTATCAAGCGTCAGGGCATGCGTGTCCGAAAGGAAAACGGTCGGTGGTTCGTGCAAAGAGGTGAAAGGTCAATGTAGATGGATAGTTTCCAGTTTCCAGTGAGTCAGTTACCAGTTACCAGTACGCTGCGCTTCCAGTTTCCAGTTACCAGATAAAAGGACTCTTTCTCTTAACTGGTTACTGGTTACTGGCCACTGGTTACTGATACTCTGGTCACTGGTCACTGGGTACTGGGTACTGGGTACTGGAGGAGTATTAACCGAATCAACAGGGCATCGTTAATCAACGATGCCCCTATTTCGTCTAAATGGAGGAACACGATGAAACTTATTATCTCCGATCGCGACGTTCGCGACGGGTTTCTACGCTGTGAATGTGATACCAAGTACGCCAGCGATACCTTCAATCTTTTGGAGGCGGAAGGCTGCCGTGTTTGTGGAAAAGAATTTATGCGGGTTACAGGTGCTGAGCTCGCAGCCGCCGCGCTGCGACAACTCGGTCCCATGTCGCCTGAAAAAGCAGCGATGATTGTTAGTATATTTATGCGTTAGCAACGAACCTCGCGAGGCACCCAATTGGGTCGCTTCGCGAGGCTAAAACAGGAAAGGACACACACAATGCCACAAGTCAAACCTATCGTAAAAATCCATTGCGCCGCCGCTTACTTCGTTTTCGTCTCTCGCGACATCAACGAGATCGCAGAGGCGTTCGATACCTCCGACCGCACCATCCGCCGCTGGTCTGAAGATGAGGAATGGGAGTCAGCACTCGAGGCGTGCGGCTACACCGGTGATCGCAGTTTCGAGACGCAACCCTATCGAGATACCGAGCGCGACGCTGGCGGACGCTTTGAGGAAGCACGCGCGGCTTATACTGTCGCTATCAAGGAGGGGCAACCGAAACACCGGTGGGCAACGATTGCAGCGGAAGCCGTCGGTTTACCGCGGCGACGCGTTCACGATTGGGCAATGAAACACGGCTGGCGGGAAAGACAGGAAGATTGATCGGCATCCTCACATTAAAAAATTTGACAAAAAGTGGGTTTTTTGATACGATTTGTGGACATCAATTGCACACGTTCAAACCTTCTTTTTTACGGAGAAAACTCTTGCGTATGGGGTATCCACACGGAAGGGTGCTATTATCGAACTCACGTTATGAAAGGAAAATACACCATTGAATAAGCGAATGCTTATTATACCGTTTTTCGTACTTGTAATGTTTTCTGTATCCGTGTCTGCGCAAACAGGATTTTATAGGTCACCGGTAGGGAAGATGGGGATCGGCGTGGGGTACCAACACTACATACCGCCGACGCACACGGAGGCACCTTTCCGTTTTAATGCACAGACGATATTAGGCAATCTTGATTATACATTCAACAGGGATCTAAAAATGTCGTTTCTGCCAGGTATCTCTTTTTTTCAACCCGACACCGAAATTCCCTATGAGATCGCCCCAAGTCCGTCCATCGACATTCGATTTCTAAATGTCAATGATATGAACATGACAGGGTTGCAATTTTTTATACTCGGTGGTTTCCGAACCCAGTATACGAATATTGCCCGGATCTCGGACTTGCCGCTGCACTCTGTAAATATGAATCTCCGGGGCGGTGTGGGTTTGTTACATACGCTTGAGAGCGGTTATACGTGGCGTCTCAAACCTTTTTTCGGTATGTTCTATACCCAAGCATGGAACAATGTCTCAACAACCGAGAAAATCCACGTGAATACGACCCATAATTTTTTTACCGGCGAAGCAGGATTAGAGGTCGAGTTGTCGCCGACGATGAGCGCGATGGGGAGTCTTGAATTCTCTTTTCAAAGCGCGGAATTACTGTATCGTTTCGGATTAAACTTTCATCAGGCAGCCCCTCTCGAAATACTGAATGACCGAACACGACGACCCCGCAGAACTGACACTTCACCGTCTCCACTTGCCACCAGATTAGCTGGTATTGACTCCGAACCTGAACCTGGAGTCACAGCGCCCGAATACAAATTCAGAGTCGAACCCCTATATCCAGTCATAGCCAAGAATGTGAAGATGGAGGGTGAGGTACGCTTAGAAGCAACCATCAATGAACAGGGAATCCCGTCAGACATTGTGGCACGAACCAACCTCGGTTTCGGACTTGAAGAAGCAGCAATTGAAGCATTAGAGAAGACCACTTTCTATCCCGCTATGAAGGATGGAAAGAGGATCAGCAAACGCGTTACGCTACGCTATAGGTTTACCTTAAGAAATACCAATTAATAGGAGATTTTCCGTGTCATATAAATCCCTATATGTTGTGTGCCTCTTCGTGTTTTACATTATCGGATGTTCTACGGACAGCACAAATGACTCGATATTTCCCGTCCCGCCGACAATAGATGAGGCAGATGATAACCAAAATAACAATGCGTTAGCGAATCTGCCTGCCCCTGTTAGTGACCCCGTTAGTGACCCCGTTAGTGAACATTTACCTGATTTTCACGGCGAGCATATTAGCGGTAAATTGGATAAATCCAAATCCGATTATAGGAAGAAAGGAATTAATAGAGAAACTTTCGTATACTACTACACATTGGCATTAGAAATTGAGGACTCACTTCTTATTCGGATAATTCTTTCTCAACCCGCTCCAGGTGAAACCCCGAAGCTTGGAAAAGTCATAACCCATGGGGATATTTTGCTTGTGAAGCTGGACAAGTTAAGAGAACCGGGGATATGGGACGGGGTTTTGGTGAAAAATTTAACGACAAACTTCTCGTTTGGCAAATAATGAAACTCTCCCAGTAAAGTTTTGATAGGAGATTATATGCTATACAACTCTCTATGTGTGTGTCTATTGGTCCTTTGCGTTATCGGATGTTCTACGGATAGCACAGATGACTCGATATTCCCCGTACCGCCAATAATTTCTGAGGAAGAACAAGAAGTAACGCCTCCAGGAATCCCCGTCGAGATAGTACCCCCACCAGTTCCACAACCTATCGTAAAAGATTTGACTGCACCTAAACTTTTAGAAAGTACTGTAGATTCTGGCAGAGTTGACCCAAAGACTGATGTGATAAGTTTACGCTTTAATGAAGATATTATAGAAATTGATATAAAGTTAGTAGATAGTTCAGATGTGAGTCTGAGATGGATACCATCCATCGATCTAATTACCGGTCGTAGAATATTTCTTACCAGGATTGATGGAAGAGGATTTGGATCAGATCGCAAATATTATATAAAAGGTTTTGTAGAAGATAAGAACGGAAATAAAACATCCATTGATATAGAATTTAGAGCCGTTGAAGAAAATAGGGATAGAACAGCCCCGTCCATTTTAACGCATTCTATAAACCACGAACAGAGAAACGTAAGTATAAACATCGACCAGTTTGTCTTTACTTTTAACGAAGATATTGATGAAGCCGAAGTAAGTCTTATCAGAGGTGAAGATTGGAAAACGGGAACTGATATGAGGTGGACTCGGTTTATAGATAAAAAGAAAGTCGTTTTATTAAAAACAACAGGCAAGTCATTGAGCCTTAGAAATGGCGAAACTTACACGGTCGTGTTAAGCGCAAGAGATGCATCTGGGAACTGGACGCCTGGTAATAACAGGGTATGGATTTTTAAATTTACAACACAGAAATAGTTAGGGCTGAAGCAGACGCGCGTCTCGCAGAACAAGCGTATCAGGTTTTCCAGGCCCACTTCTAAATCAAGATTACTTTTCGTCAATATCTTCGTTAGCGCATCTATTTTTTTCTCCTGCTCAATACCTCAAACGGGGTTTTCACCGATACTCCTAAATAGATACATCGCTGAAGTTGAACTCGGAATGGAAACGGAAGTCCGGCACTAACCCGTTGCAATTTCGAAACACAAAAAGGAGATTTGAAACATGAGAATACTGATGCTGATAGCAATAGCAATGTCCGTTTTCATGATTGGCTGTGATAACACGACCACGCAGATAGTAAAACCTGTGTTAGACACCGCTGAACCTGAAGTAGAGACAGAACCTGTTGCTGATCCAGAATTGCCGTACCAACCACAGATTCTTACCGTCGATTCGCTTCATATCGAACACATCGAGGGTAGGATTGGTATAATCTTTGTCGGATGGGATGAGTTTGAGGTGGTGTATAAAGGTTTTGAAGGCGACCCAGACGCTGTCCGAACCGAATATTCAAATTCTGTTTGGACTGAAAACAACACCTATCTACCAATCAAGGATTCCAACGGAGTTCGGACATTTGAAATCGGAGATAAGATAGAAGTGATCCAGACCGATTATGGTTTTAATAGCGGCTATCCCTATGGTCGTGTGATCCGAAACATAACCCGACCTGAAGTCCTCTATGAATATGAAGATATAGAGTAGAGACGTAAGGTGAGAGACATACATATTAGCATAGGGAGATATATCTATAGACTTGGACCTTGCTGAGCGTCATGCGGGGATCACCGGGAATCGCGAATTAATCAAAGAAATCACCAAGACGCGGCATTTATTTGACACAGTGAAAGAAAGGGGCGTGCGAAAATAGAACGTCCAAAACGACTTACTTCGAAAATAAAAAGAGAGAACACGAAACCGCCAAGCGGAAGATGTTGATAAGGAAATAGTATCAAATGAAAATGCTGACGGTATCTTTAGGGAAAATACTTTTACTTCTATTTTTGGGACTCTTTTCTGTTACGATTCAATTTATTGCCGTTCCCGAAGTGTCCGCCCAACGCGGTCTTAAAATCAGCGTTCACACGGAAGATGGCACAGAACTTGATCTCTATAACGATTCCTACGCCCTCGTTATCGGAAATGGGGATTACCCCGCCAAAAACGGTTGGAAGCTCTTGCCTGGGGCAGTCAACGATGCCAAAGAAGTGGCGGAGGTCCTCAACCGCCACGGGTTCGATGTGACCTTGAAAATAGATCTGACGAAAGCAGAATTCAACAAGGCGTTTACGGATTTCATCTACAAATCTGGTAAAGACAAAGATAACCGACTCCTCTTTTACTATGCCGGACACGGATACACAACGAAATCAGCAATCGGTGAGGACCTCGGTTATCTGGTGATGTTAGATACACCGAATCCAGAGAACGCAGGTGAGTTTGATCTCTATAGCATTGATATGGTCAAATTCGTTGCGGATTCAAAGAAGATTCATGCCAGACATGTGTTGTTTATGTTTGACAGCCGTTTCTCAGGGACGATCCTCAATCTGCGGAATCAGGTTACACCCTTACATATCACAGAACGGACTAAAAATCCTGTCCGCCAATTCATCACCTCCGGTCGTGCAGATGAACCCGTTTCAGATAGGCGTGCGTTTAAGGAGGGGTTTCTGGGTCTGCTTGAAGGACGTGTTGCGGAACCGATGCCAGACGGTTATCTAACTGGCGTTGAGTTAGCGGATTATCTGTACAGGACAGTACCACAATTCTCTGTAGGACAACACCCACAACACGGGAAAATCCACGATCCACAACTGAACACTGGGGATTTTGTGTTTGTGCTCCCTCAAAACAGACATCAGGAGAGGAATGCCGTTGAGTTGGAGACCCTAGCGACGTTGCGGATAACGAGTGTTCCCGATGGAGCGACAGTCTACATTGATGGTGTCGCTGTTGGCACGACTCCACTCCAGAATTATCAGATGGATACAGGTATCCGTCTTGAAAAACCGGTGAATGTCGGACTGGAACTTTCAGGTTACAAAAGTCGTGTTCAGAAAGTAATCCTACAGGGTGGGCAACAGTTCGCCTGGGACGCGCAGTTAGATCAGATAGTAGAACAATCAGCCCCGCTAAAACCAGAACCCGATCCCCCGCAACCTGAAATTAGAGAAGATGTTCAGATTGAAAGTGACATCATTCCAAATGAGGAAGTGCAATCACTTTCGCCAAATGTGTCTCAAACAATTCTCGGTGCAGACACTGCCCCGATGGTACTGATTCCCGCTGGCGATTTTCAAATGGGAAGTGATTACAATACTATAGGGAATGCCGCCACCAGACCGATGCATACGGTCTATATTGATGCGTTCTATATTGATAAATACGAAGTCACTGTCGGGCAATACAATCAATTTGTTCGTGCTGCTAATTATCACCCGTTACCGAGTTGGATATATAAGTATGCTCCGACGGATGCTCATCCTGTTGTAGGGGTCAGTTGGCACGATGCTAAGGCGTATGCGAAATGGGCAGGCAAGCGGCTCCCAACAGAAGCGGAATGGGAGAAAGCAGCACGGGGCGGTTTGATACAGAAAAATCACTCGTGGGGCGACGCTGCAGTGGATGGCACACAATGTAACTTTGCAGATAAAAGCCTGAGAACAATCTGGAACACGGAAAGAGAACCCGACGATAATTGGGCAGATGAAAACCTTGATGATGGTTATGCATACACAGCACCTGTCGGCAGCTATCCACCCAACGGATACGGTCTATATGACATGGTGGGGAATGTGTGGGAATGGTGTTTTGATGCTTATGATAAAAATTTCTATGCGAATTCTCCCTACGAGAATCCGATTGCTGAAATCCTTATAAAAGATGGCGCGAATAACATAGTTGCTGTTAATAAATTGCGCGTCATCCGTGGAAATTCATGGTACGATGGCGTATCGAGTGTATGGATCGCGAGCCGCCTTGGACAATCTCCAGAAGGTGAAATCACTAACACTGGGTTCCGTTGTGTGAAGTCCGTAACGCCTTAAATCATAAAACTTTTACCCAAATGCCGGCCCTACGGGACTAAAACTATTCAACTAACCGTCCCTTCTTGAGATCGTTAACCACAAAACGCCCGGGGCGTATCAACCCGCGGGCGTTTTGTGGTTACCTCCACAGAAAACTATCTCGGATTCTCCGGGTTCTCTAATCCCCACGTCTTACTGCCCGGATCCCATGTCGTGCCGTCTGTCTGTACCGGTCGGGCAAAGTCATCTTGCAACATCGCGATGGCCAAGTTATGCCATGCACCACCCAACCAGAACTCGATATTCGCCTCGATAACCTTGTCTTCCTCGATAACCGTCATGCTGTGCACCCGGAGCGTCTTTGTCGGTTCGAGGAGGTTCCAGACGTACTGCATCGAAGCGTTCCAGCGTTCACGTTCCCGATCCCGCCAGAGATGCGGACGGTGCCGTTCCGTCGGATCATGCATCGCGCGCGCCGTATCGACACCCCGCAACCGGACAATCACATGTACATCGGTAGACGCATAACCGCCTTCGATCATCGGCACTTGCCCCCCCGGATGTGCGAGTAGCTCTAAAAAATAGAGGTTCGGTGCGATGAGATCATGCTCGTATTCTATCCGTCCGTAGACCCAGCCGCTGTCCTCGGTTTCTTCTTCTTCAGGAAGCGGGGGCAGCTCTTCTTCACCGTCTCCGCTGGCGAGAGATAACGAGATACAGATAACCGACAGCAGTATCCAAGAAAACGCTTTTTTCATTGCTTAGCCTCCCAGGGTTGTATCTTTGTGGCGTTCAGTTTCTCCGCAAACTTATCCAACACACGGATACACTCAACCTCAGTCCCCGTAAAAATTAAGGTTTCCGTCTGATTCGCCGTGAACCAGACATGTAGGTTCAGGTCTGTAGCTGCCTGTCCTTTTTTTATGTCGATATAGACCCGATTGCCTGTTTCGAGATTCAAAAGCCTATCATACTTCTGACCCCGAATAGGATGCGGGTTTTCTGTATGAATCCACATAACGCTACCTCGACCGGAACTTGCGACCCCGCTTGCGTCTTGGTCTACCGCGGATGGGGTTCCGTTCCTGTGCTGCACGGAAAGCGACCTTTTTCTCGAAAGCCTCTCGATCTCTCTGCTCGCGCGCAAGCTTCTGTCGTCGCTGAAATTCGGGACTCGAATAGTATTCTGCCGGCGTTATCTTGCGCGGGACAGTCTCATCTTCTTTTTCCGGCAACGTTAGCAGCAGTTCCTCTGGGCTTAAGATTCTGTTACCTTGTTTATCCATGGGTTCCTCAAATGGTTGTACGTATGCTTCAACGCTCGATAGCACCTGCGGTGTATACCGTTTTTGATGGGCTGTAGCCTCGTTTTTGGAGATGTCAATTTCCAGCCGATCCGAAACAATCTGATAGGTTCAACTATCCATTTGGCGAGATGATACAGAACCGGGTCTTTATGGCGATCAATCAAAATGAATTTTCGACGGAAAGTGTATGCTAAGGTGTTCATAATATCCTTTTTTAGTAGTAACCAGTGGCCAGTAACCAGTAGCCAGTTAAGAGAAACCTGATTTTATCAAAAACCTCTTGTAACTAACAACTGGTAACTGGTAACTGGTAACTATTAAAACGACAACTTCACTGCGGCGAGTGTCGCTAACTCTTTCTCAAGTTCGCCTTTATATGTCTGCAATCCGAGATCGGCACCGATTTCGAGGCTGATGTTCTCGCCTAACTCGAAACTCGTGGACCCGGAGACAACTAACTGGTGAACAGGTGATTCGCTACCGGAGATTTCGGGCAGCCCTTTCAGCGAGAACACGATCCCGCTCGGATGCGATATTTCGGCGTAGAGCAGTGCTTTCAACGCGTTGCCTTGCTTGATGGTGAGTCCGGTCGGTGCTGGGTTCAGACTGTAAAGCCCCAGCTCTTCTAACTGCCCCGGATCGTAGCCTAACGCTTCGAGCGTATCACCGGCATTCGGGGCACCGATCTGACCGGCGTTCTGACCCTCGACACCTAACCCTGCGGTCACGTGGAAAACACCGATGTCTTGTTCGGGTGCCTCAACCGCGAAACCGACACCGGAGACACGACCGGCTTCCGAACCGTCGTATTTTTTAACCAAGCCGTTGGTGTAGACATTGAAATCCCAATTGTGGAACGATGTGCCGACTTCGGCGTGGTACTTACTTCGTAGAAGTGTCCCGCCTTTCTGGGCAACGACTGCGGTATACCCTTGCAAATCTCCTGCCGAGTATGGCGTAGCGGCAAGCACACCCCAACCGCGTTGACCGGAAATATCGTTATATGTGAACGCGACACTCGATTCGTCGACCATTGTCGGTAACTGCGCATGCGCAAGCGCACCGCAGAACAGGACAAGCGCGAGAATCGTCGCTGCCCAAAACCAAAGCCTCGTCTTCTGGAAATACATGCGTTTTTACTCCTTGTTTTGAAGTTTCCAGTGGCCAGTTTCCAGTTTTAGCAGTTTCCAGTTACCAGTTACCAGTTACCAGAAAGAGGTCTCTTTTCTTAACTGGTTACTGGTCACTGGCCACTGGTTACTGATACTCTGGTTACTGGTAACTGATAACTATTTTACACATTTTCGCTCGCGTGATACCGGTGTACCACGAGCACTCTAAACCTGATAACCTCAAATTTTGTGATAGCGCCTTCGCTACCTCGCCAGTTCGCAATCCGTGTCCGCTCAGGGTTGACACCCTCGATACCGAGCGTCGGGCAACTGTTGATGAGCTGACCGATGCTATAGTGGATGTCGGATGCCTGCTCTGTCAGGTCTTTCAGACCAGGTTCCTCTTTCATGACCGCGGTAACAGCGATCGGAAAGATTTCGTCAATATAACCGACGACTTCTGAGTCCGGTGCACTACCGCCATCACCATACGTTAACAAAAGTGCCGGGAGCGCGTCTTGCTGGTCTAACGCCGTCCAATGCACGAACCGTTTCTGAACCGTTTTGAGCTCCGTGGGAAACCCTAATTCCGCCGGGGTAGGCTTTTCTGACCCAACGGGTGGCGGTATAAGTGTCTCAAACATAGCCGCAAGGGCATTAATTATCAGTGCCCTGCGATGGATTCTGGTTTCCATTCTCTACCTCCGTTTTTTTGTTTTTCATCTCGCTGATTTTCTCGGTTGTATAGAACGCCACAAAGGCACCGAACCAGCCGATCGGGGCCCCAAGCATGACACCAACGATTGTATCGTTGAGCAGGTCTTTGTTGCGTGTGAAAAACCAATCCGTTATGAAAATACCGAGAAGAATCAGTATTGATAGGATGAAGATATACCGCATACAGGTTTTCAGACCTTCCATTTTACGGTTTACCTCCGATGTCCATCTTAACCCATTCTTGATCGAGCAGCTCACAGAGCTCGATAATCGCGGCACGTTGACCGGTGCTATCCATCGGGACTTCGAGCGTCAACGTGGCGAATTCTGGGTCTTTGATGTCGCCTTCTTTATCGAATTTGACAGGCGTTATCTGAATCTTTTTCAACTTTGCATCCATATCGGACTCCTTATAGGAACTTGCTGAGCAAAAACGCTATCACGACGGCAGCGATCGCCGAGACGCTCTGTGCAACAGCGATCCGGTTTGTGACTGCCTTCTCGAATTGGTTTTTCCATTCTTCGAGTGTCGTGATCCGCTCCCTGTGCTCGTCGAGTTCTGTAGAATGCTTATTCAAGCGTTCCGTGTCTATTCGGATATTCTGCTCGACGAGATGCCGAATCGCTGTATGTTCCGACTCGTTTTCGTTCTTCAGTGCCTTAAGGTCGCCACGAATATCGCCGAGTTCTTTCGTGACGGTCACTTCTAACGTATGCAGTGTATCCAAGATTTGTTGTTCAAAATCGTTCATGGTTTATCCTTTCAAAAGAGTTGCTGCTCGACTTCGGCGATCTCCTCGCGCACCCATTTCTCTGTCAACTGCTCGATGTTCTCGTCTAACCGTCCGCCGACGGTGATAAGTTCAAAAACGGGACGCGCAGGCAATCTTTCTGTGCCGAGTTCGTGATGCGCCGGGTAGTTCTCGCCGTAGGTTGCCTCGAAATAACCGCCATCGATACCCCAGATCATCTCGCTTGACGAAAACCGAGCAATGTTACCAGGATGCCGCGTTGAAGTCGCCGCTTGGATATAGTTGTCGTCGCGACGCAGGATCGTTTTCCCCGGATGCGTGATCTCCTTTTCTGCTGCATACACGGGATGCAACGCGGGCCACTCGCCACGCCCTTCGGTTTCAAAGACTTCGGCGATCTCACCAGCAACCAACGGCGCGATAAAATCTGACCAGAGCCGTGTGTAATCGGTGAGCCGACCCTCGACTTCGTTGAGGTATGCCTGTAGACGCTGTGTGTCGAATTCTATCTGGATCATGGGATCTCGTCACCTCTGAGTTCAAGCACCATCGTATCGCCGAGCGGACGGACACGATGTATCGTCAATTCTTTGCCATCTGCGCGTCGTAAAATATCGCCATCGATGATGTTTTCGTTAGGTTTTTCGAGCAACGCTGCCCAGCCCGTACCGCCGGTCGCGACACCGGAAGCGAGCCGAATCAGATCGCTTTCTGGTGAGATCAGGCACACGACATCTTCAGCGATCGTCATCACGTTACTGCGGACGAACGCATCTTGACGGACGACGGTGACGGTCTCTTTGAGTTGGGGCGGTATCCTAAAACGCATGATTACCTTAAAAAACGGGTTTCGATTAATAACTCGGTATCATCATCGATTAGGACTTTAGCGAACTTTCCACCAGGCGAAAGCGCAATGATCATACCGTCCACCCACTTTGCTACTTTTTCAGAACCTATCTTTGTCGCTTCGGGAATCCGTGCCTTGACACGTTCTCCGAGTCTGAATTTTCTCATAACCTGACGCAATTAAAGGCGTTTATAGCCCTGCCATAGAATGAAGATACTAAAATAAAGCGGGATGAATACTTTCGGAATCGTGAACGCCAGCATACAGATCGTAAACGCAAGCGCAATAAAACCAGCGCCCAACAGCAAGAACGCCATAAAATACATGACATGCTCGGCGAAACAATCCGCTTCATCGCGCGCTTCACGAATAAAGTTGACGATATTCTCTATTCTTTGATTTATCATATTCCAGTCACCAGTTTCCAGTTTCCAGTTATATCCTCGGAAGCAGCGCACTGCCATAGTTAATTAGTTAAGCGGGCAGCCCCCTAATATCCATAAGCATAGCTGCTCCCGAAGGTGTTCAAATCCATATCCATCCGAAGTTTTCGACAAAGTATAACCTCGCGACAAAGGCGGGGTGTTGATCCGTATGCTGACAATGGAATTCAATATCCCAATCGCCATCCGCATAATGCGTGAAACTCTGGTAGAAGTTCATCCTGTATAGTCGGTATAGACCCTCCGATAAGGGTAGCGCGGTGTTTCGACTTCCTTCCGATCTGTGCCAACCGCACCGAACGGGTTGCGACGTTTCCGTTTCGTGGACGCGCTGCCCGTCTCGGCGGCGTTTTCTATGACATCGTTCACGAGTTCGTCTGCCTCCGATAAATGAAAAGCCCGTTTCTCTTTCCAGTCGATTTGCTGGTTTTCGGTCACGACTTGGATGAGCGTCTGACGCAATTGCTGCGGCGCTGTCAAACACAACACCGCGGCACACTCGTGCATCATGGCGAGTCTCGCATCTTCAAGACTTTCACCGGTGAGGCTATCGACATCGATACCGGCAGCGTTCAACCGTTTCCGTACTTTGCGTTCGGCTTCCGGCGCGAAAGGGCGTTGCGACAGATAGTCGTCTGAAATGTGTTCAGCTGTCACATCCGGCGCAATCAACCCGCGCACGCCGTCATAGTGATCGGGAATCAGCACAGTTGCTGCCATGAGAAAATCCTTTGGAGAAGTAGCCAGTGGCCAGTTTCCAGTGGCCAGTTAAGAGAAAGAGTCCTCTTCTTTGGAAACTATGAACTGGTAACTGGAAACTGGAAACTGGTAACTTGAAAAACTGTAAACTATTTCGCCTCGACGACTTTCAGAACATCGCCGCCTGCGTGGTTACTTGGCAGTCCGCCCATCTGGATGATGTAGATCGCCTTTTTCGGCTGATAGGAAATCCATCCCCAAATCTCGGAACAGACGATGTACTCGACCTGTTTGAGCATGTCGCGCGTCGTTTCAATGATGTCGGTGTTCATCTGCGTGACAAACTCGATCGCTTTCCGCAGATCGTAAGCGATATAGGCGTTGTAAGTACCGCCGCGTTTCGTCGTGCCGTTGGACTGGAAGAACTGCAACCGGTCTTTCAAGTTCTCGTGCCAACCGATCCCGATGCCCTGAGACAGCTGGTTCATGACACGGAACGCACCACCGAAGCCGCTCAGAACGGCGTTATCGCGCTCGATCAGTGCCTGCATCATGACGTTCGTCCCAGAAATTTTCGCGAGTTGGATGTCGGTGATGTCGTCGTCGTAACCGATCCCAGAAGTCATCATGTAGGAGCGTTTGAACTTTTTCTGGAGTGTGAGCCACGCCTTCGGGGTCATGGTCGTCGCGTCTTTGTCTAAATCGGTCAACGGGATGATCGTGCCACCGAGGTCGTCACCACCGGCACCAAAGAGCATCGTCTCAAGCCCCTCATCGACTTTCGCCATCGTCCGCTGCACTGCGATTTCTTCTACGTGTTCCATCGCTTTGTCGATAAACTCGACTTCGCGAAGGTGTTCGTAGGTAAACGGAATCGCGAGCATCCGCTTTTTCGGACGGATCGGACGTGGAGAGGTCTCGAAGGTCGCCATCGGGGGATCGGAAGCGGGGGTTCGGCGTTCCTCACGGAAGGCGTTTTCGTCGTATTCCATGATGGTGGCACGGTAATCGCTTTTGCTTGTCTCGGCGAACCGGCTGGTGAGTTCCTCAATTCTGATATCGACTTCTACGTCCTGATCCCAGTGTGCCATCGCATCATGGTAAGGTGTGAGTGCGGAGCCGGGTTCGGTGTCGTGGACGCTATTAAAACTGCCGGCACGTTCCCAACGCGCACGACGTTCCGCTTTCCGTGCTGCTGCTGCGATCTGCGGTGCATAAGATACGCTCCGATACGCATTCAGGCACATCTCTTTGAGTACAAATGTCTTTGTCGGGTCCTTCATGACATCCTCGCAGCGCGTCGGGAAAATCCCTGCAGCAGGGTTACATTCCGTCGTCATCTCGAGTTCGTCTTGGACGACTTCCATCGCGGATAACCGATCATCATCGGGACCGAGTTCGCCGTCTTTCTCTGGATCGTATATCGAGTCGAGATAAGCGGAATACGGCTTACCCTCTTCAGCGGCTTCTTCTACTGTCTTTACGCGCTGATCCTCGTTTGTGACCCGCTGGATGAGTTCTCTTGTGTCTAACATTTTTTCTCCTTGCGGCACTTATAGCGCAAAATTTTAGTTTGTGCTACAATGTACCTATTCAAATGGTTCATAGTTTCCAGTTTTAGCAGTTTCCAGTTTCCAGTTTCCAGTTTCCAGTTAAGAGAGTGATCTGATCCATCAAGTCTTTAAACTGGTGACTGGTTACTGGCCACTGGTTACTGATACTCTGATAACTACATTGCTACGAGTGCGTGCGTGGTGTCGGATTCAAGTACCTTTCCAGTGCCTTTCTGTGCAGCGACAACCTCGGCAGCGAGTGTCGCTGTGTCTGACTCGGCCGCATCAATCGCAGGCGCGCCTTTTACATATCCTTTCGCACTGCCCGCTCCGAGTGCACCGACAACCTTATCACCGCGTGCTACGGTCGCACTGTCGCCCAAGGGTAGCCGCAGTCCACCGAACATATACGCCGCCGTGAATTTGTCGTCGTCGTCAACAGCGATCACCTTGCCGTCGATTTCCTCACCATCGTCAACAAGTTCGCCGATCCCATCCGCATTGAGCTTGAACGCTTTACCGACGGCATCAGACCGGTTCGGTTTCGTGATGTCGTACTTGATGGTGTCCCCATCACCTTGAAAAGTCGTGGTGACTAAAAATGGGTGTTCCTTTAACATTGTCTAATTCTCCGTTTATAGTTACCAGTTGCCAGTTACGAGTTTTCAGTTAAGACTTTGTGGTGGCTACTTTTTCTGTAACTGCCACAAGAAACCTCTTTAACTGGTTACTGGTTACTGGTTACTGTTAACTACCTTCTCCGCCCCCGCCGTCTCCGATCGCGTTCGGTGGCACGGGTTTTCTCCGGTGGCGGTTCGTGATCGTCGGTTGTGCTTCGACCGGCTGATAACGCCGCATCGCCGATTTTCTTGTTATGCGCAACGGCGTCTTGGAGTTTGTCGATCGGCAGGTCGGCGTAGTAGTCGCGGTGATATTCCTCGTCAAACTTGTCGCCATACGCACGGTTACCCTGTTTGATGCCCTCATCGACGAGCGATTCGCGATACGCTTTACCGTCTTCAGCATCTAATATCAGATCGGCTTTTTCGTCTTTCAAGGTTTCGTTCTGTTCGCGTAGGCTGGTGACTTCGGCTTTCAGCGTCTCGACAACTTCATCGGGTTCGTCGGTCGATTTGATGTTCGGGATATTCAGTACATCGCGTAGCTTCGCGATCCATTCTTGGTCGGTCATCAGGAGTTCCTCCATGAAACTTCGCATCTCGCGTTTTTTCTCGATGGAAGTGTTTCGGTTAGACCCAAACTCAACGAGGCTGACCCCCTTGAGCCGGGCATCGTAGACGGTGTAAGTCGCTTTTACGCGCTTGCCGTCTATTTCGTAGTACTTCCCCATTTTGTGGGCGCACTTCTCGTCTGTCTGGGGTTCCCAATCCGAATACCAAGAATAGCGCCGGATAGGGAGTTGACAGAGGTTACAAATCTCGCGTGCTTCAAAAAACTCTATCGAGGCTTGGTTAACAAGCTGGAGCTCGATCGCACGCATCAGTTTCTCGCTGGTCTTGAATTTACAGGCGGGGTCGTCGTATTCAAAATTTTTCGGGATGGCGAAATCTATCAATAATTCGTTTTTCGATGTCAAGACGGCGTTCCGAGACCGACCATAGCCAAACGACCGGTAGGGATGATGGTCATTCAGCACGATACCTAATTCGGATTTGGCATCCGCCTCGAAATTCTTGAGTGTTGTCTCCGGATCCATAATCGAATTGTGTTTGTCTAATTCGCCGTTGGTTGACAGAATACGGAGCCAATAGATTTCATCATCGTCTTCAGGCAAATCATCTGCGCCCGTGGCACGGGTCGATATGATTCCAGGGATATAGCGTACATTTTCCACAGTGTTATTCTCCGTTTTATCAGTGGCCAGTTACCAGTTACCAGTTACCAGTAAAGAGAGTTTAGGATGGACGGATACCTCTTTAACTGGCCACTGGTTACTGGCTACTGGTAACTTCTATCGTATACGGTGCCCATTTCGCGGCGTTCGAGAGACAGCTATCACAGTGTTTCGCCGCAACGTTCAACAACCAGAACGCTTCGATGGTGTCTTTTTTCTCGACGATCTCCCACCGACACCGGCACCGTGCCTTACAAATTTGGCTACCGTCCGCGGGGTATTCCGGCAGTTCTATGTCGAAACTCGCCGCTTTCGCCTGTTCATGCGCACGGGTAGAAGATTCCATATAGAGCTCCGATCGTGCCGTGATCTGACTCGCTGACAACTTACCTGCCCGGATCTCCTCACCAAACTGCTGAAGATACCCAAACTGGTCTTTGATGATCTCAGAGAGTGCATCTAAATCGGTTTGGAACATCGCGTTTCGACCGCCGCGGGCGAGCATATACTGGGCGTTGTTCACATTGCGAACGCGTTTCCGCATATCAAGTAACCATTCCTGAACCGTAATCCGCGAGTTAATCAGGTCGTCTGTCAGTGCGCTGAACGTGTCGCGTTTCAGGTCAACAAAATCGTCACGCAACTGGAGCAGTCTGTTCGATGCTACCGTTTTCTTTGTCTTAGAATTCCGATACCGTTTCGTCAGCTGGTTCCAGACCCAATGTCCCTTTTTCACGGTATCAATCGCATCGGTCTGTGTCATGCCCGTAACCCTGGCGTTCAACAGGTTCTTGTAATCCGCAGACATCACATCTTCAAAAGCGTCAATCGCGCTTTCCAAGAATGCCGCAGTCACTTCAAAAGTGGATGGCACGACAGGGAGCGGATCCTCTGAACCATCTGGGCTAATCGTTGCGGCTCTTTCGCCGTCAGTTTCACTGCTACATTCCGGGCAGTCGAGATCCCAACAGTGATGCATACGTCCACGGCTGCTGGTAACTGGAGACCCCTGGTAACTGGAAACCACTTTGAAACTTCGCATCCCGGAGGCGTGCTTATCTTTTTCTGCCTTGTACTTGTTGACGGCTTTCTCGTACGTCTCGTCATCGATGCCCTCCATATCGCGGAGCTCTTTGAGTTTCTTGAGATTTTCAATTTTGACACCCTCTGCCTCTGCTATCGCTTTAACATCTTCGGGATCCGGTGTGTTCTCGAAAGAGAACATCACCTCACCTTTCACACCCTCTGCCCGCAGCACGTAACCCAATTCGGTTGAGAGTGTCCCCGCAACGGTCGATTGGATACTCGATATGTCTATCCGGTAGTCTTTCCGCTGTTCACGGGCATGCGTCTCAGCGATGCTCTCGTTAGAGTGCTGCTTTATCGGTGTACTCCCGGTGGCACGACCGACACGCCGATCATACAGCCGCATCAGTCCGTCCACGAGTCCGTAAAACGAGGACTGCATCTGTCCACCGACCGGCATGTTCACTTTCACGATGTCTAAATGTCCGTACCCCTCATTCGGTTTCAGGTTGGAATACATCTCGTTGACACCGTTGATGAAGTCCCTGATAAATTCGTCTTCTGCATCGACATCACCGATAATCTCCGCCGGCATGAAGTCTTTGAGTTTCTCGGAGTCGATCTCAAAATCGGCACGCGCCCAGCCTTGCGATTCTAACACCCTTCGGAAATCGTTCATGACACCTATCATCCGGACGACATCCAAAGGTGCGGCTTCCATCATGGAGCGACCAAACGGTTCGTTCGGTCCGGCATTGAACGGCACGTACATCACTGTCGGGTCGTCGTGCAGGTATTTCCATTTCCCGTTCTGCCATTGACCTAACAGCCACTCTTCGCCGACCCGATTGAAACGCGCAACGAACGGATCCATTACTGCGATGTCTACCGCCATGTCCGCGGAGGCGTTGAGTTCGAGTTCGATAAACATGGCACCGCCTTTGTAGATACCGGCGAAAATCCGATCTAAAATCACGTCGAAATCGTGGTGTTTCGTCTCTAACCGTGCGATGAAATCGTCTATCACCGGTGTCGCGCTTTCGGGCTCGACGTGGTAATACCACGATTCGTTACAGTTCCGGAGGAAGTCTTTGTAAGCCTTGTTAACTTCCGGTGAGATGCTTGTGACGACTTTCATGAACTGGTCTACAGGCAGATGGAGCAGCTCTTCTTCTGTCCAGTTCTTCAGCTGATAGACACTCCGCGACCGTTCGGGTGGCGCGACATGGTAGAGCGTCTGTGCCCTGAACGGGTCCTGCATGGAGACACGACCCCCGGCGAGTGCCCTGGTGTTTCGCGACCGTGCGATCGCCGTTGGGTTCCGACCGAAGATTCGCTTGTTGAGGTTGCTAAGTGTCCGTTGTAGGTTCATTTAATTTTTTCGTCTGTTAACATCTCCTCGAGAAGTTTCCAGAAAGACATCGGGATGTGGGTATGTTGCTCACGCTTTGTTGCCATTGTGCCCATTGTCGCGTTAAAATGCTTTTTGAGTTTCCGGCAATGCTGAACAGCGGCCTGTATCTCTTCCAAACCAACTTTTCCTTCGTCTACGTATCGGAATTTCAACTTGGATTTCATCTTATCTCCTCATCGTGACCGAGCCGTGAACGACGCGCCCGCTCCCGACACTCTGTTTCTTTTTCAGGCTTTGCACCAAATAACTCGCGCCATCGACACCGTGGTTATCGCCAACGGTATCCTGATCGTCTCTGTTCGTGCCTTTGCGTTTCTCGTTATAGCTCAGACTCAAAAATTCGTCCGTGACTTCAACAGGTCGGTATTCGTCTTTGAGGTCTTGATCGGGCGGATGTACCAACCGGTCTCGTAAAAACATAATCGCCGGTTGACCGCTTCTGTCAACTTTCAACCGTTCTTGGACACCCTGGATTTGTGCGACTCTGTCTTTTACCGGTTCATTGACCCGGAACCCTGCACGCCGTAACTGCTCAACACCGTCTTGGTCAGCAGAATCGACTGCGGCATACTGGATACGGTCATATCTATCGCAATTGTCTTTTATCAGCCGTATCAAGTCGGGTTTTATGAGTCCTGTCTGATAGATTTCTTTATACGCATACAACCGATCGTCGGGTGAATGCGCCCACCAGATCACGCTCGACGGATTCCGTGTCCCCCAATCTACACTCAGATATCGCCGCCAGTTCGGCATGATACTCGCATCAACGATATGGATTTCGGGGTCAAACCTCTGAAAAACCAGTCCCTCACCCGATGCCCACAGACCGAGGAACCCGCGCTTGAACCGTAATCCCTCAAGATTTCTGAGTTTCTCGACACGCCGTAAACCCGGTTCCGTGAATAGATCCATGATCTTGTTCAGCAGTTTCGGATCGGGGTCGTTCTCAAATGCACGCTTGAAATCTATAAGCCGCGCTGACTTCTGATCGGGAATAATCTCAGGATTGTCCAAAAACGACATCCTGAAATAGTCGAGTTTATTGTCCTTCGCCTGTTGACGTATCCAATGATGCGGGACATTCGGGTTACAATCGCCGAGCAAGACAGCGATGGGTGATGTGCCTGCACGTTCTGAAACTCGCGCTGTTAACTCGTCCCACGCTTCAAAAGGCACTAACTCGGCTTGGTTGACAAACCCGGCATCAAAGAAATCGGATAACAGGTTCTGCGGTTTATCCAACCCGTTCATGTAGATCCGGGTGCCGTTCGCATATTCAAAGAACTCCGGACGCTCGCCACCAAATCGGGTCACGGCTGTCGGGTTCGGATCGTCACGGCTTGTCGGCTTGTAACCTAAGAACTTCTCGTAACTCGGGACGATGTTCCGATAGACACGGTTCAGACTCCGATGCACGAAAGTCATCCGCGCCCCTGGATTCAGCCAAGCGAAAGCATCCATATAGGCGATGCTTCCGAAAGTTTTGCCGGCGTCATACGTGCCGCCGACGATTCTGACGCTCGACTGGGAACGGTAGACATCCTGCATCGCACCTTGCGGCATGTACTGCCCAGGTTCAAAAGCGAAAACAGGTTGTTTCTGCATCCGACTAAACCTTCATTTTTTCCTTATCTTCGTCGGTCATCTGCTCAAGACTTGACGGAATACAATCAAGGAGTTCCTCCGCTTCGGGATCATACTTCCCAACAATCATGATTTTGTCTTGAATCGGTGCATCCTTGAGTGCCTCTTTCTGACGCTCTTCGGTCTTCGCTTTCGCATCTTCCTGCGCAAGCCGTGTATTTGTATCGTAGCCGACATGCACCAACGACCACCGTTTCATTAACTTGTCGCCGATCGCGGTTAACCACTTGAAGTTCTCGATAAATAGGAGCTGCTGCTCAAAATCTATACGCTGCTTAAAATTGTCGGCGGCCCATCCCTCATAGTTATCCAGCAAGTTATCATAGATATTGAGCAGTTTATCGATGGTTTTCTCATTGGCATCTGCGGCTCGCAGTTCATTGGAAATCTGTTTGAGTTCTTCATCGGGGCGTGTTTTTGTGGATGTGGATGTGGATGGGAGGCACCACACTCCATGATGAGGCATATCAACCATGCCACGCTTTTTGTTTCGAGTGAGCCACGATCTTATGGATCCCTCTTTGTATTGTGGTAGCGCGGCAGCGATTTCTTTTGTCGTCATCTCGCCATTTTGCTTAAGCAAATTGCGTATATCCTCACCCATCGGGTATGCCATTTTTCCCACTCCATGTATGCTTTATGTATGCTTTATGTATGCTTTATGTATGCTTTATGTATGCTTTATGTATGCTTTATGTATGCTTTAAACACGTTTCAAACAGGTTTCAAACAGGTTTGTGAGGCGATCTATGCATCGTCATTTGACGAACCTAATTCAGTGTCTCCATTTCCCTTTTCTTGCTACTCTCAATTATAATGTGGAGTTGATGGCATTCAGAAGTGGAATTCGTTAGGAAAACAATAGAATCACAATAGAATCACAATAGATTTGAGAAAATAGGCAGATAGGGGTGTTGAAAGGATCGGCTGCTTATGCTATAATAGGTAAGATGGCTTCGGTTTTCAGCAAAGAGAACGCTCACTGCGAGGCAGTTTTATAACGCTTGCATCTTTGCTGTCTGCTGACGGCTAATCCGCTGACTGCTAATCCGCTGACTGCTATTCTTTCCGACAAGGAGACGACATTGGCGAACAAAATGAAACCCGCAACATTCATCATGACGCAACCGCAGTTGGACTGGCTGCATGAAGAAGCCGAGAGAACCGGTTTGAAAAAAGTGGAGATCGTCCGGCGCGCATTGGACGAATATAGGGATGTTCAAGCGGAAAAAGAGGAACGCCAATACTTCACGCCGCAACAGAAGCAAAATATAGAAATCATGGCGCGGATGCAGAACATCTCCGAAACAGAGGTTATCCGAAAGGCAGTTGACAGGGAGACCCGCGTCGTGTCACAACGCAGAAAAAGGAGGTCATAGTGGAAAATCGAATGAACGTTCCTGAAGAATATGAACCCGTCTTGCCGGGAAAGGTCAAGGATTATGTCGCGAAGAAGAAGGCAGCCGCAGAGACACAAGGGCAGACGATCTGGTATGAATGCGTCGATAAGCCGAACTTCTATGCGAAAAACGGACATAAAAGCCACAAACAGGACGGTGTGTCCGCTGTGGATGCCGTGCTCACCGATCCCGATAACGAAGGCGCGCTCGTGGTCAGCTTTGAAGATAACCGGCTTTTCGTTATCCAAAACGGCACGATGTTTCCCGCGTAGCAGTAACCAGTACCCAGTAACCAGTACCCAGTTAAGAAAAGAGGTGTTATTGAACGCTTGCGTCTTTACTGGAAACTGGAAGCGAAGCGTACTGGTAACTGGAAACTGGTACTCTGGAAACTGACAACTATTAACCGAAAGGTTTTCGTAGAAAACCGTACTGGAAACGGATAACTCTTATGAACGATCTACGCACACAACTCCCCGAATGCCCGCTCGAATACGAAGTGCCGTACATCCCCGCCAATCACACCGCGCTCGTTATTCCTGTCAACGCTACCGACATCGATTGGCAAGAGAAGATGCTACCCTGGACCCTCGCATCTCTCATCAATAACACCGATCTCGTCATGAAAGGTGTACATTTCTTTATCGCGTGTCAGGATGGCACCGAAGACCGTATCAAAACCGCACTCAAAAGGTTCGACCTCCCCGAAAACACGATCCTCGACGCGACAACGCAGATCGTCAACTCGGAATTCCTCAATAGCACCTACAATTCTGTGTGCATTATCGACTTATGCTATTGGGCGTTCCGCGGACAGAGCAGTGATAGAACCGCCGACATCAAACTCCCGTTTGGACACGTCCTTCAGCACAATTGGGGCTGGGGCGTGGCAGACTATGATATCCATCCGATGAATACCGTCGATACGAAAGACAACTGGTTGCGTATGGATGCGCCCCTACATCTCCGTGGACTCAGTAGCCAACGAAACCGTGAGAAACTCGCAGGTTATCTCGTCGGCGCATCACACCGAGCGAAGTTTCTGCACGATGCGAATATAGCTGTCTATGGAAACCAAGCGTATGAACAGAATATCGCGACCTATTTCTTCAATGAAAACGGCGAACCGAACTGGCATATCGATACCTCTATTGTGCAATACCAGACCACCGAGATCACAGACGCGTTCCTATCATGGTTAGCGGAATTCGGTCATCTGGGTGCAGAAGCACAGGTCGCACTCCATCTGCTAAAAACCAAACAACACGCCTATAATCTCAGGGATTCCCTTATGATTGAGAGATACCCAGAGGCCATTGCAGATAAAGAGCCGAAACTCCCACCCTACCCACACCTCTGCAATATGAAATCCAGTTCCGTTTTGGGATTCCGCCACGCCATCAAACAACTCATGGGCGCACAACTCGGTATGAAAATCTGAAGGATTGTATGAACTTAACGTTTTGCCCATTACGTTAAGTTCAACGCATCTCTCCAGCCCGCCCACGACACAAACACCGCTTTTCTCAAATCTATTGTGATTCTATTGTGATTCTATTGTTTTCCTACAGATTTCCCCTTATAGACACCTCACGCCCTACATTATAATTGAGTAAAACTGATATGGAGAAGTCGTAGCCAGTCACCAGTGGCCAGTAACCAGTAACCAGTTAAGAGAAACCTGATTTTATCGAAAACCTCTTGTAACTGGAAACTCGTAACTGGAAACTGGAAACTGATACTCTGGCAACTGATACAATGGCAAAAGTTATCCTGAAATCAGACCAAACTGCAACCGATGATGCAGACATCCTCGACAAAGACTGGTACGGCGAGTATCAGTTGACGTGTTCCGCTGCTGGGACAGCCCCTGCGAAACTTCAAATCCGACCGCCTGACGGCACGTTCAATAATGTGCGCTACAACGGCGAAGAGGTTGAGTTGTCGGATGTCGGGGATACGTTCGATCTTAAAGCGACAAGAAAATTTGAATACCGGCTCGTCACAGCGACAGCCGGCGTTGAAATTTGGATAGACAAACACCATCCCCATGATTAGAAATTTTTTATGTTCGATCGCAGAACCCATAGTCCGCTCAATTGTCGACCAAGGGTGTGATGTTGCAGAAGCGGCACCGCCGACCGAAGTGCCGGGACAAGCGGACTTTGTGCTTACTGCACTTCCTGCTGCTATACAAGTGGACATCATAGAACCGACTACTGGTGGTCGGGTTCAAGGGAATAGTGTTAGGATTAGAATCAGAAATGAGGCGGATACAGCTTGGGAGTCGGCTCAAGCGTGGATAGATATTGGGACGAGACGTTCCTATATCTTTACTCAATATACGGAAAACCAACCCATTGAAGTCGGTCGCAAGTATCAAGTCAAAGTTATATCCTATAACGTGGTGGGTGATGGGGCGGAGAGCGCGTATAAAGAAGTCGTTCCGTTGACAAATCTGCCTGCAGTGCCGCCATTCACACTTGAGGCACATGACGCAGCTATCCGATTGACGCTTACTAAAGTTGACGATCCTTTGATGGTCAGAAACCCTACTTATGAGTATCTGATAGAAGAACGGAATGCTGCGGATACTGCTTGGGTTGCCGATGCAGACGGATCGCAAAACATCACATCAGACCGATTTGGTGCTGCGGGGACGCATAGGATCATCAGCGACACCGACACGCAGTTAGTTATAGACATACTTCAGACGCGGACGACTGGTCAATCATCACATCGTCTCATAAACGATAGGGCATACAGAATCCGTGTGCGTTCCGAAAACGATGCAGGGTATAGCGATTGGTCGACATACATGAGTGCAACACCGATGGCTGGAGTAGTGCCAGCACAGCGTCCGGGCATTCCTACATTTGTTTTCTCTGCGTTGCGTTACGAGGTTGAGAATTCGCAAGTCCGAACGACTGTGAATTTCACGCCTACGCCTAATACTGATGGTATTGGGGTAACGCGTTGGTTGTTTAGGTATCGTGTGAGTGGAACAACTGATTGGACGAATCAAGTTGTCGTCGCACAACCCGAACTCGACACGGAATACGGTTTCAAACTGAATCAATCCGAACTTGGCAAGACGTATGAAGTCCAAGTCGGAAGTCGTAATGATGCTGGCGATAGTGCGTATGCTTCTACGCAGACGATTGTAATAACCCGTCCGTTGCCACAAGTGCCGACATTCTCTATCGCATATCACCCATTTGTATGGGACGACGCTTTAAGTTTCCAAGTTGACCCAGTAGCACCCACAAGTCCAGTGTTACCACTGACAGGGTATCATTGGCGGTTTAGAGACGTAGGCGCAACTACTTGGACAACTGCGGAGTCAAATATAGCACCAGTTTACGCAAGTGAAGTTGAAACGAGTTCTATCGGTAAGCAAATAGAGATACAGATGCGTGCGGTAAACGCCGCTGGTAATAGCGACTGGTCGGCAAGTCAACAACTACAGATAATAGGCGTGCCGAACCGTCCCGATCTATTCTTGACAGCACAAGCAGGCGGTTTTGATGTTAGGATAGTATCTCCGCCAACCGGTTATCGCGCTACAGGACAAACCTTTAGATACAGAGAACAAGGCACTACTGCGTGGACAGACGGAAGTCGTGTTAACGTTAGAGGCTTGAAAGGGCTTACTGCGTATGAAGTGCAAGCGTGGGCATCTAACCCGGCAGGACGTTCGCTCGTAACAACGCGGACGGTAACAACGTTAGCAGTCCAACGCGTCAGAGGTCAGTTAGCAGTCTACGGTGATAACTTGGCAGTCTACGGTGATAACCTGAAAGTCTATGGCGTATAGTTGCGAAATTCGCAAGTATAGGAGATGAACGATGACAAAATTAGTGAACAGGGCAGACCCGACAGGCACGCTGATAGAGCCTGATGATCCTACAAAGGAGCAAGTGCTAAACTCTACTGTTATCATAGAGTTATCAGACGGCACAACTGCTGCGGAAGCGACTATCCGGCAGATTATTGAGAATGCCGTGAACGACCGTGTTATCCGTGCTTTACAAAACTTGACGCGTGATTTAAGGTATGACGCTACAGAAACTTGGGCGACAGCAGGCGATAACGCTGGTATCCACGCGACAGGTGCAAGTTTCGGGAACACGGAACTCCAAGCCGTAACGGACTGGGCGGCGGCGTATACTGTCCCTAATATTACTGAAAGCACAGGCAGCATTGTAATCCGTATCCCTGAAAACGCGAACCCACACGATTATCGCATATTGCTTGAAGATGGTAGTTATACGAACTTTGATGCGTCTGAACTCATATCTTTCGGGACATTATCAGGTTTTGATGTGTATCTATTAGTTTTATCATTCAGAGGCGATTATGCCGCTGGCAAAGTCTTGACGCTACAACATCACGGTGTAGACGCACATAGTCGTTTTCTTGGGAGTGTGCCAGCGATTGAAGAAATGCTTGCAGGTTTAGATATTACAAAGCAAGACACACGCCCATTTGACGCTTTCATAGACCGAAATTATTACGTCCGGACGAATAGAGACCCGATAACATACTATCTGCAACTGCACAATATCGTGGCATCATTATTGCCGGGCGTTGACACACTCGTTGCCACAATGAAAGGTCAAGTCGTGCATAGTGCATCATTTGATCCATCAGTTGACACAGAACAGGTTGTAGCTCTTGAACTATCTGCCACCGAAGTGGCGAATGTAGTGCAGAATCTTCGTAGCGATACCACACTGAACCTTGATTTAGTATTTAGAGATGGTGCTACAGAGGTTGTGCGTGAACGGATAGAGATACCGATTGTGAACGCCCCACCGAGACGCGAAAGATCAATCATATTGGGTTGGAATCCATCACGTGCTAATAGTGTAACCGCTACACTTCCGACAAACTACACTGAATGGCGTTTTTGTAAGTTGCTTGTCGAACAAGGCGGTAATACGGACACTTTGATTATCGAGACGGCTGATTTGGCACGTGGCAACTTTGCTAATTTTGGTCGTGGTAATAATAAGTTTTCTTGGAATAGTTCAACGCGTGTGTTGACTCCAACGGGTCGTAATTCATCGAATACCCCGTCATTTGTTGCAGTTTCATTGATCTCATAACCGAGAGGGTTTATTAAAATGTTCTCACTGATAACGATTCTAATGATGGTTGGATTTATCCTATCGGGTGTGTTCTTCTCGCTCTATGTTGAAGAGAAGGAGAGGCATAAGATCGCGAGACATCTTTATGATTTAGAGTGTCAAAACCACTTTCTGTTAAGGACGAAAAAGGGTGAAGATTTATAGGGAGAAAAATTATGGCAACCGAACGCATTTCTTCAAACGTACAGCGACAGACACGGCTTCGCGTCAAGAAAGCCGCCGAGGCGTTAGGGATTTCGGAATCCAAATTCATCGCGCAAGCCATCGAAACCGATCTCGATAAACTCGACATCCGGCTGGAGACGCACGAGGCACGGAAACAGCGAGACACCTTTAAAGCGAAGATGGAGACAGTAGAAACGAACCTCGCCACAGCGGAAGCGAAAATCGAGGCACTCGAAAATCGCGGGCTACTCGCGCGCCTGTTCAATCGCGCACCGAATTAGAAGTTACCAGTGTATCAGTTTCCAGTTTCCAGTACGCTTCGCTTCCAGTTTCCAGAAAGAAGTTTCGCGTTCTTAACTGGCCACTGGTAACTGGTAACTGGTAACTGGCTACTGGTAACTGGTAACTACTTTACTATGCAACATTTCCGATTCACCTATACCCGCTGCACACCGCACGGCACGATTCTTGAGCATATCGTTGAAACGATTTCCGCGCATACGATCAAAAGTGCAAAACACGCACTCGTGAAACGCTTCGCGCTCCAGAACTGGTCGCCGTGGCGGCAAACGGAGACTGGCGGGTTCGTCAAGACCCGAACGACACACGATGAGCGCGGTAAAATCACCATAGAAACCGAAGGAGACACATAAAAAATGGCACCACAACGCAGAGCCGGCGGCGACTCTTATATCTTTGCCGGTCGCCAACTCAAATACGGGACACCCATCATCGGTGAAGATGTTTTTGATGCCGGTGCTCCGACAGAGACGCTCGCGAAACTTATCCGAAACCATTTCGTCTTTACACGGAATACGCTCGATCCGACTGCAGAGGAAACGGAATCGGAAAGTATTATCGGCGGTGGCGCGACACCCCCAGCATCATCTCTAAACGCGGGGGTGGCGGCGAATGGGAATTCGAACTGCTACCCGATGATGCCATCCACATGCTCTTAGGATGGTTCAATCCGACCGCACTCCCAACGAATACCAAGGTTGACGATCAGGCGATCCCCGCAGGAGCTGTCACAGTAGACGGTACAACGGTAACGGTCAATACCAAAGCCGATAACGCTTTAGCCGACTGGCCCGGACAACTGAAACTGACACTCACAGGCGCCTCCGGTGCCGGTAAAATCCGTATCATCGGACAAAAACGCGGCTCACGCTCGAATATGTTCAATACGCCGGTCACCGAAGTGGTTACGGTCGGTGCCTCCGATAAGGAAGTCGAGTCAACGAATTTCTATCATCGTGTCGATAAACTTGTAATGAGCGATTTCACCACCGTACCCACCGATGTGGGATTCACTTTCCTACCCGATACGAATTGGGCAAAGTTAACACTCAACGAGAACAATAACCCCTTCGATGGCTGGTCGGCTCAGATGCTGAAAGCCTTCACACCCTACATCGCTTACAATATCGTCCCGAATCTGTTCCGCCTGTCCATAGGCGCGAATATCCGGTTACTGTTGGGACTGCTCGCCTCTTACGTCCAAGAAGCGAGAACCCTCGAAGATCCGACCGTTGAGACAAACGTTTTGGCGAATCTACGGACTCCGGACGGTATCCTTTCAAAATATCCGCGTAAACCGCTCAACTTTTATCCGAGCCTCGGTACAGCCGTCGTACTCGGAAACCCGAACGAGAGTCTTGAGGATCTTATAGCACGGATTGATGGGGATCCTAAATTAGCACCAGAGCCTATCGCTGTGACGAGCGTCGATATCGAAGGTAACCATAACTATGTGGACCCCGAAGGCTTTACAGGCGATCCGCTCTCAGGGCAACCGACAACCAGCGAAACGGAATCACGCACGGTTACCGTCTCGGCTTCTATCTACCATGAAACCGATGACGACGCAACCGAGAACAACGAGACGGTACACTGGCAGGACATCTATTTCGAGAAACGGAAGGTGCCGATCGTTATCCGAAACTATAACTGGCTATCGGACGGTCGACAGGTACTTATCGAGAGCCGGTTCCCAAACTGTGGACTCACAGAGATTCCCGGACTGCCCATCGAAGGCAGAGGCTCCGTCACTCGGAATCTCGCATTCCAAGCCGACCCGTCCGTCGGGAACACGACACCGGACGAAATATCGATGCTGTTCTATTCCAAGGAGGGCTATAAAGAGTGAAAAAGATGGACGACATCGCGGCGAAGGCTGCCGCCAACTCGACGCAGACTTTCAGACGTAAAGAGGTTGAAGGCGAGTTGAATTTTATCTCTGATTTGGACGCGCTTGACGCGGCTTTGGAGGCGGATAACATCGTCTGCCGGTTCCCGAATCCTGATCCAGAGGGTGAGCCGATTGATTTTGAACTCCGACACATGACACCTGGCGAGTTTTCTGTATACTATCAGACGCTTTTGGGGCATACACTCTTGGAGGCAGCAGCCGCACATCCGAACCCCGATGTTGAACTTGATGATGGGGAGAGACAACGGCTTGAAGATGAACTCGCTGTCAAAAAGTATGACAAAAAGTTGTTGGACATTTTGGAAGGATGTATCTTACACCCACCCGGTGTCACTGCGGAACGGATGAAGAAGTGGGATCCCTTTTACATCATGGCGATGCATAACGCGCTGATGCAAGGGAGTCGACCGTCGAAAGCGGTGGCTCGATTTTCTGACGTGGATTCAGCAAAGTGATGAGAATCGTGACGAAATCCTCGCGCTCTATTATACCGCCAAAGAATTTGGACAACGTCCCAGTTATTATGCCTTCGGTGACAAAATACCGATCACTTCGGCTTATGAGATAGATTTTGCGGTGATGTGCGTCGGTAAAGAACACGAGGCGGAACTATTAGAGGAAGCCGAGCAGCGCGCTTTATCTAAAGCCTAATCGGATGATTGCCATTCTTTTATCCATCGGTAAATTGTGTTTCTGGAAACGCTTGTCGAAAATTTTGTAAAAAACAATTTTCGTTTATCTCTCAACGGCATATCGGATGGTAGTGAGAAGAAATAATCACGGGCAGGTATATAAATAGGATGCAATCCACTTTTATTACCTTTCTGTGCTTCAGAAATTTTACGACGCGTTTCGGCAGAATGCTTTTTACCTAAAAATTTCTGGTTACCTTTAGATGCTTCCGAGAGTTTTCGCCGCGTTTCGGCAGAACGTTTTCGACCTTTATGGAATTCAGATACTTTCCGCCGATTTTTTTTAAAAGACATTCTACGTTTATGTGCCTCAGACATCTTACGCCGCGTTTCGGCAGAATGTTTTTTACCTTTATGGGCTTCCGACATCTTACGACGCGACTCTTCGGAATGCTTTCTACCTTTAAGGGGTGCGGGTCCACCGTGAGTAAGGTTAAACCCGTGAGGGACAACAGTGTTAAGTTCAGCGATATAAGCAATCTCTAAATCCGGTAAAAATTCATCAAAGACATCTGCCTCAAGGACTTCGTAAGTGAAAGCGTCTTTGCCATACTTCTTAACAGCACGCGCCAACAACTGATTACCACGCCCAGAAAGATGGGCTTTGATTCTACGTTTCTCAGGTTCATGGATAGAGATACCGATATAGGCTTTACCAGTTGGGACGCACGTGATTTTGTAGACGTAACCCATGTCAAGCTCCTATAATGTTTGGGGACATTGCGCTTGACATTCCTACACGGAAGTGTTAAAATAAAAATGCCAATGCGATTCCTTTGGTGATACTTAGGTCTTTCAATATTTGGCACGGGAAGGGGTACCACCCTTCCCACTTATCCCTTCTATTGTAGCATTTTCCCCACTTTTTAGCAAGAAAAAGATGCCTAACACTATCCTAACGTTCAATGTGAATGACCGGCAAGCACGCGCGGGGTTTAATAGACTCAAGCGTGAGATGGATTCACTCGAAACTGAGTTAGAGGATTCGCGTAGGGACGCACTCGCAGCAGGGAACGCCATAGATCGCTTAGGCGATCAGTCGCGCGCCGCTGCGAGAGATGTTGACCGACTCGGCGACCAATTCAGAGAGACAAACAGTAGACTCCGGGATGTCCGCGGTCGGTTCGTCGGTGCCTCTCAAGGTGCAAATACACTCACACGCTCGTTAGGCGGGATGCGCGGCATCTTGACAGGCTTAGGTATTGCGGCCGCGGCACGCGAAATCTTTGAATTTGGTGTAAATTCTGTCAGGGCAGCTGGACAAATGGAGGGAATGCTGCGGGGGCTTCGCGCGATTGAAGGGAGCGACGCAGACGCAAGACTCCGGGATTTCAACGAGATCGCGAAACTACCAGGGCTGAATACGCCGCAGATTATCCGATACTCGAATTCGCTACGGTCCGCGGGTGCCACGACTGCCGAAGTGGACGCGATTATCACAACGTTCGGACAATCTATCGTAGGTTTAGGCGGTAATGCCGTAGACACTTCGCGCGCCATGCTACAGCTCACACAGGCGTTCGGTGAAAATAAAATCTCGCAAGAGAACTTCTCTACGATCAAGGAACTCATCCCCAGTTTCAACAGACTTTCGCAAGAAGTTTACAACACCGATGGCACAATGGATGACCTCAACAAGACGTTTCAGGCATCCGGACAGACGCTCGGTCAATTCTTGTTACCCGTCCTCGCGAAACTCCGGCAAGAAATCCCCGCTGCACCCGTCGATTCTTACGCCCGCTCGATTGACGCGCTCTCCGAAGAATTTGAACAATTCAAAATCGCTATTGGCACGGAACTGCTCCCGATCGTCGCCTCGACTGCACGCGGGTTGGCGAGCCTCTTTGATACGATGACGAAAGGTGTACAGGTTGTCAGCGATTTTTTTGACATTGTTGATGAACGCCATAACGCACTTCTGAACGCATCTGACTCGGCACGCGAGTTTGCTGTTAGGCTTGCAGAGATTAACACTGCAACCGGACAGACGGAAGCCGTTGATGCCCGAATCTCTACGTTGCAAAGGCTTACGGCGGCGTTACGCATTGAACAGTCGGAGTTATCGCATTCCAGCAACGAATACCTCGAATACGCGAAACGGATACGCGACGCTGCGAACGAAATAGATTTCCTCCGATCGCTACAGCAGGCTTCGGCGGGTACGGGTGATGTCGCAAACGAAGGTCTTATCAATCAGCGGACACAGGCACTCGAAAAAGCGCAAGCGGAAGTCCAGCGATATGAGCAGGCACTCGCACGCGCCAGAGAGGAAGCCGTTGGACAGACGAACCCCGCCATCCAGCAACTCGAACGACGGCTTGAAGCGCAACGCACAACGGCTGCGACATTGACACGCGAGATAGAACTCCTCAAAAACGGGTTTCAGGATATAGCGCCGACGGTGAACACTGCAGCGGCGACTGTCGTCAATTACAGCCTTGCGATTGCGAAACTCAGGGCAGAAGCCGAGGACGCGCAGGATACGCAAGATTTTCAGGCAGCGATCACCGCCAGCAACGCCTATTATGACGCTCGGATCGCTAAAGCACAACAGGCACTCGCAGCGGAAACCGCCGGCACCGAGGCATACAACGCACTCGAAACCCAAATATTTGAATTGCGGAGACAACGGCTCCAAACAGAGCGACGGCTTGAAACGGAGAGACAGAATTCCGTCACGCAACTCGCCGAGCAGCGCATCGATGCCGCGAACGCTGTTCGCGATGCTGAAGTCGAAGGGTTCAATGCAGCAACGCAAGCCGCTACCGAATTCCAAAGACGCATCGCTGCACTCCCACGCCTCAGTAGTGCCGATGCCCAATACGGGAACTTCACGTCGCAACTCAGACAGGATTTTGAGGACACGGAACAACAAGGACGCAGCTTGCTGAGTGTGATGCGTGAAATCGTTAGGCTCTCTCTCGGGGCCACCGACTTAGATTTAGAGGCACGGATACCCGATCCCGGTGTACGACAACAGCAGATTGATGACCGAATTGCCGCGGAAGCACGGGGCGCGCAGACGCTCACCGATATCCGTCAAGATGCGCTGGAACAAGGACGGCAATTTTTGAACACCGTACTGCGGCGCGAGGAACGCGACATCCAGCGGAGTATCAACGCAAACGCCAGACAATACCGGCAATTTGCTAACCTTGTGTCTAATACGTTTTTGGATTTGGCGACAGGTAGGGCACAGAGTTTTGAAACCGTCGCGACGGCGTTCATTCAACAGTCGCTCCGGATCGTCGCACGGGCATTCATTGAGCATCAGATCAGACTGCGCCTCGATGATACCTTGACTGCACATAAAGTCGCGAATATCCAGAAGGTGAACGCCGCACAACAGGCAGCAGGGGCAGGCGGTCTTGGGAATCTTGCTGGACTTGGAAACCTACCAGGACTCGGTAGGCTTGGCGGTGCGCTCTCTGGCGGAGGCGCGGCTTTGGGTGTCAGTGCTTTGCTCTTTCCTCAAGAAATCCGTAATCTTACGGGTGGGATCACCGAAACCATCGGGGGGCTTTTGTCTAACATTTCTTCAGTGCCTGATCGTGCATTCGGTCCTCAAGAGATTTTTTTGAAACTTGGAGATACAGAAATTAAAAATATTACCGACATGCAAGACGATTTGAAAAACGAGTCACGACTCTAATTCCCACTTTTTTGTCCACCGGAGGACTGTTGATCTGGGCATATTAGGAAATTCACAGCGAATACAACGTCTCTTTTCAGAAATCGGCATATCTTGGGGGAGTTGTAAATAAAACGCATGAACACGACTATAAACAGGGTTTCTCATTTTACCTTTTGAGGATTTAGAAATTTTACGACGATGTTCTTCTGAAAGCGATTTACCAAAGTTATGATTCTTTTCGCCTTTATGTGCTTCAGACATTTTACGACGCGTCTCCTCGGAATGCTTTTTACCAAAGAAGCTGTTCTTTTCACCTTTATTGGCTTCAGAGATTTTACACTTCTGTTCCGCAGACATAGGTTTACCAAAGTTATGATTCTTTTTACCCGTCATTGCTTCAGAGATTTTACGGCGTGTTTCAGCGGAAAGCTTTTTGCCTTTCTGTGCTTCAGAGTTTTTACGGCGGTGTTCGGCAGAATGCTTTCTACCTTTGCCAACTTCAGACATTTTACGACGCGTTTCCACGGAATGTTTTCTACCTCTTCTTTTGCGCCGAGCCTCTGCGACAAGCGGGCTGCTTTTGTGTGCTTCAGACATTTTACGACGCGTCTCTTCAGAAAGCGTTTTAGCGGACTCACCGCCAGAGGTAAGATTATATCCGTGAGGGGCAACCGTATTATAGTTAGCGATATAAGCAACTTCTAAATCAGGAAGGAATTCATCAAAGACGTTTGCTTCAAGGACCTCGTAAGTAAAGGCATCTTTGCCATACTTCTTAACAGCATTCGCGATGACACGATTGCCGCGTCCAGAAAGATGGTGTCTGATTCGGCCTTGTGTCGGCTCATGCATAGAGATACCGATATAAGCCTTATTGTTGACAGTGTTTGTGATTTTGTAGACGTAACCCATAATGTCAAGCTCCTATATGTTTGGGGACATCGCGCTTGACATTTCTACAAGGAAGTGTTAAAATAAAAATGCCAATGCGATTCCAGTTTAGTCACTTGGTCTTTCAATACTTGGCACGGGAAGGGGGACAACCCTTCCCACTACCTTCCTTGTAGTATAGCATTTTCCCCACTTTTTAGCAAGAAAAAACGATGTCTATTTTCTTCGATTTCCCTCTAAATTACGGCAGCGGACGCAGCCAGTACCGTGAAGTTTCTGACAACGATTACACGACTTTCACGTCACAGACTTCCATGCTTTTGCATATCGACACGGCTGGAAACGGTTCTGCGGATGCACGCGATTTTACGGACATCTTTATAAAGGCGACAGGTGTTGAGAGCTACACCGCAGCATTGACCGATCCAGATCCGTCAACGCTCATTCTCTCCGATCGGACGCTACCCGAAACCGTGACCAACGATTCTGGAGACGAAGTTTCTATCACCGACCTCGACGGATACCAAAACGATTTGCACTCGCTCTGGACGGATGAAAGCACCGCGAAGCCTAAAGCGAAATCTGTCACTTTGACCTTTACAGGGACATCACCCAAAATATATGAAGTGATGGTACTGGATCGGTTATTGACGCTAAACGCGGATGGGGGCTTCTCAAGGATTGAATATGATAGCTTGGATCTTGGCACTGTGGAGCCTGATCTACGCAAAAGATTGTCCTACGTGCCGCCTATCAACGCGGAACGCGACAAATGGTTGGTGAATTTGACGCTTTTATCGCGGCGTACAACTACCGGGCGCGATACACTTGCAGATCAACTCATTTCTCTTATACGCCGCTACAAAAACTTTGTCTTTGCCCCTGAATATCGCCGATACCCGGAACGGGTTTTCCCAGCACTCTGGCCCAATCCTGAAACCCAGATCAGATACCTGTCAAGGTGGAAAGGTGGCGGTCGCCGCGTGCAGTTTTCTGTCAGGGAGGCTTAGATGCTAAAGCAACATAGCTACAGTGGACACCCACTCGCTATCACAGTAAAAATCCACGATCAAGATGTGACAGACGACATCGCATCGGTAGACGATATTGCGCGAGGCGTGGACTATCCGAATCTCACAGAATTCCGCGTCGGGGAAGCGAGTTTTACGCTACGAGATGTTCATGGCGATTTCGCACCGAATAACAATGCCAATTTCTTTACGCGGCACGGCGGACGACGCACCGGTCGCAACTCGCCTGTCACTATCGAGGCGGGCTTTATCGTCAGTGGACAACGGCACACGGAAACGGTTTTTCAAGGGACGATCATCAGACTCGTCCAAGACGCAACAGGCGCGACTGTCCGGGTGGTCTGTTCCGATAATTTCGGCGATATGCGCACGAAAGGGATCGCTGATTTCGGTGTCCCACGCCACTTCATGCTGACGGAAGATTTAGAGGCAGCAGGCGAAAACGGGAACTATCCTATACTTCGTGCCATTATGCCGGCATCTCACGGCTCGGTTACGCTGAAAACGAAAACGACGGATACGCCGATCGCACCTGTTCAGAAGTTGAAGAATGAAGGCACCCTGGACCCGCGAAACTTTGTTATCGACGCGAACGGTGTGCGCACGGAAGGCGGGCCTATCGTCAACCGACAGGTCGGTTACCCGCAACTCCGAATGAAATCGCCTTACCGATACCGGCATATCTTGGATGTTATCACGGATATTCTCAACCGTGCCGGCATCACGAACTCAGAGATCGCGATACCCGAACGCGATGTGACACCGCATTTTTCGAGCAACGGACGCGTGGGGTATGATCTGATCGGAAACATCGCAAGCAGTCTCCCTGTGACGTGGAACGGATTCGTTACGGATTTTCTTTATGACGCTGGTAAGTGGTACTTTCTCTATAATGGACACCGCGGCAACCCTAATGGGATTTCTCAGGTGATCGAATACGATGTGACAACCCGCACTTATCGCCAACTCCACAAATTTTCACCTGCAACAGAGGTCTGGAAATTCACGAAAGTGGGTGATGTGTTTTACATTCTCGGATCGACGGGCGGAAACTACGACGCAAACGAACAATCCAGTGAGAACCAGATTATCCGTCTGGATATAAGCGGTACGCCAACAGAAACCGTTTTTGTCGCGCATACCGTAAGCCTACGTCCGCAATTGGCGCATTTTTACATGGGAGTCGGATCGGTTTTTCACAGGCCAGATAGCAGGCGACAGATCATCTACCACGGAAACGGATTGTTTTACGCATTCGTCGATCGGGACAACAGCACTTTCGGGATAGCCAAAGCGACAGCACAAAATACAACAACTGCGGTTATTACAATCAATTTCGATAACTTTCAAAATCATGCAGGCATCGCTTTTGACATCAAAAACAATACACTGCACGGTGGGACAACTTTCGTGAGCGGGTCGAAAAGTCAAATCCTTGTGTTCAAAAAAGCACTCTGAATGTAGCACAAACTGTTAGTGTGTGACACAAATTATCCTTCGTCAAATGACGATGACACCTTGACATGTATAAAAATTGCGAAAAATTATACATGTCGTCAAGTACCTATATAGATTTTATACATCATGAGTTTACGCGGGCAACCCAACACATCTTCAATTACACTTGTCAGCGGATCCACGCCGCCAACGACAACGACGCTGGAACTGTTCGTGCGCATCACGCTGCCTACAGAATCGCCTTACCGCGGACGCATCGCGACGATACGGTTCTCATGGGTGGACAACCTAGGACAACCCGCACCCGTCGTAGGTTTCGGGATCGGTTCGCTTGTTCCTGGACCGGGCGGAGAGTTATTTAATTTCACGCAGCACTCACCGAGCAGCTATTCCGTGGATGTCCGATTCTCTATCAGAAAAGGTAATTGGACAATCATCGTCAGAAGTTTTACGGCTTCGCATCTCGTGGATCCGAGTATCACGGGCCCGTCGTCTGATACCTCTGCCACGATGCAACTCGCAGGCGAAATCCCGATCGTCAAAATCGGTGTGCCTACGGAAAGACCCATCACGCAACGCCCTGTGCCACTCACTTTCGATTGGGTCTATTCTGACGGAGAACGCGCACCTGTCGAAAACTTTGTGCTTGCGGATACTGAGACGGATGTCGGCACGATCGGAAACTTCGCGATGGTGTCCGGTGATGCTTCAAAGTATACCGCGGAGCTCACGATCCCGGAAGCGACAACGAACACGAAGGTTACGATTACGGTTCCAGCAGAGGTCGCACAGGCGGCGATGTCTGATCCGCCTGTCCTCGGTCCTGAAAAGGATACCGAGCGCACTTTCGAGATCGCAGCACCCACAGCCGTCGCGACGGTTACCGGTGCAGATACTGTCTGTGTCCTGGAGAAAGACATCGTGTCCAACGATCTGCTGAACGATGTGCTACCACACTTAGGGGATGATGCCGGCGGGGCATTTACAGGCGTTTTTGAGCCTGTAGCTATTGCGGATTATCTTTACTTCGTGACGCAAATCCGAAAGTTCACGCAAACGATCAACTCTGAAGGCGATCTCGTGATACCAGACACCCCGGAAAACTTCCTCGCGGATCTACAGGCTGGTGCCGCACTGGTGAGGTTGAACACAGCCAACTGCCAATTTGAGATTCTCAAGGCTTACTCGGACATTACGCTCGCGGCGCGTTCGCTGTCCGTTGATGGGGATGTGCTTTACTTTATCGAGGGATCCCATTACATGTACACGGACGGTGTGATTTTTTCCGATCGGAACTGGCGAGAAAAAATCGGATATATCAGAAAAATCGAGCATCCGTCAAGCCGTATCGAGACGGTCGGAAGGAATTGGCGGAGCGCGTCTACAGGAGATAACCCGGATACCGAGACAACAGACTATTTTTACGGCGTTCACGGCGCGACGACTGCCCCTATCGCGATCGTAGACGATGCACTTTTTATGATCACCGGCTTCGGGAATTTTGACGACATCGGACAGCCCCGCGGTGAATTCCCTGTCAACCGGATCGGGAACTGGAACTGGATTCAATATCACGACCAAATCAACCAGCGGCTTTCCGAAGTCCTGACAAACGGACGCACAGGGTTCGATGTGCTGAAAGACATCGCGATCCTTAATAATGCTATACTCGGATTTAAAAATGATACCTTTTTTCTGCGGCCACGTGAACCACAAAAAGCCGTCAACGGTTCCTCTGGGGTTACCGCGACGCAAACCGCTATCACCGCGACGCAACTGAACTGGGGCGATTTCCCAAGCGCGGGCTGGCTCTATGTGAACGGTGAGTTGATAAAACATACCGGCGCAGATGCGAACGGGCAATTTTCAGACCTTGTCCGCGGCGACGCGGAAACGACTGCCGCGGCACACACCGGCAGTTTTGATATAGCTTTTGTTGATCACGTCTTATCGCTAAACCAAGACACACTCGAAATGCCGATAAAATCTGTCGTCGCGACTAACGATCTCCGCCAATTCTATAACCGCGTCCGACTCCGATATGGTGATGATGAAGAAGTTTTAGTCGAGGATACCACCAGTATCGCTGAAAACGGCGCACGGCTTTTAGAGGTTACCGTGCCTTTGGATGCCCATCAAAGAATTTGGGCTGAATGGCTCTCCAACGCATATCTCGAACGGTTCAAGGAGATAAAACAGATTCTCAATTTAACACTGAAACCGAGTTTCCACCTCTCTGTTGGCGATGTCGTGTACCTGAAAATCCAGGAAAGGATGCACCTCAACGGCACATTATGCCAAGTCCTTGACCTCCGACACACGTTCCGACAACCCGTAACAACATCTTTAAAACTTGTTACGCTCTGACAACTGGCAACTACTCATGAACGAATGGTATCCGATCCCAACGCAATACGGTCAATCCGATGTCCTTCGGAATCTCAAGCAGTATCTGAAGAATCCGATTGGCGCGAAGCTCACTTTGCTGACACCGCCTGATGCTTTTGAGCAGGCAAAAACACGCATCGACGGAAACGATTTGCACTGGACGCTTGGGAGCGGGACACAGGATACCTATCTGGTTATTACTGCGACATGGACGGTTAACGGTAGCACCGAGACGGCACAGACGATTATTGAGTTTAGGGAGATTAATGGTAAGAATGCGACTATCCCTGAACCGACGATGTATTATTCGTTATCACCAGATGGGAATTCTGCTACATTTAATATCTCATGGTCGGAGAATATTGATCCGAGTACATTTACAGATTCTGATATTACGCTGACTTGGAGCGATTCTAATCATAAAGGGTCTACATCTGCCCTAAGTTCTGGTGCAGGGACAGCAGGAAACCTGACAATAACCTTCCCTGAAAATCACGCCGGCGATGTTCAAATACAAGTCGCAGCAGATAGCGTTGCGGCGGCGGATGACGGCACTACGGGTCCAGCGCAACACCGGTATCATAACATTTCCTATAATACCAGGGTTGATGACGAGAATACGACGATTCCTGAACCGACGATGTATCATTCGTTATCATCAGACGGTAGCTCTGCTGCGTTTAATATCTCATGGTCAGAAAATATTGATCCCAACACATTTACAGATTCTGATATTACGTTGGTTTGGAGTGATCCCGCTAAGAAGGGCTCGACATCCAATTTCAGTTCTGGTGCAGGGACAGCAGGCTTGACAATAACCTTCCCTGAAAACCACGCCGGCGATGTTCAAATACAAGTCGCAGCAGATAGCGTTGCGGCAGCCGATGACAATGCTACGGGTCCAGCGCAACACCGATACTATAACATTTCCTATAATACCAGGGTTGATACAGAGGCGAATACCATTCCTGAACCGACGATGTATCATTCGTTATCATCAGACGGTAGCTCTGCTTCGTTTAATATCTCGTGGTCAGAGAATATTGACCCGAACACATTTGCAGGTTCGGATATTGCGTTGACTTGGAGTAATAGCGATTATGAAGGCTCGACATCTGGTTTCACTTCTGGTGCTGGAACAGCAGGATTGAAGATAACCTTCCCTGTAAACCACGCGGGTGATGTTCGGATACAAGTCGCAGCAAATAGTGCTGAGGCGGCGGATGATGGCACTACGGGTCCAGCGCAACACCGATACTATAACATTTCTTATGATACACGGGTTGATAACGATGACGCGACTCTCCCTGAACCGACGATGTATCATGCGTTATCACCAGATGCGAATTCTGCTTCGTTTAATATCTCGTGGTCAGAAAACATAAAGGATTCTACATTTACAGATTCTGATATTACGCTGACTTGGAGTGATTCTAATCATAAGGGCTCGACATCCAATTTCAGTTCTGGTGCTGGAACAGCAGGATTGGAGATAACTTTCCCCGAAAATCACGCGGGTGATGTCCAAATACGCGTCGCGGCAAATAGTGTCAGTGCAGCCGATGACAATGCTACGGGGCCAGCGCAAGATCGCTATCATAACATTTCCTATAATACCAGGGTTGATGACGAGGATACGACGATTCCTGAACCGACGATGTATCATTCGTTAGCATCAGATGGTAGTTCCGCTTCGTTTAATATCTCGTGGTCAGAAAATATTGACCCGAACACATTTACAGATTCTGATATTACACTGACTTGGAGTAACCCCGCGAAGAAGGGGTCGGCAGCGCCGCTAAGTTCTGGTGCTGGAACAGCAGGCTTGGAGATAAC
>ASZN01000031.1 GCA_000406005.1 Candidatus Poribacteria bacterium WGA-3G
ACCAATAGCGTTGTGTTCCCTGTTACCAGAGGCGATATACCTAATGTTTCAAGTTTCGTCACTGCTGGTGTAACAGCCGGATTGGTAACATCAGGTATTACCAATAGCGTCGTGTTCCCTGTTACCAGAGGGGATCTAAGCAGTTTTGTCACTGCTGGCGTAACATCAGGATTGGTAACATCGGGCATTACCAATAGCGTCGTGTTCCCTGTTACATTGGGTAATCTAAGCAGTTTTGTCACTGCTGGCGTAACATCAGGATTGGTAACATCAGGCATTACCAATAGCGTCGTGTTTCCTGTTACATTGGGTAATCTGGCTAACTTTGTTACTGCGGGTATCACAAACTCCGTTGTTTTACCTGATGTTTCAAACTTTGTCACTGCTGGCATCACGAACTCCGTTGTGTTTCCTGTGACGCCTGATGATATACCTGATGTTTCAAACTTCGTCACTGCTGGCATCACGAATACTGTTGTTTTACCTGATGTTTCAAACTTTGTAACCGCCGGGATTACGAACTCCGTTGTGTTTCCTGTGACGATTGGTGATATACCTGATGTTTCAAACTTTGTCACTGCTGGCATTACGGACTCAGTCGTGTTTCCTGTTACAGTAGGCGATATACCTGATGTTTCAGACTTCGTCACCGCCGGGATTACGAACTCCGTTGTGTTTCCTGTGACGATTGGTGATATACCTGATGTTTCAAACTTCGTCACTGCTGGCATTACGGACACTGTTGTTTTACCTGATGTTTCAGACTTCGTCACTGCCGGCATTACGGACTCGGTTGTGTTCCCTGTGACCACCGGCGATATAGATGATTTCGTTACTGCCGGCGTTGCAGATGGTCTTGCGTCGGTAACGTATGTTGACAATTCGGTTGCAGACTTCGTAACGGCGGGTATCACGGACTCGGTTGTGTTCCCTGTGACCACCGGCGATATAGATGATTTCGTTACTGGCGGCGTTACGGATGGGTTGCTATCGTCAGATATGCTTTTTAATTCTGTTGCGGGCTACATTTCAAATTCGAGTTCCTGGTTCAGAGTTGATGTTGATTATAATAGTCAAACCTTGGAAGTTAAGAATACACAGATTTTTAGTGGACTTCTTCAGGGGATGAATCGTTTGATTGCGCAAAATATATCGAATATTTCGGCTCTGGTGACACGCGTCTCAGCTTTAGAATCATAGAAGGAGGAGTAACCAGTGGAGAAGTAACCAGTTACCAGTTACCAGTTACCAGTTAAAGAGGTTTCTTGTGGCAGTCACAGATAACCAGAAAAGACAACGGGTTTCTCTCTTTACTGGAAACTGGAAGCGCAGCGTACTGGAAACTGGCCACTGATACACTGGTAACTGATTATGGCATCTATAAAGGATTTACTTATCGAAAGCAACAGCGATAAACAGTCTGCACACCGGTATGGTTTCGTGTACGATCTGTTGTTCACAAAAGTTTTTCAGCAGAAAGGGAGCGGGCTCCGTGTTTTAGAGATTGGCGTTTCTGAATACGGGGACGGCTCTTTGAAGGCTTACGCCGACTCGGAGATGGTGGCATCTGCCGTTGGTATCGACGTGTTGCCCTATCGGGGTGAGGTCTCTGATAATATGCGTGTTCACGAGCTGGACGCGTATTCAAAAGAGACGGTTTCCTATCTCAAGGAGATAGAAGGCTCTTTTGACATTATCATCGATGATGGCACGAACAGAGAAGAAGATCAGGCGTTCTTTTTAGAGAATTATGATCAACTTCTCTCTGATACCGGGTTTCTGATTTGTGAGGATGTCTCGGCACTGAATTTAATTAAGTCGCAGTGTGAACGGGAGGATGTGTTCTTTTTCGATGGTTGGGGCAACCGAGAGGTCGGTTTCCGGTCCTTCACAGACAGTAATTTGTTTAGTCATGCGGAACGTATGTTGATAAAATCGAAATCGGAGAAATTGACGGACGCGAAACGGCATGAAAATAAAGTCCATATCTCGAAACTCCCGATCGTAAAGGTTCAGGATTATGAACGGCGTTCGACGGAATTGGCGGTTTCGGTACCGCTTTTCCATCCGGAGTTGGATTCCTATAATTCGGTTCAGTTTCAAGAGATACACTGTAAAGGTGCGATATGGGCAGGGCTATCCATGATACAAAACAGCGACTTGGGCGATAACGGTGTGCCGCTCTATTTTCATATCGAGGATAAAGTTTGGCATGACGCTATGCCGGTCTTTGAGGATTTCAATGTGCCGTTGGCGTGGTGTCGAAAGATGACGATCCCAGAGAAAAAGGTGAAATCGGATTTGAAGGTTACATCGAAGCCTTCTTTCGGGAAGAGTTGGATGGGGTTATCTGATGAGACAATTGACACCGATATTATGATGATCCTTGACTCTGATTTCTTTACCTGCACGACGGACAAAAAGTTTAGACTTTATGATAAACTCACGTCTCCTATCTTGAAAAATCAGCCGTCGATGACCTACTTTCAACTTCGGGACTTGCCGTACTGGTGGTGGGTCTCGATTGTGCTACTTGCGTCCGGGTTACCCGATAAGCTGATGTATAAGCAACCCATAGATAAACTCGAACAGGAGGCATACAAACGACTCGGTTTTGAAAAGGACGTTAGAGAAGATGTGAAGCCTAACGATACCGTGAATGCGTTCTTTGCTGAGGATTATCTGATGACGTTCCCGCGAAGCCATCCAGCTCGCGATTTCGCGATTGCGAATATGCCGGGGTGCTACGCCACACCGTACCTGTTCTCGATGTGGGCGGAATACAATCAGCCTTTTCTTGAGCTAAATCAGATATTGAAGATACCTGTTTATGATTGGGAAAAAGATTTCATTGAAGGGAAACACGGTTATGACTGTTTCTCACATATCCGAGCAGAGAAACTCGCGAGTGGTAAGTTGACTGCACCTTCTCGTATTAGGGAATATTGGGATACATTTTTTGAGAATGTTTCGCGTTATGTTCAGTGACCAGTGGCCAGTTACCAGTTTCCAGTTAAGAACGAGAAACTTCTTGCTGGGAACTGGAAGCGAAGCGTACTGGTAACTGTTAACTGGTTACTATTTATTATGAGATGTGTTATCACTGCTCCCACAAAAGTTATCACCGGCGCATTCAATATCCGATTTGCGTTTCCAGAGCCTTTGGAACTGACGCAAGCGGATGTTGTCGTCGAAACGCTTGAAGGCGACGCTTTAGGGCATTCAAAAGACTGCTTCGGCGGTAGCAGTAAGAATTACTATATCCTTTGTTATCTGCCTGATGAACGTAAAGGAAAAAGCAGGATTTCTGTCAGTAAAGAGGGTCTTGATGTCCAACCTGTTACCGTGGAATACGATACTATAAAAACAATCATAGCCACGTGGGGTACACCGATTCAACGAGGTTCGAGAATCGAGTTGCCTGTTTCGTTTGATGACTCGGTACAGAACCTGAAAAAACGGAACTTCCGCTTTTCTTACGCGACACCCTACCAGCTGTACGGAACAGGCGATACTTACAGTGTGGTGATCCCCCAGCGTCAAGAGAATTTCACGGTTGCTGTTTCAGGAGCCGTCGAGAAAACAAACGGGCTGCGTGCAGAAATTAAGAAAACTATTTTAGAGGTATAGCATGGCAGTATCTTCCATTACAGTAAGTCCAGATCCGATCTGGAGAGGTGAGAACGCTGTATTCACCATCAATCATGATCGAGATGAACCGAGCTGGAATGCGGGTTCTGTAGGGCGGATTTTTTTATATCGTAGTTCGGGAAACGATCAAATTCGCTCTGAATCGTTTATAGATTTCACAAGTGTATCGCTGCGTCAATTCAGGTTTATGCTCGCTATTCCCGCAGACACGAACAGGATTATTTTTTGGGATTTAGGAAGAAGGAGTTTCAGGTCTTTTATAGACCCGCCGCCACAAATTACTTTTAACGCGCCTTCTCGTTATAGTGTTAGAGAAGGTAGAGCCTTGAGGATTGATTCTACAACCTTTTTTACAGGGCATACAAGCCTGTCATTTAGATCGGGGACAACGCCTCCGAATTGGGTGTCCATTTCGGGAACAGACATTGTAATCACACGTGCACCTGAAGTGACCGTGGATAGGGATTTTAATATTCAGCTAACGGCTGCAAATATTGGGAGAACGCTTAATGCCACTATTATGATTCGTGTCACTGATTATGTTCCACTTCCATTTTCGATCGAAGCGATAGACGAGCAATTTATCACGATCGGGACAGAAGATTATGACCTGGTAATCGATATTGGTGGGGAGCCTGATGAAGTAGAAGTGACGGGTGATATGGAAGGGTTTGGTCAAGACTGGGACGCGGCAAATAGCCAGTTGCACATCATAGCCCGTGAAGCTATCCGTCTCGTTTCGATGGCGGAGTGGCGTATCAAGTTGACAAGAGGCACAGAAACGCTATCTCGGACAATCATCTACAATGTTGTACCTGCCGTGCCTGTGATTACGAACCCTGGTAACCTTGTGTTTTATCGGGGTATCAGTGATAAAGATGTTGGTGATGGGAATTACCAGTTTATTGAAATTGCAAATGAACCGTCCGTCGTGCGGGTAACAAGTGATTTGACGGGCTTGGTTGCGACACCCGGTGCCAATCGGCATAACGAAGCGGAAATAGGTGCAACCATTGAAGGCGATATTGACCCAAATGTGACGTTCTCAAAGTCGAACCTGACTGCCGATATTTTTGCTTCTAACGATGCCGGTGAAGATACGATTAGCGATGTGCCCGTCTTAATTGGGGGACCTAACCCGCCGTCTAATGTTGCTTTCACCTCTGATAGTGAGGGACTTCATGTAACTTGGGATCCATCTACAATTGGGACACCTATTTTAGAAACTCGAATACGGATCGATAAGGGGATTTGGGAAACAACTACAGGAACTTCTCATAATTTTACAGATGTTGAGAATATGACAGAGTATTTGGTAGAGTTGCAATCTCGCAATGCTGTTGGTTATAGTCCGATTGTTTCAATCACGGCAACCCACGACTTTATAGATAGAGCAACTTGTGTGATTACTTTCCCGACACAGACAGTGGGATTGGGTAATGGTGGCACTATTATTGTTACACTCACTTTTAATAGAATTGTAACACTTTCATTGAATAATATAAGTGCTAGTGGAGGTGCAGTACTTTCAAACTTCCAAAATGTGAATGGTAGAGTTTATAGGGTTACGGCAAGAGCACCCGCAACAGGGATTGGGGTTTTTAGTGTTTCTCTTATTCAAGATGCGATTCCGGGTGGAAATGTCGCAGCAGGAAGTAGGGGGATTTGGTATGCTCCAGCTGGTGTGCCTGCGGTTATAGAGATGATATCGGTTGGCGGTGTTCGTGTTAGGAATGGTGTAGCACAGGTTAGGATTGGTAGTAATACTAACTCAAGCATTTATATAAATGTTGATAGATTCGTGTCGGGATTTGAAATATCGGATATTGTTGTTACTGATGCAGATACAGGATTTGATACTAGATCCTGGTCACTTCTTAGGCTTTCTTCGAGTCTTTATCGGGTGATTAATTTAGTTTTTGATGGTGGCACTTCTGGTTCTGCCACTGTTAGCATAGCAAGAAATGTAATGCTACCAGGTAATAATGCTAATTCGATTAGGATAGATTGGGGACCGAATTTTTAATGGAAGTAATTAACGAAAGGAGGTGATAAAAGTGGCATATACACCAGCAGAACGCAAAGAGATGTACGCAGAGGTTTCGGAAAAACTTGCTGATGCAGCGGTTTTACTTCGCGGCTTTGTGGACGCGGAACCGGAACTCGAAGACGATGCGCAACCGCGTGAGGAAGTCCAATTGGCACAAAGCACGGCAAACACGCTCACGAACACTATAGGGCAATGTAAAGTCCGCGAGAAGCAGGCAGCAAAGGAGTAGAGAAGTTTCCAGTGTATCAGTGACCAGTGGCCAGTGACCAGTTACCAGTTAAGAGCGAGAAACTTCTTGCTGGGAACTGGAAGCGAAGCGTACTGGTAACTGGAAACTGGTACTCTGGTAACTGGTAACTATTAAAATGGCAAACGCAACGATCGGAACAGTGGAATATCGAGACGGCGGCGTTATCGCGGTACCGGTGACTTTCGCCGAGAACGTGATCGCGCCGAGCAAGTCGGTCTTTCGGGTAGAAAGTGTGTCGGGGGATGCATTGACTGGTGTGGAATACCGACTGATAGGACAGAACACGGCGTTTGCGTTGATTTTTGAGATGCCGCCGGACCGGAAGGGCAGCTTTCGGGTTTCGGCAAATGGCGATGTGTTTAAGGTGTCGAGTCGCGGGTGGGATACTGTCGTTTTAAAGGATGGTAACGATCTGACGATAGATCACAGTGAGCCGATCCCCTATAACACAAAGATTCCTGTTCTCAAGACGTTCGATATTCCCGCGAATTATATTAGAGGACAGCGATTTGATGTCATCTTACAATATATGCCTGCAGTTACACTCAACGATCCTGTCACGCATTTCGGTGCTCGCGATGCGACCTACCTGGATTTTTTCATATTTGAAGGTGCGGACTTAGGCATCCCGACGATTTATCGCAAAACGGATAACACCTTTCCTGAACTTCCGATAGCTGAAAATTTGGGGACGGCATGGACAGATCAAGCTCTCCAAACCGTAGACGCAACGATTTATCTGATCCGCTGGGCAGCTGTCGCCAATGATGCAACCGGTATCTTCAATATGACGATCAAGCCGAAGTTTGTTCGCGGTCCGGTGAGTTAGGAGTCGTTCAATGTTGAGTTTATGGATAAATTAGGTTCGTAGTCGTGCGATTCTGCGGTGTACTCACCCAAATGCGAAGTGCATTATCGCACGTCAAGAACGGGAGACCATGAATGGTTTCCCTACTACGAACAGGATCACCTATGAAGCACGACTATAACCGCTTGATGCACCGGAAACCGACACTGCCTGTATAGAGTCCTGTCGTATGATAATTCCGATACCAATTCTGTGTGTGCTTCCCAGATTCTCGATAATTACCGCCACGCGTGATGACCCGATCCAATCCATACGTATCGTCATCCCAATCGGTCACAACGTATTCAGAAACATTGCCTGCCATGTCATAAAGCCCATACCCGTTCGGTGGATATTGACCCCCTTCAACGCTTGACAAAACTCTGGTGTTGTCAGCACTGAATGCGTTAAGGATACCGGCGTGATTGTAGTTTGCATGTGCTGGTGATATTTCATTCCCCCACGGATAACTCGTATCATCAAGTCCGCCACGCGCCGCTTTTTCCCATTCGATTTCTGTTGGGATCTGTTTACCGTGCCACTCGGCATAAGATTTCATTTCAGCAACCGAGAGTTGCGTGATCGGCATTCTCCCAAAATACCCGTCTCTGTCCACTAAATCAGGGAAAACCTTAAGCGTCTGCGTCGCTCGCTCGCTCTCATAACCCGATCCCTTCACAAAGTCAAGGTACTGTTCCCATGTCACCTCGTGTGTATCCATATAAAACGCCTCTACATAGACCTTTTGATGTGTCAAAGCTTTGGGCGGCAAATCAGGGTTGCGGGATGTGGTATAGTCGTTTAGGGGTGTGTCCACATTATACTGTTGATTGTGAATGTCCAACTGATTTTGCGACAGTCCGATAAACACATCGCCAGCAGGGATCAGCACCATGCCGGTATACGGCTCAATGTCTGCGATGTCGTTTAGCGTTTGATGGACGGTTGCCTCATCAAAACACGCTGAAAGGATTAATAGAACGCTGAGTGTAAGCAGAAGCGCGCATACTATTTTCAACTTTATTGGATTTCTCCACTCATTTGATAATAATTGGAATCTATTATCTATTTTCACCGCTTTTTGTCAAGCAACGATTCACTTTACCGGGGTCCCCACTCGTTACCGGGAAGGGGCACCGGGCATGCCCCAGAAACATCTTATCTCAAAAAAAAGGTGTGGTCCTAATCACGAACCACACCTGACTGTTAGCGTCTCTTAACTAACAACCGAAAGATTTTTTCGCAGAAAAAATCGTACGGACAACTATTTCACTATTAAGAGCCTCCGCGTGGCGGTGAATTCGCCTGCGGTGAGTGTGTAGAAATAGACACCACTCGCGACGGGTTCGCCGATCTCGTTTCTGCCATCCCAATACGCCGCTCGGGCACGGCTCTCGTAGATACCCGCAGCCTGATGCCCTAACGTCAACGCTCGAACCGCTACGCCTCGGACATCGTAGATCGTCAATGTTACCGCTGTCTCTTTTGATAGGTGATACGGGATCCAAGTTTCAGGGTTGAACGGGTTCGGATAGTTCGGCAACAGTGCCGTCGTGTCAGGGATTTCCCGCATTTCTGCCAGCCGGTGCAGGAGTTCTTTAAGCAAGGGCATCCATTTTCCGAGACGCACATCGCCGGTTGCGAGGTGCTTTACATCCGCAAACGCAGCAGCGACGTTGCGATAGGCCGTGAGACCAGATGCCACCTGTGGATGCGCGTTGAAACCCATCACGGGCGCACCAGCGACTCCCTCAAGTGCTGCGGCTGTCTCGGCTGCTAATAACACCTCTTCGGCAACTTTCGCAGGCAACGCAGCCCCCGCATCAATCCCCGCAGCGACCGCAACCAAATCTTGAACATTCACGACACCATCGGCATTGACATCCGCAGGCAACGCGTCCCCGCGCATCCCATAAGAGACAGCCACCCACACGAGGTCTAAGACATCTACCTGACCATCGCCATTGACATCCAAGGGGTCAACTGCTATAGGCGGCTCTACGCTTACCACCTCAATCGTGAAGTTCAAAGAAGCAGAGGCACCGGTTGCATCTGTGACGGTGTATGTTGCGTTCGTCACGCCTACCGTGGTCGGGGTGCCAGCGAGACTGTGAAATTCAGTAACAAACTCTAAGCCTGCGGGGATCGGCGCGAGCGTGTAGGTGTAGGGTGCCGTTCCGCCCGTCGCAGTTGGCAGCGTCAGATTCACAGGACTACCAACCGTAAACGTCTGATCCGCAATCGCAGGCGGATCGAAGGCGAGTGCCGGACTCGGTGGAGTCGTGTTATCTGGTAGCCACTGTCGAATTTCAGGCACGATGTAGGACATCAAGCTCCCAGCATTGAAAACTGGCTCACCGGTATCCCGAAGGCTCCAAGCCGAATGATGGATCGCAATAACGCCTGTTCCCTCACGCAAGAAAACCGGCGAACCGGAGGCGCCACCTTGAGAGTCTGCGAGGTACGCCAGTAAAAACGGAAATTCATCCGTCAAATCCGTAGGAAGTTCCACGATTTCANTGTTGCGCCGGACAATCTCTTTNGACCGTCCCAGGTTATGCGAAATCAGTTTCACACTTTGACTCGGATCCGGGACAGTGGTTGTATCGAGTTCGAGCCAGCCATACGTATCCCCGATCGGTTTATCGAGTCTCAGGAGCGCGTAATCCTTAAGCCCATCCTCCCGTAAAACTTCCGACACGCCCGCCGTAACACCGCCCAATGTTCGATCCACATCGCGATCCTGATAATAATCCATGAGAATTACGACCTCCCTAAGCGGGAGGGGACCGAACTCGTCGTGAATACAGTGGTGGTTCGTCATAAATAGATCGGGCCCCACAAGGAAACCGGTACAGACAAAGCCTCGGTCCGGATCGAACCGAGACGGTATGAAAATCATGCCGACCTTGGTGCCAAGGATGTAGTCCTGACTCTCTGGGGGGAGATCCCGCATCTTTTCAATATCATTGCTACCGATGATATTCTCTAAGATTTTTTGAAATTCAGGGGTGTCTTGGATATAGGCTTCGCCGTCAGGGGTTGGGAAATCAAAATTGCCTTCAGCGATAATTTTTTCGANGTCGATAGGGTCGCCGTTTTCATCGGCGAAGGTGTTGGTGAAACAAAAGACGAAACTGAGCAGTAAGATAGATAAAAAAAGTGGAGTTTTCTGAAAAAAGTGGAGTTTTCTGAACATTTTATTTTCCTTACGGGATTCAAGAGGTTACTGATAACACTATAATTGCGAAAAAAAAGCGGTGGACAGGGAATCCACCGCTTTTTCGTTAGGTTAGTTCGGTTATAGACTTCTCCCTGAATAACCGAGTTGTTGCTATTATTGCAACGATTTTAGTTCACCCCATGTCGTTGTGAGTTTACCAGCGGCAGAGATATGACCTTTCAGACGGCTTACCCGTAAGGTCTGAACATCACCGTCAAGGGAGACATCCTGAATCTGGTAGTAGTAAACAACATTGGGTTTCGCAGATGTGTCGGCGAAGTCGTAAGTATTACGCTCACTCGTCGTACCGTTACCTGCGATCAGCTGTTCATTAANTTTCGTGTATTCACCGTCTAAGGTTTCGCTACGGAGGATATTGAATCCTGCGTTGTCTAACTCAGATTCGGTGACCCAGCGGACAACGATGCTGCCGTCCTCAAGCCGTTCCGGACGGAACTTCGATAACCTCACGGGCAGAGGACCGCCACCACGGAAACCAGGTGAACCGACATCATCCGGCGCACCATAGTAGGTTTCAGCAATCGACCAACTGAAGCCGGTTTCGCTTGCCAAGACCCAACTCTCCGCAATTTCGCCATCATCATCTCTACGGATCAATGAACTCCGACGNTCATCGGCTTCATTCATCGGGATATCCCAAGTCGCTGTATCGCGGGTGCGACGGTTACCGTCNAGGTTACCCACCATATCAACGGTCTTGTTGTCCTTATCAATCAACGTGAGATGGAAACCCATCGGTGAGAGCACCATATCGTTCCGATTCACCATTTCGAGTGCCTCACGGTGCTTCTTCGTCGTCCAGAGATTGACGACCCGTGTGCTCGGGAAATGATCCGAATCCGAAGTGCGTCCCGATGTCGAGACAATCAACACCGTTTGGTTCGGAGCAACCGTCATCGCATCAAGCGTCAGTGTCGTATTGAACGTACTGACGTTCGGATCCGCAGCGTTCTCAATCTGGAGCTTCCAGGCGTTGAGATTCACGGCACGTGTCATCGAGGAGTTGTAAATCTCGATCCATTGCGGAAGATTAAATCTCGAAGAGCCAGTATCAATCATGATCTCGGAGATACTGATGTCGCCATCGGANACATCCGCGACCTTCTCTTTCACGGCACCGTTTTCGTAGCCAGGCGTTCCACCGTTGGCAGCAGAGTTCAACGCAGTCCGGTCATAACCGACACCCGTGTAGCCTTGCTGTCCCCAATCCTTCTCGCCTGTGCCGCCACCCGCATCTTTTCGGATATAGACAATACCGGATNNGAANTTCTCANCACCGTTCTCATTAACGTTGCCGTGCGGCGCACCTGTTCCTGACAGGGGCCATAAACTTGTACCTCTACTGTTATCGTTATACCGCTGCATACCGACCACATCAATGAAATGGCTCGAGGCTTTCANCTTATCGTGCGCATTCCGTAAGATGAGGTTGAAGTTACCGTCATTCNGCAGCTTCAGGTTAGCATCAACATAGTAGAGATGCTGGGCACCTTTTTTGTCCTGATCCGCAGCAGCCTTACTCACATCGACACCACCCGCGAGGTCCGTATCTGAAGGATCCGTGTTGGCAATGACGATATACCCGTTACCCNNNACCTTGTAGTCCTTGTCTTTGAAGTTGACCAAGGAGNTGTCNGTACCCGTCGCTGTTACCATACTCAGATGATAGTTCTTCAGACTGTGTGTATCACCCGTTACGTTCCGGAGTTCGATCCAGTCGTCGGAATNATCCNCACCATTGCCGATCTCGTTGATAATGAACGGGGAACGGGCAACGGAACTCGCCGTGATTATAACTGTACTNGTGGCGTGTTTACGACCTCTTGAATCGTATATCCAACGGTTATCCGTATGCCGTGTCGAGGCTTTCCAGGAGCCTTTGGCGTTACCACCAGGAATCCCTTTGACCAACTCGCCACGGTTGCCTGTGTTCTTCTCAACGTGGGTGTAATTGATATTACGATACATCGAGACAATTCTGATCGGTGTAACCGTATTATCAACATCAACGGCTGACGTGCCACTTACACGTCCACTCTGACCAATATCAGCAACCCAGCCCTGACCGGAACGGTTCGAGACTTGATCGATATCGCTTGCCGGGACGGAGCGACCTTCCGTGAAGGTGAGCGTCCAACCGCTAACATCAATCTCTTTGTCCGTCGTGTTATAGAGCTCGATAAACTGGTGCTGAGTTTCCATATCAACCGCTGCACCGAGATCGAGACCCCAAAGGATTTCGCTGATAACAACAGTCCGCGAATTGTTGTCCGCATCACCGTCACCATCACCTAAACCGATTGTACCACCGACAAAGAGAAACGCTTCAAGATCGGGAAGCGAGCCAGAACCCACTACCGCAAAATCGTTCCCAGCGATCATACCGGATGAAATCGTTGTGACCCCATTGGCATGCGTGGCTGGAAGATCACCGCTCGGTGGAACAACAGTTCTCGCCCTCACTGTAATTGTGAGCGTCAACTGGGCAGTTCCGCCCTTACCATCGCTTGCGACGTAGATATAATCCGTTGAAGCCTGCGCTGCTGTCGGTGTTCCAGAGAGACGCCGAGTTCTTGAATTAAAGTCCAAGCCAGCAGGCCGTGGCGGTCGAATCAAGTAGCTGATAGAATCGCCATCAGGATCGGTCGCCTCAGGCAGGTCACGTATGATCGGTGTTCCTACCGTGACCGTTATCGGCGCAATGGTTTGACCACTGAACGCCGGTGCCCTGTTTGCAGGCGTTGGCACGTCGGGTGCCTCTTTCACCACAATAACGAACGACAACGTGGCTGAATCTGTGCCATCACTCGCCGTGTAGGTATAAGCGGTTGCCGCCGTTACTCTACTCGGTGTTCCACTGAGAAGCCGCGTCGCTGTTTGATACGTCAACCCAGCAGGTGTACGTGGTGTCAGTGTATACATGATATCATCGCCATCGGGATCGGTCGCTGCAGGCAAGATTTGTGGCTCGATCGCCTCTCCTACCGTAGCAGATACCGTATCAATTCTGGCATCACCGAATGTCGGTGCGTTATTTCCGGGCGTTGGTGCTGTCGGTTTCGCTTTGACTTCAATAATGAACGTCAATGAAACTGGATCTGTGCCATCACTCGCCGCCGTATAGGTATAAATTGTTGGAGCAGTCGCAGTCGTAGGCGTTCCACTGAGAAGCCGGCTCGCTGTGTTATATGTCAACCCAGCAGGCACTGCCGGTGTCAGTGAGTATGTGATCGTATCGCCATCGGCATCCATCGCTAGAGGCAAGATTTTCGGCGTGATCGCCGTTCCTGCCGTGGTACTTATCGTATCAATGGTACCCTGGAATACCGGTGCGACATTTCCTGCAACACTGATACTGAACATCAGCGAGGTCATATCTATACCATCGTTAGCAGTCCAGGTATACTGAGCAGTAGCTGCCATGGCAGTCGGTGTCCCGGAGATAACCATACCGGTACGTGTCAACCCAGCAGGCAGATCCGGTGTCAGTGAGTATGTGATCGTATCGCCATCAGTATCAGTCGCCCCAGGCAAGTTCGCTGTGATTGCTATACCTTTCCTTGCAGAAATATTAGCAATTTGTGTAACAGCAAACGCTGGTGCGTTATTCGCCGCGATCGCGATTTTGAACATCAACGTGGCTGAATCTGTGCCATCACTCGCCATGTAGGTATAGTCGGCTTCCGCCATCATAGCGGAGGGCGTTCCAGAGAGCATCCGAGTCGCTGCATCAAACATCAACCCATCAGGCAGTGTCTCTTTAATCGAGTACATGACAGTATCATCAGCATCGATATCCACGGCTTCTGGCAATGGCACGGATGCGATAGCCACTCCGACTCTACCTGAAATATCATCAATCTCCGCACTCGCAAGAAACGCAGGTGGGTTATTCGTTGGTATATCTGGCAAATTGGTGAGAACTGCTGCTTTTGGTGTTACACCTGCCGGGGGCCCCGTCGGAGACATATCTGAACCGTCCGCGGTTGCCCAGACAGCGACACTCATGGGTTTGGCAGCAAGCGGTGCCATCATGGTATCCGCACCCATCACATGCATAAACATGTTTGTGGTGCCGTCGTTGCTATATTGGACGTAATACCCCATGATACCTGTTTTATCAGCACCGGTAGCGAAAGCCCAGCTGACAGTATAACCATCTTTAGCAGTATTCAGCGCAACCATAACACTGGTTGGCTGCTGGAGCACCGGATCCGTAGAATCTTTGTCAATTGTTGCCATCGCCATATTACTTTCGGCACTGCGACCCTCTGCATTGATCGCCATCACAACGAAAGTGAACTCAACGCCTTGTGGCAAGTCAGGCTCAGTTGATGGTGGAATCGTGAAGGAAGTCGGTGTCGCAGGCAACGCTGTAGTCATCGACGGAATGTACTTCGTCATCATCGTACCACCGGCGGGCGTATAGGTCTTCTTGATCCGATAGCCGGTGATCGCAGAACCGCCATTACTCGCAGGTGCCATCCAAGCCAACGCAATGGTATTCGCCGCTTGGTCTGGTGTCGCTGTGAGTCCCGTTGGTGCACCTGGAACTGTCACAGCAGTGGGATCCACCACGGTGATATTGAACGTCAACGTGTCTGATGTCGCTGGAGTCGCTGAGTCAGTAACTTTGTAGGTATACTCAGCTGCTGCCGCTGCTGTGGTGGCTGTTCCGCTCAGGACTCGGGTATCATCATCAAACATTAACCCACCTGGGAGAGCAGTAGGAGTCAGCGTGTACGTCAAATCACCGGTACCGGTCCCCGACTTCGCTTTCGGTAGAAGAACCTCTTTATCCGTACCGACCATAAACGTCTGATCTGGATAATCTGTAACAGCAAAGGCTACTGCCACAGGCGCAGCGTTAATAGTGATCTTGAACTTCTTCTCGGCTTTTTCACCATCCGGATCCGTAGCTTTCCAGGTATATTCTGTTTCTGCCTTCACTGCATTAGGGGTTCCACCGATGATCCAAACGTTCTTAGCGACTTCGGTAAGTGCCAAACCAGAAGGCAAAGCAGGTGACAAATCGTAAGTAATTGTCTCACCTATATTCATGTCATCAGCTGGCACGGTCGGCAATTGCACGCCGTCAAGCATCGTACCGACGGTCCCTGTTATATTGCTAATTGACATCAACGTCGGCTCTTGGTTCACCTCATACTTGATTTTGAACATCAACGTACCGGTATTAGTAGTAGCATGTGCTTGATCGGCTCCGCCGTTCGCAGTAAAGGTATACTCCAACATAGACTCATCAGCATCTGTAGTAGATGCATCATCCGTTGGTATATCAGCGTCAGCAATAGATCCAGTGATTAGCCGAGTAGATGCCACAAACACAAGACCGCTGGGAAGGGCTGGGGTTGGGGTATCGTAACTGGCGACAGCATCACCATCGGCATCTACAGCTGCTGGAAGCTGAATATTTACAGCCTTACGTGACTTGATGGTTCGATCAGCCAACTTATCAGGAGTGAACTTAGGTGCTGAGTTCACTTGGAGAGCGAACTTTATTGCATCTGGTGAGTGTGCAGCACCTTCTGAAGATGTAGCACTCCAAGTATATTCCTTCGCCTTCATACCGGCTGTAGGAACCCCAATAATCGTTCGTGTCGGAAGATTTATCTGAAGACCACTAGGCAGTGCTGGCGATAAGCTATAAGTAAATGTACCTTCGACCGCGTTGGGAGGGGTTGCAGCAGCATGGGTTGCCTCCGGCAGCACCAATGCGGTAATAGGGGTACCTACATTCCAATCCGTTACATCGGCTTGAGCACCAAAAGTCGCCTTGTCCGCTTCTGCAGTACCAGGGATAAGCAAAGCAAATCCAGCAACGAAAATTAAAAACAAACTTGCTAAGGAAAATGTCAATCGATTTGACATACTTTATTTTCCTCCAAAATGTAAATAGAAAAAATAGTGTTAAGTCTCATTATGAGTTACCAGTTTCCAGTTACGAGTTTCCAGTTAAGAGTCTCTCTTTTCTGGTTACTGGTGACTGGGTACTGTCAACTGCTTTGAAACTTCCATTCAACAATCGAATGGATTCAGGGAAGTAAACCCATTCTAAAAACAATAAACTAACCTTTTTTGCACGGAGTCAAATGTGAGTGCGTCCGTGCGATTGAATCATTACTTTCACGATGGGGCTTCGCTTCCAAGATTTAAAGCCTGCTCTTTATACGCTTTAATGAGCTCCGCCTCGAATTCTTGCCAGAGTTCCAACTTACGCCAATTCGATACAGTTGCCTCAGTAAAACCGAGCGTGCTTGCGATCTCTCGGTTGCCTTTACCTTCAAATGACATCTGGCAAGCCTGCAGCACCTGTTTTGTACTCACTCGTTTGGGCATGCCAAACACCCCCTCGTTAAAATTAACGTTTATAATGACCAATTACCTTTAATTATACGAGGTAAAAAAAGATTTGTCAAGATTAAAGTTAATTTAATTTTGATTTAACGATAAATAAAACAATTTAGATACAGTTTTTCGATAAAAAATTTGAAAACAATTGAAATAATGGTGTCAGAACCGCACCTCCACCCATCAAATTAGCGTTTTTAAGGACTAATTAACCTTAATTATACAAGACAAAAAAAGATTTGTCAAGTTTAAAGTTAATTTAATTTTGATTTAACGATAAATAATACGGTTTAGATACATATTAGCGATAAAAAAGGGGAATAGGGAATAGTTACCAGTGGCCAGTACCCAGTGACCAGTTAAGAGAAACCTGATTTTATCAAAAACCTCTGGAAACTGGAAACTGGAAACTGGAAACTGTCAACTATTAAAACCCGAAACACGTGCCAGACGCACTCCGTTTTCGAGGTTCCCTAGACCTCGAAACGCAATGCAGGCACGTGTTATCAGGTGTTTTTGTTTTTTGTGGAGGAGAATAAATTTTCCTTACCACACTTCAATTATACGATAAAATATTAAATTAAGTCAAATTTTTTTGATTTTTCTTTGAAAACATCGGAAATAATTGGAAAACATAGGAAATAATACGATTTATTAGCAGTTACCAGTGGAGAAGTAACCAGTTGCCAGTTGCCAGTGACCAGTTATTCACAGTGACCAGTGACCAGTGACCAGTTAAGAGCGAGAAACTTCTTACTGGGAACTGGAAGCGAAGCGTACTGGTAACTGGAAACTGGTACTCTGGAAACTGGAAACTGGAAACTGCTAAAACTGTTAACTGGCAATTATCCCCGCCTTCTCCGTCTCATAGACCTCATAGAGCGGGGACAGCAGATCGGCACAGAACGTTTCGGCGAGGATGGCGTTGATCTCCGCGGAGACGATGACGTTGTTCTCGTACGCCTCTTGAACGGAATCATACAGCTCCAGCCGTTTAAGCACAATACGCCCTTTGATTTCTGCTGCGGCTTTCTCAAGCAGACCGGGATCGGTACGGACGGCTTGACGGAGCAAGGCGTTCTTTTTTTCTGCCGTCTCGTTTTCGAGGGCGTTGAGCATCCCTTCTCGTTCTCGCGCTTTGCGTTCTTCGAGCTGCGCTTGGAAGACGGGATCCTGATAGTTTTCGCGGATCGCCTGGATGATGAAACCTGCGCGGTTCTTTACGCCCATCGCATGCCTCGCAAGTCCCATCTTCTCTTTAATATACGCTTGGAAATCTGGATAGTCTGACATCGAGACATCCGCATCGACGACTTCCCATTCCTGTTCAGCGATCTTCAGTGCCTCGCGACGCACCACGCCGGCTCGCATTAACAGACCCGCGACGAACGGTAGTTCCTCGGCCTCTGGGAACAACGATGTTTGGGTCGCTTCAACGGGCGATATATCTTTCAAACGCGAGATTTTGAACTTCAAAAAGGCGATCTTACGACCCTCGCGTTTCTGTTCGACCTCGACGAAGAAGTTGGTGAGGTCATTGATCTCTTTCACCGCCGGTTTGATGACGCACTGGTTCAATGTTTTGAACTCGGGATACCTATCCGCCGCGACACCCATGAGCTCCCTGAATTTTCCGAGCGGGATGAACGGCGTTTCGCCATAACTCCGAGCGGTATCAAAATAGTCGAAACAGACCTCCCAGAGGATCAACGCGTGCCGATCGGTGAACCGGTTCTGTAACCGTAAATTGAGCTTCGCATAAACGCGGGGGTTATAGAGCTTCAAGCGTAGATGCGGCGCAAACGCATACGTGCAGATGCCTTTCTCGATCTCCGCGGACGCTAACAGCGACGCAACACCCCAGACCTGTTTCTTGTCTTTGCCTAAAGTGTTCCATTCAACGGTGCACTCGGTCAACGCTTTCAGCATATCTTTCAGATGCTCCTGGTTCCTGCTCTTGAAACCCAGCTTCTCCGCCAGCTCCGCAATGCTCACGCGATGGATATCTCTGTTCGGGAGTTCGTCATAAGCGTTGGCGAGCAGCACATTCCACGCCCGGCGTTGCAAATGGCTGATACCCCCTTGTATCTGGATCGCCGGAGACGCCTTGATAAACTCGTCGCGTTCTAATAAGTTCATAAATCCCACCGCCTCTCAGGTTCGTAGTAGAATAGGCTGTTAGCCTGTTCAATCTTCCGTAGAATAGGAAACCGTTAGCCTGCTCAATCTTCCGTAGAATAGGAAACCGTTAGCCTGCTCAATCTTC
>ASZN01000032.1 GCA_000406005.1 Candidatus Poribacteria bacterium WGA-3G
TATGTAGCATAGGCTGTTAGCCTGTGCCAGCAGATGTAACATAGACCGTTGGCTGCATCACCTTATGTAGCATAGGCTGTTAGCCTGTGCCAGCATCGGTTAATTGCTCGTGTCTTCACCAAAATGTGATGCAACAATAACCAAATCTTGGATATTCACTGTGCCATCCCCATTTAGATCACCTTTCAGACCTTCACCAGACTCACCGAACTGATTTGCCACAAGCACTAAGTCCTGGATATTAACAGTTCCATCGTCGTTAACATCCCATGGTGTCGGCGGCGGTGGCGGCATCTCTATAGTCGTTGTGGTGGTAACTTCAGCCATCATGGTGTTATCCGTTCCGGAGGTCGCTGTCACAGTGATAGCGTAATCGCCCGGCGTTGTAAGGAGATCCCCTTTAACCGTCAAGGTCACTTCTGCGGATGCCTCCGCTTCAAGTGCGATTGAATTCTCGCTGAAACTACCCAACACAGTCCCTTCAATACCGACCTCTGCAGAAGCTTCAAGCGATACCGTGTCCATCATATTACCCGTATTCGTGACTTTGAGTGTATAACTCACACCAGCAACGGCATCCGTCGTAGAAAGTGCTGTATCTCCAACAACTTCCAAGGACACATCCGCAACTACAGGTATTGGTGGCGTTGATTCCTTTTGTTCTGTGTAAATATAATCGTCTACTGGGTTGAAGTTCCCATTGGAAGCGTTTCCAGCAGCATAGAAGGTAATGGGACCTATATCCGCATCCGGTGCTGTCCATTGAAATTCCCAACTATGTTCGTCGGTTGTGCCTTGAGCAGTTCCAATAGAAGTATGTTTAATATACTGTTTACTATTTGCTTCTGATAGCTTCGTATTCTCCGCCTCGTCTGCTGCAAAGGATCCGGCACGGGCACCATCAGCATCCAACGCAGTCATCTCAAACCCCCAACGACTCTGTCCAGTACGCGATAGATTAACAACAATCGTATAGACTTCGTTCGGTTCGTAGGTTTCAGGAATCGCCAGCATCAGTGAACCACCCGAGACATTAAGGTCATTGCCAGTGTGGCATTGGACACAAGTGCTTTCGTTAGGAGCACCTGTTACCTCATTCGGCGGACCGCCAGAAAAAGCAAAGGCACTACCAGTGCTTACAGCGAAAAGTAACAGAAGTACACAGCAAAGCGGTAAGGTATTTTTCAAGTAATTCAAATATTTTCTCCTATGTATATTATATACGAAAAAACGCCCCAACGCCGACTGCTAATCGGCGTTGATTCGCGGTTAGCTCAACCGGCAGGTCGGGGCGTTTAATTTTTCAATAGCACTTTTTGGCTTCTCTGTCTCGCCAAAAAATGTTTTCACTGCATAGCTTACTTCAGGATAACCATCCGTCGCGTTGCAGCAAAGCCAGCCGTCTGGAGTGTATAGAAGTAGACACCACTTGCTACGCGCTCACCAACAGCGTTCTTACCATCCCAATACGCCGCAGTCGCAGGTGTCATGTAGGAACCTACGGGCTGCAAGCCTAAGTCTAACGTCCGAACCAATTGACCCGCAATGTTGTGGATGCTAATCGTAACTTCAGTCGGTTGACTCAGTTGATACGGAATCCACGTTTCCGGATTGAACGGATTCGGGTAGTTCTGCGCAAGGATTGTGTCCTTCGGCTGCACATCACCAACATTCAGTTGCAGGCTCAAGAAAGCGTTGCGGATGTCAGCTGTTGTGACCGTGCGTTGGAAGGGACCGGAGACGACAGTACCGCGTTCGTCGTAGAGTGCGATTTCGAGTTTATCGCCAGCTTCAACGACGCTTTTGCGGTTCAGGTCTGCCCAGACAGCGGAGGAACGTCTCGCGTCGCTTGTAACATTCTCCGTGGCGATAATGCCAGTGCGGAGGTTTTCAGCGACGAGCGTGTAAGCCGTACCCGTATGCATGCCTTGGATATCGCTGGTAACAACGAATGCCCATGCACTCTTAAAGGTTGAAAGTGCTGGCGCAGCGGCGACTTCCTCGGCAGCTGGTTCTTCAGCAACCTCTTCCTCGGCAGCTGGTTCTTCAGCAACCTCTTCCTCAGCAGCTGGTTCTTCAGCAACCTCTTCTTCAGCAGCTGGTTCTTCAGCAACCTCTTCTTCAGCAGCTGGTTCTTCCTCGGCAGCTGGTTCTTCAGCAACCTCTTCTTCAGCAGCTGGTTCTTCCTCGGCAGCTGGTTCTTCAGCAACCTCTTCTTCAGCAGCTGGTTCTTCCTCGGCAGCTGGTTCTTCAGCAACCTCTTCTTCAGCAGCTGGTTCTTCAACGACAGGTTCCTCGACGACTGGCTGATTATCCCACGCACTACCAGTGAACTTTACCATGCCACCAGCAGGTGTATTAACGATATAACCCATGCCACCGTCAATACCGAAGCCGTCACCTTCATCAGCGATCGTGTAACCGACGAAACTTTGGGTTGCAGCATCGAGTTGGATGACAACGGTTGCGCCGAGCATCGCTGCCAATGATTTGGCGGTATAAGGTTCTTCCGGCATCAACGGAATGGAGATCATGTTCAAGCCGGATGTAAGCGCGACATCGAAACCAGGACCTTCGGGGATCATCGGTTCTTCTGGCATCGGTTCTTCTGGCACTTCTGGCATCGGTTCCGTAGGTGCGTCAACCGGTGTGATCATGAGCATCGCTACCGGTTCTTCCCATGCAAACGCTTCACTGACATCAGCACCACCTTGGATACCTTCGTGCGCCGCAATCACGCCGCCTTCAGTCGGAACACGGGCGTTACTGCCTGCAGGATCAACTTCAGGATCTAAACCGAGCGGACCCGGAATATCAGAAGCCATCTCTGTGTTATCTTCACTACCGGCATCGTAAGCCATCAAGTCGATGGTCGCGGTAACGGGCATGCCATCTGCATCAAAGAGGGGTACGTCAATAGCAGCGATGAACGCATCATTCGTTGAGACTAACATAGAACCGACAGACAGCGAAGAATTCACCATATCAGCAGTTACGGTGACCGTCGTAGATTGCCCCGGCATCGTATACCGACGCGTCATATCCGCATTCATAGCGATCTGGACATCCGCGCCAGCAGCCGCTGCAAGTGCTTCAAGTCCTGACGTATTTCCACCTTCAGCCATTAAAACAATTGCTTCATTTGCGGGTTCACCGACCACGGCAAGTTTAACACCGGCAGGGTGTGCTGCGAAAATCGCCGGTGAAAAAGTTTGTCCGCTCTCACCGTGTACACCCTCAGTGAGGTTCGTGAGTGTAATCTCGAACATCTGGCTAACCGGCATTTCAACCTCAGTGGTTTCGCCTTCAGTTTCACCTTCAGTTTCGCCTTCAGTTTCACCTTCAGTTTCGCCTTCGGTTTCGCCTTCAGTTTCGCCTTCAGTTTCGCCTTCAGTTTCACCTTCGGTTTCGCCTTCAGTTTCGCCTTCGGTTTCACCTTCAGTTTCACCTTCAGTTTCGCCTTCGGTTTCGCCTTCGGTTTCACCTTCAGTTTCACCTTCAGTTTCGCCTTCAGTTTCACCTTCGGTTTCGCCTTCGGTTTCGCCTTCGGTTTCGCCTTCGGTTTCGCCTTCGGTTTCACCTTCAGTTTCACCTTCAGTTTCACCTTCAGTTTCGCCTTCAGTAGTCTCGGCATCAGCCGCGGGTGCAGTCACCATGCCATCTGCAATTGTGACTTCCAAAGTCGGAACCACGTTATCAACGGGAACACCAGAAATAGTAACATCTGTGAGGCTAATGTTGGATGCCTTCGCTTCAACAACTTCAAACGTTACCGTGGCGAGTGTACCATCGCCGTCAGACGTACCACCAAGAGCCGCCGCCGCGACCGTAACGCTGCCTTCAACTACTATGACGGGTGTAGCAAACGCACCCGCCGGCAAGTAGTCTGCGTTCGCACTTTCTACATAACTGAGTGCGGTTGCATCAAAATTAACGGTCGCTTGATATCCAGTGACACCTGCGCCACCCGCAATGTTGATATTGACCATCAACTGCTCCCCAGCTGCTGGGGATTCGACTTCAGCAGGGTCCACAGAGACAACGGCTTGACCGTAACTCATGGCCGTAAACCCTAAACACATTACAACAGCTAATAAGGAAAACAGGACTTTCCTATTAAAAAGCTGGTCTTTCATAAGACACTCCTTATAATTCATTAAATGATTGTGACGTTTTCTCTACCTTAGTGGTAAGAGATTAGCCCCGTTAGCGGTGGTATTTGTCAAGGTCCAGAGATGATCCGCTACAACGAGGTCTCTTTCAAAAGGTAAATCTATCCTAATGTTAAAACGTTGTCAAATCAAATTCTGTTTCAGTTCAAATTGGACAATCTTTGTCAATTAGATGAACATACCTTTGCGGTTATTTTTAAAGTATAGCACAAACGGCAAAAGAAAACAAATTAAAATAAAAACTACGGACTGATCCGTGGTGCAAGAGCATTCCAAACATCCCCTAATTCAGCAGTCGCCTTATAAACCGGATAGAGTGCTTCCCACATCGCCTTGCGCGCTGCAACAGCAGCATCCGTGTCTCCTTCGGCAAGCGCAGTCTTCAGTTGATTGCCCATCTCTTGCTGGACAGATGCACACGCTTGCGCCAGTTCTTCAAGGAGCTGCGCTGCATGTACCTGCCGCGTAACGAGTTCCGTAACGGATACCTGCATATCCGGTTCGACATCGTAAGCGCGAGCAGGTGTAAAATTGTGAGGCAGTCGTTCACCATCTTCCGAACGTGGTGTATGCGTCGGGTGAATATGTGGTGTAACAGAGAGATACATCGTCATCGGTTCATCACCGAGAACACGTACCGAGTGCGGTTGATCTGCCAAAGCGACACACATCTGCCCCGGTCCTAACTCTTCAGTTTCACCATCAATCTCAAATTCCACACGCCCTTCCAGAATTAGGAAAATCTCGTGTCCTAAGTCGTGGCTATGGCGTTGGGCACTCTGCCCAGGCTCCATCTTTAGAAATCGCGAGCGAATTTGTGGTGTCACCAACACATTGCGAACATCTGTGCGGTAATCGTAAACAGCGAATCCCATTACGTTCCTCCATACAATTTTCAAATGAATATAGCATTTTCGCAGAAAAATGTCAAATTAAAGCTGTTCGCTCCTTTTTTTCTTGACACCCGCTCTAAATATACATAGAATATTCTTAAAAGACCGATACACGATTTTTGAATTTGGAAGGACATTTTTAACTATGGATTTGACACGTCAACCGCCACGTCGTCCCTCAAACCTTGCGGTTGCAGGGATTGTCGGGGCAGCACGAATGACAGATAAAGCACGCGCCTATAACAACGAAACCCTCGGCGAGTATATCTACGGTGAAAGTTCCGGGTTGGATCAGCGCGTTTTAACGTTCTTGGGAATCTCAGCCGACGCTTATGCCGAGGCAGCTGGAGAACACGACGATACCGCACTCGGGAACTGGGTGCTGGAAACAAGTGAAAAGAGTGCAGCAGAAATCGCTGAGTTTAACGATGCTGCCCTTAGCCAATTGCCCGATACCGAAGCACACAAACAACGCTTGAAAGATCGGCTCGCTCGCTACGCCCCCGGTAGAACTGACATCACGACCGTGTTACAGTCGATGGAGCTCGACGATTGGGGCAGCTTCTGGCAGGTTGACCTCACCGCCGGGCCACCGCGCAGCGCACGCGCGAAAGATGTCGCGGGTATCTGCGGTGTCGCACGCATGGCAGATAAAGCACGCGCAGCACGCGCAGGGAAAATCGCGGAATACATATATGGCGACGATTCCGGACAAGATGTCCGTATCCTGACTTTCCTCGGTATTTCAGCCCCAGATTTTCAAGAGGCAGCCGTGAATAACCCGAACGACCTCGAAATCGGCGCATGGGTCCGTGAAAACTGTGATAAATCGGACAACGAAATTGAGACTTTCAACGAAACGTTGATAAACTATGCGCCCAATGAAGCGTCACAGGAACGGTTCAACGCACGCCGCCAAGAAATCGATCCAACCCGCACCGACATCACGACCTGGGTCGCACTACAGGACCTTGACGATCAACTGAGTTTCGGCATCATAGACCTCAACCGTCGTGCACCCCGGAGCCCATACAACACCGATGTCTACGGGATGGTTCAACTCGCACGCCTGATTGACAAAGGACGCGCCTCTAACAGCAACACAATCGGTGCCTATTTTTATGGTGAAGATTCCGGGATTGATCGAGCGACGCTCACATTCCTCGGTGTCTCTGCCACAGAATTCGCTGAGAAATTAGAAACGTTATCAACCGATGCAGACGTGGAAGCGTGGTTGAAGGCGGATCATCCGAAAAGCGATGCCGACATTGCAGCATATAACGAGCGGATGACACAGATGGGACCCACAGATGAACGTTATAAAGCGTTAATGGCAAACATGATTAATAAGATTGCTCCGGAACGTACGGACATCAATACATGGTTCGCATTGATGCTTCTTGATGATGAGAAGACCTTTGCCTCATAGTCGAATTCACACAACCAGAAAGCGAGCTTCCACTTCACGATGTCACCGGAACCGTCACCGTCTTGAATCCAAACGGGGTTCGCGCCAAACTCGGTAAACAACGTGAGACGCTTCCACTGATTGTCAAGGCACACGAATAGGACGCAGAAATATGACGAAAGAACCGACGCTTCCTGCAGAACCGCTGCCATCGGACACGCTGAACAATATTTTGGAGGATTTCTACCGAAACGGCGTGACGATTGTCCGGAATGTACTCTCACGAGAAGAATGTGCACAGATCGTCGCACGGGTTGACGAAATCTTCGCCGAACCTTATTTCGTACAGATGCGAAACGTCAAAGGGAATCGACAAGACGGCAAAAACCCTATCGTCGTACACCGTCTCTTTGAATGCGACCTCATGTTTCGGGATCTGCTCGTGCGCGAACCGATTATCAGCATCGCCGAAACTGTGCTTGGAGCGCACTGCCACTGTATCGCACAAGGCTGTATCCTGAACCGAAAAGATCTCGGTATCAACCGGTTCCACATCGATGACGGTATTGAGTTTCCGATTACGGCAGAGATGGATCGGCACGATCCGAGGCTACGGATGCCCGTGCTTCGGATGTCCGTCCAAATCGCACTCACTGATCAGGACGAAGTCAAATATGGGCCATCCCAATTCGTGCCAGGTAGCCACTACTCTGGGAGACAACCCGATGATCCGGAACATTCGACATTTGAGGGTAACGAACCGGTTTCGCTGCTCATGAAAGCCGGTGATCTCTATCTGCTCAACGGACAGACATGGCACCGCGGCGCACCGAACCAGACCGATCGGGTTCGCTACCTCTTCCATCAAGTCTACGGACAACGCTTCGTCGCACAACGGTTTTGGCCCTATCTAAACTACCGTATGCCGGACTATGTTTTGGAAGGTGCTGATGAACGTTTACTCCGTGTCCTCGGCAAACACCCGGAAATGGCGTATGGATAAACCGATACCCCTATTAATGATTTGGAGGAATTATAATGGAATGGGCACCAATTCTTGCATTTGCAGTGTTTCTCGTGGGAATCGGTATAGTCGCGGGAACTGCTATAAGAAACGCTTATAAAGATTAGCAGACTGTTAAGTTTTTGATTCGTCGAACCAATAAATATATCTGTAGACAACATTATCACTTTATGATTGTCAAATTGTGTTAGAGGATAAAGACAATTATGGATCACTATACGAAGTTGATTTTAGGACTTGATTTGCATCATATTGCAAATTCGTTGATGAGTATTATGTGTGTGCTTATGTGTATAACAAGTTGTGGGAAGACACAGCGTGTCTCATCCCAATCCCATACGGAAAAAGTAGAATGGGGCTACGAAACAGAAAACGGACCGAATGTTTGGGCGCAGCTCAGTCCGGAATACTTTTTGTGTGCTGAGGGGAGACACCAATCGCCAATTGATCTTGTGAACCCCACGCCAGCAAAACTGCCGCCTATTCCGTACGAGTACCATCCAACAAGTATGAACATCCGCAACACTGGTCATACAATTGAAGTTGCCTGCCCAGAAGGGAACTGGATTGAGGTTGATGGCACGCGGTACGAGCTGCTACAATTCCATTTCCACGCGCCGAGCGAACATACGGTGGCAGGTAAACCCTTTGATATGGAGGCTCACTTCGTTCACAAAAGTGAGGATGGCACGTTGGCAGTCGTCGGATTGCTAATTGAGAGCGGTCGTCACAAGGACGCATTTGACCCTATCTGGTCCCATCTACCCACAGTCCCAGGTGAAACGCAACGTATTGAGAATGTCACTAAGGACGGCAGCTTGATCGTCGATCCTCGTTTGATGTTCTCACCAAATGATCAGGTAGAGGATGTGGCTCCGTCGCGCTTCGGGGACTACTATCGTTACGATGGCTCGTTGACGACCCCGCCTTGTTCAGAAGGTGTCAAATGGATCGTGCTGACAACCCCGATTGAGATGTCTGAAGCACAAATCGCAGCATTCAAAGCGATCTTCAACGGCAACAACCGTCCGGTGCAACCTCTGAATGGACGCAAATTATTCATGGATACGAACGAGGACGGATAGAATTTACCGAAACTGAACACCTTAGTGATAACAGTCTCGCTATCTTATGGAGGACAACGATGGACTTATATCACGGAAGCAAGAAACTGTTTTCCAAATTGAAAAAACGGAAAGCACACGCGCCACCAGGGAGACCACCTGAAGAAGCGTTGGACGCGATCTATCTCACGCCCGACTTTCTCTTCGCACTGCTTTCCGCAGCACGTCCGCCCGGCACTATTAAAATGGGAATGAACCAAATCGATAATTTAGATACAGCAGAACGAGTCGTCTACTTTGAAAATCCCGACCAGTTTGACCCAGACGAGACAATTTATATCTATTGTGTAGACCCCACAAAAATACCAGAGGACAAGAAAATTTATATTGATCTACTACAGACTGCCGTAACCGAAGATGAAATAATACCTGACAAGATTGAAACTCATAAGGCAGGCGACCTGTTGAAATACTATCACCTTGTCGATGAATGGGATTGATGTAAGAAGAATTATCAAAAGGAGGGAACATAATGTTTATTGCCACGAACAATGCCATCTATGCCGTTGAAGATAACGGAAACAGCGAACCTACCCAAATCTATAACGGTACAGGCCATCAAGATCACGGCGGAAACGGAAGCCACGACGCGATGGTTTCACTGTCAAACGGTCAAGCCGTGCTGTCTACCTTGTCGGATGGCACGCTACTGGTGCTATCAGGAGATAACGAGAAACGAATTCCAACAGGTATAGAGGATCCAATCGCTTCGCTGCTCGTCGTGCGCGAAGACCCGTTGACACTGCTCATCGGGACAGATGAAGGTGCTTACGTCTATCGTCTCGTTGGTGAAGAAGGTCCCGCAGAACGGGTCGTCTCGTTTGACGAATTAGAGTGTCGGAAAGATTGGTACACACCGTGGGGCGGTCCCCCAGCCGTGCGGACGCTTGCCAAAACCCAAGACGGCTTTTGTTACGCTGATATCCACGTCGGAAGTATCATGCGTTCCCACGATGAAGGAATTTCCTGGGAACCCGTCACGCCGGAACTCCATAAAGATGTCCATCAGGTCACTACGTGTCCTGCAGACGATAATCGAGTTTATGCAAACACGCAAAACGGTGTTTATGTCAGTGCCGACCGTGGGCACGCCTGGGAGAATCGGATTGAAGGTCTACCACGTCGCTACGGCACCGGTATCGCCGTACATCCAACAGACCCAGACTTAATGATCGCCACAGTCCAAAACGGACCGAGAGGCGGCGGTGCTTGGCTCTGTCGTTCAGAGAATGGCGGCACGACATGGACGGAACTCAACGATCAACTCACAGAACCTACTGATCGGATTCGGACAGGTTACATAGCGTTTACATCCGATGGAACGGCGTGGGCAGTTATCGGAAAAACGCTTTACATCGGAGAAGATCGAGCCACAGATTGGAGCCCGTTCTGGACACCCCCCGAACGCCAGGCATCGTCCAATGAATATCCGATCCAATCTCTCGCTGTTTAACCCTATCGTTTGAGGTGGTATTGAAAGGTTAGTAAGTTATGAATGTGTTAGGTATAGACTTCACGTTTTTTGCGGTGAGCGATATGCAGAAATCGCTCACCTTTTATCGTGACTTGCTTGGAATTCCACTCGCATGTTTGGTGCATGAAGGTACATGGGCAGAATTTGAGATAAACCCCGGCACCCTGGTATTAGGACAAGGTTATGATTTCACACCTCCCGGCGGCGGGGCGGTTGCACTTGCGGTCGCTGACGCAAAGGCTGCCGTAGAAAAATTAGAACAAGCCGGAATTCATATACAGTCGCCTCTCGGTGAATCCGTTGTATGTTTCTGGGCGATTATCGAAGACCCCGACGGCAATTGTATCGTCATACATCAACGCAAGGATAAAACAGTCGGCTAAGGAGAACACACATTGATTCAAAAGATTGAAGAACAAGACGGACACATGTTTCTCCATTTCGGTGAGCCACCGGAGAATGTAGGGCAAATTGAGTTCGTCAACTGCGTCGCGCATCAACAAGACCAGATACTCTTCTGCAAATGGCGAGATAATAACTTCTGGGTGATACCGGGAGGACGCGTCGATCCAGGCGAAACGGCAGAAGAAACCGCGCACCGTGAACTCTTAGAAGAAACAGGCGCGACGCTGAAAAATCTCCAAGTGCTGTGCTACATCCACTGCTTTATGTACAATCTCGAATATTGGGGCATCGCTTATTTAAGCGAAATCGAAACTTTAGGCACGCCGTCCGACCTCAATGAAGTCAGTGAAGCGAAACTGTTCTCCGACTTTCCTGAAAACCGGTCTAAACAAGGACCGTTTGCAAACGAAAACAGAGCATTATACCAAGAAGCAATACGTAGGCTATCAGGTTTTAAGAAATTTTGATATTTTTTGCATATTTTTTTGACATTTACGACAATTATGGGTATAATTAACCCAATTCGTGTGATTACCCGAAAATTTATCTCGCTTTTATTTGACATTCGCAAGAACTATGGTTATAATTAACTGATAATGAGATTCGTTATCAATTTTTTAAGGCGGAATCTCTGCCATAAACATTCAGGATTTCACATTACTAAACAATCTAATTTGATAATGAGTCTCAATATCAATTTTAAAACTTGTCTTTTATGAAAAAACAACGGCTCCTCTTCACCCTTTTGGGACTGTTTATCTTACTAAGTGCTAACGCTATCGCGACACCGAATCCATTCTCGGTCTCCGGATACGGCGTGATTCACTACGCACACTTCGATTGGGAACTCGATCCTGACAGACGCGCCGCCATTGATGTGGAACGTCTCGTCATCGCACCGAAATACCGTATCAACGATACCATCCGACTCGAATCGGAACTCGAATTTGAACACGGTGGTACGGGTAGTACGATGGAATTCGATAAATTTGAAGAGTTCGGCGAATTCGAGACGGAAATCGAAAAAGGGGGAGAGGTGATTGTCGAAAAACTTGCCGCTGTCTTCTCCTTCAAGCCATCCCTGAATCTCCGAATTGGACATATCATTGTTCCAGTAGGACTTGTCGCAAAACGCCATCGCCCACAACATTACTTTACGACAATCCGTCCCGAAGCGGAGACACACCTCATCCCGACAATCTGGCACGAAACCGGTGTTGAACTTTTCGGTTCACTCGGTCCCCTGAACTATCAAGCGCAAATCGTCAACGGATTGGATTCGACCGGTTTCAGTTCACGGCACTGGATCGTTCGCGGACACCAACTTCGGTTTGAGACAGCTAACGCGGAAGCACCCGCGTTCGTCGGACGACTCGATTACGCGTTTCATGAAAACGCAACCGTCGGTATCTCCGGTTACTACGGCGACACCGCAGCGAACCGTCCGAAACCCGATGTCGATTTCGATGCATACGTCGGGATTGTCAGTCTTCACGGATTCTATGAGGTGAGTGCTCTGAAAGTCCGAGGATTGTTCCTCTGGGGATCACTTGAAAACGCTGATCGACTCTCCAGAGTCAACCGGACCCTCTCCAATAATCTCAATGTGAAACGGACACCGATCGGCAGCTCAGCCTTAGGTTATTACATTGAGGCTGGCTACGATGTCCTATCATTTTTTAGACGACCCAATGACAAAGCGGAGCATCAAGACCAGAAGAGCATTCTTTCAAACACGGTTTTAGATGTCTTCGCGCGTTACGATTATTACGATACAATGGCGAGTGTTGAAGGTATTATCTTCGACAATCCGCGGTGGGAAAGAACCACGTGGACTTTCGGGATTAACTACCACGTTCATCCAAAGGTGGTTTTCAAGAGCCATTACGCTCTCCGACGCTTAGCAACAAAGGATAAAAATAGAGAAAATACCTTCGCACTCGGCTTTGGTTTTCAATATTGATAACAGTTGCCAGTCGTCAGTACGATTTTTTTCTCCGAAAAAAATCTTTCAGTTTGCCTCGCAGTGAGAGTTACAAGCGGTTCTTGACAATCCCAACGCCTCTTTCTGAAAACTGGTAACTGGTAACTGGTAACTGACAACTGACAACTGACAACTATTCCATGGAGGTTTCTATGAAACTCTATAAGATTTGGACACTTTTTGACGCAGCTTGCAAGTCAAAACTTGCTATAGGAATGTGTTGTTTATTACTCGCATCCGCCTTTGTCGTCGGATGTGGCAGTGATGAAGACGATAAACAAGACGACGCACAGGTTGAAGCCTTTGACGCAACTACGATGCTCAACGATTTCGCCAATACTGTCGTGTTAGCCACCTATATAGACCTTGATGACAAAGCAGGTGAACTGTTGGTAGCTGTCAGAACGTTGGCGGCAGATACCTCACAAGCGAATCTCGAAAAAGCACAGCAGGCTTGGAAGGCAACGAGAAAACCTTGGGAACAGAGCGAAGCGTTCCTGTTCGGTCCCGTTGACACGCAAGGACTTGATCCGGCGTTAGATAGCTGGCCCGTTGATCACGTTAATCTACAGTCTGTTTTAGACGGCAACGATACATTAACAGTCGATTTTGTCAGCGGTTTAGAGGATACACAGAAAGGTTTCCACACCATTGAGTTCTTGCTGTTCCGCGATGGCAACCAACGCAAAGCATCGGATATAACGGATCGTGAATTGGAGTACCTCGTTTCGACGACAGAGAACCTTAAAGAGAGTACTTTTCAACTGCGGTTAGCATGGGCACCAGAAGGCGAAAATTTCAGTAACACCGTTGCGCAAGCTGGCACAGGTAGTGCTGTCTATCCGTCGCAGAGTGCCGCAGTGCAAGAGATGATAAACGGTATGATTGTCATCGCCGACGAAGTCGCAAACGGCAAAATATCTGACCCTTACAACGAATCGGACACAACCCTTGTTGAATCTCAATTTAGTTTCAACTCCATCTCAGATTTCCAAGACAATATCCGTGGGATTCAGAACGTCTACATGGGGAAATTCATGACGGATGGGCAAGGACTCAACGAATTTGTGAATAGTAAGGATGCAGATTTAGATATCCGCTTCCAGCAAGAGGTTCAGGCAGCCATTGATGCAATCGGCGCGATTCCGGATCCGTTCCGCGATTCGATTACTTCAAACCGGGGTGCTGTCCAAGCTGCGATTGACGCTGTCGGTAAGGTACAACAGACGCTCGAACAAGATATACTGCCACTCGTTCAATCAAGCGAGTTTAATTAAAGAAGTAGGCACGCGCCGCCGTGCTGTAGACACGAAAGGGCTATTTCGTGTTTGTAGGGAACAACACTTGTGTTGTTCCCTTATCATGCATCTATATTCTTGTTGTGAATTCAATCATAGGTGTCAATTTAAGAAGAAAAACCGCCTCAGACCCAGGCCCGGTAGGTTCGGTTTCCAACCGAACCGGATTTACACGAAAACATTGAAGATTTCAAAAACCTCTTCAGTCGCGTAGCGACGGAATGTTTATAGCAGCGTCCGTTAAAAAAGGAATCAGGTTTCCCCGTAGGGGCGGCATGTTATCCCTTTTGCTAAAACGCTACAGAAAATCCCTAAATTGACACTATGATTCTTGTTGTGAATTCAATCGTAAACAGATGAAACATTTTCACAATTTACTTTACTTAATCCTTTCAGTATCAATCCTGCTGACCGCCTGTGACTCCGAGTCACCCGTGGCTGTAGAATCAACACCGGTATTTTCGACGAGTGAACTGTCCGGTGGCGAGACGACTGTTTTTGACGCGTCAAGCCACGCCTTCTCAATCCCTGCTCCGAATCTTTCACCAGCAGCACTTGAAAAGCATCTAAAAGGTGATGTCGAATTTGAGGCTGTGTTTGTGACGGCACCAGCAGTCGTAAACCCGGGGTTGGGACCGATCTACAACAACGTCTCCTGCATCAACTGCCATTCCCGGGATGGTCGTGGACGACCACCGGGTGCCGACGAAGGACTCGTGTCTTTGCTTTTCAGATTGAGTCTCCCGAAGACAGAAGATGCAATGGACGGAAAGCCACCAATTCCAGTACCAGGCTTCGGGACACAACTTAACAACCGCGCTATTGTCGGAACACACCCCGAGGGCAAAGTTAAGATTGACTATACCGAACAGACGCTGATGACGGAAGATGGCACACGCGTGCATCTGCGCTATCCGAACTACATAATCACCGAAACCTATCAACCCCTACCGGAGAAGGTTGAGGTATCACCCCGCGTTGCCCCGGCTGTCTTTGGACTCGGACTGTTGGAGGCGGTTCCTGAAAATGTCATCCTCGCTTATGCGGATGAATCCGATGCTAACGGAGACGGCATATCCGGTAAACCCAACTATGTGTGGGATGGGGTCCAACAGCGTTACAATCTCGGTCGTTTCGGGTGGAAAGCGAACCAACCGACACTTCTTCAACAGGTCGCAGCGGCGTATAATGACGATATGGGAATAACGACCTCACTGTTCAAAACAGAAAACGCCGCAGGACAACCGCAACTTACTGCCCACAGTGCAAAACCAGAAGTCAGCGACGAAATTTTGGATGTCGTGACGTTCTACGTCCAAACCTTGGCAGTGCCAGCGCGACGCAATGTGGAGGATCCACAGGTTAAACACGGGGAACAACTTTTTGCCGAAGCACAATGCACAAGTTGTCATTTACCGACACTAAGAACCGGCATCCTGGCAGGTGTCCCTTCAGTCAGTAACCAGACAATCCACCCCTACACAGACCTATTGTTGCATGACATGGGACCCGAGTTAGCAGACAATCGTCCCGATTTTCACGCCAATGGTCGTGAATGGCGAACTCCGCCGTTGTGGGGCATCGGTTTGGTGCAAAGGGTTAACGGGCATACCAATTTCCTCCACGATGGTAGGGCGCGGAACCTCATGGAAGCAATCCTCTGGCACGGCGGAGAAGCGGAGGCATCTCGACAGGCAGTTGAGCAGATGTCAAAAGCCGAACGAGATGCACTCATCGCATTTTTGGAATCGCTGTAAAAGTGCGAATTTCATTTGCGGAAAAGGAAACCTACCGCTTCTCAAGCACCATTTCTTCACCGGTAGGGATTACGAGCACAAGTGTATCCCCCTGTTTCGTACAAGCGGATTGCGCGAAAGGTCTGATGAAATCAGACCTGAAATCCTCGTCATAATCTTGTTCTGCTTCCACGATTGCCTTATCAAATGCTATCTGAAAAAAATCTTCAGGGTCAGGTGCTATGTGCATTTCCGATTCTTTTGTAAATAAGGAGAGCGTCAGACCGTCGAAAGCGTAAGTCCCCGACCATGTCCCAATCGTCTCAATAGTGGCAGGCGGTATATCTGGGAATTCGACTACAGTTTTTTCCTCAAGATTGCAAGTCCACGAATCATCAGTAGCAAAAACGTAGTTAAGTTGTTCTATCTTGATGTCTGCTTCACCGTCAACTGTAAGGGATTCAAGGTATTCTTCGGAAGTCACGCCGAAGATTGAAACGACAGTCCAAGAACCGTGCAACTCTTCATTTGCCGCTGACGAAACAGACGATTCAACTGCTGATTCTTCATCTCTTTCTTTTCTTAATTCTTCAGGTGTCTTCAAATCTTCACCGCAGCCAACCACGCCTAAAAGCATCATACCAACAAGTAAGACTCGGATCACAAAATCTTTCGGGATCATTAATTTTTCCTTACAGGAGTAAACACACACTATGTGTCGTCACACTGGACAAAATCGGTGCTATCATCTCGTTTTCAAAGCACCCCATACCATCGGCAACTTCTGGGTCGGTTCTACAGCAAGTCCGATTTCAAAATTTTGAAGTACTTCATCATGGGTGAGAGGTCGGTTGTAGATACGGACCTCATCAATAATGCCATGAAAAAAATTTTCTGCACTGCCACGATTGTTCTCCGCACCAAGATAGACAGGTTCCAGAAACGGAAGGAAAACGGCTTCTGATACAATAGGTCCACCAAAAGGGTACCGTTTACCGTCTATATGGATCATTTTTCTGCTGCGTTCGCGTCCGGCTGCGTCTACATAAGGTTCATGTGCGTAAACAATGTGATGCCATTTTCCATCAAGGATCCGAACCGACTTTACAGAAGTAGAAGACCTGCAACCTTTTGCTATCTCATGCTGAACATAAGAAAAGATGAGATCCTCAATAACAACATTATTGAGAATAGTAATCGGTTCAATATTTAGGTTGAATTCCAATCCCCAACCCATGCAATCCACGTCAACGACTTTGAAAAGCGTCACATCGCCTTCCTTGAAACTCGGTTTGATCCAAGCCTCAAACGTCGCTGACCCCATCTGATTCCCCAAATCGCCGAGGTTCGTCAAATTCACGTAATCGTCGAAACCATCAAACGCCAAAGCATCCTTCACCGGCCCAGCAACAACCTTCGGGTCTCCAAAAATTGTGCCATCATTTTTGCCCCAGACATCTTTAACCGTGTTATCAGCAATGTCTTGCCGGTCAAAAGTCCAATAACTCACAAGCCCCTCTGTTACCACCGACTCAGCATATCCGTTGTGGTGAAACATAGCAATAACTAACGCGAATATGAAAAGATAGATTAACTTTCTCATGGCGATCTCCATAGATTATTTTCGCCGCGTTAAATAACCGGACTTTACGGACTATCATTCTGCTGTCCTGCGAAATCAACACGAACACCCTTTTTTAGAAATACTTCCCACCGTTCCGGTGTCTTATCTCCGACGATTCGGTCAATCTGACCTGTCACACGAATTCGGACTGTCTGTTCCTGTAGTAACGTTTTATTCATTTGAACAATCGTCTCATTCTCACGCGGATTTTCAGCGAGTCCAGCGACGCTTATAATTCTATCCTCTGGTGCCGGAAGTCCTGTTGATTGACTCGCAATCTCTACCATACCGTTCGTCCCGAATAAGTCGCTCGGTTCGCTCCATTTCAAAACACGCGTTGCACCGTCCTGCGCGACAGTCGCACCGATAAGGTCGCCTTGATACCCGTCAATCGCAATCCAGTCTCCGACCTCCAGTTCCTGCTCCGTAGGCGATAAATCCCAAGAAATCTGTTTCGCATCTGGCGGCGATGATGTTTCAGCGTTCTCCTCAATCTCCACCGGTTTCTGCTCGGACGATGCTCCCGACTCCGACACCGTAATCGCTTCTGTAGGTACGGGTTGCTCGGTTTCCTGATCCGATGTCTCTACCAGTGCTGATACTTCATTCGCCGTATCGGATACAGAAGCCACCTGTTCTGGTGCTTCCGCTAATTCCGCCTTATCTGGATTGAAAATATACAAAAAAGCCGTCGCCACGAAACCCAAAGCAGAGATAGCGAACAAGATAAAGAAAGTAAACTTAAATACCGATTTCATAAGTCTCTCCTTCCTTTCAAACCTGCTTAGTGATGGTGAGGGGCATTATAGTATAAAGGACCTCGCGTAATTCAAACGCTATCTACTTTATCCAATAGAAATCGCCACTGGAAGCGGGCCAGTCAAGAACATACAATATTTGGGATTTTGCCTCATATTTCTCGACTTCATCACGGACTTTTGCCCAACGCTTCTGCATTTCGGCGGGGTCAAGAGCCTGAAAGGTCTCTGGACTTCCGCATTCTGGAACGACTTCCTGCCAACATGTCATTGCAAGATTTTGCAGGTTTTCGATCTTTTCTTTCCGAGACGCGTGTGTATCTCTAATCACTTCATCTATCTGGTGAATGATTTGTGGGACTGATGTTCTCGTTCTTACAATCATCATTTACCTATTCAGTTCCCAGCCTCTGGCCTAAGTCCTTTCCAGAGAGATTCACATGTAGCACGAACCAGAACATAGTAGTGCTCCGTCAAGTTTCAGATTATAGGTGATCCTGTTTGTAGTAGGGCAATTCATTGCCCGTCATTGACGCACGATAAATTGCACTACTACGAACCTACCCCAAGTTCAAAATGAACAGAGCAGTAACCATTAAATGTTCATTGAAGTAGAGTATTGTGCAACTAAAACAACAAAACTAACTATCTATATCATGGAGTTACTACACCACGTAATATCTTTGCATTAACCCCTCGCTAATAAGGAAAATATCGTTTGAGCAATGTCCTATGGATATTATTTACACGTAATCTGCTGGACGTCGGAGTGCTTTGAATGGGTTCATTCGCTCTACATGGTATCCCGGATACTGTCGTTCAGCGTCGTCAACAGCGGCGCGGTAAGACGGATGCTCTGTTGTCCACAACGGATGGCACTCAATCCAAATCTTCTTCATTCTTCCCCTTTGTTTGACATAACCTCGCAATTCACCAAAGTTTTTAAGATCATATCCAAGTCGATGCATGGTGGCTGGTACTGGTGCATTATCTCCTTGAAGTAGTACACGCCAAGGATTTTTGCTTTGCCCCCAAGGAGAAACAAGGTCAATAATTGCAGTTGAAGAAGTCGCGAGACGAGCCATATCAAGGGCAAGTCGCCAATCAAGTAATCCGTGGTAAGGGAGATTGTGGAAATCTCGGAGACAGGTGTTGCAGGAAGTGTCGCACTCATTATTATGGGTATCTTTCATCCATAAATGGACGAGACTTTCTGACTTATCTGACTTTGCTTGATCTAACAACAATTGAAAGTTCTCTGGTTTACCGAACCAACGACAGTATCCGGCACCATTTTCGAGTTTATCAGATAGGAAAGCTTGTCCTACCGTTAAGTCATTCTCCTTAGTCGAGCGAAATCCTGCATCCAGTTCGGTTGTATCAATATCGAGTATTGCAGATGCAGCTGTTTGTAGATAAAAAGCAAGCGAATACCAAGCTGCCCGTCCTTCAACCTCAGTTGGATTAGCAAAAATACCTTGAGGCAATCCTGTTATTCCAACCAAAAGAATATCAGTTCTTCTCCGCGAAAGAAGAGCTATTCGATACTGTCGACCAGAAACGGAAACGTACTGTTCGTTCTGTGGAGAGACTGCATAAGCACCTTGTTTTTGTCTCCCCCTTATTCTTGCTGGTTGAAAAACAAATCCATTTGATCCGCCATCGTCATTAATTGAGAGAATTTCCTTATCCTCAAGGATTGACACATCTGCATTCTTAACATGTTCAGTATTTTCCGGTTGTACTTCAAAACTAAGAGTTGGACGGGTTGCACGAGGATTCCATTCAAATGCTCCATCGAAATCGGTAGGTTGTTGATCGGTAAAGAATCCCTTTGGCTCGCGTGCATCAATGGAACGTAACTCGGTTTTACCGCAAACGTAGCAATCAATTGGTGGTGGTATTTCCATATTATTGTTTGGGACATCTTCGGATTTAAGTGGAACAACAGCCTGGCAGTGTTCGCACAATCCGATCCATGCACGGTTTTCTTCATCCAAGGGGGGAACGAATCCAGATCGAGAGCCAACCTGATTACCTGCCGGATACAATTCAACTACTCCGCATGCAGTATGTACAGCCTTATCTTTCACTGTTTCGGATCCAGGGGCAAATTGACTTATTGCAATATCAATGTCTCTATCTATCAATCCTTTCTCAGGTGGCCATGGATACCCAGAATAAGGCCAGTTTGTATACAGCAACCGGACTCGAGTAGGAAAGCCAAACATTGGAAGTAATCCTGCGTTTGCCAGCCTTTCACTCAAAGCGTCTTGCGTAAATTGTGGGGCTTCAACAATTTCTGTAATCTGATCAAGCAGCTTGGTTTTTACAAATTCAGACCTTTTATTACAAAAGTCTAATGCTTTTGTTGAATTGCCTGACCATTCTGTCCCAAAGCGTAGTGTATCAAGTATCTCATTGATAATTTGTTCAGTTTCTGGTTTGTTAAGCCAATCTTGGAGATATGGTTTAATGTGATTCCACTGTCTAACGGGACCGAATTGGCCATGTACACTTTCCAGAAAACGCTTTTCAACTTCTTCATTAATTTCGCTTAAAGTGTCAATAGGGAAGTTAGTTTCCTCAAAAGCACGTCGCAATATTTCTTTAACAAACACACGACGGAAAATCGGTTCGCGCGCCATATCAACATACGGAGTGGGTGGTGGATCTCCCGTCATTTTTTCAGTCCTATGATAATAATAGTCGTCGTGGCTTCGCCCTCGACAGAAGGTTACTGCAAAAGAAACACCAGTTCCACGTCGACCCGCTCGTCCAACACGTTGTTGGTAATTAAAGCGTCGTGGTGGCATATTGGACATCATAACTGCCGATAGCGCGCCAATATCCACACCTGCCTCCATAGTCGTAGTGACACTGAGAAGGTCAATACCGTGGATCTGTTTCCTATTGATTTCATCTCCAAAGAAAATTTCTTGAAATCGTCTTTGGCGTAGTGGACGTTCAGAGGTATCGCTTTGTCCTGTTAGTTCCTCGCAGTTGAAACGGAATGGAGGGCCCGATAATTCGGAAAGATAGCGATAGTAGTCGAAAGATGCCTCCGTTGTGCTACCTATTTCAAGTGAAGTTTTTAAACACGATGGACATTTGCCCCCAGCAGGATGAAGGTAAAACGCATTGCAGGTTGGACAACGCCAACCCTCTCGTTCAGTTAGAGGATCAAAAGGTGGTTGCATTAGGTAGAGTTCTTTGGGATCAAGACCTACGTAGTATTCACCACCAGCGGCAACACCAGCTTCGTTAAGTTGGTGTTCAATTGTTGCTGAATCTACGCCGATTTCATCAAGATAATTCGTCACATACCTCGGTAAAGTTTTTGATATACCTTCATTGAAATAGTCCGCACCAAGATGTCTGCGTCGTCTCCCCAATTCCCTGATTACAGCATCAGTAGCCTCAATCACCGACTGCATCGGATTTCCAGACTGTTGGTATGTTAACCATCCCTGTCCAAGTCCTTCTAATGTGCGCGCAACGTGTGGAAACAGCGCGTACATAAGTTCTGATGCCAAATAGTTTTGCATTGTGCTGATATGATTTTCAACAGTCGGATCTGTTGGTATGGGTTGTGGTCCTTCCTCAGTCCAATCAAAACACTCCCACCACGGTACGGTTTCTGACTGGTTTCTCCGGAAATTAAGTGCCCAATAATTTGTTCCACCGGGACAGATACCGAGTGAAAGCAGTGTGTTCCAAACTGCCAGTTGTACCTTTTGAAGTGGTATCCGGTTTGGATAGTCATTAATGATTTCCATGAGTTCTGCACGATGGTTGGAGCTGTCCGGAGGTTCTCCCTCAAGGAAATTCCTAATTTCTAAAGCAAGTTGCGGATTCCTTTGCGAAAAGCGTTTTCGTAGGAATTCATCTTCAGGATCTGTTGATTCCAAAATGTCTCTGAAAAGTTCTTCATTTATCGTCCTTACTTTTTCTATGCCCTCAGGCGGCTCTGGTTTTCGATTAACTCTAGACCTAAAATATGCAACAAATTCATCCCGATACGTTTTATGAGCACTAAGAATAGCAACGCGTACCATATCTCGGAAATGATCACGTTCCATCCCACCTGCTAACTTCGCAGCATCCTGGCGACTGTCTGAGAAGATCACAAGCTTCTGAGCGGATTTTGGCATCTCTCGAGATAAGGCACTTGCAATAACTTGACATGCCTTCTGAAATCCTGTTCTATGATTCCGTAGCGGTGTTGGAAAGCGCTTACGCTTTCTATAATCAGCATCACATCGAGGACATTTATGGGGCATTGCAGGTTCATCTGGGTTCTTTCCTGCGACTACATGAACCCAACCCTCAATTTCATTTTCTTCCGGTGGCAATACATTTTGTTTTAGTTCACCAGAAAATACATTGAGTTTTGCATGGACCCATCGCCTTGTTATCCGTCTACCGTTTTTGGATTTTATTTTACTTTTAATGGTGTATTCTTCATCTTGAGGTGCTGTTGTCCCTGGATGGTCTTCATTCAGAGGCCAAAAGATCACATACTGTCCAGATATATGTCTTACTGACACACGGTCAGGCATATTTTCAAGGTCAGGTTGATCTGATGTGAGTATCTCCAATTTTTTTGATTGTCCACTTCGGAAACCACCTAAGAATACATCTCCACAGACTTCGCATACAATAAGATCAAGTACCCTTCCACCACAGTTACATGCTAAACGATGAGTTGCATGTAGGGCACCAACCGGTATATTTTGTTCTACTTCGCTTACACGATGTGTGTGAGTCTCATTGCAATTCGGATTTGAACACACCCACAAGTTCTGCAAGTTATGAAAAAAGACATGTCCGCGCACAGGTTGCAATGACTGCTCCGTAACAGAGTCTTGACTCATGCCTAAGGCGAGTAACATACCTCGCATTGCTTTCGAGGCAGTCTGTCCTTCTGATTGAGCACCAGGAAAAAGTTTATCGTCTAATACTGGAACTTTTGCCGGACGGACTACTTTTTCTCTTGATACCTCGCGGCAGGCATCACGAAGCGCGTGATGAACATTCAGCGATTCCAATGCCTTCAATAGCACAACTCTTGGTTCTTCTGATGAGGGTTGTTCTCCTAACGCGGATGCCAAAGTCTGCATCGCTGTTTTATTTTTTAACGAATCAGGATCGGGTTGGGACATGGGATCAAACGGATTTGACTGAATACTTTCAGCAAAATCCTCAAAGTCTTGTTGATTGTCGCGTATGTTTATGTAGGTAGTTGCTTCTGGTAGTTCTTGTTCTTCCGAGATTATTTCAAATCGGTCTGCATCGCGTCCAAAGAACTCTTGAAGAAATTTTTTGGATTTATCGTCCTTAGTCACACTTGCCGAGGTTGCTAATATTGCAAGTTGATCTGAGTTAGGATCTAAACCAATTCTATCAATGAGCAAGCGTAATATATAGCCTACCTCAGTGCCTGGTGTTCCGCGATAGGAATGAAGTTCATCAATAACAAGAAAAAACTTACGCGTTGGATCACCTTCAAGCCAGTTTCGGGTTTGCTTAAAGATATCTGATTCAATATCACGCATCAGCATGATATTTAACATGCTATAATTTGTGATGAGGATATCGGGTGGTGTAGCCTGCATATCCCACCGAGACCACATTTCTCCGCCATCTATATTTGGGAAATGATAAAGCATCTCTTCATCCAAATCTGGTTGCTGACGCATCTCTCTGCTTGTTTCTTCCATCTCATGCAATCGGGCATGTAGGCGTTTCACTGCGTTTGAGTTACTCTTTTCACCAGATACAGGTGTCTGACCTGTGTACCTTCCGAATAGTATTCTATTTCGACCATGTTCATCATCTAACCAACGATGCACGTAATCTGAATCAAGAGTACTTCGTAAGCGGCGCATTTGGTCTTCAACAAGCGCATTAAGTGGATAGAGAATTAAACCACGAATAGCATGTAAACCTTCTTGATTTCTACCTGTATGTCCCCATTGACTCTTCCAATCTGGTGCTTCACTATTCCACCATTTATGATCTGGCGGTGATTTTGGACAGTATGGCCACGAAGTCAATTCTTTTGATAGTTCTGCAAGAAGGGGTAAGAGAAAACACTCTGTTTTACCTGAACCTGTCCCAGTTGTTACAACAATGTCGCTTCCCCCGAGAACAAATTTTAGACTATCCCACTGATGTCTATAAAGTTTTCTGTCATTTGGAAACAAAGCTTGGGCAAGATGATATAGGTTCTCGTACCCATTTTGCATTTCCTCCCTTTGGCACGCATCTGAAAGACTCATACCTGAAGTAGGATATACCGGGATTGTCTCCAAAATTGGAGGTTGAGAGAGAATCCCTTCGCGAGCTAACAGTTTTTTTCTCTCCTCACTCAGTGCTTCGTATCTTAATGGAAAAGCACTTTCAATATACCACTGGTAAACCCGATTCATTCGTTCGTAAGCACCGACAAGATCATGCATGTTAAATCTCCGTAATTGAAACGTTTAATTTTTTAGCAAGCAGTTGAACTAATTCGTTAGAAACGTTTGTATATTTTTGCCATCTAAAGTTCTTATCTAGGACAGGTAACATACCGGATGCAAGAACTAATGCCCGTTCATACAACAAGGGCCAATGTTCCTCAACTGGTATTAGAACTTCATTGGCACTGGAATCGTATTTTACTTCAAATTGCCGTCCGGCACTGTTGTATGCAAGAAAACGCAAACCATACCAATCCCCACGCAACCACCGTTGATTTGGTTGGTCGAAATAAAGGACAATTTGATAATGATTATTTTCCGCTTTTTTTGTTAAGCGATACAGACCTGAGTCGCCGCAATATCTTCCATTTCTTTCAGAAAAATTATCGCATTGTATATATTTTTTCCCATTCCAAATCTCAATGTTATAAGTTGTTGTACTGAGTCGATCTATAGCAGGCAAGATGTCTTTCCAACCCTCCAAGTCAGGAAGCAACTCTGCCAATTGAACCGAAACAGTTCCGGCTCGCACAATGTTAAAACCGTTGAGCGCGACATCGTCTGTAAAGATACCGTTTACTCTCACACATGAGGGTCCCTGACAATTCCGTTGGGGAAGTAATTCAACTTCGTAATGTTCCATAAACTGGTCAACCAACATAGGTGTTTGTTGACCAGTTAAAATATAAACGTTTTGATCTGTAGCGCATTGTACCAAGGCAGTTGGACAAATTGACCATTTCTGACCATCTTCCGAGCTTTCAAGATAACCAAGGAGTATTAAACGTCTGAAAATTGATCTCGCATCTTTTACACCGTCTGTTAACTTCAAAACATTGCAGACTCTTGCAAAAGTTTGCCAGGTGCCTTCAGCACTAGCGGATAGCCAGTGGAGTAACTGATCGTACTGTTCTCCAAACAAAGTATTATCTATGTCTTTTCTATTGGAAGAAGTCTCGGATAAGTCAAACGGGTCGCCGGCATCATTAAACCACAAAAATTTATAAGCAAGAGCATTGAGGCTATGAGTTTCAAGTTCTCCACTTGCCATTGATTTAATTTTCTCAGGTTCCAACAATTCTCGAATGATAGTACCAGGAACTCCCCACTGTGTAAAAATTGTTTGCACTACATCCAGAAAATCTAGCTGCTGACCTTCCAAAGCAAAAAAATAGTAAAATTCCCTTTTTGCTCCCTTTTCAAATTTTACTGCGGGAATTATTCTCGTCAAATTTTCGGCTTGTACAGCCTGATGGATGCGATCAAAAATATATGCTGGAGAATAACCACGTGTATGCATATGCACGGGAACATATCGCCTCATTATTTCATTCACCTTCCTGTCCCTCAGTCTTAATAACGTTGATAATCGCTCCTTGTAGTGTAAATTTTCCAACATCTACGGGGAATGGTTGTTTTGGCTGCCTACACTCTAAAGCATCCCATTGCAAAATTCGGAGGACCCGTCGAGCCGCAAGTTTTCCTAAACTATAAACTTCAAACAAGTAAACCCCGGGAGTAAGAGACGGAATACTTATAGGCTTGTTAGTGTTAATTAATTGATGCATAATAGGTTTGTCAGGTGAGGAAGTATCCAGGAACTTTAGATTGACACTATCATCAAAGGCAATTATTGTAACCTCAGGTGGGTACCCTTCCAACCATCCACCTTGATTTGGTACTCGTATTCCTCCTTTCAAGGAAATCGTAGCGGCAATTCTTGGCTTTAGAGCATCATAGAGATCTTGGTGCTGAGGAATTATACCATCCCAACTTGGCGAGATAATCATGCAGCCCCGATATTCAACCCACTCATCATCTACTGGAAAATCGTGATCCCAGTTGATTAAATCTTCTTGTCTAAACATCTCCATTTGCTCCGAATATTCTTTTCTACATAATAAAAGAAAATTTTCTCCAAGTTTAGGGGATTCCCAACCAGCAAAAATACCTGACCTTTCGTCCTCTGGATCAGGAACAAGGACCCAGAATTTCCGCTCCGGTAAAACCAGCTCCTTGACCCGCTGGTGTCCTCTCACTTCATAGGATATTCCGCCTGCAGGACTGACAGGTAATTCTAATGGCAAGAACCAACCTTGTCTATCTTGCCTTAAATCATGAACAGTACCATTATGAACTACTTCCAGCAATCCACTCCAATATTGCCTTGGTTGACGCGGGTATACATAGTATTTAACATCTCCCATTACACCATCTTCGACCCTATACAGATGTGCTGTCATACGGCGTTGACCAATTCGGCGTTTACCGGATGTAGCATCAAATTCTTGATCCCAATCAATTGAAGTATACACCTCGAAAACAGCATCCGTAACCGCCTCATACCTTCTGAAATCGCTTTCTTGAATCAGATCCCTGAGATGCCTAGAACCGAACTGCTGATTTCTCACCCAAAAACCTATAGTATCCGTATCACAAACGCGACTTAATTGACCTGAATTTACTTGCTGACGAAAAAGGCGTTCTAAAACTTCCTGATCCGCTTCGCGAAGTAAAGCCTGTGAGAGCGGATAGTTGATATACCTGCTATAAGTGGTTTGTCCATGCTCAGCTGAATGGAGCCAACCGTTGCCAATTAACCAACGGTTCCAGATCTGCCATAAGTTTTCCTCGATTCCAGTTTGATGCAAACCATCAGGACGTCCGCCCTCTTCGTCTGATAAACCAAGGACCTGACGTAAGCGTGTGAAAAAATTGGTCTGCAAAATGGTTTCATCCTTTGTTTCTTCTCCAATCATATGATGAGCAGCAAGGACCATTGCCGCTAAAAATGCAACACAACGCGGAATCTGATCCGGTTGATAACCAGAACCCCGCGGCAGATAGACTGTATCACCAATTACACATTTAGATCGAACGGCCTCAGTAAAATCCTCAACCCAATTTACGCTATCATCCTCTGATTGTTCAAATCGGGCACCGATATCCATCAGTGCTGCTTCATCCACACTCAAATAGACAGTTGCACCACTTGGAAGTCCACTAACAAAGTATTCAGCAATTGCCTTATTCCATTCGTCATAAGTAGCCATATTAATCTCCACACAGATCAGAATATATAAAATCCGCTAACTCCACTTAGGTTTTTCGGGTAACCTGAATTTGGATTTTTCCTTTCTGGAACAACTGTTCTAATTTCTCGAAATCCGGGGGCTGGTCAGAATCATCAAATAAGCCGAATATCGCTTCAGTGAAACCACGTTGTATCAACAAGACCTTCGATCCTATACGTTGAACTACTTCAAAACTGAGCGGCTCTTTGTCTGCCGAGAGTACCTCTTCAACCTCCGTTTGTAACTTTTTCCAACTTCGGCCTTCGTTATCTGGATCACGCCATTGAGCACCATTTTCTTTCTCCTTTTGGCACTCAGTGACAACTGTCCGAAAACCTTCAAACGTCCACTGATACAATTTCTGAAAAGACTTATGAATTGAATGATTCTGCGGCCTTTTTTCCGTCAATATGTCAAACATTGGTGGAGGCGTTGACGATAATAGGGAATTAAATTGGTGTCTGATTTCCGCTAATTCCTTATTAAAATTTTGAAAATGGCTGTAAAGGAGACCTTGAACCTCGGATTGTATGGAGCCTAATCTTTCAGAAAATTCGGTTGCTGTAAACAAAGGAATCCATGAATCAGTGGCAAAACGTTCTTTGAATTCAGTAACGAGTTGACTTAAAGCTTGTACCGGGCCATGTTCTGTTTCACCCACTTTAGCACACAACGCATCAGTTGAACGAAGTTGACTATTCAACACTTGCCATGATGTAAGTGCTTTCGATCGTTCTTCAAATTCTGTTACACGGTTTTGTAGGCGTTGCAATGTGCCAGAAAACGATATCTTCTTGTCCTTTTGAGTGATAGCCCACTCCACATCTGTAGGACCTGAAAACAGGTCAAGCTCTTTTACCGCTGATCCTAATTCCTTGCGTAGAGTCTTCAGCAGATTGTTTTGCGAATCCTTGAGCTTAGATGATATACCTTTTAGGTGTGTACTCAAGTCTGAATCTAACCATTCTGTTGGAAGAGCAGCATTTACGGTTCCTATCAAATTTTGAAGAGTGTGCACACTGTTTTTCAAATCTGTAATCTGCCGTTCAACAGCAGTTTCTAAACGAGTTTGTTGTAGGTTCAGAGACTCTTGCAGGTTGGCTATAGATGCGTTTTTATGTATTAATGCACCATCATTGGTTATTTCAAGACGGTGAAGTTTGTCGTTCATTTCAGCGATTTTATCCAGTAAACGACTACGTTCAACTTCTGCGTTCGGAATAAAGCGAATACTACCATCAGAATTTTTGGAAAGACATTCTCTTGCAATAAGAATTTTGACGATCTCTTCAGTCTCCACCTTTATGTAACCCTGATGGTGTAAAAATTCCACCGCGGCGTCAAAAGGAATAGGTTGATGGTTGGAAAGTCCCTTAAAATAGTCAATGAGAGCATTTTCGGCAGGGTGCATCGTCAAACAGAGTGAAAATGATTCGGAATTGTTTTTTGCTTCAACGAATGGACCCAATTTCTTAATAAAACTGTCGCCAGCTGCCGTACTCACTTGACCGAATAATGTTTCATACAATTTTGCCTTAGGCATGGTGATTTCTTCTTGCCCCTGACGCTCTGCTGGATTTGATCTTGAACTCAGTCCTTTTCGATAATCCGACAAAACATCCTGCCACCTTGCCGTTGTTGTTAATGTTTGATAATCTGGAAAGCGACGACGACATGCTTGGATAAATAACGCGCGCAATAACTCTGGTCCGCGTAAATGGATTGGCGAACCTATTTCTATATCAACTGTCCCGGTCAAGAGTTCTCTAAGGACAAAGTCTACTGCAATTTTAGCAAATGCTTTCCCTTTTTCCATCTCAACCTGCTCTTCTGGCAACAAAGCCGTATCAGTATCATTAGGATTGTCAATCAGATCCCCTAAAAATGCTTCAAGATCGTGCAGAGCAGCTAAAATCGTGACCGGACGAAACGGTTCTGGCTGAACATATTTCTCATAATGCTGTAGATCGGCAGGAATACGATCTGCTAATGGTTTTAGTATAGGCAACCGCATTAAAATGCAGCTACCGTCATTTTTATCCAGTAATTCTACTTTTGAATCAGCACCAGGGTCCGTACTGGCATCACATACGAGCGCGATGGAAACATCTACATCCTCGAGCCAGAACTCCGGTTCTTTGTCTGCTACGTATAAGGCAATCTCTCTCTGAGGATAGGCATCATCAAACGTCCCACGAAGGATATACCAACCTGTTAATGCGGCACTTGATTCATCAGAGAGCCACTCCCAAACTGGTTTGATAGGAGTTCCTTTAGGAAAAATCTTTGGAGCGAGAATCCGAAGAATCATATTTGGAGCGTGCCCAACTAAAGCATCAAGAGAGGGCAAAGTCTCCCAACAGCGAGACAAAATTTGCTCCCAATCAGTCCGAGTTCGACGAACCTGTTGCAATGGCTCTAAGGCAAGACCTTCAGAAAGTTCAACAAGCAAGGGAGCGAATAACTCGGATCGCGCTTTCTCAATTTGCGTTTTGTCGGAAATTTGGTCGTGCAGTATTTTTTTAGGACATCCCTGTGGAAAAGCCACTAGGGTTGTTACCAGTTTCTTACGTCCTTCGTCCTCAAGAATCCATTCGTCTGAGAGGATTTGGGTTAGGATACTTTGTACCGCCGCTCCTTCTCCAAAGTAACGAAACCTTCCTTGGTGAATGTCATCAATAAGGTCGGGTATATCGTAACTTGATTTCGTTTCTTGGTAATGAATTACTGATCGGGAAAAAACATCAACAACGGTTCTCGGACCGTTGGCAAGGTCTGGCCTTTCAACAAACTGACCTAAAGAGGTGAGGACATTCTCTGACAACGCAGCTGATGGAAACGGCGAAGCCTGTTTCCCATTACTGCTGAATTTATTCCAAAGCCATTTAGGGAACTCTCTGGTGTAAATATCTGTCAATTGTAGTGCCGGACCGCTCTCGCGGATCCTGTGAAGAATGTCAGATGCCCAACGTGCCAACCTCGCTTCAAGTAGAGAGTCCAAGGCTAAGATAACACCGCACGGTGAACGTTCTGTGCGCAATCCCCAGACAAATTCTCGGAATTGGACGATGGCGCGCGCATCAAGGGGGCCAAGCAACTGCTGAAGTTCATCAAGAATTATTACTAAACCTTTAGTATTTTCGGTTGCAAGTTCCCCAAGTTTTGACAAAAACTCAACGGTTCGATGGGGATGGCTGTCTACTGTAAACTGACCAGCAGAGAATTTATCGTTGTAGATTTTTCGGACTGTCTGAGGAGGCACAGCGTAACGTTTCGCGTCTGCCTGCACCATAGGTTTTAAACCCTCTGTGAAGACATCTCGAAAAAGCTTGTCAACTTGTCTTTTTATTTCCGGGTTCTGCACGCCAGCGAGCGAGGCAATTCCAGTTGCCAGTTCATTAAAATTGGTACATGACAAAGGAGGTATTGCTAAAAACCCAGAATCTCTCGCGTGTGCCCATAGAGCAATTGCAGATGCAGTTTTACCAAATCCATACGGTCCACTTAGGCTACCCCATGTAGTATGACCGCTTCGAACACCTGAAAACACATTATCAGCGACCTCACTAACTTTTGACGATAACCAAAACTGATTGGCAAGACGGTTGTAGTGTTCAAGCGTCTGTTCGGGATTTGCCCGTGCTGCGGAACCACTAACGGTATCTGCTATAGGTAAAATTTGCAAATGATCTTCGTATTTCTCTTCCATAAATTCTTCTACTCACTGACTTCCGAGTTCAGTTCAGATGCTTCTTTGACTATCCATTCAATAAATGGATCTTCTGAACCATTGAAAACGACACGATTGGGGACCGATGATATGAACAGAAATTCATCAGTATCGCGTGCAAAATCCTCCAACAAACTAAGTAGTTTGTCCGTTTGTACCAGAAAGGATTCTGCAAGTAATTGCATCTTCTCGTCATCAAGAACGATCTCACCTTTTTTATCTGAACAGAGCGCAGCTAAGTGAAGACGTATAGCATCTGCCATAGGAATTGACGAATTCTGGCAGAGGATACGTTTTCCTTCTTTTTTTACGAGGGGTAACACTTGGCCCTCAAGCCACACTGTCACACCACTCACACTTGCCCTGCTGAAAGAGACTTTGACTTTGCCGAAGTCCTCTTCAGCAACGGAAACTAACCTCAACACAATTTCATCTGAATCAACTCCGATAGATCCAGAATTCAGTATTTGACGTAGGACTTCACGATAACTCCATGAAGGAGAAGCAGTCTTTTTGTCTCCATCCCAAATCCATTTCCAAGCATAGAGGCAGTGTACTGCTGCATAGAAACCAGTTTCATAACTGCCGATACCTTTGGCAAGGGATCTCCCCGCTTTAGAAAGTGAAATTCCTTCTCTTGTTTTCTCAATCAATCCAACATCTTGCATAGAAGCGAGAAGTTTAGTCAAATTAGAAAGTCGTCCCAAGGGGGACCCAACTGCTTTTGAAATAGTATGCAAGCTGGATGCTGAAATTCCATCTGGTGGAACGTTAGATAAAAGTTGAAATGCCTCCCATCCTAAACTTGGCTTAAAGTCATGTCTGGTATGAAAAACGTGGCGAGGAGATTTCATTTAAGTCCTTTGTTTATGAAAACGCTGTCTAATACCAAATCTGAAAGATAAATTCGTATTTATAGAGACTTTAAAACTCATACGAAGACGAATGTAAGAAGCGCAATGAATTGCACAACTACGAACCGATTTTCGTTAATGAGAAATGGTTATTCAGAAGCGGTATAACACCTATTAGGATGCTTATTCTGCTAGCCAAATTGATCTTTTCTTTACTTATCTTGATTAATTGTCTCCATCATGTCGGAAAAAACGATCACATTGTGCCACATTCGTATGAGCCGATCTTCTTGAAGACGTGTAAAATCCTTGCAGAACGGACACGAATGTTCTGTACGTTCGCATTCTGCGTAAAATTCTTTTGCAGACAGACCTTTGTTAATTGTCAAAGCAGTTGACTTATGACTGACATTTCGCCGTCCCATAAATGGCAGATAAACATTTCCAAATCCAGCGGTGCGCTGCCAACCTGAACTATCAAAGCTGGTTGCTAAATAGCCTTTGAACTGACGAATGATATTTGGTGAACTCACACCAAATAGATGTAGATTAGGCGGGACCCCGATTTCCCCGTCAAGAAAACTACGTAGAATCAAATCTCGAAGAAAAACAAGGCGGCCTTCCGTCCGGGTGGTCAGCAGATTAATCTCTGCATTCACACCGGTGGTATCAAAGCTACCAAATCCGATATTTTGCAAACCACTGTTCATATAAACATCAAAGCAATACTTAAGATGCTCTGGTGTGCGTCCCTGTAAAACACCGAGAGCCTTACTCTGTAAATCAATGGGAAGTCTTTTCAAAAACCTGACGCTCTCACCTGCAGTAACGTGTACCCTTTCTGTTACTTCTTCTGATGTCTGTCTTGATGTTGGCACAAAATCTGGAAGGACATACGTTTGCGCCCACTTGTGTTTCAGATAAAAATCAAGCAGTCGCGAAAACAATTCATCGTATGAAATTTTGCCTTGCTGAACGTAAAATCCTCCTGAGTCAAAAACTACTTCAACACCCCAATTTTCATGAATGTATCGGACGTAATCAAAAGATTTGCGTTCAATAAAGAGCGGCGTGATAATACACTTATCAAACGGTTTGCTATCCGGTCCCTCACTTTCCCAAAGTCGAATTAAGTGTTTTAGATCAGTGGGTATTGATGTTAATGATGCTACAAATGTGAGTTTTCGATCCGGTAAGATCGGAAGTTCCCATTCATACAATGGACGACTTCTACCACGACGGCTACGACGCTTTGACCGAATAAAACCGACTGCTTCATAAAAACGGTTTGCTGATAATTCTACAGGACATGATAATCGAAGGCATCGCGAAGATACACGTTGACAATCAGCAATTAATGCTTTGATTAGTTGATGACCAATCCCTGTACCTCGATCATCAGGCATTACTGCAATTTCATAAAGCGTTGTTCGGTTGTCTCGCCTATGATGATAGCGCGTGAAACCCACAATCTGATCGTCTATTTTTGCTATTAGGAGTTCCCCTTTGCCAAAACTATCTACATAAGCCTGACGGGCATGAAAACCGAGTTCAGCACGATGTTGATCGGCGATACGTTTAACATTGTCAACGTCCGACAGGTTTTTAGCTTGGGAAATAGTAATTGTGGATTTGCCCATATTTCATTATACAAAATGACAATTAATTAGTCAAGGTGTAAAAAAAGTAGCGCGCGGTGTAATTATTTTGTCGATAGTTTTCTGGATCATGGATTTTCGCTGTGGGAAAATACTTTACACAGGAAACTAACCGGTTCTTATGTTATAGGTGATATTTTGTACAGGCTAACAGCCTATGCTACATGGCCCCCTTTGTAATATATCGCGCGTCGAAACTTTACACACCCAAAAGTAGCAGCCAAATTGGAAATCAAAATAATTCTACTCCGTCCGTAATCTCGGATCCAAGGCATCACGGACGGCATCACCGAACAGATTCGCAGGTAGCACCAATCCAAACATAAAGACAAACGCCGCGGCGAGATTCCACCACACAATCGGATCACGGGCGAGCTCGAGACGTGCTGTGTTAATCATATTCCCCCAACTCCCCGTCGTCGGTTCAACACCGATCTGCAGGTAACTGAGCAACGCCTCTGTCAGCACCAATCCGCTAAACCCTAAGATCGCAGTGATTAACACGATATGCATCAAATTCGGAATGAGATGCTTGAGAATAATGAGTCCGCGCCGTACACCGAATGCTTCAGCGGCTTGGATGTACTCCAATTCCCGAAGTTTCAAGGTCTCACCGCGCAGGATACGACACAATCCCGTCCAACTACTGATCCCCATGATGAGACAAAGATTGAATAACCCTTGACCAAAGAGAAGCATGAAGGCGACAATGAGCAGAATAGACGGAATAGAGTCAAACGTCGCGTAAACGTATTGAATGACATCATCCACCCAACCGCCGAAGTATCCCGCCATAACACCGAAAAAGATGGCAAACGGCACAGCAATCAGCGTGGTAAATCCGCCGATAATGAGGCCTGTACGGACCCCTTTTAAAGCACGATAGAAAACATCGCTACCAACTTTGTCGGTACCTAAAAGATGTATCCGCGGATATTCAAGTGGTGGGTACTCCCGAACCGTCTGTCCATCAGGAGTCTGAATAGTACTTTTGGCATACAAGTGCGTCGCTAACGGCGCAGAATAGGTTTTCTCAGTCCGTTCGCGAAGTGGTGTGCAGAGTCGGTCGAGTAGGCTCAAGCCTCTCGGTTTATAGACGACAGCCCCCGCCTCGTTTCGCGTGAGTGTCTGGTCGGTTTGACGGAACAACGGATCGCGCCAGATAAGGCTATCCAACACACCGATAAGGAGATACCCCAAAAGGATAAACAGGCAGACCATAGCGAGACGGTTCCCGCGTATCTGTCGCGCAGCGTTCCGCCAATGCTCTTGCCGCGCAGCGTATCGGATAAGCCACACCGCAGCAACAAGCAAGGCAATAACGATAATATTCTGGTACGCATCGGAACGCCAGACCCAACTCAGTCGGTCACCGATTCCGATGCCTTCAGTGTCTACACCAATGAGAAATATAGGCATGTTATATCAGTTGTCAGTTGTTAGTTATAAGTTTTTAGTTAAGAGGGTTCTGATTCACTCACATATCTTTGTTACCTTTGTCGCTTCGATGTAGGTAACGACGCGGACAAAAATAGGATCCAGTATCAGAAAACAGACTTATAACTTATAACCAACAACTTATAACTATTTATTCCTGATAAACGGCTTCGTGTGTATGGAACCCATCTTTAATGACAACTTCGTCCAGATTATCTTTGTCAACTTGGATGGGTGTGAGCAGGATTGACGGCACATCAATTTTACCGTTGTTAACAGTCTGCGTGGCTTCAGCGATCTTTTCATCTTTCGCGAGTGCGACAGCGGCTTGCGCTGCCTTCGTCGCAATAAGATGGATCGGTTTATAAACCGTCATCGTTTGCGTGCCTTTGACGATCCGTTGACACGCAGCGAGTTCAGCATCCTGTCCAGAGACGAGTACCTTCCCTGCCAAATTCTGACCTTCAAGTGCCTGAATAACGCCACCCGCGGTGCCATCATTCGAGGCGACGACAGCATCTACCCCGTTATTCGTCTGTGTCAGTACCTGTTCAGCTTTTTTCAAGGCATCGCGCGCATCCCAATTGACCGCCCAATGTTGTCCATCTGCCACCAACCGGATGTCACCGCTGTCGATAGCCGGTTGTAATGCACGCAGCTGTCCCTGCCGAAGGAGTTGTGCGTTATTATCCGTCGGTGCGCCACCGAGCAAAAAATAGTTTCCGCTCGGTTTTTGACGATATAGATACTCGGCTTGCAGATACCCAACCTTCTCATTATCAAAGGAGATATAGAGATCCGGTTCACTCTCACGAATCAACCGGTCGTAGGCGATGACTTTGATACCCTCCGCGTGTGCTGCTTGAACAATCTGAGCGGCTGCAACGCTATCCTTCGGAATGACGACGAGGACATCCACGCCCTGCGTGATCATGTTTTCTGCCTGTTCATTTTGTCGCCGTTCATCACCATCGGCAGATTGAACAATAACTTCGGCACCCAGTTTTTCTGCTTCAGCGATGAAAATGTCCCGATCCTTCGGCCACCGTTCCACCCGCAATGATTCTATGGACAAACCGATTTTGATCTTCTTTGGCGTGCTCGGATCCGCGCATCCGAAAAGCATGGCGAAGCACGCTATCAGGGCGGAGAAAAAAGGGATCCATTTCAGATAAACACTGCTTTTATCGGTGCGCTTCGTGTTAAAAATCGGGGTGTAATTCATACGACCCTCCTTTCAAGCGTTACTCTTGTTCTTCAGGTGTGAGTACGTCCGGTGTTACTTCGCTAACAACATCGCCGATTTTCAGCGGTTCTGCTATCTCAACGACGCGAAAGACGGAGACCTTACCCGTCAGGATCTCCGAAACCGCCAAAGTTCCGATCGGTTTCGGGACGTACGTTAGGATTTCACCGGTATCAATGTCCCGTATCGGTCTGCCTTTCGTAAACACAGCGAATTCTTGGTTGATCGCTATACCTCTGTCGGAACCGATATTAACGTAGATCTTATCCGGATTTTCATTGTCAACATACTGAACCTTCCCCTTGACGGGGCCACTCGATGTCGCTGAAGGGTTTTGCTTTTCTTGCTCGGCGGTTGCAGGTTTCGGTTCCCAAGGTGTAATGAAGTTAGGACCAACGTTGTCTCGGAGTGCCAAAACCACTTTCACCAACGTCTCATTCGTCACAACGCCGAAGAGCGTTCTATCGTATTCAGCACTCGCGAATTGGATTTCATTGAGTTCAGTCGGTTTAACAATAGGACGTGGATTTCTCCGCTGCTTCTCAGATGTCTGACCGAATGTTAGGTTCGTCCCTTCTTCTGTTACACTCGCTTCAAGCGATGCGAATCGTGTGCCGGCATACGAATGATCACGAGTTGTGGCGATTCGAGGTTCGGCGACCGTTTCGCCAGACGCATTGTAAAATTTCATGTTAAGTTTGATCGTCACACGGTGGAGCGAGCCGCGTAGGATGACAGGTGCTGAGTAACTTGCCGTGGCTTGCCCCTGCGGGGCTTGCCGTCCACCTTCCCGTAACGTCCGCGAGGCGTTGGTTCGGAGGCGTTCCTGATTGAAATATCGGATATCGCCTATCACAATGACATCTGCGTTGAGATGCTTCGCAAGTGTCGCGCGTTCCGACTGATCCAATTTCCGCAAATTATGTCGCGAGAGTGTCATCATTGCCATCGCATCTAAGAGTTCATCTGTCGGTACCGGCTCGTATACATTCGTTTCGACTAACTTCCGGTTAAGCATTTTGGCGAATCCTGCCTCCAAGTCCCATCGTTTTTTTGTGCTAAAAATTGCGCCGATGAAGCCGGGTACACAACCACATCCAGTAGGCGAGTCAAAGCGACTGTTGTCCTGAAAATAGAGCACTGCAATCCGTTTTTTCGTTGTCGCCTCGCCAAGGGTGACACTACCGAATATAAAACCAAAACTGAATCCTACCAGTAAGAGATATGAGAAGAAGCGTTTCACTGCGTTTTGCCTCCTTTTTTACTTACGCACCTTTCACAGTTATAGTGTAGCAATTGTTTCAACATTTATCAAGAAATTTATTGATAGCGAGTTTTGGGATCGCGAGCGACAAGAAGCACCGTTTTTGCTTGGGCGTTTCTTAAGCAAAACACTCGCGCCTACTATAAGAGAAAACATTTGAAATATCACGAAATATCTGCTATCATTTTTTTAGTCATCCGAAGCCACCTGCACATCAAAGCCTGATATACAATATACAAACGCAAAAAGGAATTCCTATGTTTACACAATCTATATATCACAAATCTATAATCTTCGCACTGATGGTATACGTTGTTTTCTACGGTTGCAGCGATAAACAATCAACCGAGAAACCGAAAACCGCCGATACGCCTTCTCAGGAGCGGGAGTGGCTCTCAATTCTTGGGGGCGCAGCGGGGGGCAGTTTCTCGCAATTTGCCGGGGGCATCCGTCAAGTGCTCGCAAAACACGAACCCCATATCAAAATATCTGTTGACGGTTCCGCAGGCTCTGTCGAAAATACACGCCGTGTGAACGAAGACCCAGAAGCACTCGGTGTCGTCTTTGCCTCCGAAAGTTATCTCGGCTACAATGGTGAAGAAATTTTCGCAGAAGAAGGCGCAAAAACCAACATCCGAGTGGTGACGCTCCTCTTTATCGCTTATGACCAGTTCTCGACGTTGGCGAACAGTGACGTTCATCAGTTTGAGGACATCGTTGGCAGGAAAATCGCAGCCGGGGCAAGCGGTTCGGGGACCGCACAAACGTTGGAACGATTGTCGAAACTGGCGGGTATCTGGGGCGAGTTCACACCGATTTACAAAGGCGGCACCGCAGCTGCTGAGGCACTCCAAGACGGACAGGTAGACGGGTTCCAGTGGCTTGTCAGTGTTCCGAACAGTGCTGTCATCCAACTGACAGCGATTAAGTCCATCCGCATGCTTGACCTCGACACGCCTGCCAAGAAGTACGGGTTCTATGAAAAATACCCATTTTACCTCTCTGGTACTTTACCGGAAGGCGCGTATGAAGGGAAAGTTGAACCCGTGAATACGATCCTGATGCCGACCATACTCATCGCACACAAAGATGTAAGCGATGAAGCCGTTTACGCGATCCTAAAGCATGTCTACTCACCGGAGGGGCATCAGATGATGCTCCTAACCAATCAAGCGGCAGCAGATATGACGATAGAGAATGCCTCGAAAGCGTTTGTGATTCCGCTACACCGCGGCGCACACAAATTCTGGAGCGAACAGGGCGTGGAAATCCCGGCCCACGCGATGCCAGTAGATTGATGTAATACCATTTCTGATTGAAATTGTAGCATAAACTTTCAGTTTGTGTTTCCTTTGTAGCATAGACTGTTAGTTTGTGTTTCCTTTGTAGCATAGACTGTTAGTCTGTGCACTCAGGTGCGGTTAATGCGATATAAACTTTTAGAAATGGTATAAAATTGTTGTCTTCCCAAAACTTGCGGATCATAAAGGACTTATTTTCAAACAGTCAAGGCAAAAATTGATTCCTAATTCTTAGGACTTACGCACACGCCCCTGCAGGCGGGGTTTGATGAAGTTTGATAAAATATTTCGGTAATTCACGGGCAATAACATTCTATTTTTGAGGTGAATAATGAAAAATGAGAAGATTCTCATCATTGGTGGGGGCGTAATTGGACTTGGTATTGGATGGCAGCTTGCGAAAGCGGGTGCGGCTGTCACCATTTATGAGCGCGGAGAAGCCGGACGCGGTGCCTCTTGGGCAGCCGGGGGTATGCTCGGACCAATCGCCGAAGCACATAGCGACGAACTCGACCTCCTCAAACTCAGCAATCAAAGTTTAGCACGCTACCCAGAATGGGTCGATGAGTTAGAGACAGAAACAGAAATGTCAATCGGTTACCGAGCAGAAGGCACACTCATTATAGGCATTGAACCCGATGATGCAATTCAACTCCGGCATGCCTATACCTTACAACAAAATTTAGGCTTGAATGTCGAGTGGTTGAGCGGAGAAGAAGCCCGTGAAATTGAACCCGCACTTTCACCCTACGTGACAGCAGCTGTTCGTTGTGAAACCGACCATCAGGTGGATAACCGACTGATGGCACAAGCACTCCAACGTGCATATCAGGGACGCGGCGGCGTGTTGCATCAAAATAGCACTGTTGAAAAAATTGTCATAGAAAACGGAACCGCAACAGGTGTTCAAACACAAGACGGTTTTCAGGGCGCAGATGTATGTATTCTCGCCGCAGGTTGCTGGTCTGGGCAGATCAGCGGGTTACCGAATGCTATTATCCCGCCCGTGCGTCCCGTGAAGGGACAGATGTTGGCGTTGCGAATGCAGGAGGGCCTTACGATCAAAAACGTCATCCGTACCGTCAAGGCGAGGTACCCGATGCCGGTATATTTAGTGCCGAGAACCGATGGTAGACTTGTCGTCGGCGCAACAACCGAGGAGGTCGGGTTTAATACCGATCTGACCGTCGGCGGGATATATGAACTCCTCCACGGGGCGTGTGAAGCTATACCGGGCATTTATAAACTGCCACTTATTGAAACATGGACAGGGTTACGTCCCGGTAGCAGTGACAATGCGCCCATACTCGGTAAAACACCTGTCAAGAATCTCATATACGCAACAGGACACTACCGCAACGGCATCTTACTCACACCTATCACAGCTTACGAGATCACCAAACTGATTCTGACAGGTGAGACTTCAGAGACAATCGCACCATTTCACTTGGACAGGTTTTGAAAGCAATCGGGGCCGCGATTTGTCGTATGGCAATTCATGGGCCCCGTCGTTGAACCGTTCTCACCGTAAAGCAGAACGGCTAATAGCTAATAACCGATTGCAAAAAATTTGACAAACGGTGTCTTTACATAGTATAATATTAATCGGTTAAGTTCGCAGTGGGTAATACTTTCTAAGCGTACCACACGCGAATAATGGACGACAAACAGTTTTTTTAAGCGAAGCAACATTTAGCCCATATCGGCTAATGTGGCTAAAGGAACACCGAACCATGGTACTTAAAAAGAAAACCTATTTTCCGAAATCGGATAAAGAAATTAAATGGTATGTGGTGGACGCTGAGGGACAGATCCTCGGGCGTTTAGCCTCCCGCATCGCACAGGTGTTACGCGGAAAAAATGACCCGCGGTTCACACCCCACGCGGATTTAGGTTTTCGTGTTGCTGTTGTTAATGCGGAAAAGGTACAGGTCACAGGCAACAAACGGGAGCAGAAAACCTATTTTAGGCACAGCGGCTACCCCGGCGGTGATAAATACCGAACCTACGATGAACAGATGGCACTCAAACCGGAGATGATTCTCATGAACGCTGTTAGAGGGATGCTCCCGAAGAATAACCTCGGCAGGCAATTGATGAAGGGACTCAAAGTTTACGCCGGTCCGTCTCATCCGCACCAAGCACAGGAACCGGAAGTCTTAACGTTTTAATTGAGTTGAGGAACCGCTATCCAAAAACGTTCCTACAACTTTGGAGAGTATCAGCAATATGGCTATTGAACAATTCTGGGGAACCGGTAGACGTAAAACCTCGGTTGCGCGGGTCCGTATCATCCCGGGCGGCGAATCAGGGATTACCGTCAACAAGAAACCGATCCAAGAATACTTCCAACGTGCCGACCATTGGCAGGCAGCACAGCGCCCCATTGAGCATGTTGAGAGAAGCGGTGAGTTTGCTGTCCACGTCAATGTCAAAGGCGGTGGACATACCGGACAGGCAGGTGCGATTTCACACGGGCTCGCACGCGCACTCGTCAAAGCAGATGAATCTTTGAAGCCTTCCTTGAAAAAGGCCGGATTTTTGACGCGCGATCCGAGAATGGTCGAGCGGAAAAAATACGGACAGAAAGGCGCACGCGCACGCTTCCAGTTCTCGAAGCGTTAGAATCACAGCATTCCTCACACATCTAAAATTAACCCTCATAGATACGGTACTGATAGCACCCGTCTTGTCGACGTTTTGTGAGATAAACCGTTTGAGTGTCGAATACTCGTGTAAGTTATGGTTCGCGCGGCGATAACCGCGCCTATAGGTCTTTGTAGGTAGAAAGAGGTTTTGTATGTCTAACATCGTCATCTTAGGTGCCCAATGGGGCGATGAGAGTAAAGGGAAACTAACCGATGTCTTTGCTGGGGATGCGGATGTCGTCGCACGCTATCAAGGCGGCGATAACGCCGGACATACCATCGTGCTCGGTGAAAAAACGTTTATCCTCCATCTCATCCCGTCCGGTATCCTTAGACCTGACACCGTGAACGTGATCGGAAACGGAGTTGTCATCAATCTGGAGACGCTTTTTGGTGAAATCGACCGGTTGCAGGCGCAAGGTATCGAAGTCAGCAGTGATAACCTGAAAATCAGCGATCGCGCACACTTGATTCTGCCATACCACAAAGCCGTCGAGCAGTGGGAACAGATGGGCAGTTCGACGAAGATCGGGACCACCTCGCGCGGCATTGGACCTACCTACTCCGATAAAATGAACCGACACGCTGGAATCCGGGTCGGTGACCTGCTTGAGTTCGACCATTTCCAAAAGAAATTGGATTACAACCTCGAAACCAAAGCGGAAGCACTTCAAATAAGCGGGATTGAAAGACACGTACTCCTCGAAACCTACTACGGCTACGCGCAACGGCTTACGCCCTATATAACGGACACTGTCGCTTTTATGCACGATGCCCTGGCATCTGGAAAGCGGATACTCTTTGAAGGCGCGCAGGGTACGATGCTCGATATTGATTTCGGAACGTATCCTTACGTCACCTCCTCGAACTGTAGCGCAGGTGCCGTCTGTACCGGTCTCGGTATCGGTCCAAAAGCCATTGAGCAGGTACTCGGTGTCTCCAAAGCCTACGTAACGCGCGTCGGCGGCGGTCCCTTCCCGACAGAGATGGCACCCGACATCGACGAAAAGATACGTGAAATCGGTAAAGAGTACGGCGCGACAACACAACGTCCAAGACGCTGCGGGTGGCTCGATCTGGTCGCTCTCCGGTACGCAACCCAAATCAACGGATTCACCGGCATCGTAATGACAAAGTTGGATGTGTTCGACACACTCAAAGATTTACAGGTCTGTGTCGCTTACCGCTATAAAGGTAAAGAGACAACCAATTTCCCAAGTAGTCTTAGCGTTTTAGAAGAATGTGAACCGGTCTACGAGACGCTTCCGGGGTGGCAGCAGCCACTCACCGAAGCGCGAACAGCGGCAGACATTCCGCAACTCACGAAAGACTATATCGCTTATGTTTCGGATTATCTGAACGTGCCTATCCCGATAATTTCTGTCGGACCCGACAGAGAACAGATTGTACAATTAGGAGAGCCACTCTGGTAAGATCGTCCTGCTGATAGACAGGCTTTAAACGTCCTGATTAATGCGCCATCACTTGGAAAAAATTGTCGTTTTAATTTGACATCAACATAAAAGTGTGGTATCATTAAATGTTGTTAGTTTGAGCCGTTAGCTCAGCAGGTAGAGCATCTGACTTTTAATCAGGTGGTCACAGGTTCGATTCCTGTACGGCTCATTGTGGGATTGAAACCACATTTTCTGCCCCCGTCGTCTAGCCTGGCCAAGGACACCGCCCTTTCACGGCGGCGACACGAGTTCAAATCTCGTCGGGGGTATTTTAACGAAAAAAGGCAAGCCTCAATCTACTCGGGACTTGCCTTTTTGTGATTATAGCAAAGCATAGAAACATACAGACACTTGCAGGCGGAGTTTAGAACCCCACCAATCTTTGCATGTCCAATTAATAGAATCTATCGGGGTGTTTTCAATTCACCCCACGTAACAGCCAATTTGCCTGCCGCTTCGACATCTAAACTCACATCCATCAAATCTTGTACCTCATTTTCGTCTAAGGCACGGGACCAGAATGAGATTTCGTCAATGATGCCTTCTGCGCCGTTAGTTAGAGCAATGTACTGGATAGTTTCCCATCCAAATCTCGGTTTTTCGTGGAGTGCCGGAAAGCCACCGGTAATGCTACGGCTTGTCGCTTGCTCTTTACCGTCAATGTAAACAAACGGTGCGTCACCCGTGAAATCCCACGTAACAGCACAGTGGAACCATGTGTCTTTTTTGATAATCCCTGTCGGATCGAATTCAACATCTTGCCAATCGCCATCGTCGGCAGCTTCAAAATAAAATCCGAATTCTGCGGGTGTGATGTCCGGGTGCGCAGACCCTTTTCCTATAAAGAAATAGATCGCACCGAGGCTGGCATCAAAAAGCCTATAGTCGTCGCCATCTTTGCCATCCCAATCCGGCTTAAACCAGAACAGCACACTACCAACTTCCGTGACAACATTCGGTACCTCAAGATAGGTTTCCTTACCTCTGAGAACAATGCCGGCATTGTATTTGCCTTGACCAGCGACCCATTTCGCGCTCCCTCCAAATGTTCCGTCGTTTCCGTTTCCTGTACCATCCGGTGCTGAATTTCCGCTGCCCTCACCAATCCATAAGAGTAAGTCCGCGTCATCTGGAAGATTGGCAAATGCGGACATACTAACAAATATACTCAGTACTAAAATGAAATAAGCGTACCTCACAAATTGTTACCTCCACGTAGAAAATAGTTTCAATCCGACTTACGCAACCCTTTTGCGGGGTTTTTGCTTGGGTGTTCCTCACGGGTTTGGAACCTCGTCTGCATTGTTTAGTATGCAGGGACTTAGAAAAAAATGCGTAAGTTCTATTCGATCTGAAATCGGTGTGAATTTGTAGGGGAGTATAACAGAATTCCGAAAATTAGTCAACAGACATTTTCTATTTTGTTAAACCCGGTGGTACTTCAACAACTCCAAATTCGGTGCGAAACCGATGCCCGGACGAGACGGAACCGTTACATATCCGTCAGCATCCAAAACCATCGATGGTAGAAACATTTCACCGCGCAGTGGATCAACAGCCGGTGGATAGTATTCCAACATCAGACCGTTATCTCGGCTTGCAGCGACATGGATTTGGAGTTCTTGCGCACCGTGCGGGGCAATCAACTTCTCAGCCCTCAACGCTTCTTCAACGACCCGCATCGCCGGGTCATAGCCGGGAAGGATAGCGACATCCAGATTGAAAACATCCGCGCCACCGTAATCAATCAACGTTTGGAAATAGTGTAACCCGTAGCCGTTTTCACCGGTAGCGATTCGGATACCGTAATCCTTCGCTATCTCACGTAGTACCTTATGTCCTCTGTAATCGTGGCTATGGATCGGTTCTTCAAACCAGAAGATGTCGTTTGCCTGAAGTGCCGGAAGATACGCACCCGCCGTTTCAATCGACAACGCACAATTCGCATCCACCATAACGGTAATATCAGCACCGACCGTCTCGCGAACCGCCTCAATCCGTTTGATGTCCGTTTCGAGTCCTGCGTTTGGGTCCCCGATCTTCATCTTGACCGCTGTGGCGTTGAATTCGTGTATGTTGCGCGCCATCTCTTCGCGGAGTTCTTCAAACCCTTTCCCTCTGCCGTAGTAGCCACCAGCGATATAAGTGCGTATGCGTTCCTGTGTACCACCGAGTAAGGCGTGAACCGATTTCCCTTCTAACTTCCCCCGAATATCCCAACACGCTTGGTTGATCGCTGCGATAACCTGTGTATGATACCCACCCGGTCCGTAGATTTTGTAGTTCTCTGCTAACCCTGAAACGTAAGCCGTATCTGTCACGTCGTGTCCAATCAAGGCGGGACGGAACAGGTCTACAAACCTTGGAAATATAGAGAGCGGACGCGTCGCAGCGGTGCCACCGTTGAACCCGTATCCGACGACTGCTTCTCTGCCGCTTTTCGCAGTCACTTTTACCAGATGGAGTCTGCCTTTATCGTAGACGTGCATGCCGTTCCAGATAGGCGGCTTCTCCCATTCATAAAGTTCGCTTTCAACAGTGGTAATTTTGAACGGATGTGTCGGCATTGTCTTTTACTGTTCCTCTGTTATTGGTGGCAGTTTTGCGGCGAAAATTGTCAGGTACAATTCCTCGTTAAATAGTTCGTATACGTTTTTTCTGCTCAGGATTTCACTTTCGTTCAAGATGATGCCGATGCCTCTGCTACCTTCTCGTAGAATACGTTTCAATATCCAATCGCGGAGGTATCTCAAGAAAATCCTGCTCGCTGAACACTAATTGAAAGATACCTTGTCGCCTCGGTCCGTCAGACACCACCATCCTACCCGCGCTATTGAATGCCCCTTCAAGTGTTTCTAATACTTTTCGCTTGTACACAGTGTCAAGATTGCCAGCAAGGTGTTCCCCTTTTGTATCAAAAATCATGACGTGCGTCACGCCTCCAATTTCGTTCGCCATTGCAACGAAATCAGGGTAGATACGTCCGCGTTTCCAACCCTGCAAATAATACTCACCGCGTTGGCGTGCCGCGACCCGGTGCCACCATTGGAGTGCCAGCTCTTCGTCAAGGTAATACGCAAATTTCTTTTCCAATTCGGAATCAAATTGCTGCTCAAAGACCTTCTCAAACAGACTCATTTGTACAGGGTTGCTATACCTTTCGAGTTGTCTCTCATTGGAGTGAATCTGTATTTCATAACTGTCTACCATCTGGTAATTGGGTTGTTGTGTCTCTAAGTCGAAACGAATCTCACCCTGATCCAGTTTTCTACGAAAGACCTGCTCCGCTTGTTTTTCCACTTCATCTTTTACATGTTCCCTTAAAACATGCGCGAGATAAGAACGCCGATCATAGATAGCCTCTTCGGTTTCACCGTCTGCCCTAAGGCGTTCGTGCATCTGCTGAGCAATCCGAGCCGCTTGCCAGAGGTTAGGCATAATATCGGAGAGACGGCGCGCAAAGTCGGCGATACTTATTTGCCTCTCAATATGCAGTTCTTGTTCCGTATGGAAAACAGGTGTCGTTTCATCAAGGTCAACCCTTTCGGATTCCCGTCGGACGCTCTGGGGTGCAGACGCGCTCGGGTGGGGTGCTTCAATTGCTGCCCAATCCACCTGTGGTAGAATGTGTGCTTGATAATTCAGTTGAACCCATTCATCTCCATTTCTATGGCGTACCATCGGCAGATAGATGCGCTGGTTCTGGAACTGCTCGCGACGCATTATCGTTTGTCTCTCAACCGCCTGCACTTCTCCTGCTTGCTGTGAATCCAATGCACCCATCACTTCATCACCTAAGCCTGTTAACCCTTCCGATTCCAACCCATTCTTAACTTGCGTGACAACGGTTCCGACCTCAGCGTTATTGCAATAGACGTAACACTGATCTAACAATTCGCTACCGGTGCGTTGCGCGTGTGGTTGCCGCATAACGCGCCCTACAAGTTGCGTAATTGCCCTTTGTGCTTGTGTATTATCGAGCATCACTAACAAATAAGCAAACGGGCAATCCCACCCTTCCATCAGTGCGGATTTTGTGATGATCCAACGCACTTGCGAGAATTCAGAGAGTAGATTTTCCCTTCCGAGTTCATCCTTTTCAGCGGATTTGACGCGAACCGCATCAGACGGAACACGCAAGTTTTGTGTGAGATATTCTCGGACATCCTCGGCATGGATTCGCTCGCCATCCTGCTGATCTCTACCCGTCCGCTCCACACGTACAACGGCGATAGGACGGATATACCGTCCCGTGCTATTTTCAAGCGACCTTGCTTCGGCATTAAGTCGCTCAAGTTCATCGGCTGCTTGTCCAAGCGTCAATTGCCACTCGGCGTTTGGAAACGATGTCACCTGCACCGGTAACTTAATCATCTCCTCTTTTTTCAAGTCGGGTCCCCCAATATCGACGAGGAGGTTGCTAATCCCGCGGTTCGGTGTTGCAGAGAGTTCAATCACCATCCTTGGATCAAGACGGTTGATGGATTTAGCGAATTCTTCATTTGCTGTCTGATTTCTCGCACCGTAGGCTTTATGCGCCTCGTCCAGAACAACGACCGGACGCAGCAACTTGAATACGTTAAATAGGCTCTGTTTGATGAGTCCGCGTTCGGTGTGGCACTCGAGATCGGGGTATTCGTTTAGCATCTCGGTATTACCGAAGACATTATCAATGTCAGGGAAAAAACTCGGATAACGCCCACTATCCCTGAACATACGGAGAAACTCTCTGCCTCTTTGCCGGTTCGTTGCTGGGAGCATCAGGAGCATGACGCAGAGGTAATTGGCGATGTCGTCTCTGTTGAAAGTGTCCTCTTTCTCCAGCATTTTGACGCGCCCCGCACATGCCCGATTTAACATCTTACGGTACGGGTGTCGTTTATCCCACAAGGCAGCCTTTGTTTGCGCGTAGATCGCCTTGCTCGGTACGATCCACAGGACCAAACCGCGCTGCCGAGGGAGGCGTTCTAACGCGGCAGCAGCAAGTAGGGTTTTACCGCCACCTGTCGGTACTTTGAAGCAGATATGCGGGATGGGGCGGTTTGCGCCATCCGTACGGTCAACGTATTCGCCCGCGGTTGCCGCAATACTACCGTTTTCCTTCAATTTTTGCCACGCGATCTTAGGATAATTGCGAATTTCATCGGGAATTGGAATATTGGTTGGCGTCTGTTGAAACGCCTCAATCAGCGTTTCTGAATCACGCTGTGCTTCCTCAAGTGCTTCTAACCAACGCGCCAAAGCGTCGAGTGCGCCGCGCTGATATTCCTTTAATTCCATCATATCTTTACTTCCTTTTGTTATGGCACGGTGGAGCGTGCCTACTACCTTTCGTGCAGGGCATCAGGAAGTTGGCAAAAGATGATGCCCATCCGTGTGAGTTCGCGCTGACCGATGTAATTACCGGCTGCATAGACAATCGCCTTTCTACCATTTTCAAGGCTTGCATCTCGGATACGTTCTGCTCGTTCCAGATTGAGGATAGCAGCGTTGCTACGCAAGTAGGCAAGGTCAGGTTTGTAGAGCAGGTAGTAATCGTTTTTGTCGTCGCTGTGGAAAAGTCCATCATCATTCTGTGCCGCCAATGTATCAGCACCAACAGAAGCACCAGAAGTGGTATACAGCAGATTGGCGGCAAGTGCTGAGTATGATGGTAACGCCTCTCCGGTGAGCATCGCCTCTACCTCAATTGGATTTCCGAGCGTGCAGTAGGTAAAGGAGCCGCCCAAGCCTTCTTGCAGTGCCTCATCACGAGCATTGGGAACACCGTTGATAACACGACGGACACGTTCAGCAGTGATAGTATCGGCATAATCTTCGCATTCAATGAGAATAAACTTCCGATTGCCGCCATCTTCTTTGTTTAGATCTAAGACCGCGTGGGCGGTGGTGCCGCTACCAGCGAAAGAGTCGAGGATAAGAGTGTCATTTTTTCTGGATACCCCCTCGGCAATCCCTATTAAGTTCGCGATCAATCTCGTTGGTTTAGGATTGTTGAACTCAAGGGCTGCACTTTGGAAAACAGCTTGTAATTGCTTTGTTCCTTCGTCCGTGGTGCCTGCAATATCCGCCAGCATTAAATCAATTGGGACAATACCTTTTTCTTCAGATTCACTAAGAAAATTTTTAAGACGAGGATAGCGCAAATTTCCGTCAAGTCCCCACCAAAGTTTGTTTTCCGTAACATGTCTCTCATGGGTGCTTTCACTGTACTTCCAAGCATGTGTAGGATGATTTACTGCCTCTCCTGTATGCGGATTTATTATCGCGTAAACCAAATTTGGACGCTGTTCTTTCGTCGCAGGATTGACATACGAACTGGATACCCAACTGCCCCGTGGGTCATCATCAGGATTAGAATATGTTTCATCAAGTTTCTCGCCCCGCTTAACCCGAATGTGAGAAACAGTATCAGATTTTCTATATGCAATGATATGTTCACGTTGATTTGAGAATAATTTTGCATTGTTACTCCTACCATAGCGATGTTGCCAAATAATATCTGCAAGAAAGTTTGCCTTTCCTAAAATTTCATCCATTAGCATCCGCAAATGATGTACTTCATTGTCATCAATAGAGATAAAAATTACACCGTCGTCGGCAAGCAGCTCTTTGAGCAGGTTCAGTCTCGGCCACATCATGCAGAGCCATTTGTCATGTTGTTCTAAGTCTTCATTATCAACGGGTGTATTTTCGGTGAACCACTGCTGCATCAGTGAACTGTTTACGTTATCGTTGTAGACCCATCCCTCGTTGCCGGTGTTGTAGGGTGGATCAATGTAGATGCATTTGACACGGTTAGCGTAGCGTGGGAGTAACGCTTTGAGAGCGTGCAAATTGTCTCCGTGGATGATGAGGTTGTCGTCTGTATCAGTTGGGTTGCAGGATTTACTTTCGTCAGGTTCAAGCGGACGGTAAGGGACGGTGAGGTGGTGGGCATAGATGTGTTGTTTTCCCTTGAATTCGAGTGTGGGCATGGGCAATTCCTTTGCAGTGTTATACGAACGGATCAGGTGGTGTAGCGGTTAATAAAATCCTCACTATCAATATCTGGCTGACCTTGCCGGGCATAGAATGAAGAGAAACGCGATACGATATCTTTTACGAAAAAAGGTGATATTTGAATTAAAGGCTTTTCAAATTTTTCATTAAACTCAGTCTTGTCCAATGTTCTCAGTTTCCTAAAATTGAGAAATCCACCGTCAAAAGAATAAGCCTCCGGCAGCCAATGATAGTAATCTGTGTGGTTGTTATTAGATATGTCTCGAAGTTTATTTTTTTTGCTGCGTGTTCTCGTAATACCGTCTAGAGCAGCGTTCACAACATTATCCTCGCTTTCGATCTCAACAAGGAGAATACGATCTGTTTTGAATTCACCGTTCCTTCTAATCACAAGGTCACACGCTGGACTCAGAGTTACAAACGATTTATCACTTGTTTCCTCTTTTACAATACTTCCTGTTGTGATTTCTTTAGACATAGGAGGGTATAGGTAAAATTCTTCAGGAAAACAACGTTCCCCATCTTCCTCAAGGAGTTGGAATAAGTGATTCAGGGTGTATCGGAGGAGGGCCTTTTCGGTCCGTTCTGGATCTTCTGCTCCATAGGATATCCACGTTTCTATTTGTGGAAAGAGGTTTTTGCGGGAAACCTCATTTAGGGTCTGTTCGATTAATTCTCTGCCTCCCATGATACGGGTTAACCCTGTATTATAGATATCCCAAAGTTTGTCTAAAATTTCATCATACCCAGTTGCCCCTTTTATGAAAACGTCAATTAGCATGATTTCTTCATTCAGATTTTCGTCCAAACTGCCCCGATTTCCTGTAAAAATGGCAACTGGAATCCGATAGAATGACTCTATCATTTTTGCGATAACTTGGTTTCCTTCGTCACCTTGATGTGTTAGTTTCAGATCAATAATTGCCCCATCAAAGGAGTTATCCAGCATCTTTAATGCTTCGTCGAGATTTTGGCACTCAACTGACTCTATACGTCGCTTCTTTTCATGGATGTACCTGTTAACAGAATTTCTGAAACTTCTGAGGTCTCGTTGGTTATCTTCTACTATAAGGAGCCGCAACTTACTCATTTTCACTCTCCATTTTAGGTTCAATTCTGAAATAAGCCCCTTCTTCAGAGGACAATGCTTTCAGTTCAAGCCCATTTCGTTCTGCTGCTTCCCCAGCTATGGCCAATCCCAAACCCATTCCTTCTGATTTGGTGGTAAATTCGGGTTCAAAAATTAACTCGCTGTGTTCTGGCTTAATTCCCGGACCAGTATCGCGATAATCAACATAACAAAGCGAATCACCATCAGTTTCCATCTTGATGACTATTTCCCTTTTAGGAATTTCTTTTTCGCACATCCAATACATGCTATTATCAATCAGGTTTGTGAAAATAGCATGGATGTCTTGGTTCCAGCACAAAAACTTAAATTCCTCTGAACCGGAAATCGCTGCGGATACTTTATGCGTCCTCATTCCTGCTCCAAAGATATCCAAACTCCTTTGGATAGCCTTTTTCAACTCCAACGGTTTTTTAGCAGAGCGTTTTTTCGCCGCAAGTGGGTCAAGCTTGTCGAAAAATTCAACGAGAATTTCTGCACTTTCTTCAATATCGTCAGCAATCGGCATAAGTTTTTTCAAATTCTCCAAATCGCTTGTTTCAAGAAATAAATTATACCAATACCGTAAATTCGGCACATCATTTTTGAAGCAATTGAGAGGTTGTCCGCTTTCATGAAGGATTACATTAACAATTTTCCCTAAGGTAGCCTGGCCCTGATAAACAGCAACAACTTTGCGGATTTCATCAGCAACCTTATTTTTTTCTTTCGCATCTTGACTAATAAGTTCAATGGTTTTGCCAATGGTTGTTTTGTCAACTTTACCCTTGCTGAGTTGCGTCTGTACATTTTCTATCAACTCATCAAACGAAAACAGCCCTTGCAGATTCTGATCCACTTTGATAGTAGGTCCAATCAATCCTTCCTTTCTTCTGTAATCGTAACGCCGGATTTCAAGTTCCGATATGACTTGTTTTGTGATTGCTTTCAACTGCTCAAACGCTTGATTTTCTCTGAGCCCATCCCGAGCACTTTTTTCAATCAAATCGGACTGATCCTCGGACTGAATTTGGACGTATCCAATCACTTGGTTGCTGCCGATGCATCGCGTAGGGGTTTGAATACGTCGTGCATTGAGTTTAAGCCAATCAAATTCGGTATCACCTAGAGGCCGGATGCGGAATCCATTTCGGTAAACAGCGATCCCGTTGTTTGCGTTAAGGATTCGCCTTGCCTCGTTTTTCCCGACATAGTTGCCAAATTCATCTTTGAATCCACGTTTAATCAGAGAGTCAATAGATTCTGCCTCACGGTCGTAGACTCGGATATCAATATCAAGTTCACCACAGTCCGTAGACTCTTTAAAATTGAACAGAATCTTCTGATCCGCAATATTAGGAGCCTTTTGTGCCGAATATATCAGTTTACCTTTACCGTTGCTACCAATGGTCCCTGAAATTTTATAGTCAAATAGATCTATCAGAGGATATGGTTCGACGGTTTCTTCAATGTCCCCCACTCCGGGAAAACCTTTGACTGTCAAACTTATCCGAAACACATCACTACTATTTTCATGGCTAAGCGTGCTGATTATGGGCGATGTTAACTTCTTCAATTCAAACCGGAGTTTGTCGAATCTTTCCTGATTCCACCGGGCCAGAAATTCATTATCACCTATAATAGTTAAACACGTTCCTTGTGGTTCTGAGACTTTTCTTGTTTTAATTGGTATCCCTACATCATCTAGGTACCGAGCCTTCTCAAAGTCTGACCATTCAATATGTACCTTAGTTTTCTCACCTTCGCCAGTTACGGTTTCAAGTGATAAATTCGTGCCTAGAATTGAGGCGGCATAGCGTCCTATTCCTTTACTTCCTTGTAGGGTTCGGCCAGAAGGACTGCGATGTCTTTTAATCTTGTCCTGAGTCGATGGTACAAGCCATTTGTTGATAACATCATCTTGGGACATGCCGTGACCGTGATCAGAGATAACAATGGTATATCCATTACGATCGGGAGCTGCTCTAAATTCTATGTTTACATCAGGAGAATCCGCATCATACGCGTTTTTTACTAACTCAACGACAGCGGCATAATTATCCTGAATGAGATCGCGACCGATGGTGAGTATATGTCGTCCAGCAGGTCTAATTTTGTAAGTTGTATCGGTGTTCATTGTTCCCAATTCTCCTTCAACTTTTTCGCTATTTTTTCTGCAAGCAATACAGGGACCGCGTTCCCAATCTGACGGTAAGCCGGAGTACGAGCGGGCTTTCCGCTACAGCTTTCAAAATAATAGTCGTCAGGAAATGTCTGTAACCTCGCCGCTTCCCTTGGAGTGAGAGAGCGGTTCTGATTAATATCTGGATGAATGTAGTAGTGTCCATCCATGGCAATATGGGCAACAATGGTATGACAATACGGTAAATCTCCAGCAACAACCTTAAAGCGGTTGAGGAAGGAATTCTTGTTTTTATGTGTCTGTAACCGTTCCGGAAGTTCATTGTATCGGAGGCGACCTTCTGTGGCGTTCCAAAGCTCAACAGTCATCTTGTAAATCTCACGATCTCGTTTATTATGCGTACGCGCTTGATGTAACGTCACTGGGAGCTCGTCATTCCGTATACCCACTTCATACAACCATGTTCCATCGTAGGAATTGATTTCACAGGGTCCAATAGTTCCCTCGCCTGCTTTAAGAGCGGGCAAATCAGAGAGAATCTCCGTTACGCTAACCTCCAATTCTTGGTTATCAGGTTCCGGATAAAATTTTATTGAGTTTTTTTTCCTTCCGAAGAGAATAATTCTTTTCCTATTTTGGGGCACCCCATGGTTTTTCGCATTAAGAGTTTTAAGTTCTGTCTCATAACCATATTCCTTACGAAACAAAGTTTGCATGAGATCTAAATAAAATTCACCGTTTTCATTTGTAGCAGATAGTAAACCAGGGACATTCTCAAACATAAAATACTTGGGCTTGTATTTTTTTAAAAATTTGCCATATAAGAGATACAGATCGTTCCGGGGGTCGCCTTTCATGCGGTTTGGACAACGTGCGCGTCCTATATATGAATATGCCTGACAGGGTGGGCCCCCGATAATCAGATTAATTTCTTGATTTCCTAGAACATTATCAATCTGGCAGAAAATATCTCGCAGCGTCTCATCGCTAATTTCAACATTGATAACAGATCCGATTATCTCGTCAGATACCAAATCATAAAATTCTTGCCTGTCAATCTTACCTTTCAGATAATCGGCGTATTGATCTAAATTACCCGTGTCTTTGAGATGGTGGTATGCCATCCGGGTACGGAGTGTGTAACAGGCTGCCTGATCCATCTCAACGTGAGCAATAGGATTGTAACCAGCACGAATAAATCCCTCAGAAAGCCCACCAGCTCCTGCAAAAAGGTCAAGATAATTAAAATTACTACTCATAACAAAATACTCCAACCATTTTTGCCATGATCATCCTCTTTATATTACAGTGCAATGTTTAAAAAAACACTAAATTTATTTATAGTTATTATATCAAAAAACTGAAATAGTGTCAACTGTTTTGAAAATAAAACGAAACAAGTCAGATTTTGGTTTCCTATAGAAATCTTGTGTAGCAAGTTGAAATCGTAAGATCTTTCCGACTACTAATATACCAGAGAGAAGACGCAGTGCCTCAATGTCTTCATCAGTAAGATGTGGTAGTTTTCCATCGCCTTGATTAGGCGTTGTAATTGGATTCTTTCCTGTTGTGGGCTCCTGTTTCTGGTTTGATTCTGGTTCTATTGAATGTATATGTTTCATACATCAATACTTACTTCCTCAAACCCGCCTTCAGTTTGGTGCGAGGCACCCGGCACGCCGAATTCCAAAATATCGGAAGCTTTTACTGCTTCAGATTCACTTTCCGTTCGACGAGACACTTCAAGCGTTTCATCTTCTAAGATTTCGCGAAGCGTGATTTGCAAGGTATCTAATAATTCATTCTTCGTTCGTTCTTGGCATGTAACACCTCGGACTTCCAATATCCAGCCGATCCACCATCCCTCACTCTCTCGGATAAGAGCCGTATAGGTCTGCGTTGCCTCTTTTTTTTTCTCGGAAAGTTCATGAGACGTTTTTGGCAGAACTCTGAATTCGACTTCAAGTTCTTGTCCTTCGGGCAGGTTGATCTTATGCAGCGGTTCAATCACACCGTTTCTGTATGTTGCTTTTATTTTCATGATCTTTAGCCTCCACCTTTATTTTAACTCAATATATTAGAATGAGTATACCATTAATCTGCGGAAGTTTCAAGGTCAATTGTCAACGCAGTGTCTCAATCCATTCACTAATAACCCGCGCCATCTCTACGAAAACGTCTTCTTCCGTTTTACGGCGTTTGAGCACCTTGAACCCGTGATCTGCGGTGTCTAATAGGTGTAACGTCGCCTTGTCGCCAAGTTCTTCACAGACGGGTTCCAATAGGTCAAGCACTGCCAACTTATCGCGGGTACCAGACAGGAATAGCATCGGAATTGTGACATCCGAGAGGTGTTCGGCGCGCTCTGTACCTTCTCTGCCGGAAGGATGCAACGGGAATGCAAAAAATACGAGACCTTTGACGTGTTCAATCGGTTCCTTCGCTGCAGACATTGAAGACATACGTCCGCTATAGGAGTGTCCACCGACAAGGATGGATAAATCGTTTGCAGCTTCGTGCGCAGCAGCCGCAGCAGATCGAACAGTTTGCAATGCGACCGCTTCCGACTCTCTACCGCCGCCACCGCGTTCCATATAGGGGAACTGGTAACGGAACGTCGCGATGCCGATGTCGGCTAACCGTTCCGCAATCGTCTGGAGCGTTGAGCTCCGCATATTTGTACCTGAACCGTGTCCGAGGACGAGTAGCCATTTCGCGTTGTCCGGACGCATCAGGATTGAGGAGACTTCACCTTTTTCTTCAGTCGCGATAAACTTCGATTCGATTGTTTCATAACTCATTTTTCCTACCTCCCGTTTCAGTGTAAGAGTTGCGAAGTGTGCGAAAATCTGTAAAGTTGTGAAGTCGACAAGAACTGTTTGATTGCGTCAAGAATTTCTTCACAACTTTAGCACACCTGTAAACTTTCCAAACTTTTCTTACTTAATGGATTAAGCACTGTTGCACAATGTCTCGATAGGTTTCCAACTCGGCAGTTTCTAACCCACTTACTTTCGCCAGATCGTCCCATCGCCGTAGAGTGAGTCCATCTTGGAAGTGTGGGATCTGTTCAAACGTCCTCCGCTCTTCATCTGACATCACGCCTCCCTGAACGATGAGACTCTTCTTTGAGGCATCGGATAACCCGTCATGGTAAGAGGCATCCGTCGCACACAGATACCGCTTCGCTGGCACATGCAACCGAATCGGGGTCGTGACAGATTCTGGGAAAAACGGTGCCAAATACCGCGCACCGATCTCTTCGTGGTTCAGGTCGATGTCAAGAAACGCTTTATCGGCATTGTGTTCATCTAAGATAATATGTCCGAGATCGTGTAGTAAAGCACTCGTAATCAGGGTCGGACTTGCGTTGTTTTGGTGTGCAAGAGCAGCACACTGGAGGGCATGCTCCAATTGTGTCACCACTTCATCGTAAAAAGACTGTCCACGTTTCTCCATATAGTCAAACAACGCGTCAACCTTCTGTTCAGATGTAGCGTTGCGCATCTCCTCTGCGAGGCTTCGATCAACGTATTTTTGCATGATTTACAGTTTTTCCTTGAAAATGTGCGATTTTGCTAATTTGTGTGTCTCGTTCAGAACCGTCTTTCGCGTATGCCGAGAACGCTTGTCTTTTGTCAGCATAATACTGCTCACGCCAATCGCCTTGCGAACTGGCGTTGTAGGTGAGGTAGATAATACGCCTCGGACGCTCCGAACGATTGGCTGGACTCTTATGTGGTATGTAAGACCCAAAGAGGAGAATGTCCCCGGGATCTGTTGGCACGGCGACCCATTCCATCATTGAAGCAGTTTCGGGCGCAACGCAGCCTTTTTCGTCCAGCGCGATAAATCCTTCCTGATGCCGACCCGGTGAAAAATAGAGGCATCCGCTTTTTGCCGTCGCTGAATCTACTGAAATCAGACAGGTGATATGGTAATTAACAAACTCATAGGCAGGCGCATCCTGATGTGCAGCGTAGCCACCGCCACCCGGGTATTTGTAGTTGATTTTCTCTTTGTAGAGGACTGCCGGTTCCGCCATCAACTCAGAGACAACATCTAACACTTTACCGCGCGTTACAGTCGCTTCCATACCGGTGTGGTACGGCACGAAATTTTCCGAGCGCGATAGCCGAGGGCCATCCGGTGTAGATTCGTAGTGGTGCATCCACTTGTCGGATGTCGATTTCCAATGTGAGATTTCGGAGACCCACGCCTGTAAATCCGTAACCTCTCTAACAGAGAAAAAGCGTGGGATTTTCAAGTAGCCGTCGGTTTCCCAATTTTGATGGCGTTCGCTGTTCAAGTGAAGCATAGTCCTCTCCCTTGTGAATAACCCTCTTACGCGTCAGTATAGCACATCGAAGATCCTCTGTCAAATTTTGAGAAGATACGGGCGGCTATGAACCGTCCATACCGCTTAGTCTTGGAGATCAGCACCTTTCACACTAAACTGAAGTGCTTTCGTTGGATCCGCAACCTCCATCCGATAGTCCCATCGACCTGTGTAGTCTCCGGTCTGGATCACGATCGTATTCCAACCTGCTTTCAACGGCAATTCAAAGTGTGCCCATCCACGATATAGATGTGTACCGCGGGCAGACGCTGCACGAATCTCAACGCCATTAAGGAAAAGCCTTCCGAGATTAGACCCCCACCCAATCTGCGCAAACACGTACCGTTCATCGGGACTCTTGATATATGTCATCCCGTAACCGAATGCCCAATTCGGGTTGCCGAAGGCATCATCTAAGTTAATCCGTTCCGTTTCAGAAATGTGTTCCTGCCAGACGATTTCCCCAGCTTGTCCTTCGTAGGTCGCATTTTCACCGAATTCCGGTAGAAGTGCTGTCCCAAAATTCGACGGAACATCGTTCGGGTCGGCAGGTGCTTCCGTCACACCAAGGTCAAAGGGACCCAAAAGCATCCAATTTTTAATCACACGCATATCGGCTCTGTCAATCGGATGAAGTAGGTTGCTACCACTCCGCAGCTGTTCGCCACCATATATGATTGCATAATCATAGACAGGGAATGGTACTAAAGCATCAGAGGAAACGCGAAGGGCAACTGTCCCTTCTATAGATTGCCCGGGTTTGACTTCAAAAGTTAACTGATGTGGTGAAATCTGCCAATGTTCACTCGCATGGAAAACGATCTCAACGATAACCTGTTTCTCAAGGCTGTTGTCAATCGCTATTTCAAGGTTACCACTGTTAACATCTTCAGTTCTATCTATGTTAAAGTGCGGTGCAAAGGTGAGTAGGTTCCCCAGTCGTTCTTTGAAAACTGCAGTTGAGATGTCCGCAGGATAGATGTTCCCCGGTTTGATAATCGCGACGTTAACCTCGTCGCCATCCACCGTCACGATACTGTAATGGTCGAAAGCACCGACTTCGGGCACCTCTTGCGGTGTTAACCCACCACCGGTTGCGCTGAGGACAAAGTAGCGGCGATCATTCCGGGTATGCAGCGTTAAGTTATGGTAGTGTCCAGCAAAAACGGTGTACGCCCGATCACCGAGTGCTTCTTCAATCTGTTCCCAACCCGAGCTTTCGTACAGCCATATAGGTCTGTGCATCATGACAAACGTATGCCGGACAACCGGATGCCGCGCCAATTCGTCTTTGACGTACTGAATCTGCGACGCGCCGAACCAGCCTTCTTTTTCCCAATCCCATTCTTCGTGCATAGGGTCATGCCACTCTTCAGTATTCAGTGTTATAAATAGACAATCTTTGTAGACGAACGCCGAATAGGTGCGTCCAAGGTGTTCTTTCCAGTAGTCGTACATCACCGGGTTGGTAATGTCGTGGTTGCCAGGGAGTGGAAGAAATGGAACAATTAAATCGGATTCATGTTGCCAGAATTCTTTCCATTCTGCTGCGAGTTGTTCGAGGTCTGTTGTATTGCCCTGTATTAAGTCGCCAACCATAATCGCAAAGTCAGGTTTTAGTGTATTGATTTCATCTATTGAGCGGTCAAACACAGGCCATTTGTCCAAACCACCACCGGTTTTATCGCCGATAATAGCGAAACTGAACTTATCAGGATCTTCCGAGAACGGACGTTCAACGATCGGCATCCGTTCCGGAAATTCGGGACTTTGTGCAGGTGCTGGAATGGTAATAGCAACGCATAGGACGAACGCTGCCGCCATCTTGGTGAAATTCGCAATTTTCTGTTTATGTATACGAAACATCTATGTGTGCGTCTCCTCTGTATGGGAAATATAAACGATTGTAGACAGCCATTGGTAGCATCTACCCTCTTTATCCCCGTTAATTCTACTATATTATGCAACCAGACTGCAGGGTTTTTGCTGGGGTGTTCCTTAAGGGTTTCAAACCCCGCCTGCAATGCTTGTTAATTCTATTATAGTATATCACGGAATTATGGCATGAATACAAAATTTGTATTTTGTTAAAGTAGCAGCTCTGCCATCAATTCGCAAGGGAACTTTCACATAAAAATTAAGATTATGCAACATTTACTGTGTATAATTTAACAAAGTCCACCAATTTCTGATCAAAGCCGCCACATGACATCTCGGGTGCCTCCCGAACTTTAAATTTAATTTGGCAATTGTCCAAAGATGTGGTATGCTTATAACAGAGCCGATGAGTAGATGGGCTGGTCTGTTCCAGTTAGTTCTCTTTATCCTGGAATAAACCAGGACCCGTAAAAACGTGCCGCGTCTATACCTTATACCATTTCTGATTTTATTGGTTTCCTCTTATGTAGCATAGACTGTTAGTCTGTGTTCCGGTATGCCACCGTATTTCATAACAGGCGGTAATGCGAC
>ASZN01000033.1 GCA_000406005.1 Candidatus Poribacteria bacterium WGA-3G
GTTTCAATTCCCTTCAAACGGGAAAGTGTATTCAGAGCCGACGAGGGATTCGAAAAGGTCGCGAACCGTTTAGTTTCAATTCCCTTCAAACGGGAAAGTGTATTCAGAGAGCCAAAGACAAAGCATTTGTTGCCGAGGTCGGGAAAACGTTTCAATTCCCTTCAAACGGGAAAGTGTATTCAGAGTATGTCAACATCACCGTTGGCATCCAAAGGGATATCGGTTTCAATTCCCTTCAAACGGGAAAGTGTATTCAGAGAGACCCCAATTTGCACCCAGTCAGGCCGTGGTTCCAAAACGCCAAAACCAAACGCGAGCTGCACGAGGCTTTTTTTACTTCAAAATTTACCCCAAAAATCCCGAAAACCCACGTGTGCATTGACCCAAACGCGATTTTTTAGTAAAAACGGTTCGGAAGTTAGACACCACCAGCGTTCTTGGGCAATTTAAGAGGTATCCACACCCGATGACCGAATCGCGTTTGCTGCGTTCGTGCTGATATATTAAGTATACCCTAAATTCGCACGAATGTCAAATTTTTTCGAGGCAGGACGATTTAAGCAAGTTTCAATATTAAATGGACGTTTTGATCTTCGGGTGGGTTGGAAGGTTGGAAGGGGAAAGTCATGGAAGGGGAAGGATGGGCAGGGTGCCCATCCGGACGGCGGAAGTGTGTCTTAGGCACGGATGAGAAACGGTTTATACGTCGGTTCTTCACCGGTAACGACGCGTGCGAGATGCCTGACTTGTAGTTCAATACAACGCATATAGGTCGTTTTCTCGTTGCGTGTCGGATGCTGGAAGGTTTGTTGCATGCGTCCATAGTATCCGGTCAGGAATTTATCTAACGCTGCTTTGGTGAAGCGGATACCTTTGTCCGTCTGCTTGAAATCCTCGGGACGGACGCGATTGTTGTTGATGATAGAAAGCACATAGCCATCGACAATGATCTGTCGGAACTCCTCCATGAGGTCTGATGCCAATGCGGCGTGTCCGTGCTTGGGTTGGTGGAAATATCCACAGTATGGGTCTAAGCCGACGACATTTGTGAATGCATAAACATGGTTGTGTAGGAGCGTATAACCGAGTGAAAGCATGGCGTTGATCGGGTCGGGTGGTGGTCGGAACTGCCGAGTCGTGAAGCCCCAATCGTGTGCCAGAAATTGTCGGAACGCCTGATAATGCGCGGCGGCTCCCGTGCCTTCGTATCCGAGCAGCGATTCCAGGGTCTTGGCACGTTCAAGTTTTTCCAAAGTCTGACGCGCAGTACGCGTTGCCGATTCCACCTCCGCATTTTGGGTGCGTTGCCGTTGCGAAAACCGGATAGCGTTCGTTATTTTACCTCGGACGAAACATTTCGCTAATTCGAGGCACTGTGGCGGGTCTGCAGCAACTGCGTATTGATGCTTGCGGATAAGTGTGTCCTTAGCGTAACACGGCTGGAGTTTTCCCTTGTATTTCCCGTGTGAAGAGAGGAAAGAGACGGGTATGTTTTTAGTAAGCAGGTATCCTATTGTTGGTGTTGTGATGTTTCCATTGCCGAAGATGACGACCTCATCGAGTTGCACAATCGGGACTTCCTGAAGCACGTCTCGCCCTTTTTTTATGATAACTCGGTTTCCAGATTTGTGGAGTGTTGCGCCTTGTTGTGTGATGTATAGAATTGCCATTTTTTGCCTCCTATTGTAGATAGATTGGTTCGTAGTAGTGCGATTTATCGGACTGCTTCGCGGTGAGAACCGCTCAGAAACGGGCAATGAATTGCCCTACTACGAACGGATATTTGTTAACGGAAACTGCCACAACGGGCAATGAATTGCCCTACTACGAACGGATATTTGTTAACGGAAACTGCCACAGACTAACAGTCTATGCTACACTTCGCCTTTTGCTGTGTGCCGTGTTGTTTTAAACGTTTGCCGAGTTGTGTCGCAATGTTCCTGCCGTTCTGGGTTGCGTGTTGTCCGGCGCGTTTGACTTGAACTGCGCCTTGCTTCAGGGTACGTTGGAGCTGATTTTGTAAGTTTTGTGCTCGGGATTCAGGGATGGGTTGATAACACCCATCGGTGTCGAAGATGTGCCCAAGGAATTCGATCCCCGTGTTGAAATCTACGATTTGCGTCTTTTTGGGATTCAATTCTAATTTGAGCGTCGCGAGTTGTTTTTGTGCATGTTGAAGTGCATGCCGTGCTCTGCCTTCACTTCGGCAAAGGAGGAGCAGATCGTCGGCGTATCGGACCATTCGTATGCCTGCTCGATTCATCGCCTTGTCGAATGGATGTAGATAGATATTCGCCAACAACGGTGAGAGGGGTGATCCTTGTATAATACCGATTTTCCGTGGGCGGCTCATTCGCTCTTTCACGATGCTTCCGACAGTCGGTGCGGCGAGTGCTGCTACAACGAGGGGCGCGATGATGAGTAGCTGTTTAGTGGCAAGTGGCTTCCACAACCGTTTCGCATTGGCAAGGAGCAGGAGAAGTCCATCTCGTCCTAAGTTCGTCAGCATCTCCTTTCCTGTGTGCGCTAACGGCGCAGCGTGTGTCGCCATTTCGGGTTCGTCAACAGCCCATTCGTCTTCTATTAGTGTGTTTTGATATTCGTTGTCGTGTCCATAATTAGGCGTACGGTGTAGGAGTTGGTTAATCACCTGCTCAACGCCTTCACCGAGGTGATGTACTGTGCTTTCGATATGCGTGCTCCATGTCGGAAGTTTAGGCGGTTGTAAAATGCCGCCCATATCTAACCACATCTGAATCAGCCGAATGATCAAAGGTTCTTTCAGCGATGCTCGAAGGAAACGCATCAGGAGGAGCGTATCCATCCTGTCGAAGAAGTTCTCAATATCGGCATGGACGACCCATTCGTAACCTTCTGCCCGGATAGCGGTAACTTCTGCGATGGCGTGTGGCACGCCGCGATTGGGACGATAGCCGAAACTGCACTCCAGAAATTTGGCTTCGTAGATCGGTGAGATCAGATCGCAAACTGCACGTTGAACAATCCGATCTTTCAGTGCCAGCACAGAGAGTTCACGGGTGCTGCCGTTTGCTTTTTTCATTCTGAACTTCTGAACCGGAAGCGGGTAATAGCGTTCTTCCGCAATTTCACGTGAGAGTTGACGGAGATGTTTCGTAAGGTTTGTTTCAAATTGTTGGATGGTAACGCCGTCGCTGCCGGGGCCACCTTTGTTGGCACGAACTTTTCGCCATGCGGCGTGTAATGTTTCAGGGTGACAGAGTTGGGTTGAAAGTGAATTATTGAGAGTATAATCAAGCATAGAGAATCTCCTTTTTGTTTCTACACGCGCTGATGCTGCGCCTTGTTGAAGACCGAGGAATGGCATTGTGTTAATTGGGAAAAATGAGTGGACATTGAGCAGACGATTATATAGAGTCTGCACCCATTGAAAAGGAGAGTGGAAAATTTACAATTATTTTTAATGTGTTAGCAGCGCGGGCACAGGTCGCGGGAAATGGCACGGGTGTTACGGCATCGAACGGTTCGTGAAAAGTGGCGATTCGAGCATTTCAAGGAGCGTCCGTTTGCGGCGGTGTCGTTCTCGGAGGACTTTTAGATAAGCCTTCCACTCACTGTCCTGCTCAAGGTACTGATAGAGTTTCTGTGCTTCGGTCAGGTAGTGCTGAACCGTCTTATAATCCGTGCGTTTCCGTGAAGTCAACACCTGTTCGATCAGTCCTTGATAGAGCATAATAGCGGTTTCCGGGCGGTGCCCTTCTACTAACGTAAGGATTTGCTCAGTAAAATTCGGGATACGCTTCGCAAGTGGATTTTTGAGGATATCCCAGTATTCCTCAATCGTTAGTGCGAATTCTTCGAGTGCCTCCCATACCGTATCCTCATCCTGACGTTCCAAAAGAAGATTGATAAAAGCAGCGGCAGCCTCTTCGCGTCGAGCGAGTCGGAAGGCTGCCGCGATCTGTTCACTGTTAAGATAGAGGTAGAGTAAGAGTTGAACGTGTGTCTGCCGATAGCGACTTTCATCGAGGCGTTGTTCAATTGTCATTTCGAGGTCGGTTGTGTCTTGTGTGGTACCCAGCTGCTTGAGAAGGTCGATGAGGTGTGGTGTGAAAGCGACTTCCGCCTCGAAGCTGAGTCCCAATAGCGGTTGGTGGTATTCACGAAGCGCGGTCGGCTCCTGTAACGTGTCGGCGATCTGGCCGAACTGCGTTGTGCATGTCCGCACGAATCGTGGCAATTCGGAGCTTTGAAGTGTATCTTCGTAACGGACAATAGATTGGTGTATCAAGGCATAGAGGATAGACAACGCGAATTCCGTTGCGCCGGCTTGTGCCAGCGATTCAGCATGTCGGACGAGTTCTGTCAGCTGCGCTATGACCTTCTGGAGTTGATGCTGTTCGAGAAATCCGTCCCCGAAAAGGCGATCAATCTGTTCGCGGTAGACAGTGGTTGTCGCAGATGCGACGGCAGTGGATGCTGATGCTGTAGACCTGTCTCCGAATGTGGACTCTTCTACGCCATCTGTGTATGTTTTCAGGATCGGAACCAACGTGGGTTCGCGTTTGAGGAGTTCGGAAATAATGTCTAAAAGGGTTGCCCTCGGTTTCTCAGCGATCGCGGTCAGTATGGGTTCTACGGAACGGATCTCGTCTATTTCATGAACGTAGGTGAGTAGCAGTGCAACGATGTGTTTACAGTCGCCACCCCAATCGTAGGGACAGGAGCACGCCGCGTCGGCGATACCTGTGGGTGTCAATTCCACAGAGACGCGATAGGGAGTGGCTTCTGAGCCTTGGCAGGTTGCGGAGAGCGTCGAGTCGTGAAATATGGCGTTTTCGATCGCTTCCTCGTAGAAATAGTCCTCACCGCGTGCAAAGACTTTCTTTGTGCATCGTTCTTGAATCTGTTCCTCGGTAATGTTCGGATATTGCATACTAAACCACAATCGTTTCGGGTGCTGTCGTTACGTCTCCGACAGCGGGGACTTCAATCCGTCCGACACAGGCGCGACATAGGCTGTAGTACCGAACGGCATCCTCGTCGGGATTGATGACGTTGTTAACGGCTTGTTTCATCTGCTCGAATTGGGATCGGGTGAGATGTGCTTCAAAGACACTATATTGGACGCGACTCCCGAACCCTTTGAGTACTTTCGCGAGTTGGTTGCGTCTCTGGTTGTCTGGAATATCGTAAGAGATGACATAGAACACCGAATTGACCTCCCTCGCTTTTTAGGATACCAGTTCTGTTGTTAGTTTGTCAAGAAAAAATCCTTTGAAAATAGGTTTCGGATGTAGTATTATGTCCATTATAACAGTATGGTTCGTAGTAGTGCGATTCATCGCACGTCATCAGAGTTGATATTCTAACACATAGCACGGTTCGTAGTAGTGCGATTCATCGCACGTCCACAAGTCGAAACGGGCAATGAATTGCCCTACTACAAACGGGCTTATCGTTAATTTTAGACTGTTTGTAGTCATATCTCATGTTATTTGATTATTAGGTTAGGTTCGTAGTAGTGCGATTCATCGCACGTCCACAAGTCAAAACGGGCAATAATGCACTTCGCATTTGGGGTTTTTGCTGGGGTGTTTCTTCAAGTACGCCGCCAAATTGCCCTACTACCAACGAGGTTCCCTACTCGTGTAATTCATCGCGGAGATAAACATGTATAATTATCGTAAACAAACGCCTGAAGAGAAAGCTGAAATCCTGAATCAGCGACGGACGAGGCGTTTACCATTGCATGAACCACCTCACTTCCATCTCGCCAAAGGTTGGTTCCTGATTACCGCGGCGACTTACGAACACAAACAATATTTCCATACCGACAAAGAGCGAGAATGGCTCCTTGGAGAACTAAAAAAAGAACTTCAAATCGTTAAGATCCCTATGAGCAGTTGGGTTGTGTTGCCAAATCATTATCATCTATTAGTTCAATGTCATCCCCTTTCGGTTATCAGCCGTCCTTTACGCAAGGTTCATGCCCGTACAGCACGTGAACTAAATCGGCGCGCTGGACTGACAGGACGAAAAATTTGGCATCTTTTTAGTGACCGACAGATTCGTAATGAGCGACATTACTATACCACGCTGAACTACATCCACTACAATCCTACAAAGCATGATTACGTCCGAAAACCGTCGGATTGGGAGTGTTCAAGCTTTCATTGGTATGAAAAACATTTTGGCATTGAATGGCTGCGGGATCTTTGGCGAACTTATCCTATTCGTGATTATGGCAAAGGCTGGGATTGGTTAAGTGAGTAAGTGTGTGAGCAAACAATAATAGTAAAGTTTACAATTAGGTACGTACTCGTTTTTTAACAGAAGGACGTTCGTAGTAGTGCGATTCATCGCACGTCGTGTAAGTATAAAAAATGCTGTTTGTAGTGGTGTTATTTATCGCACCTTGTGCTAAAGCGTGCCAGGGTATTTTCTCTTAAAACGTAAGAACGGGCAATGAATTGCCCTACTACGAACAGGAATACTTTTGAAACGGGCAATGAATTGCCCTACTACGAACCAAGATACTTTCCGATGTGGAACGGGCAATGAATGGTTTCCCTACTACGAACCAAGATACTTTCCGATGCGGAACGGGCAATGAATTGCCCTACTACGAACCAAGATATTTTTCGATGCGGAACGGGCAATGAATTGCCCTACTACGAACCAGGACTTTTCGATGTGGAACGGGCAATGAATGGTTTCCCTACTACGAACCAAGATATTTTTCGATACGGAACGGGCAATGAATTGCCCTACTACGAACCAAGATACCTTTAACAACCATTCTTTAAATATTTACAGGGTCAAATTGATTATGCCTGAATTCATCAGTTCTCCAATATTTTTGATAATTGCAGCGATACTCGCCGTTCTTCTTTTGATTGCTATTGTGAAGGGCGCGATCCGTCTCTTCATCTGGCTCGCTGTTATTGCCGTGATTCTTATCGGGATCGGTATTGTGACACAAGAGGACCTGCGCGATTGGTTTGAGAATCTCCTCAAGACGGTAACGGGATAGATGTTGCGACTCAATTTATCGGTGGCGGGTTGTCTCTCAATCCACAGATGCGGTACTGCCCGAATCCGAACGCCGTATGGTGCCCGATGTGCAGATACTCGCCGAGATAGATGAGCGGCAGGAACGGTTCCAACACACCCGAAAAGCGCGCCTTACCGACAAACCCACCCATCGGAACGGATTTCTCCGTGCGGTAGGAGTACCGATCCTTTCTGAGCCAAGTCAGACGCAGATGATGCTTGACGGCACCGGCAGCCTTGATTAACGTAGGTGCATCTACGGCTAAATCCTCGCCACAATGGAAATAACTCAGGAACCGGATCCGACGAAGCAGATTTCGGAGAAGATTTTCAAACGTTAGTTCGCTCGACCACTTTCCGTTGACCTTGATACTCGTGGGTGTGAGAAACTCCAGTTCAATCGCATCGGTGGCGTGCGGTGTGGCTTGCATGACATCGTTGAGTCGGAGCATCAGTCCTTCGTCTGTTAGCATCTCGGTATCTGCGGTGTAAATCGTCTGAGGTTGATCGCTGTCATGTGCAGGTAAACTCTCGACTTTATCGAGTTGGCACTGCCCGCGTTTGTTTTGGAGTCCGATGCGTCGTTTGCCTATCTGATCGAAGGTAAACACGATCCACGGTAATAGATTGATTGCCTCACCGATGAGTGTCATATTGCAAGAGAAGGTATCCCCGGGCGTGTAGTTCAGTTTCCCGCTGCTCGGCGGTTGGAGGATGAACGGATGCGGCGCGAACGGTTGACCGCGCAGGATAATGCTATCCTTTGGCACTGGTGTCTCAAAGCATTTGGAGTAGACGCATCGTTCTGGGAACTGGCACCGTTTCTTGCATTCCCTCGTGGTCTCGACGCATGTGGTCTGTCGTAGGATATAGCCGAACCTGCCGCGGAAGACGTTGCCTTTGTGTTGGGGCATTCTCAGCGGTTCTTGAGCGGTATAGGTGAAGCGGTAGCGTGCGAAGCGGAAGTTTTGTAGCATGGTGTGGTTAAAGTCTTCTGAGACTACAAATTCTATCAGTTTTTCTGAACGTTCAAATTCTACGGATTGCTGTACACATAGTCATGACTACCATAATGCCGAAGGGTCAAGCCATCATTAGAAATTTCGCAACTGACTCGATCGCCCTGAGTTATGCGAAACGTGCAGATATTATTGAGATTTCTAAGTTGCTCAAAATTGAGCCCGGAAACTTGATTATTAAGTTGGCTTATATCCCCATTACTATTTTCTAAAGCGGCGGTAACCTTCGCCAAAGTTTCTTGAAGTTTCGTCCACTGCTGACCGTTCAAATTATTACAGTCATTAATGAAACTTTGTTGGTATACTAACCGTGGGAATTGTAATAGTCCTTGAGATAACAAATCCGATTTTGTGCGATTCCAAACCAACTCTCCCCATGTTGATAATCCTGCATAAATATTGCCATCATCCTCAACTAATTCAAGCAGCGTTTCTGGGATTCCCTCAAGTTCGTTAATTGGATAGAGTTGTCCAGCATTCATCAATGCAAATTTTATTTTTTTGTTTTCAATAACGGTATTGTCAATCTGAATTGGCAGGCGAGGAATTTTAATTAGGTCAGACGATCCTTCAAAGATGTATACAGTTTCATCGGCATAGAACGTGCCGAAGGTCTGCATGTAACCTTGCAGGCTTTTGAAGCCACCAACGAGATTAAAAATCACTTGATAGCCGGTATTGGGTTTTGGAAGGGTTTCATCCAGCCAATTTATGAGCCATTTCGTTCCAGCAGCAAATGATTGGGTATCCACAGTAGAAAGTTGGGGAGGTGTAACAATATTTACTGTAAATCCCTTGCTTGCAAGAAAGTTTTGAATTAACTGCCCTGTTTCTTGCCCTTGTACGGTGTCGGTGCAGACGAGGTAGTGCAAATCGTTATTATCGTTGGGTAAAGTGCCATCATATATGCCATAGACACCATTCAATTCGGCACTACTGCGTCGGTTTGTTTCAACATCACCATTATTGAGCTTTTCAAGTGCTCTTCTCGCGAGTTCATCAATTACGCTAAGCTCATCATCCGTTATTTCATCTTGTGTTTTATTAGCCGAATCTCGAAGTATACCAAACCAAGCTCCTTCGGCAGGCTTTCCTCTATCTATACTATTTGTAAGAATACTTGTGCCAATAGTTGAAACGACAAAACGCTGCAAGATAAACCTCCGATTGTTCTACTCACCTGTCTCCGGTTCTGTGCGGAATAACGAAGCAGCAGGTGTTAATACCTCTTTGCAGGAACTGTCAACCAATGCTACGAGCGCAGCATCAACGATACCTGCTAAATGGTATTTGGGGTCATAGTCTATAATCTGTTTGAGTTTTAGACGCAGGGGCAGATTGCTATTCTTCTTCTCATTTTTCACTTGTCCTTGCATCGGTAGCCAGATTTCCGTACCACGATCTTCAAATAATATAACCCAAGGGGACGGACCGTTCTTGACATCGGTTCCCCACAAGACGTGATATTCTGTCAAAGAATTATCTTCATTGATGTCTTTTAATTGTAATAGACGCGCATAATGCTTTCCATCCCAATCACGCCAGACGTGCCATTCGCCTTTTTCCCCGAATAAGCGGAGATCGCTGGTAAGTGCCCAATCAGGGGAATTTTCAGGTATATTTGGAGGCCACCAAATTTTATCCGACTGTACTACGCCAAAGCCAATAAATCCGGGTTCCTGTACTAACACCCATGCGAATTCTTCTTTGGTAACACGGGATAGACATTCACATACCCATTTTTTATTTAGTTCTATTTGACATTTATTCGGCACCTGTTTCCTCCTTGCCATTCCGATTAGGTCGTCGTGATGCCTTAGGACGGTCCTTATAGTTCTGTGCCGCGCCTACACAGCATTGGAGGAAATCGCCATCATTGTTTTCAATCTTCATACGCTTGTCCTTGTGCACCAATGTCCATTCCTTTGTATTAGATGGGTCGGGATCATCCTTATATATCAATTTTGCTTTGATACCTTGAAGTGTACCGCGTCCGTTGCTTGTTTCTCCACCGAGTGCAGCGTTTCCATACCAAAAATCACGCAACGTTAAGAGTAGCAAACCGATCTCTGCCTTTTCTGGTTCCTCCAATGTGAGTCTGAGGCGGACATTCGTTACAGGTTCTGCTTTAATAGGGCATGGATAGACCGGTTTTTCGTTGAATAAGGCACTTTGCAGGCTACCACCTGTGAACCGATCAATTGCCACACGGTCCTGCCACTGTGGTTTCACGTTTTCTACCAGACGTTCCTCTATGAACACTCGGCTTGCCCAAGGGTCTGTTTGGTTTGAATCGTTGCTGTCATCCTCTTGTTTATGAACAGCACCGAACATTTCACTAACGGCATCTTGTCCGTTCCGATGCGTCTGCCACTCAAGGATATGTGCGATCAGGGTTGCGCGATGGCGAAATGCACCTGCAAAGGAGGTGCCGGGGATAACAGGTTCATCCTTGGAGTGTAGATGCGCCATATCTGGATCGTCTGGATTGTTTGAGGCACTACGAATAAGCAGAGAAGTGCGGAGTGCGAAGTCGGCTTCAATTCGGAAGAACCTTCGTTCTTCTGTAGCTAATGGCTTTGGCGTTAGTTTTGTACCTTGTTGATCATATTCCCAAACATCGCCGCTTAGCCATGCCATCACGTGGTTCGGGTCGTTCATCAGCATGTCCCGTATGTCCCAAGCATCTACTTTACCACGCCCGTAGCCACGGCGTGTACGTGCACCAAGCCTGATATCGCCTTGCTTAAAGGCATGTAAGAGTGCCGAAAAGAGACTTCTGAGTTCCTTTTCCTGTTCGGCATCTGCTTTACGGATAATACATTCGAGTTCTATTTTGAACTCGGTGTCGCGTTCCACAACTTCCACATCAAACTTCGCCTTGTCGAGCGCAGTACCAGATTTGGCATCTATACGCACGCCGTCGCGGACAGGTTTGACTTCCTCGGACACACATGGAGCATCTGCAATGATGAGGGCACTCATGGTCCCAGGTTTTTTACTGTTAGGTATTTCCCCACCACCAAACAGCCGCTTGAGTTCTGGTGTTTCTTCAGTAATTCCGTTTTTATATGTTGCCCAAGGTAAACACAGTTGGGCGAGGAAACTGCGCGCTGCTCCCGCAATTGATGTTCCCGGAATAAAAGGATTGCCGTCTGCATCCCGCAGGAGACACATATCTGCGACACCGGTTTCGTCACCACCGAAGTGTGCTACAGATTTTAGTTTCCATATACCGCTGGCGTAGAGTCGGGATTTTACGGCATCTTTGGAGATAGATTTTGTTGTGTTTGTCATGGTGTTCCTTATGTTTCGTGTGAATGCGAACCTACGATTTACGTCGCAATGCTGTAATCAGATAATCCAGAAAATGTTTGCACATACGCCAACTCTGTTCGTTTAAAAGCGTGTCAACCATTTCTTTTTGTGTGTGATTATCGCAATCCGAGGCGACTTCTTTGATTTTAGACTCAATCAACGTTTTAGTGAACTTCTTTGGGTCTTCTCCGGCAGTCATAAACAGTGAGAAGAGTGTTAAATGGTCTGGCAGATCAAACTTTTGGAGTTCACCTTTGTCAATCCGGTAGCTTTTCAGTTTTTCTTCCGCAGGTTTTTTGCGGAGTTTATTTAAATTATTTTCCAACGCAGCCTGATCCTGTTGAATAAAGAGTCTGAGTCGTCCCAAAAGCGTATTGTTAGGTATTTTATTGGCTTCATGCATTTGATCTGCTATGTGTCTTGCTTCCTTCTCCATATCCTTTCTACAACGGTTTTCTACGATGCCCTGTAGAAGCGATTGTATTTCTTCAGGTGCTTTTTCAGTAGGTTTTTTAATAGATGCTTTTTCAAAAGGCACTTCAACTTTACCTATCAAACCAAGGTCGTGTTGGCGGTTGACAGCGATGCGTCCATAACCTTCACCTTTGCGTATTCCAATTCCATCTTGTTCCAGTTTCAAAAGTCCCTTCTCCCCTTTCTCACTCAGTTTTTGGTTCAACTTAAACTCAAAAACGCTGCCAGCAGCAATAGCAGGCTGTTGTTGCCGCGGGAGTCGTAGGTGTGTGTGATAACCGCTAATCATCTCTGTCCGGGTATAACTGGCAGTAAGTTCCAAAGCATTGTCAGTCTTTAATTTTAACCGATGTGCCAACTCGCGTATCGGGAAGTTGGTATCCGGATGCCCTTCGTCATTAACTGCCAACACGGGGGATAAGATGGTAATAATTAGGTAATTGTTAAGAAGGGCTGGTGTGTTTTCTGGTCTTGATACATCAATAAATCCTTCCCATTCTATACGTTCGCTGAGGTTCAGTGGGGCCTCGTCTACCCATGCGAATTCTGCCTGACCGTATTGAGCACTGCGCGATCGCCCGAGTCTTATTTTTTTGACGTTTGCTAACAACTTTTTCAATTTGTTGAGATTGTCCTCTGTACCCAAGACGGCCCCTTGAAACGATTGGTCTGGCAGTATTGCCTCATACTTAAAGATTGAACCCGCACCTTCTATAGCGCGACCAATGCTGCGGTCATCCGGCACACGGGCATGGTGATAGTTTAACGCTGTCGAGACGGTGGTTGTCTCTAATTTTTTCGTATAGATTCTGGCGTAACGGCTACCAATTCGTCTTTTCGGTTTCCTTTTTTGATCGTCGTTAAGCGTCTCGCTGAAATCCACCAATGTTCTGTTTTTTTCTTTAAGTTCTCGGATTGAATGAGGTATCGGAATAGTGCGTTGATCTGGTTCATCAAAGTTGTCTCGGTCATGCACTTCGGGATATGCCGTCAGGAAACGTAAGCCTCCATTAAGAAATGCATGACGGAATGCGGGATCTGTAGGCGCGTGATTCGCGTCTTTCAGATAGTGCCACGCTGTAGCACCCCATAAATGGCTACCTGGGATATCCTTTCGGGTGACAACGGTATTCGGATCTCCATCTGAAAAGGGGATGATTGCTGGCTCTTTTAGATTTAACCGATACCGCAATACATGTGTCGGTAAATCTGTGATTGCAACTGCATTAAAGGTTATTTTCTTCTCCGATTGCGAAGCGGAACGTATAACATCAGCCCCTGTGATCGATGGTAGCTCGGGTTGTGATAGGTCAGGCGTTAAGTCTTTTTCATTTCCATTATTTTCCTCAAACAGACGACATTCCACTTTACCGAGTCCACGCGTGCGTGCTGTTCCCATATATCGGAGGGTAGCTGCCGCCAGTGCCAACGCGCTTTTTAGTTTAGAATTTGGCGGTTCGTTAAAATGGACAGGAGCTCTGAAAACCCAACCTGATTCCAGGGTTCGGGTTAAACGAAGTGTGTTCTCTTTTGCTGAACCAGTATGACGGTCAATTGCGGTTTGCGTGCGCACACTGGTATAATGGTTTACTACATCCTCAATGAGGATTTTCGAGTTTCCACTATTATCGCGATATTGCAGATATTCCAGCCATTTTTTTAATGACAATGCATTTTTTAATTTTGCATTCCCAACATAGAAGCATGCGCTACCGTCATTATGCCTTTGTCCTGTCTTGCCAAAGATTTTATCAACGGATGTTGGTGTTTTGCCACACTGCTGCCATGCATCGGTTATATCGCGGTATGCCTCACGCCATAATCCTTTGAGTCGTCTGCCGGGCAGGGTCGGTAAACCCAAATCGTCAAATGTAATGTCTCTATCCACCAAACCAACGCGTCCCTCACCAGCAGCGGACGTTAGCGGCGATAAAAGTTTAATCTGCAAAAAATACTTGGTCATGTTTGTTCTACCTCATCGGTATCTTTTTCCTCAATTGCAATGTAGAAATCAAGAACTTCCAATGGATCAAAGTATGGAGTCCTTTTCAGCGTTGTCCATCCAGTATCGTGGGTGCTTTGATGCATATTTTTATAATGTGGTAACTCTATATTACGCCATTTTGCAGCTTCAATGAACTGCGCTGTTACGGCGGGCCCTTGCGTTAAAGCCTGCATCAATCCTTTCGCACGACTGCGAGGCCATTCGTCTGACTGGAACCCTTGAAGTAATTCTTCAAAAACGTCCCAACTTTGTGGCTTTTGTGCTTTTGTTTTCATTACCTCATAAGGACGATCATGCAGCGGATGTCCATCTTCAAGACTTCGATATTGCGTTTCTCTGAGTGTTGCGATGGAACTGGTAACACCCGCTTGAATGATCTGAAAATCCAGCCAACTCCCTTTCGAGTTCTTTTCATCTCGGCGATATGTTTTTGCTAAACCACAGAGTTCATCGGCAAATCCGTACGCTTGTGCAAAAGGGAACTTTGTTGGAACGATTGCAACACCAGCACAAGCGTCAACAAGTTTAGGCTCTCCTAATACTATGATCTCCCGTTCAGTGAATTCGCGGAGATAATAAGCAGCAAGATACAGTCCTAAACGTCCATCACAAACAAACGTCAGATCATCTCCACCAAAGATAATAGGACGTATCGGAAAGACGCTTGTAGTGTCCACAGCCAAATCGTCTTTTAGTTGGGGTAACACACTTTGAAAATGGTACAAGGTTGCCAATAATGCCTGCAAGGACTGATGAGACACTGATGCAGAAAATGCTCGAAGATTATGGAGAAATTTGTTGTTATCTTGGGGTTCATCTATGACTTTATTGAGCAGCCCTCCTATTCCATTACCATCCGCATAGACCACAGCGATATAGGATTGCCCTTCACTACCACCTAAATCTTTTTCAGGTTGGAGGGCAAATTTTTGTCCTTCTTTTAGTGCTGAATTGATTTCGTTTGTCGTGTCATTTTGGTCTGTCGCTTGTCGTTTGCGCGATGCAGGCTCTGCTATCCATTGATTTGGTTCATAAGGTTCTCGGCTTTTTCTACTTGCGGGAAGCCCTGTGCTTGTGCAGTTGCGGACGACAGGTAGACTTCCTAAAGTTGCACCAAACGGCAATGCCTCCTCGCAACGTGTCAGGTATTCTAATGCTGTGCGATATGCCGTTGCCAATGCGTCTTTTACCTCACCATAGCCTACGATTACCCGCAGCCCTGGTGCTGCATTTAGCAATTTCCGACTCCATGCCTTGACTATCTTTTTGGCTACATCTCTACTTTTACATAGCAACGCAGCATTTCCACCACCCACATATATAAGGTTAACATCTACATTTTGTTGTATTGGAACCTCAGGTTTTGGTATACGATCACTGGTGCCGGACACTTTGTCTGTATACGTTTTCCATTCCTTGATAGAAATAGAATATTCAGACATTTGTATTGTCTTGATCAAATCTTCTTCAAGACAGCATTTTGCTAAGTACGATGCACCGATGTTCTCCTTCAAGCGGTTACTCTGAAAGATGAATTGTTGTAAACTTGCCGCACTCAATACGACAACACATTGCCCCGTATAGTTAGAAATTGACATTGATATTTCCTTTACCATTCCAGATCGTTTAAATACTCCCTAAACTTACTCGTTAGTCCTTGTAAATCTGGCAGCCTATTGGCGTTGGACTTACCCCATATTCTTATATGTGGATTATCATCACCCATTTCATCTTCCAATCCAGATTGAATGTTTGCACAAGAACCGTTTTCAGCAATACAGACCGTTATGCACTGTGCTGCATCGCCACCCAATTGCCTTGCGCGTATTATTCCCTCCATTGCTTTGAGTTTAATACCTGAAGCGTTATTTTCAATAGAGCATGAAACAAGAACAACTTGATACCCCAAAACCGCTACAACATCAAGTTCAAAAGGATTAGGATTGCCTCCGCGCCCAGGACGAGCCACACGGCTCCCCCTTAGTCCTCTATAGAGCTGCCAATGCTCTCTATTTCTATGCGTAAGAGCCTGATCGAAGGCAGCATAAACGCCATATTCAAGTATGAAATTTGGATTTTCCCCCCTAACCCTATAATCAGGAGGATGAGGCCAGGCATTATTTAGCCATTGTATTCCTCTGTTTATTTGTGCTGTAGTAGGTTGTGCCGGTGGTTTTATCAACTGAACACTGTTGAGTTCAGTTATGCTCTCAAGATCAATGTTAATACCTTCACGTGTATCTGGCACATGCAGATGTGTTCGACTGACTATTTTTGGTCCATGACTACCTCGTGGGTTGAGATAGGATGTATTCACGGCAGTATCCGGAACGCCTGACAACGTTCTTTCTATTATAGAAGTTGTTTCAACACCCATGGACTTTGTGCCGCCAGTGTAGTGGATATGAAAACATGTACAATTATCGGGGCGGGTTCTGACAACATTCTCCCTGATGGCCTCATGTATACCTTGTAGGTTGCCGGAATCGATTGGAACGGCAGGAAGGATGATTGTTTCTGGAGATTCCGTTGTAATTTTTTCCTCTAATAGGTCCTTTTCGTTTTCAGTCTGTTCTGTGTGTATAAATCGAAGTCCAATAGGATCATTAATTTCTCTTTTCAGATGCTGCCACGCCACCCAAATAGGTAACGCATTCGTGCCAACAGTCATAATAAGTTGTGTTCTCATAACAATACTTTCCTTCGTATGTGTAAATCACAAATAGTTATGTGCTATCAAGAAGGATCATAGGGCAATCCGTGCTCATCAAGAAAGTCTGGAAGTGCATCTTTACGACCACGTTCGTTCTTTGTAAACCAACGAAAGTTTTCACCTTCTGGAGTCGGTTGGCGTTTTAGACGCGGATAATGGATCGGTGAATCATCCATGGGCCCTTTTAAGATTTGTAAAAAATCCCAGATGAACGGAATATCTTCAAAACTCCCATTGGTATTATACATCGCCATACTTTCCTGAAACGCCTGAATACATTGACCTCGTTGGTCAGCATTCAGTGTGGCAGGCGGCTCGGCATTTAGCTTAGCGTAGTACTTTTGCCAGTCTTTGCCGGTGCCGAGTGGTAGGACACCATCATCAACCTTCAACCTCACACTTCCAAAACCCAACGGCTTGCCATATCCGAGTTTGAAGTAATGCTTTTCAGGAAGCGATAGTAGCCAAAGCAACGCGCCAACCTCTTCAGGTTGTAGATTTTGCACGTACAGAGATACCCTAAATTCGGTGCCAGGTTTGATCCAACCTTTGATAGAGCGGTTCTGAGAGTCTCTTTGCGGATTGCCATCTTTGTTAGGTCTGCGGTATTCTTGGTACCGACCTTTGCGCTTAACTTGTGTTCTATCCTCTGTAGATGGCTGCCAATAACATTCTATCTGTTTGTCTTCTGTCAATTCGGCTTCCAATCCTTTGTGGTGCCAATATTGCTTGCGACCTCGCAAACTCTTACCTTGGCTGGCATCGTAACCTGCGCTTACTTTATTTTTCCCGTGTTGCGGTTCCCCATTATTGTCGGCAACATAAAATCGTCCCTGTGCGGGTTTCGGTTGGCCCAATATCGTTAAAGGGAGAGTATCACCATCAAAACGTTGGACAATCTTAGGTTGTGGACCACCCTCACAGACAATCCGGATACGACTCTTATAACCTGAGTCATCGCCTTGTTCCTGAGGCACCCATCCAAACAGACGATCTGCTGGAGACAACTCGTTTCTTACTTTCGCAGGTTTGAGAGAACAATCAAGCAGGTCTACTGGACTGTCAGCATACAATTCGCGGGAGATCATAACAGGAAACAAATCCTTAATGCATGTGACATCTTCTGTTACTGGATCGAAACCGCAGCGGGCATATACCATATCACCTTCCTGCAAAATGAGCGAGTCATGTACGTTTCTGCCCCAACGATCTGTGTGTTGCCCATCCTGGTATAGATGTGGGGACCAGGCCGTTTTGCCGGGACTGTTGCCAATTTTATCCCACGCTTTTACGTTGTTACCGTGGCGATTTTTACGTTCAAATAATTCCGCCTTAGTGTGTGCATCTCGGTAACTTTGGATACGCATGCGCCATGCCTTTTTAAGATCATCGGTCACATCAAATGTATTAGATTGCGGATTAAAGAAAATTCGCTCATCATGTTTGTTTCCCATATTTTCATTAGTGACGAAAACGTGACCTTCGACGACCTTACCATCAGCAGAAGGTTTAGTAGGATGTCCGATCTTTGACCAAACCGTGATTGCTTTCCAGTACGAGTAGTTGCGATGCGAACGAGGGACGATTTCTGCCCATACCTTATCACGAGTTTTGGGTTCATCTCCACTAATATACCGTAAATTTTTATCCAGCATTGCCGCGTACATCCGACTATTTGGTCCTTCAGGTGTAGGTCGACTGGTCCCTGGATACAAGCGAACTACTAATTTCCCCGACACGTTCTCGATAATTGCAGGAATGAGTTTTATAGCGTTCCGCGGTGCCATCCGATAAGCAAGCCTATTATCGTTGCTAAAACACCCATAGCGCGAGTTTGTCACAATCTCGTAGACACTACGCAACATACCGCGTAGGGAGGATTCCGGTAGATAGTCAAGCACATCATGAGTTTGATGTGTGTTCGTCGAACGATCCTCGTCATCCCTTTTAAGCAAAATTAATGGGGTGACTGTAGTCAACTTTACTGGAATATGCCCTGTCCATAAGTTATTCTTAAGAGATGCATGGTCCAGACCATGTTTCAACGGATCAAAATCGCCAGCAAATCCATTAGATGGGCGTGGAGAGGTCAGAACAAAAGTATATGGGTTGTGGAAGTAGTTGTGTTGCTCGCTACCAGACTGTGCGTCTCCGCCTGTCTCCGAAACAGAGGTTTGCAAACGGACTTTATAAGCTTGCAACTTGGTAGGATCGTCAGGAAATTTTTTTGAAGGGCCCTTTTCAAATTCAACCTGTGAGTCCGTACCTATAGCATTTCGATCACTGTGTTGAACCTCATTAATATGAATGTAAACATCTGGACCTCCAGAATTATCCACAATGAATCCAAAACTTCCCTTCCATGTTTTGATTTTTCCTCTTGCCATCTGACTTATCTCCTCCCGTTTTTGTCTTTATTACTTCAAGTTATATGTTAAGTCTGAACAGTTCGTGTCGTATACGCGTTGCGTTCTCAAGAAGAAGCTATGCTTTTTTCTGTGTATTTCACACACTGATGGAACTCACAGAAAATATTGCATGCCAGCGACGCGCTCTGTTGTAAGAAAATAGGTTTCCCCACATAGAAAGTTGTCCCAAGTTTCGTATGATTATAAAGACTCGTTTTTTAACCCTTTGTGTGGAAAAAATGGAAAAAATATCATAAATATCGCGTTTTTTTCTAAAATTTTTGGAAATTGTAGCGAAATCGGCAATTTTAATGATTTACAACATAATTTTCGATATCAAACAAGATGTGAAACATAGCCCGTAATTCGATCACAACACAAAACCTATCACGATCCAAAACAACTGGAAAGTTGCCCAACGTTTAAGGCATTATACACGAAGCCCAGAAAAAATGTCAAGTTTTTTAAATTATCTGAGCCACGTATTACCACTTCTGAAACAGAGACAAAGTTGTTATTTTACTTGACACAAACCTATTTCTCATCTATTTTATTATTTAGTTTTCGGTTGTCAGTTAACAGTTGTAGGATTGGAGGATGGAGGTTGGACATAGATGGGAATTTTAACAATGGATCAGCGTAAACAGTGGAGGACTGAGGGGTATCTCGTTCTGAAAGGGGTGCTCTCTCCTGATGAGGTGCAGGCGTTGTTGGCGACGGTGGATGAAATGGATGCAGAATTTCGGAAAGGTGAAAATGTTACTGCCGATTCCGTTTTGGATAAACGGAATGTGATGGAGGATTATGACATCTTCGTTGACCTGATGGATCATCCGGTGATGTTTCCGATTGTGCGTGAGCTGATGGGCGATTTCATCCAACTAAGTATGTCTCAGGTGATCGTCCGTCCTCCGAACCCGAAGGATAAAGGGTATCTGCATACGGATGGCGGACAGGCGATGCGGACGATTCGGGTCAGCAGGTCGAGTTCTCCGCTGCAAGTGAAAATCCACTATTTCTTGACGGATCTTGAGAAACCGGACAGTGGCAATTTTACGGTTGTGCCGGGGAGCCATAATCGTACTTTTCCAGAGACGGGTGTCAAGGAGGGTCCTTATATCCCTGAGGCGGTACAGTTGCGCGTGAAGGCTGGCGATGCTGCTGTTTTTCCGCATGCGTTGTGGCACGGGGTTGTCGCAAACCGATCGGAGCAGCCTCGGAAGACTTTGATCTATTGTTATAGCCACCAGTGTTTTCGACCGTTTGATTATGAGAAGGCGACACCTGAACTGATGGAGCGATGTACGCCGCGGCAACGCCGATTGATTGGGGATATCGGGGATTGGAAACCGGGGTCGTATTTTTATTCGCCGGGGGATCAGGAGAAAGTAATTGGTGGGGAAGCGGAAGATCACAGTGGATTGTAAAAATATGTGGGCACTCTTTTAACAAGACGGGCAATGAATTGCCCTACTACGAACAGGAGGTTTACTATAGTTAGTCAATTTCGATGACGACGTATTGTTGTTCGACGGTGACAGGGAAGGTGTCGGCGACGTAGGGACCTTTTTCGGGTTCGGTATTGGATGCGTCGATATCCTCGCCGCTTTCGACGTGGACTTCGTATTTCCTGACACGGCGTTGGTCAGGATTCCACCAAGATTGTCCGGTTTTGATGTCGAATTCCCAGCTGTGCCACGGGCATCGGAGGATCTCACCCTTGCGGGTGTAGTGATAAGTGCCTGGGGTCGGTGATTCTAAGAAACCGGTGACCATCCCCTTGCAAAGCGGGCCGCCTTGATGCGGGCAGCTGTTACGGATGGCGAAAAATTCGCCATCAATGTTAAAGATACCGATGGAACGTCCGCCGATTTGGACGATCTTGCGTTCACCGGGAGGTATTTCGTCTGGGGTTGCGACTACGTATTTGGGCATTTGGTTATTGGTTATTGGTTATCAGTTTGTCAAATGTGTAAAGGTTGCGGGCGTTGTCTGATAAGATTTTCTTACGTAGCTCGGGTGCAAGAAAATTGGGCAACGCACGGTCGGGGGCATCGAAATCCCAATGCGGGTAATCTGTGGCGAACATGAGTTTGTCGTTCATGTCCATCTGCTCCAGCATCTGCTCGAAATATTCTCGTTTCGGTGGTTCTTCCATCGGTTGTGTGCTGAGATAGAAATGGTCGCGGATGTATTCCGAGGGTTTGCGTTTCAGGTCTGGAATTTCACTCCGAAGTTTTTCCCATGTGGCATCGAGTCGCCATATCAGTGGTGGGAGCCACGCGAATCCGCCTTCAATGAGTACAACCTTGAGGGTTGGGAATCGGTCAAACACGCCTTCACAGACGTAACTAATAACTTGGGTGTGGAAGGCTTGTGGCATACCGCCGTGGTCTTCTATGTAATAGGAGGGCCAGCCGGCACCTGTAATGGGTCCCTGATTGCCGCCGAAGTGGATGCCGATGGGTAAATCGTATTCAACGGCTGCCTCGTAAATTTTCCAATATTTTCGGTTGCCAAGCGGTTCTCGGGTTCGTGCGAGGAGCAAGATATGAACAAACGCTGGGTTCGGACCGCAGCGATGGATTTCTTCAGCAGAAAGGTCACCGTTCTCATACGGTAGGACGATAGAGGCGCGTAGACGGGGTTCAGGTTCAACCCAATCGTTGGCTTGCCAATCGTTGACTGCGCTTGCGAGTGCGGCACTATATTCAAGGTTCAGCTGCTCGCCGACAGGGATCAGCGGGTTAAGCACGCCGTATTCAATACCCCATGCATCCAGCAGTTGCTCCTGCATGAACCCTAAATCTGCCCCCGGTGAGAGTCCAGAGGGTGGCCATGCATCGTGCCGTGCAGCGTTTAGGAGTGCCCGTGGATAGTATCCGCCGATTTGACCGCGGAGACCGAATGTTTTGTGGTGATCCTGCCACCGTTGGGATAGGTAGGGAGACAATCCACCGGGTGGCACAGAGTTGTGGATATCGCAATCAATAATGGGATATTTCAAACGTTTCGTTGTTGTGTTTTCCATTGCGTTTATCTCCGTAAGTTATGAAAGGTTATAAGTTTAGAGGTTATAAGTTATAAGAAAGAGGGGTTGGATATGTTCACACCTTTCTTAACTTACTACTTATAACTTAGAACCCCTGACAACTGAAAGATTTTTTCAAAGAAAAAAATCGTACTGTTCTCACTGCAAAGCATGACAACTGTTAAAACAGTTGATAGAAGGTGCTTGCGTTCTCGTGCAAAATCTTACGGGCGAGTGAACCCGGTAATTCTGATGGCAGTGCCTCGTTGGGTGTGTTGAACTGCCAGTGCGGGTAATCCGTTGAAAACATTAGCATCTCATCAGATTCGAGTTGTCCGATCATCTGAAGGAGTTGCTCCGGTGTCGGTGGTGCATCAATCGGTTGTAACGTAAATCGGATGTGTTCTTGCATGTATTCCGAGGGTGGACGTTTGACCCAGGGTGTATTGTTTCGGAGCCCGCGCCACTCTTTGTCAATCCGCCACATCATTGCTGGCAGCCATGTGAATCCGCTCTCAATGAGGACAACACGGAGTTCTGGAAACTGGTCGAAAATCCCTTCTGCAACGAGGCTAATGACCTGCGCTTGGAAGACCTGCGTCATTCCAGCGTATTCCTCTAAAAATGTTGATGGCCATCCTGTGGGTGAAGGTTGTGTTCCCGGCGCGCCGCCGTAATTGATACCGATAGCGAGATTATGTCGGACTGCTGCTTCATAAATCGGATGATAGAGTCGGTTGCCATAAGGGATCCGAGAACGAACCGGCAGTATTACCTGAACGAACCCTGGATGTGCGCCGACGCGTTCGATTTCTTTTGCGGCGAGTTCTGGAATCTGACTTGGTATCACAAGCGAAGCGCGAAGCCGAGGCTCTGGATCGAGCCAGTGTTCTATCTGCCAATCGTTGACTGCGTGTGCGATTGCTAAAGCGAGGTCGGGGTTATGAACGCTCTGTACCCGATAGGCGCAGTTAAGGATACCGTATTCGAGATTCCAACCGTCAAGCAACTGCTGACGGATATGTTCGAGGTCAATATCCTTACGAGACGGAGCGTCTGGGTGTTTCGTCAGAGGTGCGCCTTGTGGGTAATCGTTTGCATCGGGACCTCTAAAGCCAGAGTTCTGACAATAGTCGCACCAGAAATCAGACATGTACGGGTAGAGTGTCTGCAAGGTCGGAACTTCGTTATGGATGTCGCAGTCAATTGCTTTCACGCCGGCTTCTACGAAATTCGGGGTCTCCCACCTTTCCATGTCCGTCTCCTCGGTTTAACAAACAATGCGGGTTCGGCAAACGATGGGGCGTACTGGATTTGAACCAGTGACTTCTACCGTGTGAAGGTAGCGCTCGTACCCCTGAGCTAACGCCCCACGTCGGGATATGTATGGGCCCACTAGGACTCGAACCTAGGACCAACCGGTTATGAGCCGGTGGCTCTGACCACTGAGCTATGGGCCCTCAATCATCATCTGACTATTAAGAATTATACTATAATTCTGTATTTAAAATCAAATTTTTATAGCAAAGCGATTTTGGTTTCAGCTTAACGGACGAAATCTCGCAGTTTACGGCTCCGCCTCGGATGCCGTAATTTTCGGAGTGCTTTCGCTTCGATTTGTCGGATTCGTTCGCGGGTTACATTGAAGATATTACCGACTTCTTCAAGCGTTCTCGGATAGCCGTCGCTAATCCCGAAACGGAGAGAGATGACGTTCCTTTCTCGGTCACTCAACTCGTCAAGGACATCTTGAATCTGCTCCTTGAGGATATTCAATTCTGCTTCTTCAACGGGTGTCTGTGAATCGATGTCCATAACGAAAGCGCCGAGTGGATTGTCGTCTTCTTCACCGATAGGTGTATCAAGCGATGCGGTTTCTGGAGCGACTGCGAGTGCCTCCATGACTTTGCTTGTCGAGATATTGAGATCCTCAGCGATCTGATCAGCAGAGGGTTCACATCCTAATTCCTGTAACAAGGAACGTTGCACACGCCGAATTTTGTTAATGCGTTCGTGCATGTGGACAGGGATACGGATGGTCCGTCCTTGGTCAGCGATTGCCCGCGTGATGCCCTGTCGTATCCACCATGTTGCATAAGTGCTAAACTTGTAGCCACGCTGGTAATCGAACTTGTCAACGGCTCGCATTAACCCGATATTGCCTTCCTGAATGAGATCAAGGAATTCGAGTCCTGATGCGCGGTGTCTGTGCCGCTTAGCGATACTCACGACGAGTCGGAGATTGGCTTCAACGATAGCCATTTTTGCGTCCTGTGCTTCGGATTCTCCTTTATCGATCTGCTGTGTGAGTGCCTTGAGTTGCTTCCGCGGGATACCGATTTCGTTCATAAGTTGCCGGATATTACGCTGCAAACGGACGATATTGACATAAGCCCTTCTGATTGTGTCCGTTTTAAATTTCCGTTCAGCACCGTTATTCCCGTTAATCCATTTGTCGGGAATTTTATACTTCTGCTGAAGCTGCTGAATCTCGTTCTCCCAGGTGCTGATCTGATGCTCCGCCTGCTTGACGAGATCAGAGATTTTACTAATCTCTTCGCGATCAATCTTCAACACCTCAAGCGTTTTAATGAGATTTTTCCGGTTCTTCGAGACGCGCTTCGGCTTTTTCCCGTTTTGAGAGGACGTAGTGAGACGCTCCATCTCAACGGCTTCAAGCACATTGAGTACCTTCATGACTTGATCTCTTAATTTCTTCTCCTTATTCTGCGTTGAAGTACTCGAAACGTGCATATCAATAATATCGGAAGCCCGTTTTTTGGCGGTGACGATTTTGTACAACAGTTTCCGAATTTCAGTAATCGCGAGTACCGTGCTGAAGGTCGCCTCATGGACGGTGCGGTGTCCTGCCTCAATCCGTTTTGCGAGTTCAACCTCTTGTGCTTTATCAAGCAGTTGAAATTTCCCCATCTCGCGCATATAGACTTTCACAGAATCGTCGGTATAGCCGCCGTTCGCTGCAGCAATTTCAACGATTTCATCGTCATACTCGAAATCATCGTTCGTTTCGGTATCAAGATAATCAAGGGTGGGATGTTCCTTAAAATCCATCATCAGCTCCTTCCATCATTAATATTTTCATTCGGTGCGTCCTCAAGGCCGCGATCGCTTAAGGCGCGCCTCTCGTTTGAAAGTTTGACCAACTGTTCAAGGGTTTCTATTTCGTCTGCGCCTTCGGCGCGTGCACTTGAGCGGACGCGTTGTTCAAGATCGGTCATGAGAAAAGTGCGCAATTTCTTGAGGCATCCATCTACCCTTGCTTGCAAATTGGGGGGTACTGTTTTTCGCAGCAAGATACCTGAAACGAAGGCACTTAAGCGCTCATCAAAACTATTGTTGATGAGCGTTTGGATATCTACAGGTGCATCATCTGTATCCGCTTGCCAGAGCAGTTGTGCTATCCTTACGTAACGCGGTTCCGTAAAATCTTGGCAGTCGAATTGAGATTTGACATACGGAATTAACGTCGGATTTTGAAGTAATGCTTCAATAAGTTGATGCTCAATTTGGGTGCGAGCAGATAATTTCTGAGGTGCGACCTTGCCTTGCCTTCTACGACGCGGTGCTGAAGTTACTTCCTTTAGACCCGCGTCTCGCAATTCTTGCCACAGTATACTTGCATCTATTTCGAGTTCCTTTACGGCATATTTGACGTATTCACTCAATTCAACCCGGTTCTCGACGTTGATGAGCGTCTCAGTCAGTTCTGCAACGATTTGCGTTTTCACATCAATCCGATGAATGTCCTGACTTTGAATAGCGACTTGAATCTGAAATTCGATGAGGTTTATCGCTTTGTTTATAAGTTGTGTGAACGCTTCAACACCGTGTTCTCGTGTAAATGAGTCTGGGTCTTCACCTGTTGGTAGCAGTGCGATGCGTACGCGGAGCCCTTCGGCGAGTAGGCGAAGCAGCCCGCGCTGTGCGGCTTGGAAACCGGAGGCATCTCCGTCATAAACGATAACGACTTCCGGGACAAACCGTTTTATGAGGCGTGCGTGATTTTCGCTCAAAGATGTCCCAGACGATGCAACAACGTTCTCGATTCCAGACTGACAAAGCATTATAACATCCATGTACCCCTCTACAAGGAGCAGGCGCTGCTCCTTATGGATAGATTGACGCGCTTTATCGAGATTGTAAAGGATATTGCTTTTATCGTAGAGAACCGTTGCTGGCGAATTTAAGTACTTCGGTTGATGCTCTTCAGAGAGCGAACGTCCGCCGAACCCGACGGGTACACCGCGCTCGTTCTGAATCGGAAAAAGTATTCTGTTCCAAAACCGATCTTGCGGTCCATGGTCCTCATCTTTAATGAGACCGACATCAACGAGCTGCTGGATCGTAAAACCTTTGTCTGTCGCAGCCTTCACAATTTCTCGGCGTCCGGATTTCGCGAATCCGAGTTGGAACGATCGGACGCTTGATGCTTGGACACCACGATTATGGAGGTACCGCTTCGCGGGGATCCCTGCTGGGTCATTGAGCAGTTGATGGTGATAATACTCCACAGCGAAACGGTTGAGGTCTTCCAATGTTGTATAGCGTTTACGCTCGGCAATCGTTCGGGGGTCCTGATTCGGGAGTTCGATGTTCAATCGGTCTGCTAACCATTCTAAAGTCTCTCTAAAATCTTTACCTTCATGCTTTTGGACGAAGGAGATGACATTACCACCCGTTTGGCATCCGAAACAGTAGAAAATCTGTTTCTGGACCGAGACAGAGAATGACGGCGTTTTCTCCGTGTGAAACGGACAGAGTGCTTTAAAATCGCGTCCGGCAGCGCGCAGCGAGACCCCGCATTCGGAGATCACTTCAACGATATCGCTTCGACTTAGGATTTCGTCGATCGTTTCACGTGGAACGTAGTTCTTTGTAGAAGCACGGTTCACGGTGGGTCCGCTCCTTTTGATTTCAGGATCGCGAGCACAGCTCGCTCCTACTGTAAGAGGCTACTAATGCATTACTGTTATACTACTCTTTGAAGGTGGCGACGGTTACGCCTTCACCGCCTTCGTCAAACGGTGCATATTGATAGTTAGCGATATAAGGATATTCTTGCAACGCTTCACGTACGATTTGACGCAAGACCCCGGTTCCTCTCCCGTGCAGGATACGAACCGAGGGTAGCCCCGCGAGGACAGCGTTATCAAGGTACTTCCTTACTTCGTCTGCTGCCGCTGCTGCCCGCATTCCGTGTATGTCGAGTTCACCGGAAACGGCATTGGCTTTACTATACTGAATATCAAGCACAGAAGTCGAGAGGTTCGCGTTCTTCTGTTTCGGGTGAACGGAGTCAATTTCGTGGGAATCGACGTGCATTCGCATCGTCCCCATCAATATTTGGATGGGTTTTCGCCCACGCGATTTAACGGAGATGACCTCGGCGAATTTGTTCAGCTGTTTGATCCGGACCTTATCACCGGCATTGACTTTAACTTTCGGTTGCTTCGGCTGTTTTTTCGGTTGCTTCGGCTGTTTTTTCGCAGTTTCTGTTTTTGCGATTGCTTTTTTAATACTATTCTTAGAGGCTTTTTCCCTGCGTATCTCAGCGATCAGGTCTTCAACTGTGCGGCGTGAATTAGCAACGATCTGTCGTGCTTCACTTTCCGCCTGCTGTTTCAACGTCTCTCGATCGGTTTCCAGCGTCTGAAGAAGTCGGTTATATTTTTCGTATCTGGCATCGGCATCCCGTAATTTAGCTTGCAGATCGCGTTCATCGGCTTCTATTTTCTCTCGCTTCTCCTGTAATTCCACAAGCAGGTCTTCAACGGCGACGATGTTCTTGCCCATAAAGTCCTGCGCTTCATCAAGAATCTCGGATGGAATGCCTAACTGCGATGCGATGCTTATAGCATTGCTACTCCCCGGTATCCCAATTTGTAGCCGGTATGTCGGTCGCAGCGTTGTCGCGTCAAATTCCATTGAAGCGTTTTCCATAGTTTGCTGCGTATGTGCGTAGGCTTTCAGTGCGCCGTAGTGCGTCGTAACGATAGTATTGACATTTCTCTCACCGAGCCAGTCGAGGATCGCCATACCGAGTGCGGCCCCTTCGGTAGGATCTGTTCCGGCACCAATCTCATCTAAGAGTACCAGCGAATAGTCGGCAGTCTTAGCAGTTTCAAGCATCCCAGCGATCTTTGTAATATGAGAAGAGAAAGTGCTAAGGCTCTGTTCGATCCCTTGATCATCGCCGATGTCAGCAAATACATGGTCAAAGATAGCGACTTCGCTTCCGTGTTCTGCCGGGATATGTAAACCGGACTGCGCCATTAGGACTGCCAACCCGACTGTTTTAAGGACAACGGTTTTACCGCCAGTATTCGGACCCGTGATGACCAATGTTTTAAATGTTTTTCCGATATGAACATTCGTCGGGATGATACGTTCCGGGAGCATTGCGTTCTGTTCGGAATCCGTGTCGATTTTACGAACGTTTTGAAGATGAAATTCGAGTAATGGGTGCCGTGCCTGAATCAGTTTAACGATCCCGCGTGTGTTTAATTTAGGTTCAACAGCATTCAAGTGCAGGCTGAAACGTGCTTTCGCATTCAAGAAATCGAGGTCTGCTAATATGTCAAGCGTCACACCGAGTTCGTATAGATATTCTCGGACGGAGTCTGTAAGTTCAAGAAGGATTCGTCGAATTTCGCGCTGTTCAGCTTCGGTGGCATCGTGTAAATCGTTGTTCATTTGCACAATGCCCAACGGTTCAACAAAAAACGTTGCTCCGCTGGTGGACTGCCCTTGAATTATGCCTTTGAAAGATGCGCGCGCCTCTTGTTTGATTGGGATGACATACCGATTGTTTCGAGAGGTAATGACGGGTTCCTGAATCGCTTTGCGGTGTTCTGGTGCTCGCAATGTCGCTTCAAGTTTTTGTTGTATATTTTCACGGAGCCGCGACAATTTACGACGGATGGCACGCAATTCTGGACTTGCCCGGTCAAGTATAATCCCTTCTGGGTTGATGCAATAGTCGATTGCCTCAACTAATTCAGGAAACACCGGCAGTATATCGACGATAGCAAAAAGATTAGGAAATTCCGCTCGGTCTCGTTTCTCAAATACACGGTGAATAGTCCCTGGAATCTGTGCGACTTTTCGGAGATCAAGAAGTTCCTCGGTATCTAAGATTGAACCCGACTTATCAGCCCGGCTTAGCGATGCTCGGATGTCCCGTAATCCATCTAACGGAATGCTCCCGTAGAGTTGATGAAAGAATTTAGTTTCACTGCATAGCACCTGAAGATAACGCACCTGATCAAGGTCAGATGACGGTGTAAGGCTATCGACCCGGGCAGTCCCAAGTTGAGAAGCGGTATACTTTTTCAAAAGTGCTTTAATCTTATCGTATTCTAACGCTTTTTCAACACTTGATAACACGGGTTCATTCCCCTCAGATGTGATAGCGTTCCTTAGAAATGCAGTTGAAACAAGAACATAGCGGTGTTAGGGTTGATCCGTATGACGCTTAATATCACCCCATGTTGTGACTAATTTTTTGCGCGGTTCAACAGGCAGGATTTCACCGTCCCGTAGCCATGAAATAACGAATATGCTTCCATCAATTTCGACGAGTTCCTCGGTTTCTCCGCTCTCGAATTCGTATAGATAAACGGTACCCCATCGCGAATAGATTATATAGTCGCCTTCAGGTGACCAATCGCCCCAATAGCCGGTTGCTTTATCAACATCGAACAGGGTGTCAATAACACGGGTTTCAACATCAATGGTGCAGAAGGTATCAAATTCTCTATTCCACCTCATGAATAGGATGCGCCGTCCATCGGGTGCCCATACGGGGTAGAAATCCTTATTGAGTTCGGTTAAGATTTCTATCTCTAAAGTTTCAATATCTAAGATGTAGAGGTGCTCCAACCATCCGGGTCTCGAGAGTGAGAAGGCGAGTTGTTTTCCGCTCGGTGACCAAGTAAGTCCCCAGAAAGAATATGGCCATCCGAAATGCGGGATTTGTGTCACTGCCTCCATCTCTCCACTTTCGACATCCAGAAGCCAGACCTGATTGTCTTGCGGCAGTTGTTCTACTGTCCAACCGTTGAAGGCAAGTGTCTTACCGTTTGGCGAAGCTGCGAGAAAGCGATATGTCCCCGAGAGGGGTGTGACACGTGTCTTATTTTTTGGACTCTCCGGATTGATGGAATAGACATCGGCTTTTCCGCCATGCCACTGTATGAAATAGAGCACTTCACCTTCGGGTCCCCACGCGGGGTACATACCTTTGTGGTTGAGAGGGAGCGCATTTAATTCATTTGTTCCCCGAATAGCACTGGTGTAGAGGTTCCAATCAAAACGTCCTAAATTATCGTCGAACCCGTTGACGGCATAAGCGAGGTGTCCAGTCGGTACGGCTTCAGCGATTGAAGTCAGCGAAAAAGCCGCTAAGATCAACACGGTAAAAAAAAGGGTCGTTCGGACTTTTGCGATATGAAGTCGTCTAATATTGGATTTATGTATCATTACGGCTCCTTAAAAAAATTTTAGGACTTACGCAATTTATCCGTCAGAGCCTATGTATTATATGCCGCTGGTGAGGCGTTTGCGTAAGTTCTGAGATTATTGTGCCGTTTCAAGCCTTTTGTAATTGAACAGAGCGTTCTCATAGAGTCGACGGCTGAGTCCTAAAGTTTCAAATTCAACGACCACATTATAACTGTAGAGTGCGGAGCTTTCTCTGCCTTCAGCATCGGCGCGCCGAGCATTTTGAAGGTTGTTTATGACGGTTGTCGCAGCTTTTTCAAAACTGCCGACCTGTTTACGGAGTTCCGCAGAAAGTCCACCGTGAATATCTTTGTTGACTTTATACATACGAATCGCGTCGGTATAAGCACTGTATGCTTCAAAGTATTTCTTTTCGTTTTCGAGTTTCTCCGCGTTTGAGACATCTATAGATTCACCGATAGCAGTGATAACTACTTTTGCCTCTTCAAGTAGTTCAAGACTTTTCGTTTCGATTCCTGCTTCAAGCGTGCTTCGGAATTCGTCTATGATATCTTTATAGGTGTCACGGGCGGCACCGGTATTACCGGATTTTTCATAAACCAATGCTTGATTAGATTTGGCTTCTGTGAGTACGAACTTGCGGATTTCTGGTGGGAGTTGCGGTGTCTCACGGAAAGATCTCGATTGATAGGCTTCTATCGCTTTTTCGTAAGCACCTTCCTGCTCATAAGTGTTACCGACCGCTTTCTGGGCGTACAAACTTTCTATCTGATTTTCGGGTTGATGCTCCTGAATTATCTGTTGAAATTGTGTGCGCGCTTCTGCATAGTTTCCCTGATAATAGAGCGTACTCGCGTACTGATACCGCGCTTTATCGGCGAAAGTTGTATTCGGGTACTTCTCAAAGACTGCTTTAAGTTCGGTCTGCGCTGTTTTAAGGAGTTCTTCACTTTCCGCCAATTTTTCAGCATCAAAGAGGCTGTTTTCAGCGTTCTGGTATGCTTCGGTCGCTTGCCGGAGCGCGAGAGATGCATTCGTGCGTTGCGTCTCCTGATTCTGATGATACGCTGCATAACCTGCGACGGCGACAAGAACGACACCTACAACGATGATAATCGTTCGGAGATTATTCTTCAAAAACGCGTAGGCGTGCATCACCGCTTCAATAAATTTATCTTCTTGGATTTCTTCTTTTGTTAGCCGTTGGTTCCGTGCCATGTTGTTCCTCAGTTTCACACGATTGTTAAATCTTTTCACAAGCGGGTGACGGGAATTGAACCCGTGACCCTCAGCTTGGGAAGCTGACGCTCTACCGCTGAGCTACACCCGCATTTATATTATTATACCGTACCGCTATGGCGTTGTCAATGCAAAGTTAAAATCGAAAAGCAGGCATCAGAAACGGGGTTACAAACCCCGCCTGCAGAGGACGCTAAATAGGGTTCTAAACCCCGCCTGCAAACGGTTGCGCGTAAGTTATGGAATGGAAGTTTCGTCTGATGCCTGCTTTGCGATTGAGTGGACCCCGTGGACCTTACCTACTGCAGTTTATCCAATTCAGCCAAGACCTGCTCTGCGCTCAGTGTATTGTCTGGCGGTGCTTCTTCGACGTGTTTAAAGACGATTTTTCCGCTTTTATCAACAATAAATACACCACGTGTAGTGATACCGACCTCTTCGAGTGCCATGCCGAATTCTTTAGACACCGCGAGATTCATATCTGCAAGCAGTGGGAAATTGACACCGCCGAGATCTTTACTCCAAGCCTTGTGTGCGAAGGCTGAGTCGCGACTGATAGCGATGACATCGGCACCTTTTGCCTGAATTGCGTTTAATTGTTCATTGAAATCCGGTACCTGTTCAGAACAGACGGGTGAGAAATCAAGTGGGTAGAAAAGCACGACCAAATTTTTACCCGCGTAATCGTTCAGGGAAACTTCAACATCTTCTTCGTTGACTGCACCTGTTAATGTGAATTCTGGTGCAGCACTTCCTACATCTGCCATTAGGATCCTCCTATATGCGCTTGAAAAGCGCGTTTAGAAATGGTTTATATTATTTTGGTTTCGTATTAAACGAGAGTTTCGTTAAACCGATAGGACGAGGTATTTTCACCCCGCCCTACACTAAATGACTTACTTTGCTTTAAGTTTTGCCCATTGGATAGCAAGTTTACCTTGCGGTTCCACAGAAAGCGTTCCGATTTCAAGACTTTTAACTTCGTCCTCTGTCAACGCAACGTTGTAAATTCGGGACTCTTCAATGTGAGCATTGAGTTCACCAGGCCCCGCAAGTCCGTTTACATGTCGTTTTCCCCAAATCGCTTCGGCATCGCCTGCGGGCCATGTTCTGAGATCACCCATATCGAAACTACCGAGATTCTCACCGTTCCGGTAGCCGGTGATTCTGTACTTGTTTTTGACATCCTCATAAGTAATCACTAAGTAAACCATTTCGCCGGTCTCTTTTTCGGTGACTGCGTCGGGAAAATCCGCCGTGCGCCGGAAATGGCTACTTCCGGGCATCCACTGTTTATCTTCCCTCTCAGCCCAGACGATCGCACAGAATTGATCTGCGCTTTCTTTATCAAGTGTCAGTGCAGACCCCGCTGTGTTATTATAGTCATCCAAGCTTACCCAAGTTACCAACGACAACTCCGTGATGTCGGGACCCGTGTAATCAAGGGCATGCGCCCATTTTTCGGTCTCAACGACTAACTGTCCATCCGCAATTTCGGCACCGTGGAGGGTTATATCCCCCCAATTCCCTATCTCGTCTTTTTCGCTATCAAATAACCACCAGCCAACCAGATGTTCCTCTTGTGCGTTTTGCGCGAAGACTGCTGGCGTTAGTAGGCTTAACATCAGCAAAACTGCACAGATATAATAGACTTTTATTCTCATTACCTGCTCCTCTTTGGTTCATGTCTCAGTCCGAACAAAGCATCAAATCTATGGACCGAAACCAGATTTCGTGGCAACTTAGATACGGGGACAAAAGTTTAAATATTATATCATATCTTTGGCGTGAAAGTCAAATGTTTTAAAGAAGTTACCAGTAGCCAGTGACCAGTAACCAGTTAAGAGAACCTGATTTTATCAAAAACCTCTTGTAACTGGAAACTGGAAACTCGTAACTGGAAACTGATACACTGGCTACTGGTAACTCCTCCACTGACAACTATTAAAGTAGTAATTCTCCACTTGCAAATTATTGGGTGTATGTGTTACTATTAATAGCATGTAATTTAATGTCAAAACGAAAGCGATACGGACAAAGGAACAAAACATGCAACGGTTGATGCTGCTACTTCTCGTCGTCGGTGTTGGACTTGTAAATTATGTATTCTGCCAAGACCTTTCGGCGCAAGAGAATGTGGACACAAGACGGATGACAGCGACGATATCAGGATGGGTTCTGTGGGACGGACACGATCTGTCACACGCGAATATCTCTGCTTACCGAGATGCGTCACTACGAGAGTTGTATATCAGTGGGATTCCACAGCTTGGTGATGGTAGATTCACACTCCGTGTTGAACCCGGTCGATATTACCTCGTCGCCTATATTGATGTCGATAAATCTGGGAATTTCAACGTCGGTGACGGTTTCGGTGTATTCGGAATCACGTCATGGAGCGACAAAACGGAAAAATATCAAATCATTGAAATAGATAACAGAGAGACGGTTCGGGACATAGAGATTCCGATAACAGCGCGTGCAACAAATACGGGTGGAAAGTTTAATCTCGTTCCGGAAGCCGAATATCGACCGAGCACGCTCCAACAATTCCGAGCTGATTTGCGTACGGCGACATCCGGTTGTAGCGGTACAGTTGTGTTGCGGGAGGACGGCGCAAACCCAAAACTGCCTGCTTCAGCCGGTCAAAAAACCTTAGTTCTCGCCTATACAGATTTATCTTGGAAATATCGCGCTGGCATTACGAAGGTATCAAAATCAGGGGCGTGGCTGCTCAATTTGCCGCCGGGTAAATACTACCTCATGGCGATTGTTGACAACAACGGCACCAATAGGCTGGATACTGGAGACGGTTTCGGGTTCTATGGTGTCGAAAACATGCGAAAACGCGGTGAATTCCCGGAACCTGTCCTGGTTTCATCCAACAAATTCACCGAAAACGTTGGCATAACGATCACCGCTGCGTATCAACAGTCAAACCGGATGAACGAAGCCAATTCAAGCATATTAACAGGTAAAGTTTCTCTACCGGGTAGTACGCCGGCGCGCGTAGAGGTGTATGCCGACGCTTCTTTAGTCAACCCGATTGCGAGTGGTGAAACTGCTACGGATGGCACCTTCAATATTGCCCTTCCGCCGGGTGAATATTATGTCATCGTTAACTTAGATGCTGACAGCAACGGTAAGTATAGCGAGGGGGACAGTTTAGGCGGATACGGAACCTTAGATATAACGACAACACCGCCGACACCAATCACACTGAATGCTGGCGAAAATCTGAATATCGAACTCCTTTTAAGTGCACGCTACGATGCAAACGGACACCTCCACGCCACACCACCGGGGATTGAGACGCATATAGATCAAGGCAGTATCAGTGGACGCATCACTTGGGATGGAGACCATAAGATCCAACGCGGTATTTTAACGCTTTCATATACGCCAGAATTCAGTGAACCGATTGCGATGCCGGTCTCAGTTGACGAAGCGGGTCATTATCAGGTCAATGTGCTGCCGGGTATTTACTACGTCATGGCAGTTATGGATGCCAACGAGGACGGGAAAACAGGTATAACCGATGGTGTCGGGATTTACGGCACGCGCTATCCGGCACGTGGTACGCCTGCGGCAATTAGCGTTTTGCCTGGAGAGGCGACATCGCACATCAACATCGAAATCCTCGCCAGTTATATTGATGAAGACGGGAACATGGCGGAGATCGATGACGGCGGACGTTGGGAGGTTAGAAGACTTTACGGTGAGCCTGAAGATGTGTTCAGCGTTACCCGCAACGGTCGCGTAAATGAGGAGTGGAAATATTGGAGTAAAGGGATCGGTTTCCTCTGGAAAGCGAACGGTGCCGGATGGGAACTCGGAGACGCGGAACAATTCGTCCCAAAACAGAATATCGCCGAAACGAATAACGACCCTAAAGCATCTGGATTTGGATCTGATACAGACACGGACCCCAACGCTGCAGGACTCCCTGATGCGTTGCCCGGATTTATCTACTTCGATTACGACAATATTGTTTGGGGGATGGCACCCGATGGCAGTAGCATACCGTTTGGTGCTGGACACACGCCAACCGTTGCAAACGACGGCACGCTTGTTTATCAAGACACAGATGGTAATGTTATCATTCGGGGGCATGAGACCCCGGATGGTGCTGTTCTACTTGATGGACGCGCCTTGGTACGTGATGTGTCAATTTCACCGGATGCGAAATATATTGCCTACATACGTCCAGAGTTCGGCAATCGGAGCCGGGTTGTCATGCAGCACGTTTCGGGGGGTTCGGAATACGTTGTCCCGTCAACGGCGTTGCAGAGTTTCACACCGGCGTGGAATAGCGACGGTTCAATGCTGGCTTATGTCACAGCTGGAACCGTCGAGAACCCGGATGCGCTTCGATCAGATGCGGGAACAGTGAAACGAAACATCTATGCTTTCGATCAAATGGCGACAAGTGTAGAACCGATTGTTGTGTCATCGGCAGATGATGCGGAACCGGCGTGGTCGCCTGCGAATCCGAACCAATTAGCGTTTACACGTACAGTGGACAATCATGCCCAGATTTGGACCGTTACCTACTCGGAGGCGGGTGTGCCGCGTGAACGCCAATTAACGCGAAGAGGCGGGACACATCCGGCTTGGATACCGCCTGATGGACGCTGGATTCTCTACGAAAACAACGGACAACTCTGGAAAATTGACACGCTAAACCCTGAAGCATCCGAAACACCGTTGATGCATAACGATCAGGTCGTGTTTGGACATAAACCTGTGATTGTATCAGTTACCAGTGGCCAGTAATCAGTGGCCAGTTAAGAGAACCTGATTTTATCTAAAACCTCTTGTAACTGGAAACTGGAAACTGGAAAACTGGAAACTGGAGACTTTAAATATGAAAAAATTATACCCTCGATTCACGAGTATTGCTCGGTGTACTATATTTCTAATAGCGTTTATTGTAGCGAACACTGTGAGTGCACAGTGGCTTTTAATCCCTATGGAATATGGGAAACAGACCAATCATCTGAAGGCGTACGGTCTGACGTACTGGGCGTTAGAAGTTCCGCGTGAGTATCGGTGTTACTGGTGGTTGAACTATCGCGGGGGTGCGTTCGTTTTACCAGATTCACAAGACGTTCGTGTCCGTGCTGCATTGATGGGTGTCCATTTTGAACCGATGAACAACTCGGAATATAGTGAAATCAAGGCATCTGTCCTCGAAGGTAGCAATATGGACGAGATTCTGCTCGAGAAGGCACCGAAGATCGCCGTCTATGCGCCACCAGAGGCATCGGCGTATCGCGATCCGTGGGACGACGCTGTTAAAATCGCGCTCGACTATGCCCAGATCCCGTATGACGAAATCTGGGATAAAGAGGTGCAGAGCGGTATCTTAGAGATATCCGGTTATGATTGGCTTCATCTGCACCACGAAGACTTCACCGGTCAACACGGTAAGTTTCATGCCTCGTTTTCGACGCAGGTCTGGTATCAACAGCGGATGCTGATGTTTGAGGAAGCCGCTTCGGAAGCGGGATTTCAACGCGTCGCCCAGCACAAAGGAGGGACCGCGCAGATGATAGCCGACTATATTGTTAACGGTGGGTTTATCTTTGCGATGTGCTCCGCCCCGGAGACACTGGATATTGCGTTGGCGACGCGCGGCGGAGCCGTTGACATCGTAGCACCTGAACTCGATGGAACACCGATCGCAGCAGATGCCGAAGCGCGGCTCGACTTTCAGCGTACTTTGGCATTCGAGAACTTTAGCCTCTATACGAGTCCGTACCGATATGAGTTTTCCGATATAGATAATCCGAACCCGGATAGGGATGCACAGAGCGGTGTTGAAGATTTTAAACTGTTTGAATTTGCTGCAAAACACGATCCGATTCCAACGATGCTCACGCAAAACCATGTCAGTGTTGTTCCCGGTTACCTCGGTCAGACGACATCGTTTAATATGGACAAAATTCGGGGGTCTATTACGATTTTGGGGCAGGTGGAAGGCACGAACTACGCGAAATATATCCACGGCAAATTAGGCAAAGGTACTTTTACATTTCTTGGTGGCCACGATCCCGAAGACTATCGTCACCTTGTCGGTGAGGGAACGATTCCGACGAACCTCGATTTACATAAGCATTCACCCGGATACAGGCTCATCTTGAATAATATCTTGTTCCCCGCAGCTCGTAAAAAACCGCAGAAAACATAAGTGGTTATCAGTTGTCAGTACGATTTTTTCTACGAAAAAATCTTTCAGTTTTCAGAAAGAGACTTTGGAACTATCCAAAACTTCTGGTAACTTATAACTTATAACTTATAACTATTAACGGACAGAAACATGAAAGCAGTTCTTGCGACGTGCAATTTGAATCAGTGGAGTCTCGACTTTGAAGGCAATACGGCGCGGATTATTGAATCTATTGAGATCGCGAAGGCGCGCGGTGCGCGGTATCGTTTGGGACCTGAGTTGGAGATCAGCGGTTATTCTTGTGAAGACCATTTTCTGGAGCTGGATACGTTGCAGCACAGTTGGGAATCGCTGGCGTGTATCCTCAAAGGCGGTCATACTGACGGTATTTTGTGCGACATCGGTATGCCTGTGATGCACAAAAATATCCGTTATAACTGCCGAGTTTTTGTGTTCGATGGCGAGATTCTCTTAATCCGTCCGAAGATGGTTCTTGCGAGCGACGGGAACTATCGGGAGCATCGCTGGTTCACGGCGTGGACACACGGTTGGACGACTGAACCGTACACACTCCCACGTGAGATTCGTGAACTGACAGGAAAACATAAGGTTCCGATCGGTATTGCGGGGATTGCGACTGCGGATACACTTTTGGCAGCAGAGACGTGTGAAGAGCTCTTTGTGCCGATGAGTCCACATATCCAGTTTGGAAATGCCGGTGTGGAAATCATTGGCAACGGGTCGGGTTCTCATCACGAATTACGCAAATTGGATACGCGGATTGCACTGATTCGGAACGCGAGTGCAAAAAACGGTGGGGTCTATCTCTACGCGAACCAACAGGGATGTGACGGGGGTCGGCTCTATTTCGATGGCTGCGCACTAATTGCACAGAATGGGGATATCTTGGCACAAGGTTCCCAATTTTCACTTAAAGATGTAGAGGTGGTGACTGCGACGGTGGACCTTCATGCTGTTCGGAGTTACCGGGGTGCGAAAGCGAGTCGTGCTGTACAGGCGAGTCAAACGGAACGACTTCCAGAGATAGAGGTAGATTTTGGCTTCGATACCACACCTTGGGCACCCGCGCCACCGGCAAGTCGAAAAATTGAGCCACACACGCATATACCTGAAGAAGAGATCGCCTACGGTCCTGCCTGCTGGCTATGGGACTATCTGCGTAGATCGGGGGCGGCGGGGTACTTCATCCCGCTTTCGGGGGGTGCGGACAGCGGCGCCGTTGCGACGTTGGTCGGTTCGATGTGCCAATTGGTCGCAAAGGCGATACGCGCAAAGGATGCGTCGGTCACTCGTGATGTCAGTCGGTGGCTTGCAGACAACGAAACACCTGATGTTTTCTCTGATCCGTGTGTTCTCGCGAATCGTCTCTTGTACACCTGCTACATCGGTACTGAGAATAGTTCTCGTGAGACTCGGAAACGTGCGAAACAGCTTGCTGAGCAGATCGGATCGGACCATCTGGACATCAATATGGATGGACTTGTGAACGCTTTGCAATCGCTTTTTACTCGGATTACGCACAGAAAGCCGAAATTCAAGGTTGAAGGTGGTAGTTACCAAGAGAATCAGGCACTTCAAAATATACAGGCGCGGTTGCGAATGGTGCTGAGTTATCTGTTTGCGCAGATGATGCCGTGGGTACGAAACCGTGAAGGCACGCTCCTTGTGTTAGGTACCGGTAATGTTGACGAGGCCTTGCGGGGTTACCTCACGAAATACGATTGTAGTAGCGGCGACATCAATCCGATCGGTGGTATCAGCAAACTTGATCTACGGCGTTTTCTGAAGTGGGCGGAACATCATCTCGGTTACGCTGCACTTGGTGAAATTGTCGAGGCACCGCCGACAGCGGAGTTGGAACCGATCACCGAAACCTACACACAGACCGATGAAGACGATATGGGAATGACTTACGCCGAATTGAGTCGATTCGGGCAGCTCCGCAAAATGGAGCAGTGCGGTCCGGTGCGTATGTTCGAGAGATTGGTACAGGAGTGGGAGCATATCCCGCCGCGCGAGGTCGCCGAAAAGGTCAAACATTTCTTCAGATGTTACGCGATCAATCGGCACAAAATGACGACGTTAACGCCTTCTTATCATGCCGAATCTTATTCACCGGACGACAACCGATTTGATCTGCGGCAGTTCCTCTATAACACACGCTGGACGTGGCAGTTCCGCGATATTGATGCCCGTGTGAAGAAATTGGAGGAAGTGCAGCAGTGATTTTTCGGCACCAGGAAAAAAGAGAGCGGACAACCGCTGTGTTTGCGCGGATCGTCTCGTTTATGATCCTTGCGTCCACATTCATTTTTAGCGTTGCGGACGCTGCCCCGGATGTCCCGTTGAATTTTGACGGATGGGTTACCGATGCGCTTGCGAAGTTAGAAACGGGAGGCATCACTGGTGGGTTTCATCGTCAGACCGCGCCTCTGTCAAGGGCAGAGGTTGCACAAGTTATACGGCAGGCTGAATCACGAATACGGACAGGAACTGTTGTCGCATCTGAGATAGATCGGAAACTCCTCGAAAAGTTGAAACGTGCGTTTCGTAGAGAACTTGCAGGCAGCACGGGACATGCACTGCGTTTCCTTCCACAACTCCGAGCGACGGAGCAGAACATTGCACCGGCACTTGAGACCGCCTTCCACTACACTGCAGGCGGTCTTGAACATCGGATCGCACCGCGTTTAGTGCTTTACTCCGAATTTGAGGGACATAACTTTGAGGGGCGTCCACTTGATGGAAAGACGGCGGAGCAACGTTTTGAGCGGTGGCGAGGTGGGTACACTGGCGACTTTAAGAGGAGCTACTTGCAGGTCAGTAATTCACATCTTAACCTACTTGTCGGAAGAGATTGGGTTTTTTGGGGGGCGAGTCGGCACAAAACAGTGGGAATCTCGGATAATTCGCCGCCGTTTGATCAAATCCGCCTAACTGCGAAGCTTGGGAAAAGGGTCAAAGCGACGGCTTTCACGACACAACTGGATTCAACATGGTACGACGATGGCGAAAAACGTTATTTAGCGAAACGCTACATGAGCGGACACCGACTCGATTATCAACACAACGACCGCGTGGAAATCGGCGTTGCCGAGTGGATACTTTACGGGGGCGATGCACAGACGCTGGAGTGGAAGTATGCGAACCCGTTCACCTTCTATTACGCGCTACAATATAACGCAAAAGCCGACGATAACGTTATGTTTGCCTTCGATGCAGCGATCCGCCCTATTGATGGCGTGCGTCTCTATACGGAATGGATCATTGATGATATTCAATATGAATCTGATTCCAACGATCCGCACGCAGTCGCATGGCTTTTGGGATTGACGTGGTATCCGCAATATCTTGACCGTCGACTCGGCATCCATAGCGAATATGCGCGGGTCAACCGATGGGCGTACACGCACCTCGATCCTGATAATCAGTTCACGCATTTTGGTTATGCAATTGGACATCCCATCAGTAACGATGCGGACACATTGCGACTTTCAGCATCTTATCAGTTTACTGTCTCTATGGAGGCAGAGGTCCGCGCAGTGCTGACACGTCACGGTGAGGGGACAATTGCGGATCGGTTTTACGGTGAAGATTTCGAGGCACTGCCGTTTCCTACCGGAATCGTCGCACGCACAACCGAGCTCAGCGGACGGTTCTCGTATCGTCCGTTGGACGGATGGAACCTCTTGCTCTCATACACATTATACCGGACACAAAACAGTGAACATCGTAGCGGGGAGACAAACCGCGGACACCGACTCACGTTTCAGATGGGGTACCTTTTGTGAGTTAGTCCTTTAATTCAAATGTTCCGTAAACGCACGTTCTTCTTTATCTTCATAACGCTTGCTTTGGTCCTCGTAGGGGGTGGTGTTATCAATATCCACTTGGATCTGCGGCTGCTCGCGCTTACACCGAAGATTTTCAAGTATAGAGGACTGATTCAGAAGTATGCCGTTAAGGAGAATTTGGACGCACGTCTCGTGTGCGCGCTGATCGTGCAGGAGTCCGGATTCGACGAAAAGGCACGAAGTGCCGCGGGGGCACAAGGATTGATGCAACTGATGCCGACAACAGCAAAGGAGCTCGGCGTTGAAGATCCATTGGATGCGGAGCAGAATATCGCTGGTGCGGCGCGTTATCTACATACCTTATACCGTGCGTTCTCAGACAGTGATGATGGCCATCGTCATCGCTTGGTGTTAGCGAGCTACAACGGCGGTATCGGACGTGTCCGAGACGCGCAAGCACTCGTCCGGCACCGAAAAAACGCGGATCCACTGCTCTGGGAACCTGTGCGTGGTGCGCTCAGCCAACTGACGAAACGGCATGCGGATATGCATCGCGAAGTGTGGGGCAGCGGAATGCCACCGCACGGTTATTTTGAGGGGTCTGATGAAACGATAGACTATGTCGCGCGCGTGATGCATTACTATGGCAGGATCCGTTTTTACAGAAATGTTTTGTTCTTTCTTTAACGGAATATCTCATCCAATTGCATCGTGCGGTAGGCGAAAATCTTTTCTATGTCTGGACGCACGAGAAACTTGTTAACAAGTCCACCTCCCCAGATAGCGTACTCCACCGAATCACCTATAACCACACCGTTTTCGGTTTCATCGAAGGTGTGTGTATGCCGCCAGTATCGGTAGGGGCCGCGGCGTTGTTCATCCGCAAAAGCGTGCGGCGGATTCCATTCGGTAATCTCGCTCTGCCAGCGGATCGGGATACCGTGAAGTCTGAGCCGATAATCAATAAGCGTTCCGGGGGACATCTGAATCGGGGCAGGGGTTAAGACTTCAAAGCGGATCCACGGTGGTGTTATCATAGCGAGGTTATGTGCATCGGAGAAGAATTCAAAGACTTCCGAGATCGGTTGATCAAGTGTTTGTTGTGTTTTGAAGTTGAACGTTTTCATTTTTTATAGTTGTCAGTTATCAGTTCCTCTGACTATTATTCTTCTCTGTTAGATATTATTTCGAGTTGTGCGAGGCGTTGGTCTAATAGTTGTTGTTGCTGTTCTAAACGCAACACGTAGAGCATAAATACCAACCAAATAACAATGTACGCGGCGAAAAGATAGGTCAGACGTGTCCTCTGTCCAGCATCAAGCTTTTCAAGTGATCGTCGTACAACCTTTTCCACAATATCTTCATCAACAGGAACTTCGGCTTCTGAGATTGCGGCCGAAACAGCCGCCGCAACTTTGTCCGACGTAATGCTGACCGGTACCTGCGTTGCGAAAAGATATAACCCCAAAACCGCTACAAAACTTGCCAAAACGAATATACGCATCAAGCTGCCTCCCGAAGGTGTTTTTGCTGTATAATTTCATAACGCATCTGCGCCTTCTTCATTTTATACCGGACGATAAGTAGGAATACAAAAAGCATAATGAGTGCAAGGAGTGCTACCATCCATGTATATTGCATTGTCGTTTCCATGCTCCATTTTGTGCCGCGGTCGGGGTGTAATCCGCCTTGCCAGATATCGACAGCGTAATAGACAATCGGGACATCCAGATAGGCGATGATTCCGAGGACTGCGGAATAGGTGCGGCGTTTATCGTCCGTGAGTGCAGAACGGAGAATGAAATAACCGATGTACATGAGCCACAGGACGAGTGTGCTTGTGAGGCGTGCCTCCCAATTCCACCATGTATTCCATGCGGACCGCGCCCAGATGGGACCCGATAGGAGCGCGATCGTGCAAAAGATGATACCGAGTTCCGCTGCTGCAGCTGCCAACAGATCGTCGTTCGGTTTCCGTTGGATGAGGTATTTGATGCTAAAGACACAGTTGACACCGAAAGCAACAAAAACGGTGAGTGCTGCTGAGACATGATAGTAGAAGATCTTTTGGACTTCGAGCATTGTGCCTTCAAGGCGTGCGTATCCGAAGACGAGATAGAGAGAGATAAAGATGAGGACTGCGGTGATAACACCGATGATTCTTGTTTTTAGGTTTCCCACAATGAACTCCCAGTCAAGATTTCGGGACCGTCGGAGAGGACCGCCACTGTATGTTCAAAGAGAGCGGAGAGAGAACCGTCCACCGTTGTAATCGTCCAACCGTCTGGTAAAATGTGTACATCCGGTAATCCTACATTCACCATCGTTTCAATGGCGAGGACCATGCCGGGTCTTAAACGTAGTCCGCGTCCGGGTACACCGAGACATGGGATTTCCGGTGCCTCGTGAAGGCTTCGTCCGATGCCGTGTCCGGAAAAACTCTGGAGTACAGAAAACCCGTTGGACTCTGCACCGTTCTGTAATTTGAAGGAGATGTCGCCGATGCGGTTTCCCGGTTTCGCTTCGGCAATTGCGTCGTAGAGTGAGCCGCGTGTTACTTTAAGCAAGCGTTCGGCTTCTGATGCAATATCGCCGACAGGAAACGTGTATGCGTTATCGCCGTGGTAGCCGTCAATACTGACTGCGGTATCAATCCCGATGATGTCTCCATCTTTTAGGACGTGGTTTTTGTCTGGAATTCCGTGGATCACGACATCGTTAATCGAGGTGCATATCGTTGCAGGATACGGTTCGTGCTGCGGTAGTTGGTAGCCTAAGAAGGAAGAGGTAGCGTCGAGTTCGGCGATAGCCTCGCGTGAGATGCGTTCTAAATCGGCGGTCGAGACCCCGGGCCCGATCGCCTCTCCGATGCGCTTTAGTACAGTCGCTGCGGCTTGACCGCTCCGCCGCATCTTCTCAATTTCGGTCCTATTTTTGATTCTAAGCTTATCCATCAATAATCTGTCCAATCAAGGTATGCGCTGTAGTGCTGTCAACACACACGTTAACAACATCACCAATCTTGCTATCCACTTTCGGGAACACAGTCGTTTTGAAACTGTCTGTTTTTCCGTGATATTTATCAGCATCTCGACGTGATTCGCCTTCCACAAGTACAGTGACCGTCCGACCGATGGCAGCGGTATTGATGTCAGCAGCGATCTGCTCCTGAAGTTCAATAATCTGTTTCAGGCGTTGTCCCTTTACTGTTTCCGGTACATCGTCGGGTAACGCTTTGTGTGCGAGTGTCCCCTCGCGTTCAGAGTACTTGAACATGAAGGCTGAATCGTATCGGATGTCTGCCATCATCCGATATGTCTGCTCAAATTCTTCATCGGTTTCACCACAGAAGCCGACGATAATATCTGTAGAGAGTGCGATATTAGGGATCCGTTCTCGGAGTTTCGCAACGAGCGTGCGGTATTCCTCTGCCGTGTAGGTGCGCCGCATCCGCTCCAGTACGGTTGTTGAACCGGATTGTAAAGGGAGATGTAAGTGTTTACAGACGGTTGCGGAACTCGCCATCGCCTCAATCATGCTATCGGTTGCGTCTGCGGGGTGTGGTGAGGTAAATCGCACACGTTCTAACCCGTTCACTTCGCCAACAGCGAAGAGCAGGTCTCCGAAATCGGAACCGTTGTCATGATATGAGTTGACGGTCTGACCGAGCAGGACGACCTCTTTGAAGCCCTGATCCACCAATTTCTGAACATCTTCGACGAGCAGTTTTAGCGGTATGCTCCGTTCTCTGCCGCGGACGAACGGAACAATGCAGAAGGTGCACATCTTATCACAACCGCGTTGGATGGTGAGCCATGCGCGAATCCCGTCTTTTCGGATGGGTGCGATGTCCGCATAGTCTTCGGTTTTGTCCAACCGTAATCCGAGGAACGGATCTCGGTCTTTTAGGGAGATGTGTGCTTCTTCGTCCCGTATGAGAGAGTCGAGCGCGATCGGTAGGTTTCGGTACGCGTCGGGGCCCATGACGAGATCAACGTACGGTGCTGCTTCCAAGAGTCGGTCCCGGAGGTGCTGTGCCATGCAGCCGCAGACCCCGATGATGAGTTCAGGGTGCCGCCGTTTACGGTGGTTGAGATGCTGGAGACGGTTGATAACCTTGGTTTCGGCGTTTTCCCGTATAGCGCAGGTGTTGACGAGGACAACATCGGCGTCGTCAATGTGTGTCACTGTCTGATGTCCGCTCTGTGTCAAGATGCCTGCCATCAGTTCGCTGTCGCTGACGTTCATCTGGCAGCCGTATGTCTCAATGTAGACACGGCGCGGATGCGTCTGTTGCGGTGTGTCACCCGGCTTTTTCGGTATCTGTTGCGGTGTCTCTGGAAGCCCGCTTTTATTGTAGAGAGGGAGAAGCCTTTGGTCTTTCATAGTTTCTTTAGGCATTCGTGTAGTCTTTGTAGTATTCCGATACGTCCACAGTGAAAAGATCCCCAGCATACACGAGTATACGATATTTTAAGGTGCGCATCATTACAGGGCTTACGACGAAAGGTTCTGCCTCTGCGAAGAGGTATCCGAACGATACGTCCTTAGCAAAGAAGGTCGTCTTACCGTTCGCCGGATGCGGGAAGATGGCGACACCGACGGGTGTATTCTCAGCAGTGGTGAGACCGGAGAGCGTTCCCCATGCTGACACCTTTCCGCTCACTTCTGATTCACCCATCCGTGTGTCTGCATCTACAGCCTTGCGGTGTTCCATCTCGACGGCGTGGTAGCCGAGTCCGACATCACCGGTTAATTCGAGAGAACGCTTCGGTGCGCGTAGTGAGATTTTTATATCTACGATCTGCACCTTGTCCTGTTGCGGGTGAACTTCTATCCGATACGTCTCTACCAAGAACAGTCCGGTGGCATCCTCCCACGTTGACTCGATGGAAAACCGGTCTGAAGATGCCAACTGTCTTCGGGAGGATACACTTCGAGCATACTGTCCACCACTGACGGTTCCGAGTGAGAAAGATATTCCCGGAGGATACGTTTGCCCGAAGGTTGCGTCAACCGTCACTACCTGTCCGTCCGGTGTATAGATCGGATGCAGGAACGGTGAATTCGTGGCATCGCTATAATCACAAGTAAGTACCGGTGCATCGTCTTCTGTAATAGATAACGTTGTTTCGGTGGTTTCGTATTTTAGCATAATCGTTAATGCTAATTATACCACGCATCTTGTTGTAATGCAAATGGGATTTAAAAGTTGTCAGTACGGTTTTCTACGAAAACCTTTCAGTTGTCAGTACGCAGTTAAGAGATGCCTTGATGAATCACGTTCTGTTTCACGAAGGATTGTTAACTGAGTACTGTTAAAAGAAAGTTGTTATTTAAAAGAAAGTTGTTATTTGCTGTCAAAATAGGGTATAATTTTATGCGTTATACAACGTTCAGAAAGGAGAATATTAGAGATGAAACCTATCATCGGTATCACATTCAGCGACAATATTCAAAACGACCCTTCTAACAACTATATCAATGCCATTGAAGAATTTGGTGGTATACCTCGGACACTGTATCCGGGGATATCGGGAGACATTTTAGATGGTATTGACGGACTTTTACTAACAGGTGGTCCTGATATCGACCCGATCCACTACGATGAGGAGCCGCATGAGACGACAGACATTAACACAGATCGAGACGCATTGGAATTGCCTCTGTGCAAGCGGGCAATGAAAAAAGATCTTCCAGTTTTCGGAATTTGCCGCGGTATCCAGATTATGAACGTCGCAAAGGGGAGCAGCTTGTATCAAAATATCCCGTCACAGTTTACAGACCCTTTGACGCATAAAATAACGGTAAATACGAGTGATACTTGGCACGATATTAAGGTTCAACCGGACAGTCTGCTAAACGAAATTACAGGGGATACCATTGTCGAAGTCAATTCAAGACATCACCAATCCTTAAAAGTCATCGGCGAAGGTTTTACTGTAACCGCGCAATCAGAAGATGGGATCATTGAAGCGATAGAAGATAGATCGAAACGATTTATGCTCGGTGTGCAATATCACCCTGAACGGATGACTAAAACGCCCGAATTTCGCGAACATAGACGTAAATTATTTGAGGCATTTATTACGGCTGCATCATCATCATAAGAATAGCGAGTACAGTGTTCGCGAGCGCAGCTCGCTCCTACCGCTTGTCCGTCCCCGGCTGATTGTATAGAAATCGCGAGCGTGAAGAAACACCCAAGCAAAAACACTCGCTCCTACAAGACCAGATGTGCTTTAAAAATTGGCGACTAACGAGAAGCGATGCGTTAAGCCGAGGACACCGAAAGGTACGAGTGCGTAATCGACTTGGAACTGCCGAAGTGTCAGTCCGAAACCGCCTGTGAGTCCTGAAATCGCGCCTAAATCGTTGCCGCCGATCTGGTAGTTATAGCCGGTACGGAGATGTAAGATATTGGCGATCGTGTAGCCTGCGCCAACAGCGATAGCGATGTCGTTGTCTGACGGACGGATGATGTCGCTCGTTAGCACAAGCCCGTCGTCGAAGAGTCTATAGGCTGCGCCAATCCTGAAGGTGACAGGTAAACCGAACGCTTCCTGAATAAATGTCACACGCGGGCCGAGGTGCTGCGCGTTGAAACCGAGTGCAAGTGGCATCTGAGAAAAAGTGTATAACACACCGAAATCGAAGGCGATTCCGGTTCCAGTTTCATCGGCGATCTGTTCTCGTAAGAATTTCGCGTTCGCGCCGAAGGCGATAGAACTGCTAAAATTGCGTGCATACGACAGGATCACAGCCAGATCGTAAGGACGGAAAATCGTTGTCTCGTTCCCTTCACTGTCCCGCCCTTGTAAATCCCCGAAAGACAAGAAACTTGAACTCAGACCGACAGTACCGATATTTCCGACTGGCAGTGCGATCCCAACGAACTCGTGATTAATACCAGCGAACCATTCGTTGTGCATGAGTGCGAGTTGTGGTTTTTGGAGGCTCGCGAGACCTGCCGGGTTCCAGTAAGAGGCATACAGATCATCGGTCGCCGCGACTTGTGATTCCCCCATCCCGATAGCCTCCGCACCGACTCCGATTTTAAGGAAGGTCATGGTCCGGGTGCCTGCATTCTCATGGATGTCTGTGTTATCTGCTGCGACGGGTCCGCATGCAAAAATATAAATTACAAATGAGATGTATGTAAAAAACCTGTTCATAAAGTGTCTCCAACAACTGACCTGCTTACTGTGTCTTCTGCGAAAGTGCTTTAAAATACCGTCGCAGCTGCTCGCGATACTGGAACGGGATGTCCTCAAGTTCTTTTGCATTCGGTGTGGTTTCCAATTTCTGCACGATTTCGAGGAGCTCAGGATGCAAGGGGGGTACCTCTTGGACAGATGTTTCAGGTCTTTTCGCTACCTCACCTTTCCGTTGTTTACCGACATCCCGTTTCTGTAGCGATTTTAGACTATCAAGCATCCGTGTTAAGATTTGTTCCTGCCTATTAAGCACCTGTTCATCGAGTTCACCTTGCTGGAGTGCCCGTTCAACTTCGGTCATGTCTTCAGCGACCCCTTCGAGGCTTCCCAACATCTGTGCCATCTGTTCTGCACGTTCAGCAAGCCGTTCGGTCGCTTCCCGAATGAGTTGTTGCTGTGCAGCGAGTTGACGCATCATCTGTTCAAACCCTGGGGTCTGTCCCTGTTCTCGCCTCTGTTGGCTCAGGTTCTGCGCCATCTGGTTCAACTGATCTTGACTTTCGGCAAGTTGTTGGAGCTGCTCCATTAGGTTTTCCATTCCGCTGGCGCCCATCTGCTGGTTCATCTGCGCCATGGCATCAAGGAGTTCAAACACGGCTTGATTGAGATCAGCGAGTGCTGCCCTCTGAATCGGCATTGCAAGTGTCGGTTGTCTATCCTCTAAGGCGCGGGCAGCACGAGAAAGTGCGTCGTTTGAGGCATTCAAGTGCCACACCACTTCAGGCGGAACTTCCATCTGTCGATTGCCTAACGCCCACAGTTTGCTGGAGAGTTGTGAAATCCCTTCTGCTGTGCTAATTTCATCCGCCGCAAGCTGCTGCAATTGCAAAACCTCACTTTGGATATAAGCGTCTGCCTGACCGCTAACGAGAAGATCGCTCGTTTTGGAAAGTACCTCCTCGTGGAGATGCGAGAGGTGGAGCGCGCTTTCAACCGCTTCACGCATAGCCGTCAAGGTTTCGTTGGCGTTGGCACCTTCCATAAATTCCAAAGCGTTATCCAAACCTTGTGCGAGTTCTGTTAGCGTCTGTTCCGCCTCACGCCCTGATTCAAGGGCATCGTTGTTCTGTCCGCTTCGGAGATTTTCGCTGGTCGCCTCAAGCGTTTCAGGCAGCTTATAGTCTTGCGTAAACTGATTGAGACGTTTGATTTCATCTGCGATTTGTCCTATCTGTGGGGGTGCGTTCTCCTTATTCTCTGCGAGTTCCGCCATCTCAGTGCCGAGTGTATCCAATTTCTCGCTGAGTTTCGCAAATTCGTCGCCGATTCGATCCTCTTTTTTTGCGAGTTCATTAGCAGGCGCAGAATCCAGTGATGCCTCCAACGTATCCATCACCTCTTTCTGCTGTTCGGCGAGTGCCTGCGCTTGCTTAGCGGCTGCCTCTAATGCCTGCTGAAGAAGAATCTGTTCATAGAGCGATTTCGCGCGTTCCAGCTGCTGTAAAAACTGTTCTTGGCTGAGGTTCGCTTCCGTCATTGCGCGTTCCTGATCTTGCGTCTGTTGTTTTGATAACGCCTCTGATAACTTCCGCAAAATCTCTTTGTGTTCCTCGGAGAGTGCTTGCTCCATCAGATTTTGCAGCTCCTGATACTTTTGGATCGTCTCCGTATCAAAGAGTTGGTTCTGTTCCATCTCTTTCGCAGTCTCCTTCATATCATCGACCAACTGCTTCGCTGCCTCTTCAATCCGTTTCTGGTCTTCAAGCACCTGTTGCATCAAGTTTTCATCGGTGAAAGTGAGTTCCTGACGCTTCCTGACTTTACCGAGGAGCGTATCGATGAGACCTGTTGCGTCCGCCTGCTCATCGACGAGTTCTTCAAGTCCACGCTGTTCCGTCTCCTGTTCGGTCGCGACTGAATCGTATAATTCGGAGAGCGATGGGAAACGGAGCGTGTAGGTCGGTGATTTACCGATATTCGGTCCCGAAACAGTGTCGTTATCCAAACCTTGAACGTAATAAGCGAGCACCTCACCCGGAAAGATACCGATCGGATCCACATCCCACATGTACACTACGGAGACGGATCTACGGACGGGTGCGTTCTGCGCGTCCCACCGTTTCAACGGAATATTCATCTCCTCAGCCCCCTCAGCTTCAACGCGGTATACGAGTTGGAGTTCCTGTATACCGTAGTCGTCTGAAGCCTCGACCTCCAATTCTATCAACATAGCATTATCCAAAACGGTGTCCCGCGCCGGTGAAATAATATTGACTTCCGGGGGTGTGTCTTTGAAGACAGTCAACGTGTAATTAATCGGGTCCCGATTTCCAAAACCTTCAGCGTCGGTAATACGGATGTGGTAGTTTTCAGTCTGCTTCGCCATATAGATGCCGCGTATTGCATGAGACCCCGGAGGTGCATCGGGTGCTTGCGCATTTGGCGCAGGTTTCCACGTTGCAATGTCTAACCGCAGATCATCAGATTCTTCAAACGCAAGGTGTGCCTCGGTAAGCGGTTTGTTAACCCACGCTGTAAAGGTAAGTTCTGTTCCGAAGATCGTCTGGATATTACCGGTGTTCACGGGTAGCGTCTGCGGCTGTAGTTGCGTGTAAGTAGGGAAATTGAGGCGATACTGGAATTCCGTGACAATCGGTTCATCGCTGATTGTTATGTGATACTGCGCGGATGCGACATCTTTAACGGCGATATAATATTGAAGTGGACGATTTACATTTTCAAGCGTCCCACGATACGCCGGGACCTCCGAACCGTTTATCGATTGCATCAACATTGACTGCCATTCAGCTGCTGATACGTTCTCACTATTGTTACCGTCTCCGACGCGGTAGTGCAGCGTAACAGGCGCGCCGATGTGTCCACTGACTTCTGCGGTGACGTTAACATCGGTGCCCCGTTCAATCTGTGTATTGCCGGGTTTTATATCTGTAATGTGGATGGCATCTTTTAGACCTGCTTGACTATTCGGTAGCGTCTTTGGGAATGTCTGAAAGGTATATGCGAAACCGTTGAAGGCGTTCGGCAGGAGGAAATTTGTGATAATCAGGAGTCCGATCCCTGCGACGGCGATGCCCGCGTTCTTCTTGATTTTCCGAATCTCTTTTTCAAAGACTTGCCTCTGTTGAACATTTTCCATGTCCTGATCTGTCTGAAGGATCAGGTGTTCAATAAATTCCTGGGCATAACCGAGTCGGTTATCTGTCAGGTTTTTCCAGAGTTGGACAGCACTGAGAATCCGGTTTTCGGAGGCCAGTTCACTCGTCGTCTGTGTAGATTCAAGCCGCGATGCGACTGCAGCATCAGAGTGTTTCCGAAAAAGCGGGAAGATAAGCGTCCGGATCAGTGTATAGATAGCGATCCATATCGCTAAAAGGAGTCCTACAATACGCATCCAAAACAAGAAGACGGACTGTGAAACTTGGAAACTAACTGTGAAAAGCGCGAGCATCGCCACTGTGATAAGTGCTAAAACACCGATACACTTCAGCAAGCCTTCGGAGAAAGTCAGCCACCACCACTGCCGCCGAACTGCGTGTAACCGAGCGATGAGGTTTTCATAAGCGTGATTTACATTTTGTGTGTTCATTCTGCCCCTTTAGTGTGTCAACGCATACACAGCGATATTAACCGCCATTTTCGCAGCGAGTTCGCGTACCTGTGGTGTATCCTCTGGATGTACATCGGCATCCTCAAGTCCGTCCCCGATGTCGGCACTATAAGCGTAATAAACGACCATACGTCCATCGTGAAAGAGACCAAACCCTTGTGCCGGTTCGCCATCGTGTTCGTGAATCTTCGGTAAACCTCTCAATTCGTAAAAACAGCGATAAATCAGATGTGTGTTCGGTATCGGTTGAAGTTCTTGTTCTGGAAACACGCTACGGATTTCACGTCTAAAGCTCTCGTCGAGTCCATAGTCATCGTTCGCGAACAGAAATCCACCGTTCATGAGGTAGTCTCGTAGTGCCTCAACCTCACTTTCGGTGAACCGGATATTTCCGTGTCCGACAAGGTAGAGCATCGGGTACTGGTAAAGTGTGTGATCCGTTAGTTTTATGATGACCCGCTCCTCAGCGGTTTCAATATCCGTCCGAGTCCGAAGGAGTCGGAGCCAGTTCTTGATAACGGTTGCGTCTCCGTACCAATCCCCGCCGCCGCTATAATGAACCTGAGCAATCGTTATCGGTGTTAGAGATGCCAACCCTCGTTTTCCGACATGCAAACCGACTGCGGTGCAAAATAGGAGGCTGAAAATTAAAAGCGGTTTCCATTTTAGGGATTGTTTCATAGTGTATCGCTCTTTTAGGTTAAACCGATCCGTTTGCGTAAAAACCATTCCGTGCCTAACAATCCGACAACTGTAAGCAGAATCAACGGATGTGTCCAGAGGTCGCGTTCTGCATCGACAAACACAGGATTTTGGACATCAGCGATATTTTTCGGCACCGATTCTGCGTCATCAATACTGAAATAGGTTCCACCCGTTTCCGATGCGAGACGCTTCAACAGGTCTTCATTGAGTTGGGGTGCCTCTAATTCGGCAAGTTGCGGATGGACGAAAATATCGACCTGATCTTCACCTAATGTCTGACTGTCTGACTTCGCGGTTGCCCGAATGCGGTAAGTTCCGTTCTGTAGCAGCGTAAATTGGGTTGTATAGAGATTGCTTGTATCAGCGATCGTATCAGGCGAGGGAGGCGATTCATCCACCGTTTCGTTGATACTGCGAATCTGTAGTTGGAACGGGGTACCCTCAGGTGGAACTACCTCAAATTGGACGGTGGCATCTGCCTGCGTCGTGCGGTAGACTTCAGAGTAAAGGGACGCTGTAACTGTCGCAGTGTCTCCTATCGAGTATGTCGTTGCATCCGTCGTAAGATGTAATTTCTCGTCATCGGTGTTCGTTGCCATCCATCGTAATGCTTGTGCCCAAAAGCGCGGATAGAGGTCGTGGTACCGGGTGTCTTTAAAGGTGTTCGCGCCGAAATCCCAATTCCAGAGACCTTCCGCTGCAATGAGTAGGCTTTTGCCTAAACCTATCCTCTGAAACATCAGTATCGGATGCCCTTCGCCAGTTTCCATAAGGAGAGTCGCGCCACCTCTAAGACGGAATCCGCTAAAGGTTCGGGATAAGGCTGGCATATTCCGCCAGATCATAGCACTGCTGGCACCTAAAACCGACGTGTCCATCAACTGCATTATCGGGTGGAATTCACCGGATCGGGTGAGGTGGATTCTGGCTTCCGTATCGTGTCTGCGACAGCCATTTTCCGGAATATCTACGGGTAAAAGTCCCGCTAATTCTGTATTTCGGATACCGTTGATTCCGAGCATTCTACGAGATGGCAGAAAGATTACAGACTTCCCTTGTACCTCAACGAAATCGACAATTGCGCGTTGTTGTGCTGTCGTGAGATGTTCTTCCCCTAAATCACCTAAAATCAGAACGTCATATTTCGAGAGTTCAGTAAGTGTTTCGGGAAACTGTGCGGTTTCTGATGCCGGTGTCGTTTGTGGGTAATACCCATCTAAACGACTGAGCAGGCTACCCGTCGGCGGCAATCGCTTAGATTTATTGCGCAATAAGATTGCACAGGTCGCCTGAATATCAGGGTCGCGTGCCAGTGCGCGTTTCAGGAACGTGTACTCCCATCTCGGTCTGCCTTCGAGATAAAAAACGTTGAGTTTCGCCTTCACAACTTTCATTGAAAACGTCTTCTGATTGTTCGCGTCCGTCAACTCATTGTCAAGCACCGGAAGTTCAACAGTGTATTGGAAACTCCCTTCAACCTGTGGTGTGAATTTTAATTCGACTTCCTGTTTTGTTGTAGCGTTTGCTGATGTTGTACGCTGTGGTGGCTCGAATGTTAAGGTCACAGCATCTACAACGGTATTGCTCTTGACTTCACGTAGGGACAGTTGTGTCGTTTTACCGGTGTATCCTGTCTGCACAACCGTCACACGAATGACACTTTCGTGGTCTGTATAGGCGATCGGTGTATAGTCAATACGTTGGATCTGAATATCTTTCGGCGGTTCTACAGAACCGATACCGACTGTATAGATAGGCACCTCCAGTGCGGTAATATCGTCCAAGGGAAACTGTCCAGAATTGTGTCCACCGTCCGTGATAAGTAGAATACCAGCCGTTTGTTGACCCTTCCATGCTGAGGCGACTGCCCGAATTGAGGCACCAATATTGGTAAGTGTCCCAGTCGGTTCAAATCGTGTTACGTTTTCACTGTCAAAATCTTCCGGTAATACTCTATTTTGATGAAGTGCTGTATCAAAAGGGTAGAGATGGATTTCAAAGCGATCGCGTAGACTTTGTAGAAATTGTCCTTCGGCATTAAAAAGGAGGGCATTCACTTGATCGAGTCGAGACACCTGTGTTTTATCGGTGGGTGCGTCAATAAGTTGCATGCTCTTTGATGTGTCCACTAAAATAGAGAGGTGCGTCGGTGGCGTGATGTCTTTCTTTTCAATGACGACGGGTGCCAAGAGACAACAGAGCAAGATAGACGCTGCACAGATCCGCATCGCGATCAGTAAAAATCGGTACCCCGGACGCATAGCGTGTGCTATCCGTAGGTAGACCAGCAGCGTTATAGCGATCACAACGCCGATACCGAGTACAATTGCCCAACTGGGGAAAAAATAGGTGAATCGCATATCCGTCCTAAATCGTTTTACCATATATTATAGTCTAATGACCGCGTTGATGTCAAACAGATTTTCAGTTATCTACATGAAAATAGGTTTGACAATCGGTGAATTTCTATGTTAGAATGTGAGTAAGTTACATTTCTACAGAGGTAAGGCAAAACATGGCGGAACAAAATAATAACGAAAACGCAGTTGAAACGCAAGATCAGACTGAGGCGGCAAGCGGTATCATCATCAATGCTTCACAGATGCAGTCGATTGATATTAGCGAGCGGTTCACACACTCAAAAACAGCAAGCGGTTGGCGTGTCCAATTAGAAGCCTCTGCCCGTGTTACGATTAACTTTATGACAAGTATGCGGAAATTTGAGGTTACACTGATGCAAGGTGATAGTATTGAGCGCGACGGAGACGACTTAATTGTGCTACGGAATAAACCTGCGGATCAGTACCGCTCACAAAGAGGTGTCTCGAGATCACCACTTGCCCGGAGTGGTAGTGAACCTTCAGCCTTGATACCTGACCCACCCGAAGAGAGCACGGTTTAGCGCACTTCTTATCGGGAAAGACAGAGGGGGTGGCTCCGATTCTGGAACGTATCTATCGACTCCTCTCAAGTTTAAAAGGTGGCACAATGATACCGACGGAAATTGTGCTGAACCCGCAAAGTTATGCGAAAATTGTCTCAGAACTTGCTGATAGCCTTGGTAGTGAAGGCGTATCACATTTGCAACTCGCGCATCATCTGGCGTTGACGGTCACTATCCAGCATGAAAACACGGATCTCATTGTTCTGAAGGAATTAATGCCGAACCCGTGTCCTGTCTGCCAGCGTCGGTTGACGTTCCTCCGAGAAACGATTGACCGTTTTGAGAGTGATGGTGCCAGCCAGGCCCGCTGCCCGATGGGGCATCGTTATCCCGGTGAACTGAAGGTATACTATCTAAGCATTTTTCAGGACGGTGCAGTTGGAGAGAAGGAGAAACCGGTCAAGGTGTGTCCAGAGTGCGAAGGCGAACATATCCAGTATTTGGGAGCAGACGTGATGTTTTGTCTCGATTGTGATTGGGATAGCGGGATGGAACCGCGGTATCAAATACGTGGAGATAGATCGTAAATGTAGAATCCTGTTCGGTGTGTTTATGAGTAGGCGCGCTTAGAAAGCGCGCCTATACGGTTTTAATGGAAATGACCGGCGTGCGGATCCATCGCCGCAGGTTCCGGCGGTTCTTCAATCTCTGTGATAAGCGTTTCGGTCGTTAGGAGCAGCCCTGCGATGCTTGAAGCGTTCTGGAGTGCAGAGCGGACGACCTTCGTTGGGTCAACAACGCCGTCTTCTAACATATCACCGTATTCAGTAGTGGCGGCGTTGAAACCGTAATTGCCTTCACCCTCTTGGACTTTAGCAACGACGACCGAACCTTCCATTCCCGCGTTCTCTGCGATGGCACGTACCGGTGAGAGTAAACTCCGACGAATAATATTGAGTCCTGTCCCTTGGTCGCCTTCTAATGCCAAGTCGTTGAGTGTGGCCGCAGCGCGTAAAAGTGCGATGCCGCCGCCGGGGACAATCCCTTCCTCAATCGCTGCACGCGTCGCAGCAAGCGCATCTTCAAACCGGGCCTTCTTTTCTTTCATCTCGATTTCAGTTGCGGCACCGACGTTGATAACAGCGACACCACCCGCAAGTTTCGCGAGTCGTTCTTCCAACTTCTCACGATCATAATCCGAGGTCGTCTCCTCTATCTGCCTGCGAATTTGTGTAACTCTACCCTCAATAGCCGCTTTATCGCCGGTACCACCGATAATCGTCGTGTTATCCTTGTCAACGATGACGCGTCGTGCCGCGCCTAACATACCGATGACGACGTTTTCCAAACGGATACCGCTCTCTTCAGAGATGACCTGACCATCTGTCAGGATGGCGATATCTTCTAACATCTCTTTGCGGCGATCTCCGAAACCGGGTGCTTTGACAGCAGCGACCTGAAGCGTTCCGCGGAGTTTGTTCACCACTAAAGTCGAAAGTGCTTCACCCTCAATGTCTTCAGCGATAATAAAGAGCGGTCGCCCGAGCTGCATCGCTTTTTCCATAATCGGCACAAGGTCTGCTATTGTCGTAATTTTCTCGGTGTTAATAAGAATATACGGATTCTCAAATTCGACGATCTGTTCTTGGATATCCGTCACGAAGTTCGGTGATAGGAAACCGCGATCAAACTGCATCCCTTCAACGATGTCTACCATAATCTCTGAAGTTCTACCTTCTTCAATAGTGATGGCACCGTCGTTTCCGACCTTATCGATGGCTTCAGCGACGATTGTACCGATGTCGCTATCATTTGCTGGATCGTTGGCGGCGATGGCGGCGACTTGTAAGATTTCTTCGTGTGTGTTCACAGCACGGCTCTGTGCAGTGATCGCATCAATAGCAGCACCGACAGCCTTATCTATACCGATTTTCAACTGCATCGGGTCGGCACCAGCCGTAACGTTCTTCAACCCTTCGTGAAGGATTTCTTGCCCCAATAGCGTCGCCGTCGTTGTTCCGTCTCCAGCTGTGTCGTTTGTTTTCGTTGCGATGGATTCGAGTAGTTGGGCACCCATATTTTCATAAGGGTCCGGGAGTTCAATTTCTTTTGCGACGGTGACACCGTCGCATGTTACCAGCGGGGCACCGAAAGATTTTTGGATAACTACATTTCTTCCGCGCGGTCCGAGGGTAACCTTCACAGCATCGGCGAGTGTATCCGCACCGCGCTTGAGTGCTACCCGTGCCTCCTCGTCAAAAATAATTTGTTTTGCTGGCATTGAATTCCTCCTCTATTAATTTTTAGTGTTGTTATATTGAGACTTAAAATATTGAGACTTATAGTAGAATCCAAAAATATATTTACACTTGTAGCATAGGAGACCGTTAGCCTGTGCCTCTGTGAGAACGAACTTCACGTTCACACAACAATATGAGTGTATAAGTAATTACTGGATTTACTATAAAAAGCGTTGCGATTTCTGATCGCTTCCATAATTATAGCATACCCACTCGGTAAAGTCAATTTTTTATGATTGCTGAATCGGGACCATTCAATTGTAGGTTTTTTGTATCATATCTTTCATCAATGTTAATATTTTCTGAATGTCCCTGTTATTTTTCCGCTTGATTCGTATCGGCAAAACTGCTATCATATCTCCATGCTGCAACTCAATCTCAAACCCAGTCACAAGGCAGTTCGCGACTATTACGCCACGCTCCAGCAATACGACCGACACGCCATCACACATGAAGGCGCGGTCAGCAACCCCTTCGCTTTTTTATTGGATGGCTGCGCAAAACAGGTGAACGCCACACTCATCCCGCAATACGCCATGCGCGCGCTAAACGGAAATCGTATCGTTATTGACGGTGCGATCCTCGACGAATACGGTCTCCCGTTCGCTTATTGGGAGGCGAAAGATATAGACGACGATCTCCNGAAAGCCGTCGCAGAAAAACAGGCGGCTGGCTACCCGCTCGATAATACCTTCTTCCAGACACCAGAACGCGTTATCTTATATCAGAACG
>ASZN01000034.1 GCA_000406005.1 Candidatus Poribacteria bacterium WGA-3G
TGCGATCTGGGTTGCCTTTGACTCAGAGGATGAACTACTTCGCGGAAAAGGTTCGTGGAAAGGAAAAGACGACCTCACGATGACTTGGTCAACGATGTATGATGCGGAGACCTTCTATTTCGCAGCAGCGGTACGGGACGACATTTTCGCACCAGCGGCGAACGCAGCACAACCGTGGTTAGGCGATACAATCTTTTTGTATATCGATTGGGAGAAAGTAGGTGTCGGCGTACCTGTAAGCAAACCGAATTTCGCGTATATCAACAAAAAAGCACTCGTCACCGATTTCAGTGGCATCAAAGACCCCGATCTCCCAAGGTCCGATATTGCGATCGTGCCGACACCTGAATTGGGCAAAGGCGGTATGATTTACGAAGTAGCGATGCCGTTTGAATGGCTCACGGACCCGAAAATTGAGGAGGGCACAGAAATCGGGTTTACGCCGGGATACGAAGAAGGCACGGATAACCCGGAGAAGAAAGCCGATTTGGTGTTCATGGATTGGCACGGACTGAACCCAGACGACTCCGCGAATCTCGGCACTTTGATCTTTGGCGAGCCACTTGCTGTTGATACAGTGGGCAAGTTGACCCTAACGTGGGGACAACTGAAGAAATCTGCGCCATAGGTAGTGGCTGGCAGAACAGTAAATCTGACAATGATATAAGGAGTTAACGGTGGCTACAACTTTAGGCGGAATCGTAATCCTATTCCTTTTGTACGCGTCAGGTGCTATCTTTTTGACGGTTATGCTCGCTGTCGGTATCGCATGGGGCATCAGGTGGGGTATTACTTGGGCACTGAAAGAGATCGCCAGAGACCGCGAACTTGAAACATGGCTGAAACGGGTTCTGAGTCCTTCAGAAAATCAGATAAACAACGGTATACGCAAATCCACTACAGAAAACCGGTACGAATCGAATTAATCTATGTCAAAAGAAAACCGAGAGACAGAAAGCATCTTGCCACTTTTCAGGCAGCTGCTTGAAAAAGCCGATAATCTACTAAACCGCTTGGACGCTCGCGCAGGGTACGCACACGGTGAGTGCCTTGATGAGCACATCGCTTTTCAGTGGCGCGCACAGAATGGGACGGGGTATCTCGTGCCTGTTAAACACCCGCATCTCGTGGATAGCACCGATCTCATCGGCATTCATTCGCAGTGCGCTGCGTTAGACCGGAATACACGGCAGTTCTTGCAAGGGCTGCCCGCGAACCATGTCTTACTATGGGGGGACCGCGGTACAGGGAAATCTTCGCTCGTTAAAGCGATGTTGGAACGCTATACCGATAAAGGACTTCGGTTGATCGGCATCGCGAAAGAGGGACTCGTGCATCTACAAGAGGTTGCCGAGGTGTTGTGGGAGCGTCCGGAACATTATATCCTTTTCTGTGACGATCTCGCTTTCAATGAAGACGAACCCGAATATCGAGAATTGAAAGCGATGCTGGAAGGTGGAATCTCCGCCTGTCCGGACAACGTTCTCATCTATGCCACCTCAAACAGACGGCACTTGATGCCTCGACAGGTACGAGAAAACCGGTACCCGCAGAACGATGAGGATGAGTTATATCCGCGCGAAGCAACGGAAGAAAAGGTTTCGTTGAGCGATCGTTTCGGTCTACGGCTCGCCTTCCAACGGATTTCGCAGGATACTTATCTACAGATAGTCTCCCACTACGCACAAAAACGCGGACTCTCTATCCCGACAGAGACGTTGCACCGCGCAGCATTGGAATGGGAGGCATCCTCAAGTGGACGGTCTGGACGTGTCGCTTATCAGTTCGTTGCGGACCTCGCCGGAAAAATAGCACTCGAATCAAATTTTTAATGTGTCGCCAAGCGAAAAGAAAAGATATACGAGTCACAACATTCATATTGTCTTTGGTTAAAGAAAAGTGTCTACTTAATCGTAGGCTTTAGTATAAAAAATGGAGGTTTCTATGAAAAACCGATTAATGCGCTGCTTGGTACTCGTGCTCCTCCTAAGCAGTCTCATGTTTCTACCACAAATAACAGATGCCGCTCCGAAAAACGGCACAGTGCGGGTCAGTGGCGATAATACTTGGGTCGTTTTTGTTAACGGCGAAGAGGTCGCACAGAGCGCGAACTGGCAAGCACCGACCGTCAGCGATTTTAAGTTGGACAATGGGTTCGCCGTAATTGCTGTCTACGTCCACGACGCGGAACCCGGTGCCGCCGGTAGAGGCGGATTCCTTGCTGATATTGTTCTCGACGCTAAGCCTGATTATATCGGGACCGGCGAAGAAGGGTGGCGGTGCGATACAAGCGACCCGATTGCTGATCGGAATGACGGTTGGGAAGAAATCAATTTCGACGACAGCAAATGGGAAGATGAACTCGAAATCTACGAAAAATTCGGTGGTGGTATCTGGGGGTTCGGTGCCGCAGCGATGGGCGCAATCCTCAATAACCCGGATTGCGAGGCACATTGGGTCTGGTGCGGTCCCAACGATGTTGAAGACGACATCTATTTCCGATATACCATCGGTACACTTCCTGTTGAACCGCAAGACAAAATCGCCACCACGTGGGCACGTATCAAAAACGAGGCGATGTAATCTCACGCAATCATCACAACATCAGAAAGGAGAATCAAATGAAAAAGTTTTTTGTTCCGACAATTTTGGTTTTAGTCTTTGCTTTAGTCGCTTCAGGGACCTGGGCGGCGACACTCCGTATTAACGGCGACAATTCATGGGTAGGCTTCGTTAACGGCGAACAGGTCGCCGAAGGCGACAACTGGCAACAAGCCACTGTCACCGAATTTGACATGCCGGACGGCTACGCTGTCATCGCTGTCTACGTACACGACGCAGAACCCGGGGATACCGGGCGCGGCGGTGCCTTGTTTGATGTCATCCTTGACGACGGCACCTATATCCCTTCCGATGATACTTGGAAGGCAAATGCCGGCCCACCACTCGCTGATCGGAATGACGGTTGGGAACAACCCGATTTTGACGATAGCAGCTGGGATAACGCGACACAACTCGACCCATTCGGAGAAGGTATCTGGGGTTTCGGTGCCGACACGATGCGCGAAATCTTGAAAGACCCGGACTCAACAGCATTTTGGGTTTGGGCGGGTCCGAATGACGTGGAAGACGATATCTATTTCCGTAAAACCGTCGGTACCTTGCCAACAACGCCGGTAGAACCGGGTGGGAAAGCCACTACCACTTGGGGTGCCTTAAAAACAGAACAGTAAACATGACATCATAGGGAACGGTTCCTATACCGTTCCCTATCCGCTTTCAACAACCCTCGCGATCTCCGCAAAGACCGTCTCAATATCCGATTCATCCAGACAAGAATAAGCGACCCGCAACGCTGCCTCACCGAGTGCGATGATACCGATGCCGTGTTCCACAAGCAGTCGCTGCCGAACGGTTTCTGCGTTCCCAGACTTAAGGCGTAGGCATACAAAATAGCCGGCGTGGTTCGGATACACATCCCAATATCTCGTATACCGTTCATCGGACGCAACCGCCTTCACCTTCAACGCACGCGCTTTGAGTGTCTCATAGTTGCGCTGCTTCTGTTCCCCATAACCCGGTGCCTGCATCGTCTTAAGGATAAGCGTTTGCGAGACTTGCGATGCTCCAGAGGTGTTCGCTCGGATGAGTCCACTTAACTTCTGTTCCAGCGGTTGCATCGCCGTTGCGTCGAGTCCGAAAGTGAGGAACGCCACGCGTAAACCCCATGCGTATTCCTCTTTCGTGGCACCGTCTATTTTCACAGGCACTACATTCGGGTGGCATTCAACCAGCAAACCGAAAAGCGATTCCTGCATGACCGTCTCGTCATACCACAGACCGGCGTAGGCATCGTCAATCATAACGAGGATACGGCATCCGGTTTCTGCGCGCGCCACGATTGCGTCCACAATCTGTTGTGCTTCCGTGCGCGTAACGGCGTAGCCGGTCGGATTGTGCGGAAAATTCAGAAGGACGAGCAATTTTTCGTCGGTAGCGTTGGCGAGTGTTTGGCGAAACTCGTGTGTGTTAAAGCCGCTTGCGGCGTTGAAGAAAGGGTAGGTTTGAATATCTGCACCCGCTTTGGTCTGGAAGATCAGCCTATAATTGCCCCACATCTGATCCGCGAGAATGAGTGTGTCGCCGCTGTCGAGAAAGAGTTCGGAGAGCAGACTAAACCCGTGCGTCATACCACTCGTCACAATTGGAAGACTGAACGTTTTCTCACTGAGCGACGGGTTCTCTTGCAATAGATGCGTTCTCCACACCTCCCGTAACGCCTGCTGACCGAGCACGGGTGCGTAACCGTAGATGCTTTCGGGTGTGAGTTCAGGCACCAGTTTCCGAGAAACCGGCAGGTGCATCAAATCACCTGTCCCGTCTGAAAAGTCCAAGGCGATCGCACGTGTTGCGTTGAACTGATGCGCCTCCGCGTTCGCCTCCGCTGTTTGGCTTAAGATGCCTTTCGGTAGGTAGATCCGTTTCCCTAACTCGGAGAGAAGTGCAAAAACCGATGGCGCAGCATCGCGAAGAGCCTCGTTTAATTCAATCGCTAAAGGATTTAACGTTTGCATATTTCCTCTAAATAGTGGATAATAATAGAGATGTGTGATTAATTCTGAACTTTCGGAGACTTAAAGTCAACTAATTTTTGTCTATATTCGTTGAAAAAGAAAACTTAAAACACACCGTTCAGAATAGGACATAAAAGATGAAAGCATTTTTGAAAAGTCTAACATTCGGTATCCTCTTTATCCTCGCAGCCGGTTTCGGCATCGCCGTCTATATTCTTCAGGCACCACCCGTTGAACAGAAGAACACCCCTAAACTGCAAATTCACACCCGCACAGCAGTCCGCGGGAGACCGACGCTCAATTCCAAGCCGCTCGCCTATACCAAAGATGTGTACCGCTTCAACTTGGATCGGAGATATATTAGCAACCTGAATAGTGACAGGTTGGAAGGTGAGCATCTGTTTAGCGCGGCTTTGACGCATCGTGCAAAGCTCAAAGGCAAGGACCTTGACAACGCCCTGGAAAAAGGGATCAATTGGGAAAAAATGTTCGTCAATATGACCACAGATATTCGCTTTGGTCCGAGTACGCCGACCCTCGAAATCTTGTTAAGTGGCGAGGAGTGGGTGCTCAAAAACGCACCGGGGGCTGGGTATATTGTCGTCAAGACAGGTCATCAGATTGATGTCTTTTTACCCGACTTAAAGGACGCTTTTGACAAAAACGGACTTCCCCTCTCCACAGATTTAGAGGTTTCCACTGCCAAGACCAACAGTCGGTGGATTATCACGGATAAAGGACAGCAGCAGACATATCGTATTGAGAACGGCACTGAAAAACTCAACGTCTACCAGCAATCGAAACCTGAGATTCTGACGTTTCTGTTTCAAGTCGGTTCAGCATCGCAGACCGCTCTCGCTGAAGGTAAATTGACGCAGGAACTCAGGCGAGAATTTGAAGCATTGAAGATACCCCTATCACGGAAAACGCAAATATCAATAGGTAAAGACGGCGCGAGTTGGCAAATAACAGATACACCCCTAAAATATAACATCCGAAACGAGAACGAGCACTTGAAGGTCTATCTTGATTTGAACAGCACATGGCTTCGCATCCAGGCGAGTGACGCGATAAAAGGCTGGGTGCAAAAAGATCGGGGGACAATCTTTGAACCGCCACCACCGATACCGAGTTCACGCCAGCGAGCGAAACAACGGTTGCTTGTACTTATTGAGACAGGAAAAGAAAAAATCGGGATTTTCGATGATGAAAGTCAAACCCAAAATACTGCGTCCCGGTAGCCGTATCGCAGCAATTTCGCTCTCTTGGGGCGGTCCCGGCACTGTCCCTTACCGTTATGAAGTCGGTAAACGGCAATTTGCGGAAGAATTCGGTGTAACGGTTGTTGAAACCGCGCACGCCTTGCGCGACGCTGATTGGCTCGCCAAAAATCCGGAAGCGCGCGCCGACGACCTGATGGCGGCTTTCGCCGATGAAACGATCGACGGTATTATCTCGACAATCGGCGGCGAAGATTCTATCCGCACGCTACGGTATCTCGATTTAGACATGATTCAGAAGAACCCGAAAGTTTTCATGGGTTATTCCGACACAACCATATCGCACGCCGTCTGTTTCAAAGCCGGTTTCGTGTCCTTCTATGGTCCCTCGTTCATGGCAGGATTCGCCGAAAACTGCGGGATGTTTCCGTATATGGTGGATTCTGTCCGACGCACCCTCTTTTCTGCCGAACCCATCGGTGTTATTCCGCAGAATCAATCCGGATGGACAGTTGAATATCTGCCGTGGGAGAACCCGGAAAACCAATCCATCCGTCGAAAACTGAACCCATGCACCGGATGGAGATTCCATCAGGACGCAGGGATCGCCGAAGGGCAGCTATTTGGCGGTTGTGTTGAAGTGCTGGACTGGCTTCGCGGCACCGACTATTTTTCTGTCACGGACCTTCAAGGTGCCGTTCTTTTCTTGGAGACCTCTGAAGACGCGCCACCCCCTGCCTTTCTAACGGAATTTGTGAGATGCATCGCAGCGATGGGTCTCCTTGAAGGACTTAACGGTATCCTACTCGGACGCCCCGGTGGCGGTGTTGATCCACAGACCTTTAGCGAATATGAGGATACGCTCTGTAAAGCCGTCCGTGAGGAACACGGGGTAAACGATATGCCGATTGTCACTAACATGGACTTCGGGCACACCGATCCAATGTTCGTCATTCCAATCGGGACAGAGGTCCGTATTGATTCCAGCAAACAGGAAATCGCTATTGACGAGGCAGCAGTTATTATAGTGGAATCTAAAGATATGTTTACACTTTGATAGACAACTTCTCCGCACTGCAGGGTTTTTGCTTGGGTGTTTCTTCAAGGTTTGCAACCTCGCCAATGTAAAAGTAATTGCGGGTTTTACTATAAAAACTAAAACAAAAAAGTTAGCCGAGGCAGGTAGCAATGCAACAACGGCGCATTGCGGATTCAACAAGACACCTGTACCTTGCCAAGCGGTTCCGATTGCACGCTCGGCGTAAGATTAAAAATATGAAGATACTTTTTCTTTCTCCTACCGTACCGTTTCCACTCACCGATGGCGGACGCATCCGGGTCTTTAACCTCCTCAAACAAATCGCGGCGAAAAGCGATATAACACTGCTCGCGCTGGAGACACAACCGACAGACGAAGAAGGTGTCGCAGAACTTCAGCAGTTAGGCGTTCAGGTTCACCTTGTCCCGAATGCGCCGACACTCCCACGCGTATCACTCCGTACACTTATCAACGCTTTCCACAGACAACAACCTATTACCGTCGCGCGGTATGATCTACCCGCCTATCGTCAGAAATTCAAAGAATTGATCGCTACTGAAGACTACGATCTCGTCCACTACGAGATGTTCCATACAGCGCAGTTCCACACGGAGACCGATTTACCGGGGGTGCTTTCACAACAGAACGTCGATTCCGAAATCTGGCGGCGACTCTGCGGTGAAACGGCTAACCCGTTCTATAAATTCGTATATTGGACGCAACAACGCGCTTTTCAACGCTACGAACGGGTGCTAAGTCCGAAGTTCGATGCCGTCACGTGTACGTCCGATATCGATGCCACCGTCTTTCAGCACCACTGTGCGGAAGATGCTATCGCAATAATCCCAAACGGTGTCGATGTAACGCACTTCCAACCCGATTTTACCACGGAAGCACCGGCACACCTCATCTATATCGGGAGTATGGACTGGTATCCGAATGAAGACGCAGTCGCCTTCTTCGCAGATGAAATCTTACCGGGTATCCAAAGCGAGGTGCCAGAGGTCCAGTTCTCGATTGTCGGTGGGAACCCGTCAGCACGCGTCCAAAAGTTAGAAGAAAGAGAAGGCGTTATTGTCACCGGACGTGTACCCGAGATCAAACCCTACTTCGCCGAGTCGACGGTCTTCGTCGTGCCGTTACGTATCGGGAGCGGCACCCGTCTGAAAATCCTCGAAGCGTTAGCGATGGGGAAAGCGATTGTCTCTACTTCAGTCGGCGCGGAGGGGTTGGACCTCAAAGACGGCGAGGAAATTTTTATCGCCGACGAACCGAAACCCTTTGCCGAAGCAGTCACCCGACTGCTGACAGATCCAGCACTCCGTCGTAGGATCGGCGAAAACGGACGCGCCCGCGTCGAAAAGGATTATGACTGGCGAAGCATCGGTGAGAAACTCTATCAACTTTATATCAAGATCGGTAAACGCGATTTATAAACGTACCGAAAATTGATTTTTTTTATCGGATGTGTTAATATATGCTTGGGTGTGGACAAAACTTTTCAACGTCTAACAAAAACTTAAAGGGAGCTATTCTGATGAAAATCCTTACGTTATTCTTGTCATTCACCTTTTTACTCATGAGTGCCACTTTAGGGATTACAGGTGAAGATCCTGATATGGTGGCATACTACCCCTTTGAGGGTAACCCCGAAGACGCATCCGGAAACGATAACCACGGCGAAATTACAGGCGGATCCAAATGGGTTGCTGGTAAATTTGGAGATGCCATCCACTTAGACCCGGGAGCCTTTGTTGGGCTGCAAGTTTCCGATTCTCTCCACGGAGACATTTTCAAATCAGACCCGTTTACAATCTCCGCTTGGATTAATCCGAACTTCGAGGGTACCACATGGGAACACATCTGGTGGAGCCTGCCGGGTGCTTCCGGACATAATACCTTCTTTCTCAACAAAGACCAAGGACTCCTCTCTTGGCGTGGACAGGTCGGTGGATGGACAGTCCTATGCCAGACCGACGGTGGAATCGTTGAAGCGGATAAGTGGATGCACGTAGCCGTCACAGGCGATGGCGATAAATTCAAAATTTACGCCGATGGTGAGAAGGTCGCCGAAACCGACTTCCAAGAGACCCGTGGCGAAAACGTCACTTATCATCTTGGCGGTGAAGGTGGCGAGACTTTTGCGGGGTTATTGGACGATTACGCAGTCTTTACCCGTGCTTTGGACGAAGCCGAAATCAATCTAATCATGGAGGGCGTTGAGACGTTCTTACCCGTGGAACCACGCGGTAAACTCGCAACCCAATGGGCAGATCTCAAACGCTAATCCGAGAACCGATAGGCGCGGTTTGTTCCCGCGCCTACCGACAACCATTCCTCCAAAGGAAACCAACCATTGCCAAAACAGAAAACCGCAACAGAACCGACCCAAACCACACTCCCCTTTCCGTCCACAGACGAAGAACATCTGGATATATCCACCCTCGAAACATGGCTATTGGATGCCGCGAATACCATCCGTGGCGCGAGCGACGCACCGAAGTTCAAGGATTTCATCTTGCCGTTGATCTTCTATAAACGCCTCTCCGATGTCTTTGATGACGAATTCTCGAAACAGATTGAGGTATTCGGAGATGAAGATAGTGCTCGAGAAATTATTGAGGCTGATCATAAGGATGCGCTCGAAAAAGACCGTCCGCCGATTGTCCGTTTTTACATTCCGCAGCAGTATAGTTGGGAGGCACTCCACAACCACGCCGCCGATGGTCATTTGGGAGAATTTGTCACCGAGGCGATGCGCGAGGTCGCACGTCTGAATCCACTTTTGCAAGGCGTTCTTGATGTCAAGGATTTCAACGAAAGCCAGAGCGGACAACGGACGCTTGACGAGGAACGGCTGGAGGCACTGATTGAGGTGCTAAGTCGGCATCGGCTTGGGCTGCAGGACACCGAACCCGACATCCTCGGCCGTGCGTATGAGTATCTGTTACGGAAGTTCGCCGAAGGACAAGGACAGAGCGCGGGCGAGTTCTACACACCGAAAGAGGTCGGGTGGCTCATGGCGCGTCTCCTTAACCCGGAACCCTACAAAACGATCTACGATCCGGCGTGCGGTTCAGGCGGTCTGCTCATCAAGCCGCGCCTGCTGTTCACACAGACACATCCAGATCAAAAGAGTCAGGCACCGCAAATCTATGGACAGGAACTCACACCGACGACCTACGCCATGGCGAAGATGAACGCTTTCCTGCACGACTTTATCGGTGCAGATATTCAGATCGGGGATACTTTCCGTAATCCGCGTTTTATTGAAAACAGTTCATCGCTGCAACGGTTTGACTATGTGGTTGCGAATCCGATGTGGAATCAGAAGGAATATGACGAGGCTTTTTACGAGAACGACAATTGGAGCCGATTTTCGGACGGCACCGCGCCGAGTTCGTCCGCTGATTGGGGATGGGTGCAGCACATCCTCGCCTCTCTAAAGAACGACGGACGTGCTGCAATTGTGCTGGATACCGGTGCGGTCTCTCGCGGGTCCGGGAGTAAAAACGCTGATCGGGAACGTGATATCCGCAAAAAGTTCGTGGAAAGAGACCTAATTGAAGGCGTGGTTCTTCTCCCTGAAAACCTGTTTTACAACACCAGTGCGCCGGGGATTATCTTGTTGCTTAATCGAAACAAGCCATCGGAACGTAAAGAACAGATACTGCTTATCAATCTCTCCCAGCACTTCGAGAAGGGAAAACCGAAAAACATCCTCACCGATGAAGGGATTGATGCAGCGACGGAAGTCTATCAGGCGTGGGAGTCTCGTGAAAAGTTGAGCAGTGTTATCACACTGGGAGATGCCCAAAAAACCGATTACAATCTGAGTCCGTCCCAATTTGTAGACGTAGGCGACAAGGTAGAACACCGTCCAGTGAACGAGATTCTTGCAGACTTAACAGAAGCACGCATCGCCCGCGAGAAGGCAGATAAAGCGTTGGCAGATGTGTTGACACAACTTAGTTTACAGTGAATCCCATTAGTAGTTTCGGACTTAATAAGTTTCGCGGAATACCGATATGCTTGGGTTCTTCTAAACCTTACTATCATTGACTTTTTGCTTGATTTTTTTGGAGTGAAAATGATATAATAGGGTATCTTCTTCATCTGGGAGACAGTCAACATAGAAACGTAACATGACCAAGGAGTGGGTTATGGATTTAATAAAAGAAAAAAAATCTTCGTTATCCATATCAGCGGTGGACCTGTTCTGCGGTGTGGGGGGTCTGACGTATGGACTTCGGCAGGCAGGTATAAATGTTGTTGCCGGACTTGATGTTGACGAAACGTGTAAGTACGCCTTTGAAGAAAACAACCCCTTTCCAGAAAACAATAAAGCACAGTTTATCTCAAAGGACATTCGTGAATTTACGAGTGCCGAGCTTGCCGAATTATACCCAAAAGATAGTATTAAGCTTCTTGTTGGGTGTGCCCCGTGTCAACCTTTTTCTGCTCATACGCGAAAGAATAAGGATCGAAATTCCGATGAACGATGGAGTTTGCTTGACGACTTCGGAAGATTAATTGAAAAGGTAAACCCTCATCTGATAGCGTTTGAGAATGTACCTCTTATCAGAAAAGAGAATATCTTTAGGAACTTTTGTAATAAGCTTCGTTCCCTCTATTATTATTTCCATCCAGAATTAATGGTCTACTGTCCTGACTACGGTGTCCCCCAAAAGCGGCAGCGTCTGGTGCTAATTGCCTCGACTTGGGATAATTTTGAACTTCTTCCAAAAAGGCACTCCGGTTCTTCGGAAGATGGATTGCTCCCTTTCCAAACTGTTAAAGATGCCATTGGTGACCTCCCTGAAATTGATGATGGTGAGGTGTCTGAATCAGATCCCCTTCATCGCTCAAGGAAACTAACTGAAATGAATAAAAAACGTATTAAGCAATCAAATCCTGGTGGGACCTGGAAAGATTGGGATGAGGAACTGCGTTTACCGTGTCACCAAAAGCCTTCAGGAAAAGGGTATACAACGGTTTATGGTCGTATGGAATGGGAGGATCTGGCTCCAACAATCACGACACAATTTAACAATTTGGGCAGCGGACGATTCGGGCATCCCCAACAGCATAGAGCTCTTTCACTTCGAGAGGGTGCCCTTCTGCAAACTTTCCCAAAAGATTACAAGTTTGTTGAACCCGATTCACCAATCATAGTGAGTCGCATAGCGTCCTACATCGGAAATGCTGTTCCTGTTGAACTCGCAAAGGTTATAGGTGAGAGTATACAGAAACATGTAAAGGAGAACGTAAATGGATACTCCTAAAAAGTATCAGATGACTATTAACCTTAACGTCTTAAACCATCTCGGTATAAATCTTTATAGTAATATTCCGGCTGTATTGTCGGAAGTTGTAGCAAATTCTTGGGATGCTGACGCAACAAATGTTGATATTGAAATTGGGACAGAAAGAATCACTATCACCGACGATGGACACGGTATGACATTCGACGACATCAATAACAAGTACCTTGAGATTGGATATGAAAGACGAACACATGAAGCAGTAAAGACAGAAAAGTTTGATCGTGATGTTATGGGCAGGAAGGGCATTGGCAAACTTTCACTTTTTTCGATCGCTAAAATTGTTAAGGTTGAAACTTTTAGAGACGGTTCACGAAATGGGTTTGTGATGTCAACAGATGAAATTGAGGAACACATTAAACAGAACAACCACAAACCTTATGAACCTACACCTATGCCCGATTCTGAAATGGTACTTAATAAAACAGGAACGCGAATTGTCCTTACAGATCTAAAAAAACGGATTTTAATAACTCATCCAGAATATGTTAAGAGGCGGCTTGCTCGTAGGTTCAGTATAATTGGAGATGATAACTTTACGGTTTGTGTTGATGGAACTCCTATTAATATTACAGATCGAGATTATTTTGATAAACTTCAATATCTCTGGCACTATGGAGATAAAAGTGAACAATATGTAGAATTATGCAACAAATCGGACAAGTTTGAACATGAGGAAAAGAGAAAAGGTTCAATACAGTATGAACGTAAATCACAGTATGAAATTTATCACGTGAGAGGCTGGATTGGAACTGTTACAACACCGTCAGTTCTTACAGATAAAGATGTGAAGGAAAACCTTAACAAGATTGTAGTCATGGTTCGTGGTAAACTTGCACAGGAAGACATCCTTGAGGATATTAGAGAAGCAGGTTTTTACAACAAATACCTTATAGGTGAAATACATGCAGATTTTCTGGATGATAATGAATTATTTGATATTGCAACCAGCAATAGGCAAGAGATAATAAAGGATGATCAGAGATATATTTCCCTTAGAGATTGGATAAAAAGCGAGTTGAGTCATATACGTGTTAAATGGGATGATTTGCGTACTCTACAAATAAATGAGGAGGCACAACAGATACCTGCAATTAAAGAATGGCTCCATGAATTACCACCTCCAAAACGTCAACAAGCAAAGGTGTTCATTGATAAAATAGCCGAACTTGATATAGACGAACCCAAAGATAGAAATCTGTTCTATAAACATACGGCTTTAGCCTTTGAGAATCTACTATACAAACAGTCGCTGGATAAACTGGATAAAATATCAACAGAAACACTTCCAACTTTTCTGGAGATTATAGGTAATTTTGACGATTTTGAAGCCACATTATATTATCAAATTATCCAAGAGAGATTAGAGATCATTTCTGCCCTGAGAGATAAGGTTGAAGACAACTCAGTGGAAAAAACTATCCAGAAATTTCTTTACGAACACCTCTGGTTGTTAGACTCTTCATGGGATAGAGCGACAGAAACACCGTATATGGAGCAAAGCGTCAAAAAAGAGTTCAAAGATATTGACGCTAAAGAAATACTCACGGATCCAGAATTGAACGGACGTTATGACATCAAATATAAAATGACAGCCGGAAAACATGTCATCATTGAGTTAAAACGTGCTGATCGGGTATTGAATCATAATGATTTGCTCAAACAGGTTGAAAAATACGGAAATGCTCTTCGGAAATTAATTCGGGCGACAGGTAAGAATGAACCTATTGAAATCGTCTGTCTTGTAGGAAGAGATCTTGAGCAATGGTCAGATGCCGAAGAGAGGGAACGGTCTAAAAGAACAATGGCAGAACAAAATCTCAGGGTTCTGCTCTACGATGAACTTATTGAGGATGCCTATCGTAATTATAATGCTTTTTTACAACTTCGCCACGAATATGGAAGGGTTTATCGGCTTATCAAAAACCTTGAAATTGAAGTGCCAGAGGTAGATTGAGATAAGTTTTGATATTACAACACAACGTAAGAAACGACTGGGAAATTAGAAAAGCCAGCGATCAGTGGGTTTTGTATTTACTTATCAAGAGACCACAATGAACGAGATAAATTTGCCAGCATATTAAACAAGGAGAACTCAAAACAATGATTGATTGGTCAAAACTCAAGCCGTATCAAAATGATAAATACCGTAGTTTTGAAGAATTGTGCTATCAGATTGCCAAAGGGCTTTATGGGGAAAAGGGGCGTTTTACTTCTGTAGACGATAGTGGCGGCGGTGACGGTGTCGAATTCTACCTTACTTTGCCAAATGGCGATCAATGGGGATGGCAAGCCAAGTTTTACCATCCTCAAGAACGCTTGAACGAAAGTGGTCGAAAGCGATCCATCACTAATTCTCTGAAAAAAGCCTGTAAAATACATCCGCGTCTGAAAAAATGGATTTTGTGTACTCCAACCAATTTTACTACAAAAGAACAAGACTGGTTTAAAAACACACTCCCTCAGTCAATGCCCGAAAATATGAACGTTGAGTTTGAACATTGGGGAGATAGTGACTTCAACAACTGGTTGAGTCAACCGCGTTTTAGTGGAAAGTTACACTATTTCTTTCGTGAACTTGAACTTGATATGGACTGGTTTAAAACACAGTTTGATAAGCAGATGGCTGGTGTAGGTGATAAATTCGATTCGTCCTTGCATACCGAAACTGACGTAGATGCTGAAATTCACGCGCTTTTAGGCGATAAAGCATTCGTGCACCAAATCACTGAATGGATTGAAAAACTTGAGGAAGATCTTCCGGTTTTAAAGGAAGCAATTGATGATCTCAAACGTCCTATTCCAAATGAAATTGAGTGGGACGAAGAGGAAAAGTCAAAGGTCATTGGGGCTTCTGAATCACTTCAAGATACCTTAGTGAATATAATTGACAAGTTTGAACAAGCCAGAAAGGTCCTGGATAAACAGGAGCTTACTGCAGCACAAGCCATAGACTGGGGAGCCGCGTTCGGTCAACTTCGCAAAGTTTTTGATAACTGTGAAGAAGTTACAATGGAATTTGGCATATCACAGATAAAGTACATTGGTGAAGAAGAAAATGAAGAAGAAAATGAAGAACAAGCTTTACACAAGGCAAGCTCGGTTATTCATGGTCCACGTAATCTTGTTGCTAGATTATTGGATAAATTTTTCCGACCTGTAATCTGGCAATGCGGACTTATCAACAAGTCGGATCTACATATCCTCGGGGATGCTGGAATTGGCAAAACTCATATCGCTTGTAATATCTGTGATGATCGATTGGAAAACGGATTACCCGCACTATTTGTCCGCGGAAGTCTTTTTACCACCGAGCAACCAATTGAAACGCAGTTACGGAACATTTTTGGGATCCCACCATCCTATGATTGGCACGACTTTTTGCAAGCACTATCAGCGGCTGCTGAAGCGTACCATACCCGTATTCCGTTGATAATTGATGGACTTAATGAATCTGTTCATAAGGGAACACTTTCAAAGGTATGGGAGTTGTATCTTAAAGGATTTATTAGCGAAATTGCAGACACAAAGAATATTGTGTTAATTACAACGTGTCGAACCAGTTATAAAGAGGCAATTTGGAAAGAAGTCACTCCAAAAGAGTTCAACTGGAAAAAACTCACTTGGGAAGATAAGGATTCACCAAATTGGGTTTATGCTTCCGGTTTTGATCGATACGAGGAGGTGGAGCCTGCAGTTGAAAAGTACTTCAACGCGTACAAGATTAAAGCTGATCTTACGGGGGCACCATTAGAGCAGTTTGAACATCCCATCTACCTCAAGATTTTCTGTGAAACTAAAAATCGTGAACGCACGACTGAGGTACAAGTTTATATAGGCGAGCAGACGCTTTTTGAAGTTTTTGATGAATATTTGGAGCAATGCAACAAAGCAATATGTGATCGTCTGAATCGTCATCCAAAAACAATTATAGTTCAGTCTGCTTTAAACAAGATGGCGGCCCACTTGTGGCAAAATAGAAGTCGCGAGATTCCATTTGAAGAACTGGTCCGCATTGTAGACGGTAAATCCCGTGAACATTTGGATTGGCAGTCATCAAAAACGCGTGCTATAGAAAGCGAAGGGTTGTTAGTTTATCGGGATTGGGTAGATGTCGGTGAAGTCATGCATTTTACCTACGATCTATTCGGCGGTTATCTGATTGCAAAATACTTGGTTGATCAAGCTGCTGACGATGTGCGAGAATTTTTAAATAGTGAAGAGGCGGTTGCATTACTGTTTGGTGAAGACTATCAAACCTTACATCCGATGCACGAAGACATCTGCGGGTGTCTGGCTGCACTTGTACCATCTGAAACAGGACATTTTCTGCACGAGCTTCCAGATAATAAAAAGACATTTGGTTTATCAATACGTGCTTTATTTGAAATTTCCCCAAAATATATCAATCAAGATTGTATCAATCTGGTTACTCATCTCTTTGACCAATATCAGAAGAATCGCGATTTCTTTTTCAAGTCAGCAGAAACTACTGTAGGACATCCCAACCATCCGTTCAATGCTTCGTTCTGGTCAGAACGTCTTTTAGCACTGTCTATGTCAGAACGAGACTTAAGTTGGACAGAATATGTCCGACGCAACCGTTATAGTTTTCGTAACCGTTATAGTTTTGAAGAAATGCTGATACGCTTTGAGGAAACTTGCCAGAATGATCAAAATATATCTGATATTGGCAAAGAACGTCTACATCTTTTAGCAGAATACATTATGTGGATTCTTACGTCAACAGTCAGACCTTTGCGCGATCAAGCGACACGCGCACTTTACTGGTACGGACGGCGTTTCCCTCAAGAGTTTTTTGATTTAGTCATGAAATCTTTCACAATTAACGACCCTTATGTTCCTGAGCGGATGTTAGCTGCAACTTATGGCATCGCAATGGCACGGCAAAACGATTTTGAGGATACCAGTTTTGTAACTGAGGTGTTACCTTCGTATGGGAAACAATTGTATGAAGCCATGTTCAAGTCTGATTCTCCACATTCAACAACACACATCTTAGCGCGTGATTATGCAAAACGAACAATTGACATCGCTTTGATACATCATCCTGATTTGTTAACAGATGATGAACGTGAACGCATCACGCCACCGTTTGTAGATGGTGGAATTCGTGAATGGGGCGAAAGTGAAAATAGAAATAAAGGTGAATATGAAAAAGGTCCCGCTCCATTGCAGATGGATTTTGAGAATTATACCCTTGGATGTTTAGTAACGGATAGAGGCAACTATAATTTTGAACACCCTGAATACAAGCGTGTTCGAGCGAATGTCTTCTGGCGAATATACGATTTAGGATTTTCATTGGACAGTTTTGGAACGATTGACAAACGGCTTCATCAGGAAAATGAGAGATATGGTCGATCAGCAGATGGGCGGAAAACAGATCGATACGGAAAAAAAATACTCTTGGATAGCATTTTATGAACTTGCTGGATTTCGACAAGATAATGGTCTTCTTCGAGATTATTATAACGACGTGCGTGTTTTAAACGCTGATATTGATCCAAGTTTCCCCGATGAGCAACGAGAGTATAATTTCGTCACGGAAGATTTTTTAGGAGATCGAGAAGTATCCGCCGAAAAGTGGATTGCCAAGACCTTACCTCCGGACTTGACGCGGTATTTGAAGATTGACAATCTCTGTGGAGAACAGGGACCTTGGATACTTTTAAAAGGGTATATAAGCCAGAAAGACGATCAAGCCAATCGTGATATGTTTTCTTTTTTTCAGGGATTGGTTGTAAAGTCTCAAGAAATTGAGGAAATTGTTGAGATTTTGAAGAAGCAGGAGAAAATAGATATGCATACCCTACCGTTCTGTCCAGAGGACGGTTACACATACGCAGGAGAGGTCCCGTGGTGTGATACATATCCAGAGAACAGTTGGGAGGAAGTGTCATTAAAAACAGGTACAGTTCTAGTTCCTGAAGCGCAGCCAGTACTTCTACAGAACGGTGAACCCATATCTAACGAAGATTTACAAGAATTTTTAGACAGTATCAGTGATCTAATTGAAACAGAGGATCCTTTCGCCAAATTGTTAGGATTCTGGGGTATAGATAGCATCGTGGATCTAATTGAAACAGAGAATTGGGAAATGATTGAAACACAATTGCACAAGCAAGGCCTTAAGTTGACAACGGAAACGGTCGATGTTGAACAACCAGAATTTCAAACATTTGAGATGTTAGTTCCGGTAAGGGAAAACCACTGGTCGGATTCCAGTAGTGCAGCCGTTCCCGGTCGTAGTGTAGCAATTCCAATTCGGCAGATTGCAGAAGCCTTTAGTTTGCATGGGCATCCGCAGAGTTTTGATCTCTTTGAAAACAATGGTAGACAGGCATCAGCAACTTTTTGCTATGGCGAGGAATGGGGAGAAAGGCAGGATTTCATATATTTAAGGCAAGATTTATTGGAACGCTATTTAGCAAAAATAGATGGAGAACTAATTTGGGTGATATGGGGAGAACAAAATGTAATCCCTCGAGATAAAGATACTCCATATAGACTGTTTCATGATGCAAAGGTATACCGCTAACTATGAATTCACCTTCAAAGCGGAGATCACAAAGATAGACGATCTATTCTCACTTCAGATTTTTTTAATTAACCACATACCTATTGAACTAAACGCGGAAAGACCACAATGAATAAAATGAATTTCCCAGAGCATTGGGATGTGATAAAATTATCAAATCCGCAGCTATTCAGTTTTGAGAATGGTATTTGGAAAGGGAAAAAAGGACCATTTGAGGAATGTGCTGTTGTCAGAAATACTAATTTTACCAGCGACGGTTATCTTGACTTAACAGATGTAGCAGTTTTACCTATAGAACAGCGGCATTTAACGAAGAAAAAACTGAAATGGGGCGATATAATTATTGAACGTTCTGGAGGCGGCCCTGAACAACCCGTTGGTAGAGTTGTGTTTTTCGATCTCAACGACGGAACATACTGTTTTAGTAATTTCACAAGTCGCTTACGGGTAATTGATAAAAAAACAATATGTCCTACCTACCTATTTTTCTACCTTCTACACTTTCATGCTTCAGGGCAAACCAGAAAACTACAAAAAAGGACAACCGGAATAAGAAATCTAATTTTTGGAGATTATAAAGAATCCAGAATCCTCCTGCCCCCACTGCCCGAACAGCGCGCCATTGCCCACGTCTTACAAACAATCCAAGAGGCAAAGTTTACCCGTCAAAGCGAGATTGCGTTAGAACGTGAACGCAAAGCAGCGTTGATGGATGTCCTCTTTTCACACGGTACGACGGGTGAACCCCGCAAGCAGACAGAGATTGGCGAGATTCCTGAGAGTTGGGAGACTACGCGTTTGGCAGAAGCGGTTACATTTACAAAAAAACCGAGGAACTTACGATATTCAGAATACGATAAAATTCCGTTTGTGCCGATGGAATTGATCCCAATTGCCAAACTATTTTCTCAAGAATTCATCCTGAAAACAAACGATGAACTAAAGAGCGGAACCTATTTTGAACCTGGCGACATTCTCCTACCTAAAATTACGCCATCTTTTGAAAATGGAAAACAGTGTATCATCAAGGAGTTGCCAACACCATTCGGTATTGCGACAACTGAAGTGATTCCAATTCGGGAAGTGAAAGGCGTTAGTGATATATCCTATCTTTTTTACTACCTATTACTTCCTAATGTTCGCATTTCACTTGCCGGAAAGATGCAAGGTACGACAGGTCGGCAGCGACTAAGTAAAAACGTACTCGTTAACTTGCAAATACCCCTTCCACCACTCCCCGAACAACGCGCCATTACTGCTGTTTTCCGATCGATTGATGGAAAAATAGCAGCCCTTGAACGAGAAGTTGAGCATCTGGACGAACTCTTCCACGCCATGCTTGACGAACTTATGACTGGCCAGCGGTCTGCTGTCCCGCTGATTGATACTGAGATGGACGTGTGAGACATCGGCATTTTTACTAAATTGACAAACTTGACAACTTTTTTGTCAGTATGTTATACTATGCACATCCAGTCTTGGGTTGCACCTCGTCTGACGGCATCTGCCCAACTTGCCAATGATCTTCCTTCAACCAAAAAGGGCAAAGTAACGGTTCCTGACAAGATGAGCAAAGATGTTCCAAAGGGCACACGCAATAGCGTTCTGAACCAAGCAGGTCTCAAGTCATGAAGGATAAACGCATGGAATACGTAGTTATATATGAAAAGGGTGATAACAGTTATGGTGCTTATGTCCCAGATCTCCCCGGTTGTATCACCGTGGGTGAGACGTTAGAAGAAACCCAAACGTTAATTCAAGAAGCTATCGAATTTCATATTGAAGGATTACAAGAAGATGGTGAGGAGGTCCCACAACCGTCTTTAAACCTCCCTATTCAGTATGATATTCCAAATCTTGGCATACACAAAGTCGTCGAAAACTATGTACACAACGACGACCCTGCTCTCTTTTCATGTAAAGATTCTGCAGGTCATCTTTACCTTGTTACCGTTAGTGAAAACGATCAAAATAAAACATGGCTTCGTGTTGGAATCTCTAAAGAACGTTTTAATCTTATCCGGTCTGGTGGCATAAACCTTCGGAATGCATTCACCGACAATGAAAATGGCTATTTATCCCGGATAAAAGTTCCCCATAATGACCCAACACAATCTTCGCCAGAAGTCATCCATCCCAATGAAATCCGTGAGGACATGCTCCCGCTACCGGGTGAACGCCTCGGACTAAAAACCGAAACACTGCCAGCACTCAGCAGTCCTGAAGAATCTGAAAAATACACCGCACCTGAGGAATACCTCGCTTCCGAACGTTCCGCAGTACAGGAGCCAATGCTCAAATACGCCGCTGAAATCGGTTGGCAATCTATTTCACCATCAGAAGCCATGCAAATGCGCGGAGGTGATACCGCCGCACGTTATTTCACCGAAGTACTGAAAGCGCAACTCTTGAAACTCAACAAAGGAATCGTAGATGATACTAATTGCGCGGACGTTATGCGGCAACTCGGTCTGCTCAACGCAACACTTGAGGGAAATCAGGGAGCAATCGCTTGGATGCGCGGTGAAAAGTCAACTTTCGTTGCCAGTGAAAACCGCAACCGCAATGTCACCCTGATTGACTTTGAGAACCCCGACAATAACCTGTTCCACGTCACCGATGAATGGGAACAGCAAAACGCAGCGCATCGCAATCGCGCCGATGTGGTGTTCCTGATTAACGGCATGCCCGTAGCAGTCGTGGAGACCAAAAATGCTGGCAAACCGGACGGATTAGCACTCGGTGTCGAGCAAATTCGCCGCTACCACACCGAGACACCAGAGATGTTCACCACCGCACAACTTTTCGGTGTCACACAACTGCTGGACTTCTTCTACGGCGTTACATGGAACGTTACGCGCAAAAACCTGTTCAACTGGAAAATTGACGAACCCACCAACTACGAGCAGAAAGTCAAAACCTTCTTCGACCGCGATCGCTTCCTGAGGGTCCTACAGCGGTCCATTATCTTCCAGAGCAAAGACGATCAACTCACCAAGATCGTGTTGCGTCAACACCAGACGCGCGCTGTGGAGAAAGTCATTGAACGGGTTCAGGATCCCAACAAACGGCGCGGGCTTGTCTGGCATACACAGGGCAGCGGCAAAACCCTCACCATGATAAGCATCGCCGCGCGGCTCTTACGCAGTGGTGAACAGACAGAAAAGCCGACTGTGCTGATGGTCGTTGACCGCAACGAACTGGAGAGTCAACTCTTTAGCAACATCACCGGTTACGGCATCACGACGCTTGAGGTTGCACAGAGCAAGGACGATTTGGAAAGGATTCTATCCTCCGATTATCGCGGTTTGGTCGTGTCAATGATTCATAAATTCGACAAGCGACCTTCAAACCTTAACACCCGTGAAAGCGTGATCGTGTTGATTGACGAAGCGCACCGCACAACCGGCGGCGATTTCGGGAATTACCTGATGGCTGCTCTCCCCAACGCAACCTACATCGGATTTACCGGCACCCCGATTGATAGTCTCTCTAAAGGCGACGGAACTTTTAAGATGTTCGGCATCGACGATGAACGAGGCTATCTCGACAAATACGCCATCTTGGAATCCATTGCGGACGGCACGACTGTCCGGTTGAATTACGCGCTCGCGCCGTCAACTTTGTGGGCTGATCGAGAGATATTGGATCAGGAATTTCTTAACCTCACAGACGCTGAAGGCGTTAGCGACCCCGATGAACTGAACGCAATCCTCGATCGCGCTGTCAACCTGAAAACGATGATGAAAGCACCCAACAGAGTTGAGAAAATCGCTCAGTTTGTTGCTGAACATTTTCAAGAGACGGTGGAACCGATGGGATTCAAGGCGTTTCTGGTCGGTGTGGATCGCGAGGCGTGCGCACTTTATAAGCAGGCACTGGATAAGCATTTGCCACCGGCGTATGCTGAAGTCGTCTATTCAACGGACAATCGGGATTCCGCATTGATGAAGACGTATCACCGGACACCGGAGCAAGAGAAAGATGTCCGTAAGCGGTTCACCAACAAAAACGAACACCCGAAGATTTTAATTGTGACCCAGAAGTTATTGACCGGTTTCGATGCTCCGATCCTCTACTGCATGTACCTTGATAAACCGATGCGTGACCATCTGTTACTACAAGCAATCGCGCGCGTGAACCGACCTTACGAAGATACGGACGGGTTGGTAAAACCTGCCGGATTCGTCTTAGATTTTGTCGGTATCTTTGAGCACCTCGAAAAGGCACTCGCCTTCGATTCTAACGAGGTGGAGAGTGTTATCCAGAACATCGATGTCCTCAAAGAGACGTTTGCAAAACTGATGCGTGAAACCGCGCAGCGATACCTTTCGCTTACCACGGGTTCGGACGATAAAGCGAAAGAGCAGGCAATTGTGAATTTTAGGGATAAAGAGACCCGGGAGGCGTTTTTCGCGTTTTTCAAACAGGTACAGAACCTCTACAACATTCTTTCGCCGGATGCCTTCTTACACCCGTTTATAGAGGACTATCAGGCACTCGCAATGCTTTATGGATTGATTCGTAACGTCTATTCCGATCGCACCTACGTTGACAAAGAGTTAACCGCCAAGACGCAGCGACTCTTACAAGCGCATACGGAAGGCGATCTATTTGAGTTGCCTGATGCTGTTTATGAATTGAACGAGACCACCTTGCGGGAAATAGATCAGAGCGACGCGTCCGATACGGTTAAAGTTTTGAACTTGGTAAAAATACTGCGTCAGAAGGTAACCGATGAAGGCGAATCAAGCCCGTATTTAATACCACTTGGTGAGCGTGTAGAAGTTGTCGCAGAGAACTATGAAAATCGTCAGTCAGAGACGCAAGATATTTTGGCTGAGCTTATGAAGTTAGCTGAGGAGGAATCACGCGCAGCAAGAGAACAGAACCAGATGGGTATGGACCAGAACGCTTATGCGGTTTATACGGTTCTCAGAAATGCTATAGAAGATGTTAACCCAGAACAAGCACAAGCCGTTGATCAAGTTTTCGCGCGGTTCCCTGATTATCGGTGGGATGACCATCAACAAAGCCAATTGCGGCGTACACTCTATCAAACATTAGAACCCTCAGTTGATATAAGAACCAAAATCGAAATAACAAATGAATTGTTGAGGTTGGAGCGCGTATGAATGCCAATAAAGCGGATTTGAAAGGGGCAGTCCAACAGTGGGCAGACCACATCGGTGTAAAGGTGCGGGAGGTTCACCTGCGTCAGATGCGGCGGAAATGGGCATCTATTTCAACGAATGGACGCCTAACGCTCAACACGGATCTGCTCAGCCTACCAGAAGCTTTGACGGAATACGTCATTGTCCATGAACTGGTGCATCTGCTCGTCCCGAATCACGGCAAATTGTTTAAAGGTTATATGTCTGCGTATCTCCCGGATTGGCAGGAGAGACAGGATCGTTTGAGATCGTTTTGATAATTTGAGCGTATCCCTTATCATGGAAATTACACGAATCCCATAAATCACAGTTCAGACTTCAACTGCATAGACAGCACGTGGTTGACAACTGAAAACTATCCCTTTGACAGCTGACGGTTTCCGACGGCTGACGGCTACTTCATATTTCCCTTGCACTCTTATCCTATTTTTGATAAAATTGCCGTAAAATTCACTTATAAGTCGAACCATAAAGGATGAAAACGCATGGCACTTCCAAATATGGCACGGATTCGGCAGCGGTTTGAGGCACCCGTTCTTACCGACCTCCCCGCAGCGATTCACGCGGAATTAGATCGCATCAACGCCGCCGCTATTGTTAAACCCGGTGAGACTGTCGCTATCACTGCTGGTAGTCGCGGTGTCGCAAATATCGCGACTGCAGTCAAGGCGACGATTGATTACCTCAAAACGCTCGGCGCGCACCCGTTTGTCGTTCCAGCGATGGGCAGCCACGGTGGCGCAACCCCTGAAGGACAACGGGGCGTCCTGGAACACTACGGTATCACCGAGGAGACCGTCGGCGCACCCGTGAAAGCGACGATGGAGGTCGTGGAACTCGGAAAAACAGCGGACGGTTTGCCGATCTTTATGGATTGGTATGCCGCCGAAGCGGATCACGTTGTCCCGCTGAACCGCATTAAAGCGCATACAGATTTCAACGGCTCCATCGAAAGCGGTTTGATGAAGATGATGGTGATCGGACTCGGTAAACAGCAGGGTGCTAACCTCTATCACCGCGCCTTCTTCCAGTACGGTTTTGAACACGTTATCACTGCAGTCGGCGGCTTTATCCTCGACACCGGCAAGATCGCTTTCGGGTTGGGTCTGATTGAGAACGCACACGAGGAGACAGCAAAAGCGGTCGCAATGCCTGCCGCGCACCTCCTTCAGACGGAACGCGAACTGCTCGTTGAGGCGAAATCACTGATGGGACGGCTCCCGTTCGATGAACTCGATCTGCTCATCGTGGATTGGACGGGTAAAAATATCAGCGGCACCGGTATGGATACGAACGTCATCGGCCGGATGATGCAGAACTTTGAACCGGAACCCGCGAAACCGGCGATCCTCCGTATATTCGTCCGGGACCTCACCGAAGAGAGCGACGGCAACGCTACCGGTATCGGACTCGCAGACTTCACGACGACACGTCTTGTAGATAAGGTTGATCGGCACGCGACTTACATGAATGGTATCACTGCCCTCGGACCGCAAAAATCGAAAATCCCGTTCTATTACGATACCGACAGTGAAGCGATCGAAATAGCACTCGACACCATCGGTCTCACAGAACCGAAAGATGCACGGGTTATCCGTATTGAGAGTACATTGAGATTGACGGAACTCGATATCTCCGAAGTGCTGCTTGAAGATGCGAAACTGCATTCACGGTTAGAGGTAATAGACGAAGCGAAACCGTTTGTGTTCGACGCTGCAGGCAACCTGCTGCCATTTTAGATAGCCGTCAGCGGTCAGTACGCGTCGCGAGCATAGCTCGCTCCTACCCAAGAGGAAAGGAAGAGCGCGAGCACAGCTCGCTCCTACCCAAGAGGAAAGGAAGAGCGCGAGCACAGCTCGCTCCTACCCAAGAGCAGATGGTCACGGATAGCGGAAAGGAAGATCGCGAGCGACAAGAAACACCCAAGCAAAAACACTCGCTCTTACAGTGTAAAGGTTTTTTGGAAACACAGGATGCGAAAACTTAAGATTATCCTTGAGATGATCAAATTTGAACATACCGTCTTCGCGCTTCCGTTTGCGGTTATGAGTGCATTCATTGCTGCGGACGGGTTTCCGGCGTTACCGAAACTCGGTTGGATCCTTGTCGCGATGGTCGGCGCGCGTAGCTGCGCCATGGCATTCAACCGGCTTGCAGACGCTGAGATTGACAGTAGAAACCCACGCACCGCCATGCGTGCGATCCCGGCGGGTTTAATCACAAAGGGCGCGGTCTGGAGTTTCACTATCCTCTCTGCCGGACTGTTGGTCTTCGCGGCGTGGCGGTTGAATCCGCTCGCCTTTGCGCTGTCGCCTGTCGCACTTGCTGTGGTTATGGGGTACTCCTACACGAAACGTTTTACTGCACTCTCACACTTCTGGCTTGGACTCTCGCTATCCATCTCACCTGTCGGTGCATGGATAGCGATTCAGGGGAACTTCGCTGTGCCGCCGATTGTTCTCTGTCTCGTCGTGCTGCTCTGGACAGCCGGGTTCGATATCATCTACGCCTGCCAAGATGTCAACTTCGACAAGACACACGGGCTGCACTCTATTCCAGCGAAACTCGGTATCCGATGGGCGTTGTGGCTCTCGTCCGCTTTGCACGTTATCGCTGTGTTGCTCCTCCTCAGTATCCCGCTTCTTGTCGAATTGGGAGTTTTTTACTACATCGGTGTCGGGATTGTCGTGCTAATCTTTACCTACGAACACGCCATTGTTAAACCGACCGACCTCTCCCGTGTCAACCTCGCATTCTTCACACTCAACGGCATGATTAGCCTCGTGTTGATGGCACTTTCAATCACCGATATTCTAATAAGTCGTTAAGCGTGAAGCGGAATACAGTCGTGATAATATTAGCGAAAGATTTGAAACAGGCACTTTTTTACTAAACCATTCTCAATGCACCGCAAGGAACATTCAAAAAATGATATTTTACTTTTTTAACACCGTAGTCCCAAGCATCGCGCCGGGACGGATATACGGAGAGCCACTTGTTGACAAAAGACCCCTTATCGAACCGCAAGGAACATTTAAAATCAAAAAATGATATTTTACTTTTTTAACACCGTAGTCCCAAGCATCGCGCCGGGACGGATATACGGAGAGCCACTTGTTGACAAAAGACCCCTTATCGAACCGCAAGGAACATTTAAAAAATGAAACTTTCACTTTCCGTACGCGTCGCAGAAACAGCATCGAAGCGAGACGCTACACACACCTTTGAACAATTGACTGAACTCGCTGCAGGACTCGGTTACGAGGCGGTCTGTATGCGTGCTTCCCAAGTCGGTATCCACTCACCTTTGGAACAGATTACCGCAGCACGTAAGCAGGCGGAATCGCTCAATTTAAAGGTCTCTATGATCACCGGCGACTTTCCGGTGCCACTCAACAACGATCAGGGACCGGACGGTCTCCGTAACATCACGCCGTATCTCGATTTAACAGAACTGCTTGGGGCAGATCTCATCCGCATCGCGATGAAAGTTGAAGCGGACATCCCTTGGGCACAACGTGCCTCTGATGAAGCCGCAGAACGCCGTATCCGTCTCGCGCACCAGTCGCATACACTGAGTCTATTTGAAACGGTAGACGGTTCGGTTGACGTGCTGAAACGCGTCGGCAGAGAGAACTTCGGGATCATCTACGAACCCGCCAATCTCGACCTATGCGGACAGGATTATGGGGTCGAGACGCTCAAACGGTTCTCGCCGTATCTATTCAACGTCTACCTTCAGAACCATATCCGCCGACCAGAGGGGAAGACACGGCTTCTAACATGGATTCAGGGCGAAGTTCCGCACGATCCGATCCGTCTACAGGACGAAGGCGGTATCGACTACCCATTGGTATTCGAGGGGTTGGAGGCGATCGGTTACGACGGTTACGTGACGGTGCATCAGGCGTTTCGAGCAATCATGGAACCAGAAGACGCAGCGGAACAGAGCTATGTCTATTTGAAACCGTTTTGTGGGTAAAAATAATACTATGAACACACAACATCCGAATATACTAATTATCACGACCGACCAGCAGCGCACGGATAGCCTGAGCTGCTACGGCTCGACGTTCACAGACACACCGCATCTCGACCAGTTCGCATCTGAAGGGGTCTGTTTCGAGCGTGCATATTGTGCGAACCCAGTATGCACACCGGCTCGCGCCTCCATCTTTTCAGGACGCTATGTGAGTCGGCACGGCGCGTGGAATGTCGGGATGAATGTCCTGGAAGACGAGACCATGCTATCGCACCGGCTCGCTGATGTCGGGTATCGCACGCACTATATCGGCAAAGCGCATTTCCAACCGTTCGGTGCCTCCGCGGAACAGTCCATCGAAACATGCAACGATACAACACACTACCCCGATTTCCGAGGTCCCTACTACGGATTTGAGACAGTCGAATTGGCGTTAGGACACGCGACGTATGGCATCGCCGGACACTATGGCGAATGGGTGCGTTCAGAGGTATCCGAAGAGACGCTCACGGGTTACAGCAAAGCGACGCGTCTGAGTGAAAGAGGATTCGGCGGCGAGGCTTACGATTGGGAGATACCGCTGAAATACCACAACAGCGTCTGGACGGCGGATCGGACGATAGATTTCCTGTCAAAGCACGAGGGTACGCAACCCTTCCTGTTGGCGGTCGGCTTTCAAGACCCACATCACCCGCACTGTGTCCCGACAGAATTTGAGGACCGTGTTGACCCGACGCAGGTACCGCTTCCGGATTTCGTTGAAGGTGAATTAGACGATAAACCGCCGCATTTCTTGGAAGCGCGATGCGGGAAGCTTGAGAAGTCGGAAATCCGTGGAAGGTTCGCTATCGCCGGACAGGGAGGCGGTGCCGACTACCGCAAAGTCTCGGATGACGACGCACGGCTCGGCAGAGCATATTACTACAATATGGTGAAAATTATCGATCAACAGATGGGACGGATTCTGGAGTGTCTTGATACATACGGCTTGGCTGAGAACACATTGGTCCTCTTTACGACGGATCACGGTGAACTGCTTGGCGACCACGGACTCTGGATGAAGGGACCTTTTCATTACGAGCCGCTTGTCCGTGTCCCGACGTTGATGCGATACCCGGCAGCGATTCCAAGCGGGCAGCGCACACAGGCACTGTTCAGCCATGTCGATATCGTACCAACTGTTCTGTCAGCCGTCGGTTTACCGATGCCAGCAGACACAGACGGTGTAGACGCGATGCCGATGCTGACCGATGAGGCGACATCCGTTCGCGATTCTTTATTGGTCGAGTGTGTGGACGATCCGAACTGTTTGCGGCTGAAGACGATTGTGACGGATACTCGTAAATTGACATGGTATTGCGGACACGCCTACGGTGAACTCTACGATCTGGAGAACGATCCAAGCGAACGCGTCAATCAGTGGAACAACGCTGCATACACCGACGATAAGGCATCCCTGATGAGCCGTATCCTTGAGCAAATGGAGCCTTTAGAAAAACGGGTTGAACGACTGTCGTATGCATAACTATAAATGTGGAATCCCTAAATCGGAACAGATTTTCTTTACTAAAAATACGTTCAATTCTCGATGGCGTGGAATAGGTGCACTTTTTCGCGCCCTGCGGTTAACGTAGATAGTGTGGTTACCACCTTCTCGGAGGAACTCGCAACCATTCTTTTCAAGGTGACGGATAAGTTCACGTCTTTTCATAAACGGACAAAAATCGGTTCGCGAATAACTTCTTCGAGTTCCGAAATATATTCCTCAGCAAGTTCTCGGTTCGCCTTGAGTGTGAGTTGTATTGCCTCATGAAGATTCGCTCGGGCTTCTTCAAGCGTTTTTCCTTGCGTATTTGCGCCGGGTAGCTCTTCAACAAATCCGATGTAACCTTCTGGGACTTTTTTGAAAACAGCGTTGAATTGCATTTAAAACTCCAGTTTCATGGGGTTGTTAGTTCTTTCACAGGTATTGAAAGCCTATTAGGCATATTCTATCATACATATAACCACTTTGTCAATCGTCGAGTTTCACCTCTTTTTTTAGATCTGTGCTGGAAAAGGTGAAAAGGAAGTTCTCTATTTTTAAACTTGCTTTTAATATAGAGATTGGGTATCATTTAGGTAGAAGAAATTAGTCGTGTTCAACTTTGCTTCGTCTACGCCGTATCCTACATAAAACCGTAGGAAAAAAATATTGGGGGCATCCAGATGGCGGCTACGCTATCCATTGTGATTCCGATTTACAACGAGGTTGCAAGCCTAAAAGAGCTTTTACAGCAGGTGGTCGATGTTGAAATCGGTATGAAAAAAGAATTGATTCTCGTCGACGACTTTTCAACAGATGGCACACGCGATATATTAAAGGAAATCGAAGACATCCAAGAGAACTCGGATGACATACGCAGCTACCTTGCAACAACAGACGCACCGATAAATGAGAACGCTGAAAACCGGGACGATGTTGCTGTAAAAATATTTTACCACGATGTGAACAGAGGCAAAGGCGCGACACTCCGCACCGGTTTTCAACACATCACCGGCGAAATTACGATTATCCAAGATGCCGATCTCGAATATGATCCAAACGACTACCCGAAGCTGCTGGAGCCGATTCTCAACGATGAAGCCGATGTGGTGTACGGTTCTCGGTTTATGGAAGGCAAGCAGAAGGGGTTACTCCGGAGTTATCTCGCGAATCAATTTCTTACGACGCTCGCAAATGTCGTCAACGGCACGAAACTCACCGATATGGAAACCTGCTATAAGGTGATCCGGACACCTATCCTCAAGGAAATTTCGCTCTACTCGGACAGATTCGGCTTTGAACCCGAAATTACAGCGAAACTCGCTAAACGGCAGTGCAAAATTATTGAAGTTCCCATCTCCTATCGCGGGAGAGATTACCACGAAGGTAAAACAGTGAGCTGGAAAGACGGTATCGCAGCGATTTTTCACATCCTCCGCTTCCGGTTCTTCTCATAACAGACAAAACGCACAGCGAAAAATATGCAAAATTTGCAGGATTTGCTTAAACAGGTAGATGCCATTCTGGAGTCCTCGGTTGATACCCCAGAACCGACACCAGACCAAGAAGTGCCAACAGATTCCCTCCTGACAGCTCTCAATACCCACTTCGGCTATACATCCTTTCGCAAGGGACAACGCGAGATTGTTGAGGCGATATTAGACGGCAAAAACACATTCGCTGTATTCCCCACCGGACACGGCAAATCGTTATGCTATCAACTGCCAGCATTGATGCTCAACGGCATAACAGTCGTCATCTCGCCGCTCATCTCACTGATGAAGGACCAGGTGGATACGCTACGCGAGCAAGGTATCGATGCGGTCTCCTTAATCAACAGTACACAGACATGGGACGAATATCAAAATGAATTAGCACGTCTGAAACGAAACGAAGTGCAGCTGCTTTATGTCTCACCAGAACGGCTGCGAAGTCGGCGTTTTTTAGACCTCTTGAATGCGTTGCGGATTTCACTGTTCGTCATAGATGAGGCACACTGTATCTCGCAATGGGGACGCGATTTCCGTCCCGCTTATCTATCCCTGAGAGATACGATTGATGTCCTCCAACCGCATGTAATCGCACTTTTCACAGCAACTGCGCCACCAGAAATCCAAGAGGACATCCTGAGTGTCCTAAATATACCGACACCGCATATCCTCGTTGAAGGCATTGAGCGTCCGAACCTGAAACTCAGTGTTCAAGAAAATGAGAACGAGGATGAAAAGTATCTGCAACTCGAAAAGTTCCTCAACGAACAGCGAGTACCCCTTTCAACGCCGGACACTGAACCCCGACACCCTCGGTTGAAAAATGGGATCATCTACGCCGGTCGCAGGCGCGAAACCGAGGAGATCGCAGATTTTCTTCAAAGACGCGGGTTCCGTGCGGATTTCTACCACGCTGGACTCGAACCGCAAGAACGCACGCGTGTACAAGAAGCCTTTTTTAATGGCAGTGAGAATGGGTTAGATGTCGTTGTTGCCACGAACGCTTTCGGGATGGGGATCGACAAAGCAGACATCCGATATATCGTCCATTGGACACTCACCGGCACGCTTGAAGAATACTGTCAGGAAATCGGGAGAGCCGGTAGAGATGGAGCGGACGCGCGTTGTGTCCTGCTTTTCTGCCACGATGACCGCGGGTTACACGAATGGTTCATTAGAGAGAGCACGCCGGATAAGCAGTTCCTGATTAAACTCTTAAAGGTCATCGAGAATTTCAAAGGGAGCGAACGGTATCGCACAATCTCTAACGAAGAACTGGAATGGATGAGCAGCAGCAATCCAACAAAAATCCATGTCGGTCTCAGTTACCTCGAAAAACTCGGTTTTTTGAAGCGGTGGTATAACGTCCCGTCTCAACTCTCTGTCCGATTTCGCGGATTCTGGTCGGAACAGGCGGAACCGCAGGGCACAAGACAGCGGGAACTCCTCAGCGAATTGCGGAGCGGTGTAAAAACGATTTTGGAGCTCTGCGATGCCACTGGACAGAACCCGAAGACGATAATGGAAGGTCTCGCCGAGCTGCAAAGCGACGGTTACATCCAGTACTGGGGCCAGGAAGACCTGTTACTCATTGAACTGCTTGAAGATAGTCAGATGCTCAGTACGCTGACAGACGAGCAGATTGAGATAGGCGATTATATCCGTCGCAGACAGAGCCAGTTGGATCAAGTGTTCGTTTATGCGTTAGAGGCTACCTGTCGGATGCGGGTCATCCGAGACCACTTCGGTGAAGTCGTTGAAGAGAGTTACAGGTGTGGCACCTGCGATTTGTGTCAAACGGAAGCCGTCAGTGAATAGCCGTCAGCCGTCAGCCATCAGCAGTCGGTCATTCACCCGTTTGCAGGCGGGGTTTGTAACCCCGCTCGCAGCACTTATTTTGCTACAAAAATAAAAATCTATAAATCCCATTATTTTTCGGTACGGAGTGCTTCAATAGGTGTAAGCCGCGCCGCTTGCATTGCTGGATAGACGCCGAAGCTAATCCCCATAACAACGGAAAACAGAATAGAGGTCAGGATCCACTGCCACGAGAGGACAACGGGCCATTCGGGTACAATCGGTACGATGCGGACTGCGAGCCGTGCCATGCCGTGTCCTGCGACCCAACCGCCTGCGATACCGAGTACACCGCCACAGAAACAGAGACAGATTGATTCCGTCAAAAACTGATAGAAAATGTGGATCCGTTTCGCGCCGACAGACTTGCGCAACCCTATCTCTCGCGTCTTCTCACCGACAGAAACAAGGCATATATTCATGATGCCGATCCCGCTGACAAACAGCGAGAACCCGGCAACACTTCCCAAAGCGATCTTTATTATCTTCTCAATCCGCTCAAGCCGTCGGGCAGACCGTTTCGGGACCCAATACCCGATAAAATCATCCTTGCCGCGATGTCTTTTACGCAGGACATCCTTGGCGGCATCAAGGATATCATAGGCATCAGCATCTTCTTCAAAAAAGATGATGAGTTCTTCAATGTAGCGGGTGCCTGACATCCGTTGTTGATGTGTTGTCAAGGGTATACAGACAGTCTCATCTAAGGAGTACCAAGAGTTGATGCTGCTCCCTTTCGTTTTCATGACCCCGATAACACGTACTCTTACTGGCGATTGCCGCCAATAATACCGAACCTTCACCTCTTTTCCGATCGGGGATGTTTCTCCAAAAAGTTCCTTAGCGGTGTCAGCACCGAGAACGCAAACCTGTTTCGCGTCTTTGAGGTCGTCTTCGGAAAAGAACCTACCTTCCCGAAGCTCCCAGTGAAGACCACGGGCATAGTCTGGAGTCACACCCTCAAAATTAGGTCGCGCTTGGCTGCCATCTGCGCTGGTAACAAGGGGTCTGTACCCTTCGTTTTTGGGTAAAACAAATTGTACTTTCGGACATTCCGCCTCAATAGCGTGAACGTCCTCAAGCGTATATCGTTCAGTTGTGCGCCGGATGAACCGGTAGTTTCTCCAAATATAACCCCGTGTCCAGAGTCGGACCTGGTTAGCACCGCCGAGTTTTTCGATGTCTTGGGCAATCATAAGCTTCGCGCCGTCACCAATTGCCATCATGCAAAGCACGCTGGCGATCCCGATGAAGATACCGAGGATGGACAACCCAGCGCGGAGCCGATTTTGAGCGAGGTGTGCAATACCTGCAGTAATAGCATCTTGTAGCCTCATTTTTTAAAGTATATGCTCCGTAGTGTTTCTCGGTTAAACCGAGTAATTGTAATCTTTGTGTGTATTTTGTTTGCTAAAGTCGCTGTTTATTAATGATACTATTTTAGCGCGGAAAAGGTGCATAATCCTTAGGTTGATTCCGCGTTAGCGTCTGTCTCGGATCACAAGCAGTAAAAAAGGTTCAGTAAGCACAAGATCAAGTTTGATTAGGAGAATAAAATGGGTTTGTGGAGAACTTCCACTTATACGCACGTACGGATGCACTTTTGGTGGATGCAGCGTTAAAGTTCAGTTATTATAAAGAGGAAGGTTATTGCCCGATAGGTTTAAAAAAACGGGAACGGTGCCTCTGACGCGTCCTCGTTTGATTCAGAACGTTTTTCTTCTAAGGATTCCTTTTGATTCTTCTCTACAGAAATTCTCGCCTTAAAAGCATTTGTGCTGCCTTTCTCATTCCAGTTGCGTGTATTCTATCGGGGCGATGAAACCTTTGACAGACACTTCTGCATTGCTGCTAAGATTGAGGGTTATTTTGCTTAGCGATGTTTTCATTTCAATTCTCCTCTACAGAAATTTTTGCGCGAAAAGCGTTGATACGTCCCTTCTCGCCGTACCAGTCGCCCGTAGCACCAAATTTAAAAACGTTCCCTCGCGCGAAAAGATGTCTGATTTGTCCTGTTTGATTAGGTCTAATTCCCCACATGGAGGTGAGCGCGTTAGCAGGGTAACCTTCTGTCGGTAGCTCGCTCTCGCTATCAAAGAGATCAAACGAACCCGAAGTGTCAGCACTCCCGACATGAACATCAATAATTAACGTTCCACCACCTTCAAATGCTGTAGCATCAATATTGACGATAGTGTAATCCTGATAACCTTCACCAGGTGCCCGAAAAACGTCTAATATTTCCTGTGAGGACTGTACACTGTCGAGTAAAACATTCAACTCACTTAGTGGAACGTTGGGGATGTCCTCGTTCGATTCAGGACGTTTTTCTTCTAACAGTTCTTTTTCTTTCTCCGTCACAGAAATTTTTGTGCGAAAAGCGTTAATACACGCTTCCTCTTTCACCCAAAGGCCCGTAACACCTAACTTAAAAAGTTGTCCGCGGTCAAAAGGATATATAATTTGACGCGTGTCGCTGGGTTCACCCCACACCCAAGTCAGCATATCTTTTGGGGCACCTTCTGTTGTGGAAAGTTCCGTATCGCCATCAAACAGATAGAACGCCGCTTCCCCTTCTTCCCTGCCAATCTCAATGTCAATGGTTAGCGTGCCGCCTTTTTCAAATGCGGTGGTATCAATTGTGACAACCGTCCAATCCTGATAGTCTGCCTTTGGTGTAGAAAAAAGGTCCAACACCGATTGCGAAGGCTGTTCAGGCGTAAGCACAATGTTCCCCAATCCAGGCTCCTTTCCTTCCAAGGCTTCCTTGAGAAATGTGAGATAATACTCGCGCCTTGAAAGGCCTCTACGTTTACAGTCTTCCCGAAGTTCATTGACCATTTGCCTACCCATCAGTTCAAAATCGGGCGATATAACCAAACAATCTACCGGTGAACCTTTTTTGGATCCGGTTTTCCCACCTGTAATCATTGCTTGTACTAACGGGTGGTTTGTGTCATAAGTCTTACCTTCGCGTTCGCGTCTTTTCGCAATTGGTTCCCTCAAACTCTGAATACGCCCTAATTCTGAATTAGCGACCCAAATATTAATGAAATTTTCGTTCAAAAATTCAATAATTTCGTCTCCGGCGAGGACACCTGCCCTCAGGCTTTTGCCACTCCCTCAGCAGGATTCATCCGCAAGGGGTCCGTCTATTGAGAGCGCATGAATCGGTTTCTGTTGCGCAGGAGCCATCTCCAATGCTGCTTCAAGTGATACCCAGTTAATGCGCTGTGATTTATAGAAGCAGAGAATCAATTTGTGCTCTACCTCTTTTTCTGTGATGGATTCTGCGAATTCGATATCTGGCACAACATCTTCTATTCCGACACGAAGTTCCATTTGCGGACAAAAGCCGATGTCCGTAATCCATGTCTCGACGTTAGAACCCTCTGGACCTTTCCAGTTAACATCAAAATTCAGAGTGGTTTTAGGAACGTACATCTGAAAAAAGACAACACTTCCTCTGATTCGGTCAATAATGAGGTGGCCAGTGAACTGAGAAGGCGTGAACCAACCGTCTTTTAAAGCAAATTCAGCATGGATACGGAACACAATATCAGCGTATTCATCATTGTACGCGCGCAGGCAAGCCCACAACCCCTGAGATTCTTTCATACTACTGCGCGCATCCACGCGCATATCAAGGGATGGACTCGGATGAAGTTGCTCCAGCAATCTCAGTACACCAACGTGTTTTATCTTCCAAGGGATACCGATAGAAACGGTTTCCTTAGGGAGGAAATCACAGAAGATAGAGACCGGATGCTGTTTCTCTGGTTCAGCAACGCGCAGATTTGCCAAGGCATCCCATTTTACATGAAAGTCGTATTGTGCGTATTCAATCGGCGCGATGAAGCCTTTGACAGACACTTCTGCATCACAGTTAAGATTAAGTGCAATTTTATTGTTGAGAGTTTTCATTTTTTTCTAAACTTCCTTTTTTGTATAGGATACCATTGCCATCAGAAAGAGACAATGATTCGCTTATACACATTTTCGGATGCACTTTTACAGGCGCGGTGGGTGCGTGCTATAAACATGCCGTCGCTACGCGACTCAGGAGGTTTCTGAAGTGTTCAATGTTTCCGCGTAGGATCCGGTTCGGTTAGAAACCGAACCTACCGGACCTGGAGCCGAGGCAGGCTTGAAGAGGTTTCTGAAGTGTTCAATGTTTCCGCGCAGGATCCGGTTCGGTTAGAAACCGAACCTACCGGACCTGGAGCCGAGGCAGGCTTGAAGAGGTTTTTGAAGACTTCAATGTTTCCGCGTAGGATCCGGTTCGGTTAGAAACCGAACCTACCGGACCTGGGCCGAGACGATTGTTGTTTCTAAAATTGACGCTTATGGTTCTGCTGCTCTACACTGAAGTTTGGACAATTCGTGTTGCATGCAAGTTGGTTTTTCAAAGTGTTTCGCCCGCCTCTTCAAGCACCGCGTCGATCAACCTACTGCTGAGTCGGAAGCCTTTTTGCTGGAGTTGTAATAGTAATGGTCGAACCGCTTTAATTTTTCCCTTCTTTTTTGCAAACAAAAGGAAACCGGCTACACCGACTGTTTGCAATCCTAAAGATTGAGCAACTTTTCGCCCGCGTAGGTCGTCAACAAACACATTCGTTACACCCAGCTCCGTTGCTAATACCAACGTTTCAGCTTCTCCTTTATCTAGCGTTGTCATTAGCATTGTCACTGCTGATGTGTTAGAAACGGTTTGCCTTTTAACAAAAGTCGCTTGTCGCAATTCTTTTTTTCCCGGTCTCCCTTCTCCTTGTTGAACAACTTCCTCCCAAACTTTGTCGGCGATGATCAGCGTTTCGACAAGTGCTTTCAAAATGTCCCATTGTTCGCAAAGAGAAATACCAATTACAAATGAAGCATCCGCGACAGCTATCAACTTGCTTGCATCGGTTATTTTGTTTGTTGTATTAAGCATTCGACAGTCTTCAATTCCTGTTGGATTTCCTCATCATCATATTCAGCAATCGGGATATCCTGCTGACTCAGAAGTCGAATAAAATCCCATAAGTGTAGTTCTGCCAATTTTGCAGCTTGCCCTAAAGAGAGAATGTTACGCTCGAAGAGGGAGATCGCAAGCAACCGTTTGGCCTCCTCAGTCAGTTTCTTTTGATTATAGCCAGAAATGGAAAGTGGGGTTGAAAGTTCATTAGGGACATCCAACGTGATAGAAAGCATGGTTCTTACCTCTATATTGCATTAAGGGTATCGCTAAAATGTAGTTCGTTTTTGATTACAAAACACTGCCCATAAGTTCAGGAATATTATAACATTTTTCATAGGAAAACGTAATTTTAATTTCACCTTATTTTAATTTTCTTCCGCGGAGATTTTTGCGTGAAAGGCGTTGACGCTCCCTTTCTCGTTGAACCACGTACCGGTAGCACCCAACTTAAAGACCTTACCTTCGTCAAAACGATGTCGGATTCTTCCGATCTGTCCGGACGGAATATCCCACGCTGAGGCAAGCGCGTCATTAGGCAATCCTTTCGTCGGCAGCTCGGTTTCGCTATCATAGAGATCAAACGATCCACCGGGCTTCGCAGTGCCCATCCGAATATTGATGGTGAGTGTGCCACCCGCCTCAAAGGCAGTAACATCAATCTCAACGACAGTATAATCTTGATGGCCGTACTTCGGTGTTCTAAGGATGTTCAGTACATCTTGTTCGGTCTGTTCAGGGTTAAGTACAACGTTCAAACCCCTCGGAGAAACGTCTGAAGTTTCATCGTTAAATCCGGGCAACTTACCATCTAAAGAATCCTCAAGAAACTTAAGGTAAGCATCTTCTTCTGGGATACCAGTTCGCAAACAGTCGTCAAAGAAGTCATTAAGGGGGAGTTTGCCCATCACATCGTACTCTGGAGCGATAACTAAACAATCCACAGGTGAATGTTCTTTCCACCCTTCCATGATGGCTTTTGCTAATGGGTGTGTTCTGTCAAATGTTTTGGATAGNTCCTTACGTCTTCGTGCCATGTAGGCTTGTTTTCTGAGCGTGCGTTCTAATTCGACATTGGAAACCCAAACGTTAATGAAGTTTTCATTCAAGAATTCGATAACTCGGTCATCAGAGAGGACACCTGCCCTCAAGCCTTTGCCGCTCCCTCAGCAGGATTCATCAGCCAACGGACCGTCTATTGAGATGGCATGAATTAATTTTACCTGTTCTTCTGCCAGCTCCACTGCTTGATATGGGGATACCCAGTTAATTTGTTCTGACTTGTAGAAACGTCTTGCTAACACGCGTTCTGCTTCTTCTTGGGTGATAGATGTTGAAAATTCTATGTTCTGTGCAACATCTCGCGTCCCAGCACGGAGTTGCATTTGCGAGCAAAAACCTGCATCCGTAATAGAATAAGATGCCTCTTTGTCTTCTTTCCAACCGATATCGAGATTCACCGTGCCTTCGGGGACGGACATTTCAAAGAGAGCCATCTTTCCCTCAAGTCGGTCAATGATAAGATGTCCGGCAAACTGCGAAGGCGCAAGCCAGCCATCTTCTAATTTAAACGCCGCATGAACCCGAAACGTGATGTCGGCGAATCTATCGTTGTAAGCGCGTAGGCATGCCCATAGTCCGTCCGAGTCCCCCGAATCATCGTCCAGATTCAGATTTAGGGCAGTATGTAATTGCTTGAACAACGCCAGCACGCCAGATCCCTGGATCTGCCAGCATTCACCCACTGAAACTGGTTCATCTAAAAGAAAGGATTGGAAAACGGATACAGAATGCTGCTTTTCGGGTTCAGCGACACGTAGATTCGCCAATGTCTCCCATTCTACATGGAAATTAGAGAGCGTGTGCGCAATCGGTGCGATGAAGCCTTTGACAGACACTTCGGCGTCACTGTCAAGATTAAGCGCGATTTTGTTGTTGAAAGTTTTCATTTTTTAGTCCTCCTGTGTCGTTTTTGGTATTAAAACAGGCACTGTTATAGTAAACCCACAAGTGCCTGATTTCTTCGGAATTTTGATAGATGTAACGAAAATGGGATGTATTAATCTAATTGGATATAAACCTCCTGATAAGCAGAGTTTAGGCATGTTGCTGGTATAACACCAAATCTAAAAAATAACGTGAGTTTGATAAATGTTGGACTTATGTAGCGTCCACTGTTAATTTGCGCCACATACCGCACAAACTAACAGTTTGTGCTACAATTGCGCGCGCACACGCAGCGTCAAAGCGTAAACTGAGAGGTGATAAGCGAAGGGTTAAATTTCCGGTTGATCTATTGGGTCAACCGCATTGAGGTTGCGGAGTGCTTCGGCGTAGACCTGTCGAAGCGGGACGCTGTTTTGTTCGGCGAGGCGTTTGCAATCCTCGTATTCAGGGACGGTCTTGATAAGCGTGCCGTTGAGGTATCCGCGCTTGGCTTGGATAGCACCCCACTGCGTCTCAATTTCAACGAAGTCGCGGCGGAGTTTGATCCGGTCGGCGGAAGAGAGCCTAACGCCAAAGGTCGTGGTTTCGGTGAGGAGGAGTTCGATGAGTCTGTCGCGATGTGTTGTAGGACAGAGGACGGTGATCTGCGTTGCGGGTCTGCCCTTCTTCATGTAAACAGGTGCAAGGAATACGTCAAGCGCACCGTGTTCAAAGAGTTGGGTCGTTACGTAGCCGGTAATCTCTGGGGACATATCGTCTACGTTGGTTTCAATGATGTCCACACTGTCAGTCTCTGCGTGATGGTGCGTCGCCTTTGAAACCGTGTCCGATGTCTTTTCGCCGAGACAGAGCCTGAGAAGGTTCGGACGTTGTTCGAGGTCGCGGGTACCGGCACCGTACCCGATACGATCAAGTCGCATCTGTGGCATGACACCGAACCCTTGTGATAGCGTCGTAATGAGTGCGGCACCGGTCGGCGTGACTAATTCCTTCGGGATGTCGGTTTGATGGATCGGTACACCTTGTAGGAGTTCCATTGTTCCCGGGACAGGGACAGGCATAACACCGTGTGCGCATCGGACAAAACCTCTGCCGAGAGAGAGCGGGGACGCATAAACAGCGTCTACCTCCAGATATGCGAGACCGATGACAGAACCGACGATATCCACAATAGAATCGATGCCACTGACTTCGTGGAGATGAACGTTGTCTTTTGATGTGTTGTGTACCTTCGCCTCCGCCTCAGCGAGCCGATCAAAGACGCGTTTTGCAGTGTCCCGTACCGTTGTATCCAGATCGCTATCGTCGAGAAGCTTGAAAATATCGGAGAGATGACGACTCGGTCCATGCTCGTGGTGATGGTGCGAATGATCGTGCGAATGAGAATGCGCATGCCCGTGTGAATGTGCTTCATCTTGGTGGGAATCGGTGTGTGCCGGATGCACGTCTACAATCGCTCGGGTGCCAGTAATGCTGTGTTTCACAGCCTTTTCAAAGCGCAGACTAAACTCAGCATCGAGTTTGAGGGTTGCCAATCCGTCCGTGAGTATTTCTGGCGGTACCCCGACATCAACCAAGGCACCGAGTGTCATATCGCCACTGATACCAGAAAAGCAGTCGAAATAAGCGATCTTCAAGGTGGTTGGACTCCGTTAGATTAACGCGGTTGGAGCGGTTAGATGAAGTTTATAGTAAAACCGAAAAACAGATCAACACTTTAGAGAACAACAAATAACTCGCATGCAGGGTTTTTGCTGGGGTGTTTCCTTCAGGGTTTGTAACCCCGCCATTTATTAGGTGTATAGTTAATTGTAAGTTTTACTATAAATGGGTATCGGCGCGTAAGTCTTGTTTAGGACTCTTGCAGTAACTCTTGAAGCAGCTCTTTCGATTCGTCGCTTTTCTTGAGTTTTTCAATGGCTTCGACCTCTATCTGTCGCACCCGTTCTCGGCTGATTCGGAGTTTATCCCCGATATCCGCTAAAGTATATTCGGTACCGTCAATCAGCCCGTATCGGAGGATGATGACCTGTGCTTCACGGGGATTAAGCGTGCGATTAAGGATTTCAGAGATGACCTCAATTTTCGCGTAATCGAGAAGGTAGTTCTCCGGTGTAATCTGGGATTGGTCCGGAATGAGTTCAGAAAACGAACCGTCCGGCGAATCCTCGTTAATAGGTGCGTCAAGTGGTACAGGGTCCTTTGTTGCGTTGAAAATTTCGGAGACCTTTTTCTCTGTGAGTTCAACAGCGTTTGCGATCTCGGATGTCGTTGGTTCGCGTCCGAGTTCGGATGTCAGGTCGGATTGTGCCTGTTTAATAGCACGACGTGCTTCACCGATATAGCACGGCACTCGGATCATCTGCCCCTGTTGGTCGAGTGCACGTTTGATGGATTGCATAATCCACCACGTTGCATAGGTGCTGAACCGGAATTTGAGTGTGTGGTCGAATTTATCGACAGCACGCATCAAACCGAGGCTGCCCTCCTGCATCAAATCGAGGAAGGTCAACGATGTTTTGCTAAAGTGATGTTGCTTAGCAATGCTGGCGACGAGACGTAGATTCGCTTCGACGATTTTCAATTTTGTTCCGTGTGTAATCTGGTCAGCCTCTTCGAGTTGTTCGAGTAGCCACTTGATATGCGCGAATTCGTTTCGTGCCTCTTCAGATTTGCACAGCAGTGCCCGTCGCGTGTACGCGCCATGCCGCTCCGGTAACATTCCGTGCGGTAATTCCGCCAAAAGATTTTCAATCTCGTCGCAAATGACATCACAATCCTGAAAAGCAGTGGATTCCTGTTCTTCGTCAAACGGTGTCAATGTGGCACGACCAAAGTCAAGGAACGGTGCTATCTCAGCGAGTGTAATTTCGCCGTGTTGTCCGGATTCCACGATTCTTTCGTTAGCAGTGCTGATGCTACGACGAATTGTTTTCCGTGCGTATTCTCGGAATTCCGCGCCACGTTTTGTGCCACCATTATCAATAGCATCAAAGAGTCCAAGACTTCCGGCTTGCATTAATTCGGGCGGCGAGGCCTTGTTGATATATTTGTTAAGCAGGTGTGCGTTCCCTCGAAAAATCTTCCAGCGCGCTTGTTCAAACAATTCGGCTTTTGCCTCTAATTTTTCCAACAAAACACCGAGCGCTTGGACTTCGGAGCGAATCTTACTTATAATTAACCCGTGTTCTGATTGCGGCGGTTCATATTTGTAATTCCTGTCCAGAGCAGTGTTTGCAGTCATGTCAAGCGAGACACATAGCCAATCCGGGAATTGATTCAATAAAGAGACGAACCTTTGGAGACCATCCTGATATTTTTCAAAGAGTGCGGTTTCTTGTTGGGGGTCCAGCAAAGGTGTTTTGGCGATCTTTTGTAGGTACGCGAAGGTCTCGTCCCTTGGGGATTCTATCGGGGTCTCGTCCGTCTCCTCTTCCTCTACAAAAAGGTCAGATTCTGTTGGATACATCGGGTAATAGTCTCTCATGTCCTCACCTCATTATAATCTCGATCTCCAGACCGAAGTGTGTTTGAATTTGCTGCAAACAGCGAAAAAAAAATAAAAAAAGATTTAACTTTTTACTGGGTATATGGTATGCTATTAAGTGCAATCATTTTATATAGCTTACTAAAATATTGGATCACAAGTTTAAGGAACCAGAAAAATAAAAGATCACGTGAATTCGGTATAACCACTGGAGGTAGTTAATGGCTCAACTGACACGCAGTGAAATTTTAAAAAGATGGCAAGCCAGTGAATCCTGTTCTGGTGAAAATCTTGCAAACTTAGATTTATCGAATGAATCGCTCTCGGGTATTGATTTATCTGAAACAGATTTGAGCGGTGCTAATCTAAGTAATTCCGACTTAACAGACGCGAATTTGAACGATGCGAATCTTAGCGGTGCAAACCTCTCTGGTGCTATGCTCCATCGGACGTATCTGGTCGGTAGTAATTTAACAGACGCGAACCTTGAGGCAGCCAATTTACGAGGCGCGTTCTTGAGCGGTAGTCTGCTCTGCAGTACGAATTTCAAACGCGCCGACTTGCGTCGTGCCACCCTCGGATGCCCAAAATGCGAGGTGCCGGGACCTTTCGGGTCACTCACGAGTTTCGAGAATGCGAACCTTGAAGAGGCGATCTTCGGTGAAATCAAATTGAAAGGCACTGTCTTACTCGGCGCGAATTTGGAAAACGCGTATCTATATGAGGTTGATCTCTCAGAAACTGTCTATCGCGCAACCGATCTTGAAGGTGCCATCATCAAAAAAGGACGCAATTAAAATTAAGATACCTCTCCATCTCAACGCAACTTTCTATTTATTGATCGGCACAGCGAGCGACGCTTATTCTGTCCTTTAGTCTCAATCTTCGTGTTATCAGACACTTCGGAGATTGAGGCTGAAATACTTAATAGCACTTACCGATATCTCTACTATATGTGACGTTAACATAACACAAGAGGTTTACCTAAAATGCATTTTTTTTTCGACGCTGGAAAATTCGCATCGGATTGTCCAACTGAGTCCCTTGCGAATAGGAAAATCTGCAGTCTGTTAACTCAGTTGCATCTTACAGAGTTTTTGATATAACCCCCCTTTTGCCAACAATGTTTCGTGGGTTCCGGTTTCCAAAATTTCGCCCTCCTTGATAACAAGAATCTTATCTGCACGGATGACGGTTGATAGTCGGTGTGCGATAATAAAGCTGGTTCTCCCTGCCATGAGGTTCGCTAACGACTCTTGGATAAGTGCCTCGGATTGTGTGTCCAGCGAAGAAGTTGCTTCGTCTAACACAAGGATCGGCGCATCTTTTAGGATCGCACGCGCGATGGAGAGGCGTTGCTGCTCGCCCCCAGAGAGTTTCATACCCGCCTCACCGACGGACGTTGCGTAGCCTTTAAACAATCTGGTGATAAACTCGTGAGCGTTTGCCTTTTTCGCCGCTGCGATAATCGCGTCGTCGTTAGCCTCCGGACAACCGTACCGAATATTTTCCAGGATCGTGCCGTCAAAGAGGAATATATCCTGTGGGACGAGTGCAATACTGTGTCGCAACGATGCCAGTTTTACTTCAGAAATAGGCACACCGTCAATCAAGATTTTCCCGGAGCCGACTTCATAGAAGCGTAGCAGTAAGTTGAGGAGCGTCGTCTTTCCGCTTCCACTCGGTCCGACGAGTGCGACGACCTCTCCCGGTTTCGCTTCAAAAGAGACGTTGTTGATAGTGCGTTTAGACGCTGCTTGCCGGTTTCCTGAATCTTGTGCGTAAGAGAATGAGACATCCTGAAATGTGACGGCTCCGTGGATATTTTTTAATTCGATGCTGTCTGTAGCGCCGTCGTTCCGTTGTTGTTCTGCCTCAGGTCCGAAATCGAGAAGATAAAAGATTCGTTCCGCGGAGACGAGGCACTGTTGTAAAGCACTGTTGACGTTGCCAATTGTTTTAATCGGTTTGAACATGTAGCTTACCATCCCGACGTAATTGATAAACCACCCAATAGAGAGTTGTCCACTAATCACTTGCCAGCAGCATAACCCAAAAATTGTTGCAATCCCAAGTGCCCCCAACCATTCAATCGTTGGTGGTAGGAGTGCAGCGAAGCGCGCCCGACGAATTGCTGAACAGTATTGGTTCCAGTTAATAGATCGGAAACGTTCTGTTTCTGTTTGTTCAGATGTAAAACTTTTGATAATCTTAACACCGGAAAAAGTCTCTTTAAGTTGCGAATAGATGTTTGCACTCTGTTCTTGAATCTCTGTGCTGGCACTACGAATTCGTCTGCCAATAGATGTAATCAAATAGGCAAGTGGAGGGAGGAAGCATAAAACAAAAAAAGTGAGTTTGAAACTGGTCATTAGCATCGCGAAAAGAAAAAAAATAACAAGAACAACAGCACGTATGATACCTGCCATCGCTGCAACAAGAGTTTGCCACACTCTAACATCGTCAGTGATTCTTGTCATAAGGTCCCCAGTGCGTTCGTCACGTAAAACCCCCAATGGTGCGTTGACAATTTGCTGATAGAGTGCATTTCTCAGACGGAAAGCGAGTTTATGTCCGACACGCGCCATCACATAATCGTTGCCATAAACAAAAAATCCCTTGATGAAAACAAGAACAAGCATTCCAGCAAGCATCCATAGAAAATATCTGATAGCGTCGCCAGCATCGGCTAATACTACCTCAAAACCATCAAAGGTAAATGTCTCTCCACTCCCTTCCCGTTGGAAGTATCGGACAGATACAGGTTCGTCAAACGAGTTCCCACTGACGGCTTCAAGAGCGTTAACTGCATCATGCAAAATAAGTTGAAAAATCCCAAAGTCGCACACAGCCCCTACCAAAGCAAAAACCATCGCTAATAGAATAGAACCGATATATGGGCTGTGATACCGCACGAATCGGGTAAAGATTGGGTTTTTTGTTTTTTTAATTACCAGCATTGCTATGATCTTCCCGATGGTCAGATCATCGATTTTTGATTACGGTTATAGTTTTCGGTAAACCATCACGGGTTTTTAACTGATGCTTCCAGTTGATAATCACCGAATTGGATGGCACACGCCTGTTTTGCAGTGTTGCCCACTTTTGAAAACGGGCAACGGATGCTGAGTTCCCGCTTCTGAAAGTCTACAGCCTCAATAATGCCGATGGCGTAGGTGTTACCAGTCATATCGATTAATCCGACGAGTCGGCGTTGAAAGTAGGCGGGTACCTCTACTGTAACGCGGGTCAAACTTAAATAGTTTTTGACGTGTGTGCGTGCTGCTTTGGACAGATGTGTGGATGCAATGAGGCACAAGGTACGGTGCGTCCATTCGGCATAGCGGACTTCGGTTTCTGTAAGCTGCGAGAGGATTTCTAATTCTTTTTCATTTGCGGGTCTGCCTATGAAAAAGGGGGTGCGTCCACCCTGAATCTGTCCAAAACAGAGATTTTGAACGTCGCTTTCAGAGAAATACGCATCAAATTGCGCCTTCCGATATCGGCTACGGACACGACTGCTTTTTGATCTAACGTTCCGGTCCGGGCGGAGATAGTGAATGTCGAGCCACTCCTGTTCGGTGTAGCATGCCGCGATCTGTGTCAACGCCGCAGAACGACCGATGCATACCAAGTGGTTCGGCCTGATGAGTTCAATCTTATGCTGTTTGAGAGTGACTGCGGGCGGATCGTGGATATAACCGGTTGTGTCAATAACAACGAAATCGGCATCGGTCTGGCGTGCGCTATCTACCATCAAACGTATGCCTGTGAGGATTTCAAGAAAGTGTCCGCTCGACGATACATCACCGACAAAATAGAGGTGTTCCGCTGTGCCATCAAAGACGACGCGGTTCTCTGTTCCGATTTGTTCATCCGGTGCGAAAGATTTCATACCGACTGTGGTTGGCGGACCGATTCGGGATTGTCCGATGTCGGCATCAACGCAAGCGACTTTAAGCCCCGATGCGAGTGCGTAATCCGCTAAAAAACGGCAGAAGGTCGATTTTCCGGTATCGGTTGCACCTATCACTAACACAACCTGCTGCGATTTGACGATCTGATTCGCAAGTTCGCGCCACTCTCGGTTAACGTGATACGTGCTATCCATTTTTCTGCCTCATCGCGTGGCGAATTTAGTCGCCAAGGCTCATCTGGTAGCGGAAAGTGACACCCGGAAGACTGAACATCTCATCTAATGCGGGCATCTGTTTAATTCCGAGGAGCTGTTCAAACAGCGATGTCCGTCTCTCCGGACGAAGGACCCGCGGTTTGCCGTCGATGCCTGCCAACCCGCCGGCAATTTTGATCGCATCGGGCAGGTTCCCGAGTTGGTCAATCAATTTTGATTCTAACGCCTGTTTCCCAGAAAAAATCCTTCCATCAGCGAGTTCAACCACTTCAGCACGCGTTAGGAGATTTCCACGTGCCTTGAAGATCGTATCCACAAATTGATTGTAAACGTCATCAACGGTGGCTTGTAGTACTGCCCGATCCTGTTCTGTCAGTTCTCGGAACGGTGAACCGGTATCCTTGAACTGTCCGCTCTTAACGACCTGATGTTCTAATCCGACTTTATCGTATAAGCCTTTCATCCGAGTGAACTGCATAATAACGCCGATGCTACCGGTCAATGTTCCCNGGTTCGCGACGATTGTATCGGCAGCACAGGCGATATAGTAGCCACCGGACGCGGCACTGCCACCCATTGAGGCGACGATCGGCTTCTCTATTTTTTCGAGTTCCGTGAAGATCTCTTGAACCGGGGCAACACTACCCCCCGGGGAATCAATCCTCAGCACGATCGCTTTGACGCTTGGGTCGTCGCGGTAGGTGTGAATCAGTTTAATCGTCGCATCTGATTTAGAGATGATGCCAGCAATATCTATCACGGCGACCTTCTGTCCGATGGATGTCCCGCCGCTCATTGTACGTAGTAAGACCAACATCAAAAAAAATAGGACAACGATACTGCCTAAGATAATAAAAACACGTCTTTTTTTCATAGTTTTAAAGACCTAAACTTATTTGAATCTACGTGGTGCGAAAATGACAACCCAAAAGGTTTTTAGCAGCCAGCGGATGTCCGTAGCGATGCTCTGTGTCGCGACATAGTGGAGATCCAGTGCAAGTTTTTTGGGCATGAGTTCTGTGATATAGTAGTCTTCCGCGTCCTGCTGCCCTTTTAATTTCTCTTCTTCATCACGATTCGCGAGTTGTGAGGGACCGGTTATCCCCGGTTTCACCAATAGCACCTGTTTCTGTATTTCCGTGTAGTATTCAACGTAGTCTGGCGCCTCCGGACGCGGTCCGATAAGGCTCATCTCACCTTTGATAACATTGATTAGGTTCGGAAGTTCGTCAAGTTTCGTCCATCGCAGGAACCGGCCGATCGGTGTAATCCGTGCGTCTTGATAGGTTGTCAAGCTGCCACCGAGCGTATCGGCATTGACCACCATCGTCCTGAATTTATACATCGCAAAGATAACTTCGTCTTTACCGACACGCTTCGATTTGTAAAACACGGGGCCTTTGGATTGTAGCTTCGCCAATAGACTTCCGAGCAAAAAGAGAGGAGACAGCAGCAAAAATGCGAGCATCGCGAAAACGACATCAAATATCCGTTTCATCCAAGCAGATTTAGGTGCTATGATAACATCTTGGGTATCTACAGTATACGACATACGCTGCTTCAACCTTATTATCGTGTTAGCGGCGGTTCGCACTGGCGGTTTCCGTTTCCGAGGGGAACTGAATAATCTCGGACCCGCTATCGGTATCCGTTTCCGTGATGAATGCTCGGTTCGGCTGATATGTCGGCACTAATTCTTGGAATTTTGCGACGATACCGTCCGCATCGAGTCCATCTGCGAGGAGCGAAAGTTCTTCAATCTGTGAGAGGAGTAGACGTTCCTCAATTTCTTCGAGTTGTGCTACGAAAATACGCTGATGCTTCGTCGCCGTAACGCCTTCTTGCGGCGTGAGGAGTTCTTCGTATAATTTTTCGCCGGGTTCTAAACCTGTAAATTCGATCTTGATATCCCTATCGACCTCAAGTCCGGAGAGTCGGATGAGATCCTCGGCGAGGTCGAGGATTTTAATCGGTTCGCCCATATCTAACATCAGGATCTCGCCGCCATTCCCCATAGCACCGGCTTGGATAAGAAGTTGGACGGCTTCCGGGATCGTCATGAAGTATCGGGTCGCTTCACGGTGTGTAACGGTCACGGGACCGCCTTTAGCGATCTGACGTTTGAAATTCGGCAGTACACTTGCGCGACTCCCGATAACATTTCCGAAACGGACGGCAATAAACCGGGTTCCGTTCTGTTTCGCTTTGCACTGGATCAATTTCTCGGTTACACGTTTCGACGCGCCATAGACGCTTGTCGGGTTCACGGCTTTATCAGACGAGACGAGGATAAACGCCTCTACCTTGTGTTTGATTGCGGCATCAATAAGGTTCTGGGTGCCGAGAATGTTGTTTTTCACGGCTTCATCGGGATGGTTCTCCATGAATTTGACGTGCTTGTGTGCCGCGGCATGGAAGATAATGTGTGGACGATATTTACGTATTATTTGTGTAACCTTGGCGTTATCTCGAATATCGCCGATAATCACAGCACGATTAAGTTCCGGTTCAGACTCACGGAGTTCTATATCTGTATGGTAGAGACTATTTTCACCACGTCCGAAGAGGATAAGGAGTTCGGGGTCGAGTTTTGCGACTTGTCGGCAGAGTTCGGAACCGATGGAACCGCCAGCACCGGTTACCATAACACGTTTACCGGAGAGGTATTTCGAGACTTCGGCGATGTCCATCTGTGAGGTAGATCGGTTGAGGAGATCCTCGAATCGGACTTCCCGAATTTGACTGACACTCGCGCGGCCTTCAAGGATAGCGTGAATATTCGGAACGATCTTGAACTGGCAGCCGCGATATTCGCACTGTCGGATAATCTCACGGATTTTACCGCCGGGTGCTGATGGAATCGCGATCACAACCTCATTAACCGTCCGTTTGTGGGCGATATAGGTCAGGTCCCGGGTCGTACCGAGCACCTCAAGTCCGGCGACAGTTCTGCCCACCTTACGCGGGGAATCGTCAATGAACCCCACCGGAACATAGCCTTTTTCGGGGTGATTTCTGATTTCACGAAGTACACCGATACCCGTTTCACCGGCACCGACAATAAGTACTTTCGTTTGTGGTCTGCGAGTCGGCAGATGTGGTTGCGTGTTCCCCCCGTTTGCGTGTTTGGTTTTCCGCGGACCGGTGTTGACAACCCGTTTATCCCGCTGAAGCAGTTGTGCGGAGAACTTCGTAAACCCGATAAGTGCGAAGTTATAGAAGCCATCAACTAAGAATAACACCCAAGCGATTTTCAGCGGAACGGCAAGCGCGATAAGCCCGAAAGTCGCGAATAGGGTTGCGATCGCCAATTTACGAAATTCCTGAACAGAGGCGTATTGCCACATCGGTTTGTATATATTGACCCCCAATAAGAGACCGATGCGGACAGTCGTGACGAGGGCAGCGATCCCCAAAAAGTGCTGAAAGGGCGATATATCCGCGTTCTGTAGGACAGCAGAAAGCGATGTGGGTTGTTCTAATGGATCAAAACCGAATTGCCGACTCGTTAGATAAGCAAATAAAAATGCGATATTGACAAGAAGTACATCAACAACAACTATGGGACTCCATTTTATTTTGGGTTTATCCATATTCCCTCCTCACGGGTTTTGGTTATTTCAAAGTCTCCGCTCATTTTTCTCATCGCCGCCTCAATCGTCAACTTTTCAGGTGTGATTGCGTTCCGCTTTGTGTTTTGATGCGTGAACTGCTTGCGTGTAGACATCTTTCAAACGCTCGCCGATAGCCTCCCAACTGTAGTTGGCTTCAATACGGGATCTGGCAGTCTGCGCGAGGCTGGCTCGCAAACGTTCGCTATCAAGGAGTTGATTCACATGCTCAGCGAAGTCCACCGGTGTATCCGCGACGAGGAGTTCTTTACCGGCATCTGCTTCCAAACCCATCGCGCCGACGGAAGTCGTGACAACCGGTACTTGCATCGCCATCGCCTCTAAATTCTTTGTTTGTATGCCCGAACCGGCACGTAAAGGCGCAACAAAAACAGACGCCTTCTCAAAATAGGGACGGACATCGGGTACATAACCGGTGACGATGACACCGTCGTGTGCCTCAAGCCGTTTCACCGCTTCCGATGGATGATTACCGACGACATAGAAAGTCGCTTCTGAATGCCGTTCACGGATGCGTGGAAAAATCTCACTACAGAAATAGATGACGGCATCGGCGTTCGGAAAATAGTTCATCGTGCCGGTAAAGAGTAAAACCGGTGCGGACGCTACTGCTGCGTTCGGTTGAAAGTATTCGAGATCAACCCCCATCGGAACGATGGATAGGTCCAGGCGATTGTCCTGTTTCAACAGATAGTCGCGGTCGAAACGCGCCACAACCGTGCCGGAATCGAAAGACTTCATAATATCGACTTCATAACGCCGAACCCGCTTTTCCTCCAATTTTACCAAGAAACGTTTTGGAGTGCAATCTAATTTTATTTTTGCAAGCCAAGGATTGCTTTCAAGTTCAGCGCGACGGCTGAGATTCAGTGCCAACGAATCACACAAATCCAACACTTTCGCGGGTCCCTCGACCGCTGCCACATATTGTCCCATCCGAAAAAGATGCGCGTGGATCAGTTCAAACTGTTCATGTGCGAGGATATCGTTAATCTTTCGTTGCATCTGCGGTGCGTACCAGTAATGCAGCTGGAGCGGGCAGCGTGATAGACAGTGGACCCCTGTATTCAAAAATGCGAAAGAACGACGGAAACGCACCCACTCTACACGTTCACAAAACGGTTTTAGATGTTTCGCTGATTCAATATCGGTTTCGGATTCAGCAAAATAAACGAGTGTTACGGCATGTTGTTTCGATAACTGTTTGATAAAGTTATACGTCCGGATCCGGTCGCCTCGATGCGGTGGATACGGACACCGGAGGCTAAGAAATAAGATCTTCATTCTTTTCAACTCTAGTAGTCTTTCAACTTTGAACCTGAGGTTCGGTTCGTAGTAGTGCGATTTATCGCACGTCAAGAACGGGCAATGAATTGCCCTACTACGAACAGGATCACCTATAAACTCAACATTGAAGAACTACTAGTGCTGCTACATTAGCCCGGTTCTTCGTCGGGCAATTCGGCTTCATCAATGAGCATCACTGGGATCCCTTCTCGGATCGGGTAGCGACGCCGACACTCGCCGATACAGACGAGTTTCTGTGCCGTTTCATCGTGCTCTATTCCACCCTTACACGCAGGACATGCAAGGATATCAAGCAAAGTTTTAGAGAGCGTATACGCGTTTTCGGAATTCAAGGGCATTCTCCATTATGAGTTAACAGTTAACAGTTAAAAGTTAACAGTTAAGAGATTTTGGTTAATCAGGGTTTCCTTCTTTAACTGACAACTGAAAGGGAACGTACTCGTTCCCGTACTGTTAACTGTGTACTGGAAACTATGCACCGTGGCATCGCTTGTATTTCTTACCGCTTCCGCAGGGACAGGGCGCGTTTCTACCGACCTTCGGCATGTTCCCCATCGCTTGTTGTGAGGCGAATGCGGCTTCATCACTTGCGCCGGATGCGCTGTTTGTTCGAGCGCGTCTCGGGGGTTGCCTACGCGAACTCCCCGCGCGCCGACCCGGCGCACGTCTCGGTGCTTGTGTATTGACCTGAGATTTGAAGATGAATTCGCTCACCTCTTCTTCAATAGACTGATACATCGTCTCAAAAACGGCGAGCGCCTCGTTCTTGAAGACAACAATCGGGTCTTTACCACCGTAGCCTGCACCGAACCGGATACCTTCCTCAATGTAGTCGATATTATGGAGATGTTCCTTCCAGTGGTCGTCAATCCTATCGAGCAGGAGTAGCCGTTCGAGGAGACGCATCATCTCTGGTCTGAGTTCGGTTTCACGTTTTTCGTAAGTCTCGCGCAATAACGTCAATGTTTGCTCTTCGATTTCGTCTACATCCATCTGTGCCAACGGTGTCTTCCACATCGGTGTAATCGGAAATTTATTCATCAACCACTGCTCAAACCTGTCCGGTGTTTCGAGGGTGTTCCCTTTCCCTTCCGGCATATTGTCGTCGATGGCATCTTGAACGACCCGTTCAATCATCTGCCAAATGGTTGTTTTGAGGGTCGCAGATGCGTTGACACCTTTTTCAGCGAGTGCTGCGAGTCCAACTTCTTCGAGAGCGTTCCCGTTTTCTTCCGATTCGGGGACCTCTTCGCTTTCTGAGAGGATAGACATGTCAGTAGCGGATGCTAAGACGGTATCGCGTAAGGTATAGATCGTGTCGCGCTGTGAATCCATGACATCGTCGAATTTGAGAAGGTTTTTACGAATTTCAAAGTGCATCTGCTCGACACGTGTCTGTGCCTTCTCAATGGATTTGGTAACCCACGGATGCTCTAACGGCACCTCTTCTTCCATTCCGACGCGTGTCATCAATCCTTGCAAACGTTCGGAACCGAATTTGCGCATCAAGTCGTCTCCGAGGGAGAGATAAAACCGAGATGAACCGGGGTCGCCTTGCCTACCGGCACGTCCACGGAGCTGGTTGTCGATACGCCGCGACTCGTGGCGTTCCGTACCGACGATATGGAGACCGCCTGCGTTTAAGACCTTCCTTTTGTTTTCGTTACAGATATACTCCGCTTTTCTGAGTGCAGTCTGATACACTTCGGACTCTATGTGCAGTTCATCTACCTTAGCGTTCTGCTTGCGGAGTGTATCCCTCGCTAAGCCTTCTGGGTTCCCGCCGAGGAGGATGTCCACACCGCGTCCTGCCATGTTCGTAGCGATCGTCACGGCACCCGGGACACCTGCCTGTGCGATGATATCGGCTTCGTGTGCGTGCTCCTTGGCGTTCAAGACCTGGTGCTTGATGTCGCGATGTTTGGATTTGAGCATTTTGCTCAGCTTCTCAGAACTTTCGATGGAGGCTGTCCCGACGAGGACGGGGCGTCCATTTTTGTGCTGTTCGACGATGTCTTCTAAGACGGCGGTATACTTCGCTTCTTCGGTGGCATAAATTTGGTCGGGATGATCCATCCGGATCATCGGTTCATTGGTCGGAATGACGGCGACTTCTAACCCGTAGATATGTGCGAATTCGTTTGCTTCCGTTGCTGCGGTTCCTGTCATACCAGCGAGTTTGTCGTACATGCGGAAGTAGTTCTGGTAGGTGATTTTGGCACTGGTTTCGTTTTCCTGAACGACTCTGACGCGCTCCTTCGCTTCAATCGCTTGGTGCAGCCCTTCACTCAACCGTCTGCCGATCTGTTTCCGTCCTGTGAATTCATCGACGAGGAGGACTTCTCCGTTTTCGACGAGATAATCGACATCGCGTTTGTAGAGATGTTGCGCGGTGAGCGCTTGGTTGACGTGGTGTACCATAGCGACGTTTGTATGTTCATAGAGGTTGCCGATGCCGAGCCGACGTTCGACTTCTTCGACACCTTCATCTGTGAGGGCTACGCTGCCGCGGGATTTACCTTGCTGATCTATCTTGAAATGTTCGTCTTCTTTGAGTTGTGTGACAACGCTGTTAACTTGCCTGTAGAGTTCAGCGGGTTTACCGGCGGCGACTGAGATGATGAGCGGTGTACGCGCCTCATCAACGAGAATACTATCGACTTCATCTAAGATAGCGTAGACATGCCCGCGTTGTACCTTCGCGTCAAGCGAGAGGGCACTGTTATCGTGCAAGTAATTAAATCCAAATTCGCTGTGGACACCGTAGGTGATATCTGCTTTGTATCCGAGTTTTTTCTGTTCATAGGGTATTAGACTGAGCGTCAGTCCGACGGAGAGGCCGAGGAAATTATAGACTTTTCCCATCCATTCTGCGTCACGACGTGCAAGGTAGTCGTTAACGGTGGCGACGTGGACCCCTTTTCCGGTGAGTGCGTTGAGGTAGACGGCGAGTGTTGATGTGAGCGTTTTACCTTCACCTGTGCGCATCTCGGCGATGCATCCTTGATGAAGTGCGACACCGCCCATAATCTGGACATCGTAGTGTCGCTGTTTCAGTGTCCGGACAGCCCCTTCTCTGACGACAGCGAACGCGTCTGGTAGGAGTTCATCAAGCGACATACCTGCATCTATCTTTTGGCGGAACTCCGGTGTTTTGGATTGTAGTTGCGCGTCCGTGAGTTTTTGGACAGCCGGTTCGCGCTGGTTGACCGCCTCAACGATATCACTAAACTTTTTGACATCCCTGTCTTCTTTACTACCGAAGACTTTTGTTAGCATTTTTTGGAACATTTTTAATTTTCCTTGCGGTGCGGTTAGGTCCGTTGGAACTTGAAAGTCTTTCTCCGTTACTTGGACTCCGGTTCACGCGCCACATCCCGTGTCTCTATTATATCCTCGTTAAACTGCTCTAACAAATTATGTCCATCAATTTTTTTGCGTAAAACCAAATAGGCGATCGTGTTTCCGGCGGAAGCGATTGAAAACAGGTAGGCAATCACGAGTCCGACCCCCATCAGTATCGTGAGTGTGAGAAAGATAGCGGTCAGTGTTGTCATGAAAGCGGATGCCTCCTTCATGGCCATACCGATGTTAAAAACACCGAACGTGTTAATGTATGGCAGCATCGTTAGTTTTTCGATGGCACCACCGAGCATTATGTTTGCACAAGCCGTGATATGCTCCATCTCTGCAGCGTGTAGCAGCGATATTGGGAGCATAACAATCGAGAAACCAGCGAGGCAAAAAAAAGCCCAGATGGGTACAAAGACGAGTTTCACCAGAAACAGTATCACTTCATAGCACACCGTCCGCCACGGTTGGTTCCAAGCGATGGCAAATTGCTGGTAGATAGTTTCAAACGCGTCGGCACCGGTGGTAGCGACCACAGCGGGTACAAAGAGCAGACTCACCCCGAAAACGACAGCAATCAACGCCATCAGTATACCGAGGAAAAAACCGATCGGCATGAACAGCGAACTGATCGTTAGAAACGGTCTTCCAATGACCGGCAACTTTCCGAGTCCCGCGATGATTAGCGGTATTAAGGCGAGGAACATCTGGATAAGGAGAAGTCCGATGAATGCACCGAAAACAGATTTCCAATGCCTTTTGAGAAAAGTCACTGCGTCGCCGACGGAAAAGAAGAAATCTCCACGGAGTTGCTCAATCGTAATTTTGGAAACCACGGTGCTTGCTAAGAAAAATAGACACGCGAAGCAGACCACGCCTATCCACATTGCAATTTCAGTCGTCTGTGTGAGTCCAGTATCACTGAAAGGAAGAGCGGGTAGGAGTCCATATTTATTCCAAAAGTCTTGAGCGGCGGTGTTACCTACAACGAAGAGACTGAGATATACCAAGATTTGATAGATCAGATAGGCGAGAACGAGTCCAACGAGATGAACAGCAATTTTTCGTCCACTGAATCCGTAGCGGATCGCTTGGAAAATATCCCTGAAATCGAAGTAGCGTTTTTCCATGAAAGGTTCTTCTGCTTTTCTACAAGTGTTCGTTATGTTAAATGATACTACAATTTACCCGATTTTGTCAAGTGTTTATTTGGGTATCGGAGAACTCAAGGATCGCTTAGTCGTTTTGGATGAAGCCGTAGACTTGGAACGTCAATGTTCGCTCGTTCGGAAATGCGACGGTGAGTAGCGATGCGAAGCGTCCACTCTCTTTCGGGGAACGGAGTTGAATGGTGATAAGGCGTGCGGTGTCTGTGTCGGGGTCAGGTGTCATCTCCCATGTCAACGCTGGATGGTTCGATGGTAGGAGACGGATGCCTGATGCGTCGAGGGGTGCATTTAGAGAGAGTTTGAGTTCTTTCTGATACCTCGTTTCCGGACGAATATTGCCGAAATCACAGACATCCGGATTGAGTGTCGCAAACCGTTTCGCGGCGGCGACGATTGTTAGATTAACACTTGGGATGTTCGGGTCGTCAGTGAAAATCGTCGCTGTTGCTGTCGTCTCATCTGCAGGCAGTATTTCGGGATTGAGGACGATGTGGAACGCTGCCTCTCCGTTCGGTCGAATCTGTTCCGGTGCTGTGATCTTCGCATAACTACAGCCCGTGTGGACGTTTAGGATACGGAGTGTCTTTTTGCCAATATTCCGTGCTGTTACGGTACGTGTTACGGTGCCTTCCCACTCCGGAAGTGTTCCAAAGTCAATCCGTTGCTGTTCAAGGACTAAGGTAGCAGTAGATTCTCGCGGGTTATTGACGAGAACGATGATCAACCCCGAAATCAACAAGACAGGAATAACAATGAGTGTAAGGATTCTGCGTTTGGACATGGTTTTATTATAGCATCGATGACGTATTCTCTTTTGATTGTGGTTGGGGTAAAAATGTAAGTTGAATGGGTCTGCCTCTAATACAGTCTGGTCCCTCTTTAGGATCTCGATTTGAGGGTTGGACTAAAAAAATGTCTTGATCTTTGCATCTTAGATATTCAACAAATTTTCGGATTTCTTCAAAAGGGGATTCTGTTTTTAGGAGTTCTCTGAGCTTCTGTTCATCTTCTTCGGCAAGTGGGTCGGGCTTTTCAATTGCCCCGCCAAGGTGTGTGAGGATCTTTACTGTTTGAAACAGCTCGTTTTCCTTTTCGAGTTCGTCAAACGGAATTGCGTCGATCGTGCTTTTTATCGTCTGGATAATTTTGAGCATTGTCGGTACGAGTTGTCGCGCTTTGTCTGGATCGGCGTTTTCAAGTTGTTGGGTACACTTTTCATAGAGGTTATCGAGTTCCGTTGTGTAGGACTTAACAAAACCTCAAGAATGTGATAGAATCTACAAAAACCTATAAAAATCTACACTGTTCTTTGATTTCTGCCATACTTCCTGCTTCCGTTCTCGTGCCTCTCAAACGAGGTCTTANTTTGACTCCACAGGCGTTTAGCGTCTCCTCGCAACTCGTGGCGACGGTTAAAGGTCAAGCCGGACACAGATTGTAAGCCGCGTTTAGGTCTCTATCGCAGTCAAAGCCACATTCGGAGCAATGATAGGTCCGTTCAGAGAGGGTCAACTCTGCTTTCTTGTGTCCGCAGTGGCTACACGTTTTAGAGCTGGCAAAGAACCTATCTGCCTCGTCTATAGGTATACCTCGCCTATCTGCTTTGTAT
>ASZN01000035.1 GCA_000406005.1 Candidatus Poribacteria bacterium WGA-3G
GCGGGGTTAATGAAGATTAATTTATTAATTCGGTAATATCAGAACGTGCGATGAATCGCACTACTACGAACCCGCCCGTTTGTAGTAGGGCAATTCATTGCCCGTCAATTACCGAAATATTTTTTCAAACTTCATCAAACCCCGCCTGCATGCAGACATCGGCGGCACTTCTAACTGTGTTCACTACTGTTCTTGACGGAAAATATAATATCATATCGCGCCGGAACAATCAAGGCTTTCATAGTTTTCAGTCAAATTCATTTGACACTTAACGCAGAATATGTTACGCTTTATGCATCAGGTTTTCGAGTGCCGACCACACGGTGACATCATGCGAAATATTAAACTCGTGCTTGAGTATGACGGCACGAACTACAACGGTTGGCAGACACAACCGAACCAGCCGACCGTCCAAGCGACAGTTGAGAACGCCTTGGCGAAACTAACGAAAACACCGATACAGATCATCGGGGCAGGCAGAACGGATAGCGGTGTCCACGCGGAAGGACAGGTCGCAAATTTCCACACGACGGCACAGATGCCGCTCGTCGCTTTCCAGAAAGGACTCAACGCCACGCTGCCACGGGATATTGTTATCTGCTCCGCAACTGAGGTGCCTGCCGAGTTCCACGCGCGGTTCAGCGCGACGAGCCGTCGGTATCGGTATACGATCTTGAATAGAGAACACCCGAGCGCGCTTTCACGGCAGACAAGCTACTTCTACCGAGAAACGATTGATGTCGATAGCATAAACGACCTCTGCCAAATCTTGATCGGAAAACAGGATTTCTCCGCTTTCCAAAAGGCGGGTAGCGACCGTATAAACCCCGTCTGTGAGATTTATGAAGCGTACGGGTGGCAGAACAGTCCATACATCTATTTTGAAATCGAGGCAGACGCGTTCCTACGGGGTATGGTCCGCGCCATCGTCGGAACGCTCCTGAAATGTATAAAATGCGGGGATGCCGAGACAGAACTGCGTCGTATCTTAGATGCCAAAGATAGAGCGATAGCAGGGATGGCAGCCCCCGCACACGGATTATCACTCATCTCCGTGAAATATAACGCCTCAGATTAACTGGTGTTCGATAATAACTGGTTATTAGTACTCAGTACGGGCTGCGCCCTTTCAGTTATCAGTTAACAACCTGTGACTGGAGCACTTGCTGCTACTTCCACAATATACCTCTTTAACTGTTAACTGTTAACTGTTAACTGTTAACTATCAAAAAGGAGATTTGCATGAATTACAGTCAAGTCTTGAGTGAATTGGAAACTCTGGTCAACGAAACCTTCGGACTCTGGGAACACAACCGTGTCGGTTTCCAATGGCGGCATTACACATGGAACCACACCATGCGGGTGCGTGCGACGAGTATGGAACTCGGTAGACGGGAAGGCGGCGACGTGAAACTGCTCGAAGTTGCTGGCACGCTGCACGACATCACGAAACGCTATGACGGTGATTTTAAGACCGACAACGAAGGCAAACGGGTCTTCAACGATGAAGGTTTCTGGTTAAACGAGACACTCACCCCCGCAGGTCAGAACGTTGTTACCGAACTCTACAACACGCATGACCTCCACGGTAAGGTCCATCACGAATCCGGGGCAGTGATTACTGAGAATATCTTGGCGATGTACGACTTTGAACCCGATTTCGTCGAAGCTGCGACGGCTGTTGTCTTCGCACATCTAAAGCCTACGAACCTCACAGAGGAGAACTTTAAACTGCTCTACAACAGGATTGAAAACCAGATCCTCTATGATGCGGACACGATGGATCCGAACGTCGGCTATACCGGTTTTTTCCGGAACATTCACATCCACTCCTATTTCGCACGCCAACGCGGAAGTTTCGATTTAGAGGATTATGTGCGGAACCTGCCGCGCTGGATCAACTCCAAGCAGGAATTCGTTGACAAACTTCTAACCGAATCCTCTCGTGAACTTGCCCAAGGGCGACAGGACAGGAATCAGCAGCTTTTCTTGCAAATGGTAGATGAATTAGAGGATATGGAGATCAATCGGAAATACGGGCTGCTCGGTATCATCGAATATTTTGTGAGTGAGAATGAGGACCCGCACTTCTTGAACCAACTCGACCAGCTGACAAACGAATGGCTGCCACAACGGAAACAGTGGTTAGATGAACAGGAGAAAGACGCATCAGCACGCGACCGCGCACAAGCCGCTATTGACCGTGTTGAAGATTTCTTGACGTTAATGACACGTGAAAGCCGCGGAGAAATCTAAGGAGCTTATGTATGAACAATCCAACGACAGGCGAACAGAGCAACATCACCCAACTCCCGTATCCACCAGAACTTTATCGTTTCGATACGACTGCTGAAGGGATTTCCGGTGGTTTCGCAGCCGTAACCGAAGCGGACATCGAATACTTCCACCGATACGGCTATCTGGTTATCAACGATGCCTTCAGTGCTACCGAGGTTTCGGACGCATTGGCAGGTATGACCCATCTCATGGACGGGAAGTGTCCCGACTTCCGGGCCATCCAATTTGAGCCGTCACTCTCGAAAGCGAAGGACGAGCTGGAAGGTCAAGAACGCCGGGATGCCATCAGAAAGATATTCAACTATGTAAACCACGAACCGCGTCTGAACGCCATGGCGACGCATCCCGGACTCCTCGATGTCCTCGAACGGATTATGGCGGATACGTCGCAACTCTTCCAAGATATGGCACTCGTGAAACCGCCACTGCACGGATCGGAGAAGCCGTGGCATCAGGATTGCGCCTATTTTAATGTGCCCCAAGGAACAACGGTTGTCGGCGTATGGATCGCCTTAGATGAAGCGACCCCTGAAAACGGATGCATGCACGTCATACCGGGTTCGCATGACGAAGGTCCAATGATCCATTTCAAACGCAGAGATTGGCAGATTTGCGATACAGATGTCCCCGTTGGACGCGATACGATGGTGCCACTGAAACCGGGCGGATGCCTCTTCTGGCACGGATTGACGCATCACGGGAGTCCGGCGAACCAATCCGAGCAGCGACGGCGTGCACTCCAACTCCATTACAAACCGGTGAGTAGCACGGAAGTTACCACGCAAGAACGGATGGCGGTTTACGGCAGTGAAGGGAAAGACGTGGATTGCTAATTTATACGCCAATATTTTGCAGGCGGGGTTCGGAACCCCGCCATAGCACGCTAACTGTTACGCAATCTACTTCTTCTGTTCCGGGAACGGGGCACGGATGTCGTAACGTCCCTCGACGAACACCGGCAGCTTACCGCCTTCAACCAAAAGGTCGAGCGGGTTCGGACGCGTCTCTAACGGGAAGGTTACAACGTCTTGGAGGCGCAACGATTCGTAAAACGCCATCAGAATTTCTATCGTGCAGAGACCGTGTCTGCCGGCGTTACGGTGTTCGTCAACTTCGCCTTCAATCCATGCTAACATCTCCGTAAACTGGTTGGGTTCGCTTTGGCGGGGTTTGATGGTCTGCCACCCGGCGGCTTTGCTATTCAAAAGCTCGATTGTGCCATCGCTGCCACGGCGGAGCTGCCCATCATCACCATAAACGGCATCGCCTCGCAGCCCGGGTTCCGGCAAATCGCTTTCATAGATACCGCGGATACCACCCTCAAAACAGATTTCCGCCATGCAGAGGTCCTCCGTCCGAACACGGCGTTCCCAACGGTCGGTCTTGCGCGCAACCTGACCGATAAGCCATTGCGGTGCAGGGTCCCCAAGGATAAAACGCATTTCGTCAATCTCGTGTGTCCCACGATTGAGCAATCCGTGTCCGTCGCGACGGAGCATCGCTTGCGGTTGACCGATCGCCCCCTCTTCGATGAGTCGGCGTGCTTCGCAGTTCTGCGGACTGAACCGGCGTTGGTGCCCGACAACCAATTTCACGGCGTTCTTCTCACAGGCATCCATCATGTCCTGTGCATCGCCGACACAAGCCGCCATCGGTTTCTCAGTAATAACGCCTAAGACCCCATTTTCAGCGGCGGCGATCGTCGGTTCAGCGCGGACGCTCTGCCATGTCGTGATACTGACGATGTCTAAATCCTCTTTCTCACACATTTCAGTGAAATCGGTATAGTGCGTCGGAAGTGCGAATTCTTCAGCGAATTTCGCCGCAGACGCTTCACTGATGTCCGAAGCCGTGACGACTTCAGCACGCCCCGTGTTTTTCCAATTATTTGCATGGGAACGTCCCATACCACCGCATCCAATAACGCCGACACGATATGTTTTATCAGCCATCTGTTTGACCTTTCGTTGTAAGGACCGATAGCGCGCTTTCAAAATGCTACTACCGGCTGAGGTTAAATAAATCTTGAAACTGAAACCACATTTTACCAGAGGATATTTCTCAATGCAAGGAAATTCCACGAAAAATAGATTACATGTGTTTTTTTTGACACAACCTTTTGCACCGAAAAGTCGTCTAAATCCACATATTATCATAGTTTGTAACAGGTACCCAATTGGCATCGTTTATGCTATAGAGAGTCAATAGCATACTTCACGAAAAAATATCAAGGAGAAAAAAGATGGAAAAATTAATCGTCAAAGGCGGGACCAGACTTGAAGGGACAATCCCCATCAGCGGTTGCAAAAACGCTGTGCTTCCGATAGCAGTCGCTGCTTCGATCCTCGGTGATGGGGTCAGCGTGCTCCATAACGTCCCGAACCTCACGGATGTCAAGACCCTCCGCGCTGTATTAGAGGGACTCGGTGCCACAATCAAATTCAAAAACTCGACGCTCTATATTGAACCGATAAACCACTTGGAATATGAAGCACCTTACGATCTGGTGCGCAAGATGCGGGCATCCATCTATGTCTTGGGACCGCTCGTCGCGAAACTCGGGAAAGCGAAAGTATCATTCCCTGGCGGCTGCGCCATCGGTCCGCGACCGATAGACTTGCACATCCGAGGTTTAGAACAATTAGGTGCGGAAGTGAACGTCGAAAAAGGCTACATTTACGCGCAAGCCGAACACTTAGTCGGCGCAGAGATGAATCTTATCGGGCAACACGGTCCGAGTGTCGGTGCGACGGCTAACGTGATGATGGCTGCGACCTTGGCAGAAGGTACAACCCTCATCCACGGCGCAGCGCGTGAACCCCACATCTCCGATCTCGCGCATTTCCTCAACGCAATGGGCGCAGATATCGAAGGCATCGGCACACCAACGCTAACGATTCGCGGTGTCAAGCAGCTTCGCGGCACCGAACATACCGTCATCTCTGACGACATCGAGGCGGGAACTTTTATCGTCGCCGGTGCTGTCACCAGAGGCGACGTTTACATCAAAGGTATCACACCGCAACAGATTCCTGCTATCTCAGAGAAACTCGTTGAAGCGGGTGTCGAACTCGATTGGGATGCCAACGGTGTCCGCGTAACAACGCCAAACGCGCTTCAACCGATTAACGTCACCACAGCACCGTTCCCCGGCTTCCCGACAGATATGCAGGCGCAAATGATGGGACTCCTCTGCCTCGCTTCTGGTACCAGCGTTATCACCGAAAATGTTCATACGGATCGGTTCATCCACGCGGCGGAACTCAACCGGATGGGCGCGAATATCGCCCTCGATGAGAGTAAAGCCATCATTAAAGGCGTGTCTCAGCTCAGCGGCGCGCCAGTGATGGCATCCGATCTACGTGCCGGTGCCGTTCTCGTCGCAGCCGGGATGGCGGCGACAGGTGAAACCGTCGTCTCGCGTGTCTATCACATCGACAGAGGCTATGAGTCGATAGAAAAAAAACTGAACGATGTCGGCGCGAACATTACGAGAGTTAACGAATGAAACAGGGCGTGTAATCACCGTCGCCAATAGAAAGGACAGGTAATTCAAGGATGTTGCAAATTGTTCAGACGCGTACAGCACAGGCAGATGATCTACTCGCTAAACTCAAAGCGCGCGGTAAACTCACAGACGAAAGCATCCTAAAGGTCGTCCGCCGTATTTTGAGTGATGTACAAGAAGAGGGAGATAAAGCGGTTATCCGCTACACCCGCAAATTTGATGCACCGCGTATCTCCGTCAAGGATTTGAAGGTAACACGGGAAGAATTTGGAGAGGCGTACTTAGAGGTACCGTCCGAATTTATTGATGCGATCACGCACGCCCGGACGAACATCACAGAATTCCACAAAAAACAGTTGCGGACCTCATGGCTCTCAACCGAAGATGACGGTGTTCTACTCGGACACCTCATCCGTCCGCTCAAGCGCGTCGGTGTTTGTGTCCCCTCTGTCAGCCAGCTTTTGGTCTCCTCACTACTGATGAGCGTGATTCCCGCCACGGTTGCGGGGGTTGAAGAGATCGCCGCTTGCATTGCCCCGATGCGGACACGCGATATTAACCCGTATATGCTCGTCGCAGCCGGCGAGTGCGGTATCCAAGAAGTTTATAAGTGTGGCGGCGCGCAGGCAGTCGCTGCGATGGCGTATGGCACCGAAACCCTCCCGGCAGTCGATAAGATTGTCGGCCCCGGGAACCTCTATGTCCAGTTCGCCAAGAAAGAGGTATACGGACACGTCGATATAGATAAATTAGCGGGGCCCAGCGAAGTCCTTGTCATCGCCGATAGCACAGCAGACCCAGATTTCGTAGCTGCCGATCTGATTTCGCAGGCAGAACACGGTCCCGAATGCGCTGCGATCCTCGTCACACCCTCACAAGGGTTCGCCGAACAGGTCAAAAAATCCATTGAGTTCCAAGGCGCACGCTTACCGCGACACGATCAACTCACACAATCTTTTGAAAACTACGGGGCCGCATTCATCGTCTCCGATTTACCGGAAGCCGTCGCTTTCGCAAACGCGATTGCGCCGGAGCACCTCGAACTCCACCTCGAAGCACCCTTAGATTGGCTCGGTGAAATCCAAAACGCAGGCGCTATCCTTGTCGGTCCCTACTCACCGGAAGCCGTAGGCGATTACATCGCGGGGCCGAACCACATTCTACCGACAGGGACAGCCGCACGCTACGCCTCACCCTTAAGCGTTGACGATTTCCTGAAGAAGACGAGTTTAATCTCTTACACCAAAGCCGCTCTGGAGAAAGTTACACCGGCAGTGGTTAAACTCGCTGAGGTCGAAGGCCTTGAAGGACACGCCGCCGCAATGAAAATCCGATTTGAGGAAGATTAAGAACGTAGGAGACACAGCAGATGCTTGTAATACCCTTAAGTCTTTTACTCCACCTCTCTGAACCCAACAGACCCGCTGTGCCACCCGTTGCGACGTTTTCAATCGTCGGATACGAGGCGGCAACCGGTCAACTCGGCATCGCCGTTCAATCCAAATTTTTCGCTGTTGGCGCGGTTGTTCCGTGGGCTGAAGCCGGTGTCGGTGCCATCGCAACCCAATCTTGGGCGAACACGACTTACGGACCGAACGGCTTAAAACTGCTTAAAAGTGGTCTCTCCGCAGAACAGACCTTGGAACGCCTTATCGCTGACGATCCGGGACGCACAACACGACAGGTCGGTATCGTCGATGCGAAAGGCAACGTCGCGAACTACACAGGCGACGAATGTAACGAATGGGCGGGCACCGTCTCAGGGAAACACTACACGGCGCAAGGTAATATCCTCGCCAGTGAAGACGTTGTCAGAGCGATGGGGAAAGCGTTTGAAGAAACGGAAGGCGAACTCGCAGATAAGTTAATGGCGGCACTCTTCGCCGGACAAGAAAACGGAGGCGATACGCGCGGGCAACAGTCAGCTGCCCTACTTGTCGTGCAAGAGGGACGCGGCTACGGCGGTTTCAATGACCGGTACATTGACCTACGCATCGACGATGCCGAGAAACCCATCGAAGAACTCCAACGTTTGTTGGAACTCCATAAGGCACTATTTGCTCGGTAGACGCAATCACAAATAGAGTGTATCCTACTGGTCCTCTATGATAAACAGTGGACGTTTAAAACGGGAACGGATAAAGTTCGCAGCGGATAAAACGGCTTGTGAGCGTATGATTCGACGCTCCAACCTCTGTTTTCCGGGAATATCGCTGATGATAATCCCGATCAGTATGGTTAGAACACCTTGTCCCGGTAACGGTAACATAATAATTCCGAGAATAATAAGTAGCACCGCGAGTATATTCTTTAGGCACTTAAGGACTATCCGCAAAAAAGGTTGCTTGATACGGCTCTCCCGCTCTTTAGATAAAAAATAATCAAAAGGTAGATACGCGATAGCCAGTGTGCAAAAGAGGATACTACCCACAAGGCTGGCAACAGAAATGATGCTGAGCAGCAATCCATAAGTTTTAAGCCATCCGAGGATAGCAAAACAGAAAGCTTTTAAAGTGTCAACGAACGACAAGAAGATTCTCCTCTATAACTCATCGACGTGAAACAGCCCCACCGTCAATAGTTACAATATCACCACTAATATAGGTAGCTTCGTCAGAAGCGAGGAACAAGACTGCACCGATATAATCCCATACAGTTGCGCGCCGTTCGAGCGGCGGGGCATCTGTCGGAGCAGCCGGCAAATCAGGTAGTGTGTTATCTTTAGGAATATTTTGTGACGCGTTCATACCGGTCGGTGCACCCCCACCGGGTGCGACAGCGTTAACTGTGATGCCGTGATGTCGAAGTTCGAGTGCCAGGCTCCGTGTGAGCCTATTTAGTGCCGCTTTACTGACACAATAACTCAGTACACCGATGTGCGATTCTTCGGCATAAATAGACGAATTGTTGATGATACGTCCGCGTATGCCGTGTTGAATCATCACCTTCGCAACCGCCTGTGCACAGAGTAGACACCCCTTGACATTAACCGCCATAACCTCGTCAAACTGCTCCGGCGTTATTTCAAACAACGTCTGGGAACCGAGGATACCGGCGTTATTGAACAGGATATCTATCCGTCCAAAAGTATCCATCGCGGTGTCTACCGCCGCTTGAACCTGTTGCGGCACCGTAACATCCAACGGAACAGCGATCGCCTTCCCACCTTCGGCGTGTATTTCTGCGGCGACGGCATCTGCGCTTCTACCACCCGCAACGACTACGGATGCGCCTTCACGCGCGAACGCTAAACACGCGGCTCTGCCGATCCCTAACGGTCCGCCGCCGCCTGTTACAAAGGCAACCCGGCTCTCAAAACGCATCCTTCCCTCCCGATTACGCAATTTAATTTCCGTTCTATTTTATCTCGACGTTACTATCTTATCATAACGTTCAATATTTATCAAGGTTTCAGTACATCAATTTCAGAGTTATTCGCTATCAACCGATAGCCGTCAGGAACGCCATATCAAACGAAAGATTTATGTCAACTCACACTCCTTTAGATACATTTCGCCTAAAAAATCTTCATTGTACCTCCCAAGCTAATTTGGCAGGAGCGAATTGCGATCAAAAATTGAAAATTTACTTGACAAATTACCCTAAAAATGACTATTATAGTTATTAAAGTGGTTAAAACGCTCGTAATTTAATGGGCTTCTATCTTTCGTTATTAAAAGAAAAGGAATTCGCACAGTGGCGCGAATACAAAAACCGATTCGCTGGTGGCTCCTGTTCGTTATCATTGCTCTCGCGATCATAAGTCTTTTCATCATTCAGATTTTGGACGCGGGTCATCGCCAAGACAAGGTACTCTGGACAACCCTGGTTGTTATTATCACAACCGGTCTGGGAGTCTTGTGGCTATTAGCGTTCTCACGTTTAACTTGGCGGCTGAAGTTAATCACACTTGCCACTGTCATCGTTGTAGGATCCGTCACTGGCATCGCCTTCCGTTTCAAAGGGTTCAATGGCGACCTCATCCCGATGTTTGAATGGCGGTGGCACGGTGAACCGACTACCTTCCGACAGGATATCGGTGAAACATCTACACCTACCGACTACCCGCAATTCCTCGGACAGCACCGAAACGGTGTTGTAACCAGTATCCAGTTAAACCGTGATTGGGACACACATCCACCGAAACTCGTCTGGCGGCAACCTATTGGCGCGGGCTGGTCAGGTTTTGCAGTCGTCGGCGATTCTGCAATCACACAAGAACAGGAAGGCGACTGGGAGAAAGTGGTCTGTTACGACCTGTACACCGGCGAAGTCAAATGGAGTCATAAAGACCGAGCGCGGTATAACTCGCCGCCAGCAGGACTCGGACCGCGTGCGACACCGACGATCTCCGAGAACCGGGTTTATACTGTCGGCGCAACGGGGATCCTCAACTGTTTAGACTTTGAAACAGGTGAGCAGATCTGGACGACCGACACCTTCAAACAGAACGAAGCCGAACCGCCCCCTTGGGGGGTTAGTATTTCGCCGCTCGTTTTCGATGAACTCGTTATCGTTAGTGCCGGCGGCGCTGTCGCATACCATAAGGAAACAGGCGAGAGCGTATGGACAGGCCACCGAATCCAAAGCGGGTATAGTTCACCCCTCGTGACGACGCTGTTAGGTACCGAACAGATCGTTCTTTTCAACCAAGGGTTAATCACTGCACATGAACCACTCACCGGTGAACTGCTGTGGAAACAGCCGTGGGTGGACGCTTATGCGGAATGCGTCGCGCAGCCCGTCCCGATTTCTGATGACACACTCCTCGCCTCAACCGGCTACGGTGCGGGTGCTAAACTTTATCAACTCTCGCGTAACCCGACGGGTGAATTTGACGTTTCCATTGTATGGGAAACGATTAATCTGAAGGCTAAATTCACCAATATCATCTATTACGAAGGCTATCTGTACGGGCTTGATGACGGAATTTTCGCCTGTATAAATCCGACCGATGGCACACGTCAATGGAAACGTGGCAGGTACGGACACGGTCAGACATTGCTTATCTCGGATGTCCTGCTCGTGACCACCGAATCCGGTGATGTTGTCCTCGTTGAACCGAATCCAGAACGCCATATTGAACTTGCACGCTTTACGGCATTAACGGGTAAAACATGGAACACCCCGGCACTCGCCGGTGATTACTTACTTATCCGTAATGGGAGTGAAGCGGTATGCTATCAACTGCCAACAATCGACACAAAAACCGATAGTGGCGCGGAATGATCCGATATTCCGAAATATTTCTCACATTTTTATACTATTCCCTCTGCATCGTTGCGGATAAAATCACGAAGGGAAAGGACGATAAGATGTTAAGGGGCACAACAAAGTTATTTATATTCTTCATATCTTGTAGTATTGCACTCTTGCTGCCAATATGTAGTTCGTCAGCGGCGACCTATCGTAATATCCCGAGCAAGTACCAGAGTACGATAGATTCGCAACTCGAAGCAGATTTTGAATACTATATCAAAAGCCAACGCAGTCGGAAACGTCTTGCGGCATCTGACCGCACCAGTTTCGTCGTCTACGACATTTCAAAAAATAAAAAATTGGTGTCCATCAACGAAGATCGGCAGATGATGGCGGCCTCAATTATTAAGAACTTTGTTATGCTCGCATATTTCCACGAAGTCAAATATGGACGGCAGAGGCACACCGATAATAACAAGAACCACCTTAGGGCAATGATACGAGTCAGCTCAAATTCCTCTACGAACTACTTCATTAACTTGCTCGGTGGACCGGCACGTGTGAACCGAATATTGAAAACCAATTACCCATATTTCAAGCAGACTAAAATTGTCGAGAAAATTCCACACGGCGGACGGACCTATAAAAATATGACCTCCGCTCGCGACCTGAGCACATTCTTCTTGCGATTATGGCAAGATAGACTCCCACACTCCGATAAAATGAAATGGTACTTCAAACTCAAAAATGGGGACTATATCTTCAAACAGACCTACATTCCCGCTTCCGTAGCGGTTTACAACAAAACTGGAACCGTCTACGGGTTGGTAGGAGACGGCGGCATATTAGTCATGAAAGACCCGAACGGGAGATCACGACCCTATATCTTTATCGGTATGATGGAGGATAGAACGAAAACGAACCGTAGGAACCGGTGGGAATCGTTTTACAATTGGAAGGACCGGCGTGCTAACATCTTACGCAGACTCTCCGAAAAGGCTTATAAGTACATCTACGAAAATCATTACGGCGGCAGACTCACACGGCGTAATTAGTCAACCTAAGGATCACTTATGCGACGCATTGTTGACATCGGCAGACGCATTGAACTCGTCCCGATGGACCCGCACTTCAATGACATCAGTATCGGACTCTACCGTCAGCATACAAATCACGGGAACAACACACCCGTCTTTCTGGTGCATACCTATAGCCATATCTCAGGTGCCGCCGAGAGGATCGAAGCCGTTGTCGCAGCGATGCAAACACTCGGCGGGATGCTGAAAAATGCCGACGGTCTGCTGCATTTTCCGTGTAACAGTTTACACGAAGCGGCGTGTCGGCGTGTCTTTCTGGAAGCGTGTAAACTCGCACCAGATACACCTGCTGAACCACGTCCGTTAAATATCCTCGATAAGAAATCGAGACTTATGATTACAGTTGATTCGGCAGGACAAGGTGTCTATCGGGTTACCGCGGCGGGTGAAGGGAGAGGCGCCGCGCGACGCGTCTCAGCGATTGCCGGTGGCTTGGCGAAATTGGGTGAAATGGAGAGCGTCGCAACCGACAACAGAGACACCGTTACTTTTGCCTGTACGCAGTCGCACGACGCACTCGTCGGAGTCTTGCTGACGCGGGCACCGAACGTCAGAATCGTCCTGCGTGAAGAAGAGATGGGAGCCGGACGCGGTGTCCTCAGCGCACCGAGTCAACAGACATAGAGGAAACCGAAGATGCCAAATGCAATGACAAGCCGTGAACGTGTACTCGCCGCCCTCCGCAACGAACCGACCGATCGCACCCCTATCTGTAATCCGACCTCCGTCGCTACTGTCGAACTGATGGATCTCGTGGAGGCACCTTTCCCTCAAGCCAACCGAGAACCGGAACTCATGGCGCGTCTCGCCGCTACAGGATACACCGAACTCGGATTTGATACCATCATGCCGGTCTTCACGATTATCCAAGAATCCAGCGCACTCGGATGCAAAATCCAGTGGGAACAGAAGGATAACTGGCCCACCGTCAAGATGCGGGAGCCGATCTGGGAGGATGTTGATGACATCGTTATCCCGGACGATTACCTAACACATCCAGATACACAGTGTGTCCTCGAAGCGATTAAAATCTTGAAGAAAGAATACGGCGACGACGTCGCTATCATCGGAAAAACGATGGGACCCTGGTCACTCGGCTACCACTGCTTCGGTGTCGAACCGTTCCTTTTACTGTCGCTTGACGATCCGGGCAAAACGAAACTTGCACTCGACCGGATGAAGGAAGCGACTGTGCAATTCGGCATTGCGCAGATTGAGGCGGGTGCAGACGCACTGACGCTCCCCGACCACGCCACAGGTGATCTTGTCAGCGGCGAATACTACCAACGCTACCTCCGGGACCTTCACATCGAATTCGTTGAGCGTATTCCGATCCCGCTCATACTCCATATCTGTGGACGCACGGTTGACCGAATGGAATACATCGCACAAACCGGGATGGCAGCCTTCCACTACGACTCCAAAAACGAACCGAAAGAATCTATGGACATCGTGAAAAAACGGATCGCACTCGTCGGAAATATTAATAACCCTGAAACACTGTTCTCCAAGGAACCCGAAGACGTTAAAGCAGAAGTCCTAAAAAACTTGGAGGCGGGAGTGCCGCTGATAGGACCGGAATGCGCGATCCCACTTCAGACGACCATCGAAAACCTACAAGCCATCCCGGAAACCGTTCAGGGTTGGCACAGCGAAAAAACACGAACAGATTAGCATTACCTCACGGCGTGCTATAGCGTACGCGATGCTGGAACAATCAGCAGCAAAATAACTTCTATAACGCCTAACAAGGAAAACCGCATGAAAACCTTGACTTGCTCGTTGCTAATACTCAGTTTAGCACTCCTCGTCTCGACAGCAAGCTACGCGCAAGAAGAAACAGATATTGAGACCTTGCGGGCAGCTGATGTCAACAGCGACGGGATAATAAACATCCTCGATCTGGTGCTGCTCGCCTCACATTTCGGCGAGACAGTCGCCGAGGCGCAAACCCCTAACCCAGATGTCAATGGCGATGGCAGTGTCAACATTCTTGACCTCGTACGCGTCGCGAACCATCTTGGCGAAACCGTCAGACCCCCGGTGGCGTTCGTAAGCGCGGACCCAGAAAGTGATGTCGAGATTACCACGAACGATAGCATCACGCTGACTTTCGACAACCCACCAGCCGATGTTACCGTCAGCACAGGTTTTGCCATAACGGATGGGAACAGTGTCGCGATCACGGGTCCTTTCACTCCCGGCGATCTGGAACTGACGATCACTTGGGCAGATGGCACTGAAACCCTTTCCTATACCATCAGACCGCTTGTCGCATTCGTAAGCATTGCGCCAGCTATTGATACCGAGATGACTGTAGACGGCAGTATCATCGCTACATTTGACAATCCACCAGCGGACGTTACCGTCAGCGAAGGCACTGCCAGCATTGATGGAAACAGTGTCACAATTGAGGGACCCTTCACACCCGGGGCCCTGGAACTGACGATGACTTGGAAAGATGGCACTGAAATATTCACTTACACGGTCACCGCACCGGATACCGAGGCACCCTCAATCACCGGTGGAACTGTCAGTGACGGCGATACAGATGTTAATCCCAGTGCGGCGATTGAAATCGAGTTCAGCGAAGAGGTACGTGGTCTCGTCACACTGCGAACCGAAGCAGACGATAATGTCGGATGGATCACCACTTTTGATGGCAACAAAGTGATGCTTACACCCGTCGCAGGCAAAGAACTCGACCCGGAAACCCGCTATGTCATCACTGTAAAAGTCAAAGACGCTGCTGACAACCGAACGGATATCAATATTACCTTTACCACCGGCAGTGCTTATGATGGCATCCCGATTGAAGTCACCGATGCGAACTTTGATACCGTCGTGATTGAATCTAAGCTCCCCGTCGTGGTTGAGTCCTATAAGGATGGGTGACCGTTTTGTCAAAGAATGGCGCCAGTTGTCGCCCAAATTGCTTCAGAGAACAAGAACACATTTATCGTCGCTAAATTGAATTCGTTCAACAATCCGACAACAAGTGAAAAATATCAGCTTGATAGGATAGGGCACCCGGCTTATCTTGTATTTCAAGATGGGGAAGAAGTTGAACGTTTCAGAGGCGAGACACCGAAAGCCGAATTCGTCCAGACTGTCCTTGATGCCATAAATTAAGCGATTCAAATTTCCTTGCCGGAGAAAAACCTATGAAAAAATTGATTTGTTCGTTGCTCACGCTTAGTCTGGTGCTGTTTTTTTTCGCAACGGGTTACGCCGAAGACGAGAATTTCGATGCTCGGCGTGCAGCCGATGTCAACACCGACGGCTTCGTGAACATCCTTGACCTCACATTCATCGCCTCACATTTCGGCGCGGTGCCTACCGAAGATCAGTTCCCCAACCCCGACATCAACAGGGACGATATCGTCGATATCCTTGACCTAACGCTTGTGGCAAACTATTTCGGTCAAACATCCGGTATCGCGTTTGAAGTCAGCGACGAAACTTTTGACGACATCGTTCTCGGTTCCGAACTCCCGATCGTTGTAGAATTTAAATCCGAACGCTGAATATACTGTATACTGATGAAGCCTGTGGTCACAGCTGTCGCATTAGAATATCGGGATACCTTCACCTTCGCCAAGCTGGATGTCAACACCGAACCCCAGAAAACAGGCGAGTATCATATCCGCGGAACACCGACCTATATCGTATTCAGGGATGGAGAGATTGCGGGGGCGTTTTCAGGGGCACTGCCGAGCAACGTTTTGGTGGAACGTATCCTCGGAATCTTAGAAATCGACGAGACGGAATAGATCCGGATTTACGCAGTGGCGCCATCAAGTCCGCTCCGAACAGACACACCCTCCCGATGATAAAACCACCACTCCAATAGTAGCAGAATACATGCGAGCAGTGCGGGGAACCGCCACACCTCCTGCGTCATCGGCTGTAACCCATTTTCTACGGATGCCGACGTGTCTGTCTCGGTTGTCGCTGCCGAATATGAGAGTGCTGACGTGTCAGCATCAAGCAAATTAACCGTGAACTTTTCAATCGCGCTATCATCGGCATAGAGGGTATAGACCCCGACCTGATCTGTTTCGATGAATACGGAATCTTCCACTTTAACCCGCTTTTTATCTGGTTTCTCGATGTGAATGGAAGCACCTTCAGCGATAGATGTAATCCTTACGGGTTCGCCGGTGTGGAATGCATGTCGCGTTCGTCCGTCTTCAAATTCGAGGGGTCGAAACATTGCCGTTCCGGACGCAAATCGCGCCAAAGATTGATAGACAAACAGTGGTGCATCGGGAATCGTCATCGCGAAGTTAGAGACCTCTGGGTTGAACGCATCGAACTCAAAAACGAGGAATTGGCGACCCGACGCTTGTGCGAGCCATATCAACGTCCCTCCCTCCGTTTCAACAAGTGAACGTCCTAAAAGCGGCAGCGTTCGGGACATCGATTTAAGTACCCATACGCCTTGTAACGATACGTTTGTCAGGAGGGGGTGTGCCTCAGCCGTCTCAATAACGCGCACGGGTGCTGTAACTTCTTCCACGAGACCGTCCGCTTCTCCGATGAACGGCAGGTTGTTTCCCGGATTGATAAAAATCAGATGTGTTCCGGGTGCGGCATCAGAAGCACGCGCCAAAGCCTCGCGTCCGGCGGGCGTGCCGCCATCGAAAATGGCTATATCGGTATCACCGGTACCGATGTAATCTGCGGGGACAACCTGATGGAGGTCTACATGTTCACCGGACGTCTCTAAAAGTGGGGGGAGCAGAGAGTTTTGGTTGTCACTGACGAGCAGGATTCGGAGTGGCGACACGTCAGATAAGACGGCAGCGGCACTGTTATCGAGCATAAAATCGTCTTCTACTGGAAGATGGACGCGAATAACCTCCCCGACTAAACCCGCCGGATCATCTGAAAACAGGACGGGTTTCGTCTCCTTTGAAGGGATAGATACCGTTTTGCTATCGAAAGTGGCGTTTTCAACCGCCAGTTCGACCTCTACTTCTCTAACGGTATCCGTGAAATTCTGAACACCCACCAACACCTCATACCGATCCCCGACGATTTCGGCACTGAAACGGACGATGCCGATGTTCTCAGCATCCCCACCGACACCGATTTTATGGACAGAGAGCGAGGTATCCGGTAAATTTTCAAAATTATGGCTAATCAGGAAAACTTTGTCTTGTGTGGACGCTACATAGCGCGATGCGGCATCAAAGACGTGCCGGAGATTGCGGGCGGTATGGCTTTGTGGGATATTTTCTATTGCGATGCGGAGTTTCGCTGTATCCGTCGTGAAGGCTTCTCGGATATAGGCATCAGATTCGGTAGCACTCGTCACCATGAGCATCATCCCGCCGCCAGTGGAGACCTCTTCTATGTGCCTGCGTGCCGCCTGCTTTGCCAAATTGAGACGTGTTTTTCCGGTCTCTGTTGACAACATACTCGCAGAATTATCGACGATAAGAATTGCGCGTCCCGGTATAAATCCGGGTCTACGCAGTGCAGGGCGCGCTACGCTGAAGATCACAAGTAAGAGAAATAGTACCTGTAGTATCGGGAGTAGTAGGTTACGCAGCCGTTGGAACGGGACGTTCGCTCGCCGGTCCTCGTCGGTGGAGCGCCAGAGCATGATACTCGGAACGAGGTGCCTGTGGCGGCGTAGCTTCAGAAAGTGAAGTGCCACCACAATCGGGATGGCTCCGAGTAGGTAAAACGCGGCAGGATTCAGGAACTGCATTTTTGCCTCTCCGCGGTTAAGGAATGTAAAGCTTCCAGCCTACCTTATCGAACCGCAAGGAACATTAAGATTCTTCTTTTTCCTTGAGACTTTCCAGGACCTCCTCGGCATCCAACTTACCGACTTCGCCGTAGTCTTGGAGACGTTCACACGCTTCACGAACCTTATCGTGTTCGTCAAGTTCCATATAGATGCTCGCCAAATTTTTGTGCATTTCTCGGAACACGCCGGGCCAATTCCGCTCACCCTCTTTGTCAACAATGCGATTGGCATTCTTAAGCGCAGTTTCGACAATCTCATCCAGCGCAGCCTGTTCCTCATCTGACATACGAAAATCGGGTTGTTGACGTTTCTCGTTATAGGCTTTCAATTGCCCGAGCGCCCTATCGCATTGGTTGTATGTTTTTTCGATGCTCAACGCGCCTTCAAAAATTTTTGATATAAATCCAAATTTCATAAGATCCCCGAATAGATGTCGGGTGAGATGTCCGTCTCACCCGACAAATAATATTGTTAGAAATCGGTTTTCAGTTCTCCCCATGTCACTGCCAATTTATCACGCGCCTCGACTGCAAGCACCCCCGGAACGCTCAGTTCCATGGATTCTTGGACTTCTTCTTCAGTCAACGCTTTGGCGTAAATGACGACTTCATCGATAATCGCGTCTTCTACTCTGTGGACGTTCGGGTTCTCGCCTGCACCGATATAAATCGCTGCCTCTTTGAACTCGGGCCACTCGAAGTTCTCTACCTGCTCACCGATAAACTCGCCGTTGACATAAATCTTACCATCCTTACCATCAGCGACTAACACATAGTGGTACCACTCATCTAATTCAAATTGGAAGTTTCCGAGACTCTTATCGGCGTGATGCCCGGCATCCCAGAACGGATTGAAGGTTGGGTTCACCATCGTCCGGAACTCGCAACATCCAGCGTCAACAGCCTCAATCGAGATAATGCCATCGTACGCCGAGTGCTCGTTAAGATAGAACCACGCTTCCATCGTGATTTCACCGTTTTTGCCGATCGGGACGACGAAATCGTTGGCATCCATCTGCACGATCCCGCCGTTGAGACGGACAGCCTGTTTGAACGCGCCATCAACGAGCGAACCTTTCCCGACCAACTTAGCATCGTTCCCGTTCTTGGAATCATCTGTGAATGTATCGCCTTTCAGCTGATCGAAAGAATAGTAGACGACGATATCCTCTTCCTCGACTGCATAAGAGAGCGTGACAGCGAATACACAAATCGCCGCAAGCCCTAACAGGAATATACTTCTATGCATTTCTGTACCCTCCTTAGAGTATTTTAACAAAAATAATTCTAACACATATAGGCAATAGTGTCAAAGCATTATTTGGTTATGCGTTTTCAGTTGTCGGTAAGAACCACGCCACGGTCGCGATTATGTATGTAAGTGATGACTAACAACTGAAAACTATAGTGACATCTAAAAATAATAAGACACACCTTGAAAGACGGACGAGAAACCTCGTCCCTACGAACCGTCTTTTGTTAAAGGAAAAGTGTCTATTTAATTGTAGGTTTTACTATAAATGGCTCTGCAGTCCTGATAGTTTTTCATTTCTATTTTTTTCACTGATATGATATACTATTTAAACCAGCTATGTGTACTGTCCGGTTATGTGTACTGCCATCGAAAATTTGGCTCACTGTCTCAACCAAAATTGTTATACAATAACAGTCTGAGTGAAAAAAGTATCCGAAACGCCCGCACCCGGCGTTAGGAAACCATTTGACACCCGTCGAATTTGAAAAAACTTGTCTTAACTTTACTGATTTTTTATTTAAATAAACGGTGGCACTTCACCTTCGCCCTCTTTTTGAATATGTCTTTATGAAACATTATCCTATAAGTGCACTCAATCGTATTTTGGAATCTTATGACTATCTGGAATATGATGAAAGCAATTCCGAAGGCATTGTTAAACTACGTGTTAAAGTTAAAGACGCTTATTTAGAGACTGAGCGTGACAGTGCGGTCATGCACCACATTAAAAACGAATTAGAACTGGCTACTGGGCGGTTCTATGTACCTATACTTAATCCCGTGTCAGGTTCACCTTCGGAGGAAATTCGAGACACAAGATGGAGATATTTCACTTTGCATGAGAAGGATCGCCCCAGAAGGTTTGCATAGAATACCTTCCGCTAATCCCCCTAAACGTAGGCACAGTACAAGGAGAGACTATAATCGACATATAATCCGAAACACGAAAACAACCTGATTTTATGAAAGGAATCGTTACAGAATGTGTCAGAATCTCAAACAGTTAACGCCTGTGGATATCAGCAAGGTTTGGGAAACCGAACCACAGCACTTTACACCCTGGCTTGCTAAAGAGGAAAATCTAACGCTTTTAGGTAAAGCCTTGGGGATCGAATTGGAACTGGAGGGACAAGAGGTAAACGTTGGTGGTTTCCGCGCGGACATCCTCTGCAAGAATACCGTTGATGATTCGTGGGTGCTGATTGAAAATCAGTTGGATACAGCTGACCATAGACATTTTGGACAAATCCTGACATACGCTGCAGGCTTAGATGCCTCTACAGTTATCTGGATTGCTAAGACGTTCCGGCGCGAGCATTGTGCGATGCTTGACTGGCAGAACCGAATCACAGATGAACGGTATCGGTTTTTTGGTGTTGAAATGAAGGTCTGGCAGATAGAAGATTCCCCCCGTGCTATTCAATTTGATGTTGTTTCAAGCCCAAATGACTGGATTCGTGGTGTGAGTCGAGACACCCAAAGCGCAGCGAACCAAGAACTCTCTGAAACACAGCGATTGATGCGAAAATTCTGGACAGGTTTACGAGAGTATATGAATGACAACGGCAGCAGTGTTAATTGCCCGGCACCAACAACGCGGAGTTACCTTCGGTTCAGTATAGGCAGGACAAACTTCTTCATGCATGCATGGCTGGTGAGCAGCAGTAAAGAAATACGTATCTGGCTCTACACGAAAGGGAATGATGCCAAAGCACACTTCCACTTGCTTGAGGAACAACAAGAGAGGATACACAACGAATTCGGCGAAACGCTTGAATGGCATGAACTACCTGAGAATGAAAGCAGTCGAATATGCCTGAATAAAGAAGATACTGATCCGTTAAACGAAAATGATTGGTCTCAGCAGTATGAATGGTTTACCGCTAAATTGGAACGATTCAACCAAGTTTTCCGACCACGCATCCAAGCCCTCAATGCTGTAGATTGGATCCCAGAGGAAGACAACGAACAATTAGCTGAACCGTAAAGGCAAACGAAAGGAGAACTTCCAACATGCCAACACTCGATTTCAAAGGAAAACACCACATCTACGCCCACCATCTTTCTGTTCCGTATCGCCCGCTTGAACCCGACGAAAACCGATCCTGTAACCCATCCAGCGAAGAAGATAACCTCATCATTCACGGTGATAATCTGAACGCTCTCAAAGCATTACTCCCACGATACGCGAATCGCGTCAAGTGTATCTACATAGACCCACCCTACAATACCGGGAATAAAGATTGGATCTACAAAGACGACGTAAGCAATCCACCCATGCAAGAATGGTTCGAGGTGCAGGATTGGGTTGATAACGAAGATATGGAACGGCATGACAAATGGCTCTGCATGATGTGGCCAAGGTTGCATCTGCTAAAGGAATTCCTTGCTGAAGATGGTGTAATTTTTATATCTATTGATGACAATGAAGTGCATCACCTGCGGATGTTGATGGATGAGATTTTTGAAGAGAAAAACTTTTTTGCAGTTCTTACCCGAAGAGCAATGCACACTGTTCGTAACTCCAGTAAAGATTTTAATCACAATGCTGACTACACTTTGGTCTATGCGAAAGAGAAATCTTGGTTTAGCGAAGACAAAAGTCGTTATATTCGTTATGTTGTCGATAAGTCATCGAATTATCGACACGATGATAATGATGGTAGAGGTAAATATAAACTTGATCCTCTCAGCGCGCGGAATTATTATGAACCATACACATTCACCTTTGAAAATGGAGTTATATGGTCACCCCCCTCTGGGCGTTATCCAAGTTATTCACAAGAAACATTGCGCCGTATGGAAAGTGAAGGTCGTATTGATTTTTCTGGCAATGAACCGAGGGCAAAAAGGTATCTTTCTGATGTCCAAGAAGGGCAGCCGCCTGACGTTATCCTCTCACCAGAAGTCGTAGGATTCAATAAAGAAGGAACAAGTGAACTTCGTGATATATTTGGTGAAGGCGGTGTTTTTCCCCAACCCAAGCCTGTAAAATTTATTAAGTTTTTATTTGAATTGCTACGCAGCAAAGATGCCATTATCCTTGATTCATTCGCGGGCAGCGGTACGACTGCCCACACCGTACTTGCACTTAACAAAGAAGATGGCGGCAATCGCAAGTTTATCCTCATCGAATGCGAAGAGTATGCAGACACCATCACTGCCGAACGCGTCCGACGCGTCATAAACGGTGTTGAGAATACTAAAGATAAAACGTTAAAGGAAGGTCTCGGCGGTTCTTTCACCTACTGCACCCTCGGTGCACCTATTGAAATAGAAGCGATGCTCACAGGTGAATCTTTACCATCTTACTCAGATCTCGCTGCCCACTTGTTATTTACTGCTGCGGGCGTTTCTGTCGGAGATGAGAAACTGGAGGAGAAAAACGATGACGGGCTTTTTTATTCCGATGATAAAAACGACTACTACCTGCACTACCAACCCGATCTTGACTACTTGAGCAGCGACGAGGCAATACTAAAGCAGGAACATGCCGAACGTATCCGAGATGCCAGCCATCAGAACGGTAAAAAAGCGATTGTTTACGCAGCAGGCAATTACATCGGGCAGCGTGAACTCACGAAAATGGGAATCACATTTTGTCAACTCCCTTATGTCCTGCATGAGAGGTAAAGAGGTAAAATTATAATGGAATTAAAAGTATATCAACAGAACGCACTCGACGCTTTTACCCGTTGGTTAGAGGCACTCTCTGAAGTTCAGAATACCTCGGAAACTGCTATAGAGGCATTGAAGCAAGCAGGTGTTGACAGTATTCCCGCCGAGTTGCTTAATTACCCCCAAAATGCATGGCAGAATTTGAAACAGAATGACGGCGTTGCCCCAACTGCCGGCGACTACGTTACACGCACCGACGACGCAAACCGTCCCATTCCACACATCTGTTTTAAAGTCCCAACGGGTGGCGGGAAAACCCTGCTCGCAGCATCCGCTCTGGAACGTCTCCACCGGCAGCGCGGGTTGACATTATGGATTGTGCCGACGAGAGCAATCTACGCGCAAACCAAAAAGGCTTTATGGGACAAAGAACACGCCTACCGTAAAACGTTGGAGCGTGCAAGTGCCGGTAAAGTCAAAATGCTCGAAAAGGATGATCCTTTCAATAGAGACGATATCGCCAATTACCTTTGTGTCATGCTCCTCATGTTGCCCGCTGCGAATCGACAAAAAGGCAAAGAATTCCTCCGTATGTTCAAAGATACTGGGAAATATCCGAGTTTTTTTCCCGACAGTGACGATATCTTCGGCGATGCTCGCATGCGAAATGAATATCCCGATCTGGAGTGTCATGAAAAAACTGGGCTTGTCAAGCAGAGTCTGTTTAACGTTTTCAAGATGCTCCGTCCTGTTGTTATCTTAGATGAAGCACATAAGGCTTATGGTGCGAGCAGACGCGAGGCAAACCAAGAATTCGCGCGCTCCATTAACCGCCTCGATCCACAAATGATAATAGAACTCTCCGCTACACCGAACCGCGGCATCAGCAATCTGCTCGTTGATATTGACGGAATCGCCTTAAAAAAGGAGGAGATGATTAAGTTACCCGTACAAGTGAAATCCAATTTCAGGAAAAACACAGAAACGGCTTCTTGGAGAGACGATTGGCAATACACTTTACAGCAAGCAGTTGATGAACTCCAGCGACTCAATGATGCGGCAGAAGCACTTGAAAACACCACCAACCGATATATCCGACCGATCGCCGTTGTCCGAGTCGAGCGGACAGGCAAAGACCAGCAAGATGGCGAGCGTATCCATGCTGTCGATGCGCGCGATTATCTCATACATTTAGGTATTCCGCAAGAGGCTATCCGGATCAAATCCGCCGAAAGAGATGAACTCCAAGACGAAGACCTACTTTCTAAAACTTCTCAGGTCCGATGGATCATCACAAAAGCCGCACTCATGGAAGGATGGGATTGTCCCTTTGCTTACCTGCTCGTAATGTTAGATAATACACAAGCGCAAAAAGCAATCACACAACTTGTAGGGCGTGTCATGCGGCAACCGCATGCACAACTCACAGGACGAGAAGCATTGGATCAGTGTTACGTCTATTGCAATAACACCGATGTCGCTATCGCCGTTGAGCAAGTCAAGAACGGGTTAGAATCCGAAGGTCTTACCGGTTTAGGCGATGAAGTCGTCGGCGCGGCAGATACACAAGAACCCCTGGATTTACGCACACAAACCGTCCAACGCCGACAACAATTCCGCTCTCAGGCGATCTATTTGCCGATGGTGCTCCACAAAAATGGGGACGAGTGGATTCAGCTCAATTATCAGGCCCATATTCTACCGCATATAAAGTGGTCAGAGATTCAAGCACCCGATCCGAATGCTTCTGCACCCGATACTATGATATGGCAATCTGCGGCCTTTGACATTGGGGACGAGCTTCCGGTTTACTACCCCGATCAAGAACCTCATATTGATAAAACAGTCGGGATCTCCGATTTTGCGCGCCGTCTCTCGGACCTTCTACCGAATCCGTGGCGAGCCGCTCGCATTGTAGCACAAATGCACGAAAACCTCAGACAAGAAGGCGAAACCAAAGAAGATATTTACGATAAACGTTCTTATCTCGTGCATACCTTGCGGGAGCATATAAAGCATGAAGTCGAACAGCAGGCAGAGCAGATTTTTCGTAGAAAGTTGGATCAAGATGAAATCCGATTTGACTTAGAAACAGGAGAACCGAATTACAAACTCCGAGACACCTACGAAATAGAGGTTAAACCCGATGATAGACCGCTCACAAGGTATGGTAGCACCGTTCAACTCAGCCTCTTTGAACCCGTATTTGAACAACACTTTGATAACGAATTTGAAAAGAAATTTGCGTATTATCTTGATGAACGTCGCGCACTACAATGGTGGCATCGAATCGCTGTTCGTCAACGCGGCGAGTATTACGTGCAGGGTTGGAAACAGGGACGTATTTACCCAGACTTCGTTGCGATGACACGCGAAATTGCAGGCTTAACACGCGTGTTAATTTTTGAGACAAAGGGAGAGCATCTTGGCGGCAACCTTGATACCGAATATAAGGAAAAGGTATTGAAAACGCTTGAAGATACATTCAATAACGCCGGCACTATGTGTATCCGTGAAGGGACAACACGCGAAGGCATTTTCCAACTCGTATTCAGCGAGCAGGAATTTCCAGAAATCACCGCGCGTCTGGAGGAGCATAACATTACAGAGATAGATAACTAAACTGATAGTGCAATTCGCCGTATCTGTCCAGCAAAATCGGTTAGCGATTCTAACTGTAACCCCTCACTGACCATTGACTGCTATCCTTCTAAAATTATTCCGCAATTTTTCTTGCACACATTCCATTGTCAATGATATAGTATTGTAAATAATTTCAGGAATCAATATAATGGCTGATAATGTGTTAGATATATGGTATTGCTTGTGCTGATAAATGGAGGAAATATTCTGTAATGTTACTGACTCAGTTATCACGTTTAGATGCTTCAGTATGGATTCGCATCGGTTTCATGGGTCTCATAGTTGTCCTCTTCGGACTGACAACGGTGTTGCACCCCGCCGATGCCGAGAAACTCCAGTTTGACCGAGATATTCTGCCGATCTTGTCGGATAAATGCTTCGCGTGCCACGGTCCCGATCCAGCGGTCCGGCAAGCCGGGCTGCGACTTGATACCAAAGAGGGCGTGTTCTCCGCACCGAGCGGTTACCNGATCATCGTCCCCGGTGAACCCGAAAATAGCGAACTCGTGCTACGGATAACACACGAAAATATTGATCAGCGGATGCCACCGCAGATCGCAAATCGACAACCGACGCAACAAGATATTGATACGCTCATCCAGTGGATCGCTGAGGGTGCCGAATGGGAAGAACACTGGGTCTATAAACTCCCCGAACGGGTTGATCCGCCTACCGTCGAAAACGCAGCATGGGTCCAAAGCCCGATTGATGCGTTCATACTCGGTAAATTGGAGGCAAAAGGACTCACGCCTTCATCGGAAGCGGACAGACGGACGCTCATCAGACGTTTGAACTTCGACCTGACCGGACTCCTGCCGACACCCGCTGAGGTGGAACACTTCTTGAGAGATGAAAATCCAGATGCCTACGAGGCACTCGTCAACAGATTGCTCTCTCAACCGCAGTACGGTGAACAGTTGGCAATGTACTGGCTCGATCTCGTACGCTATGCGGATACGAGCGGCTACCACGCTGACGAAAACGTGAGCATCTGGCCCTATCGTGATTATGTGATAAAAGCGTTTAACGACAACATGCCGTTTGACCAGTTTACACTCGAAAATCTTGCAGGTGATCTCCTGCCGAACGCTACACTTGAACAGAAGGTCGCTTCGGGTTATAACCGTCTGAATCAGACGACCTCAGAGGGTGGGGCACAAGCGAAAGAGTATCTCGCGATTTATGCCGCAGATCGTGTCCGCACGACCGCATCTGTCTGGTTAGGTGCGACTGTCGGCTGCGCACAGTGCCACGACCATAAATTTGATCCGTATACTGCGAAAGATTTCTACAGTTTCGCCGCATTCTTTGCCGATGTTCAGGGACCTGGTGTATACGGCGGGGGTAGCAAATGGGAGCCTGTCGTCCTGCTACCGACATCCTCACAGGAATCAGCACTGCAAGAGATTGACGACGAATTAGCGAAGTTGGATCGGGTCTTCAAGGCATCATCTCCCGGATTAGAAGCGGAACAAAGGGAGTGGGAAAAGGAGATCCGCTCGCAGCTTGTGTCAACAGAACTGACCGATTTCGCGTGGGTGGACGACGTACAGTCAAATGGCGGTAGAACCGAAGGCACGTGGAAATTTGTCGGCAGAAACGAAGCACCCGTTTTCAGCAAAGAATTCTCACGTCAACAGATAGCAGAACCCGAAAAAACAGTTCAGCACTATTTCCACGCCGCGAAGCGTACCTTCACACTTGCTGAAGGCGATAAACTGTTCGCTTATGTCTGGCTTGATCCCGAAACACCACCGGAGACAGTCATGCTCCAATGGAATGATGGGGATTGGAACCACCGCGCGTTTTGGGGTGAAGACAAAATTAACTTCGGTGAAATCGGAACAGATGCACCGGATCACAGACCGATGGGACCGCTACCGGAGACAGGGAAATGGGTCCGGCTTGAAGTGGATCCCGAAGTCGTCGGTTTGGAACCTGAAACGGTTCTGAACGGCATCGCGTTCGTTCAGTTCGGTGGTACGGCTTACTGGGATGTTGCAGGCATCGCAACGACGCGTGCATCCGCCGTGAAATATACGCATACATCGCAGGTAATTGACGCAATTCATATCGACCCCACCATCAGAACGGCAAGCCAGCGCGAACTGATCGCTGCGGCGTATCGCCGCATCACCCCCGCACTCGACGGTATCCGAAACCAGATGGCGGATCTACGGAAACAGAAAACCGAGATCGAACAAGAGGTTCCATATTCACTCACCACGGTCTCCACACAACCGCGTACGACACGCGTGCTACCACGAGGCAATTGGATAGACGATTCGGGCGAGATCGTCGAACCGATGATACCAAGTTTCCTTGGCGATTTGAATATAAAGAACCGTCGTCCAACCCGATTGGACTTCGCACGATGGGTCGTCTCGAAGGAGAATCCACTGACAGCGCGTACCTTTGTGAACCGACTCTGGGCACGCTACTTCGGAACAGGACTCTCCCGCGTCTTGGATGACCTCGGCGCACAAGGTGAAGCACCCGTACATCCTGAGCTACTCGACTGGCTCGCCGTGGAATTTATGGAGAGCGGTTGGAACGTCAAGCATATCGTGAAACTTATGGTTACCTCAAGTGCGTATCGTCAATCCTCGAAACCGACGGAAGTCCTGCAGGAAAAAGACCCTTACAACCGCTTGATCGCACGTCAATCTCGCTGGCGACTCGATGCAGAGACAATCCGCGATAATATGCTGCTCTTGAGTGGACTCCTCGTCCCCAAAATCGGTGGACCGAGTGTGAAACCGTACCAGCCGAAAGGGTACTATTCTAACCTGAACTTCCCGAAGCGTACCTACATGCCCGACAAGGGTGCCGATCAGTATCGCCGCGGTCTCTATACACACTGGCAGCGGACTTTCCTGCATCCGAGTATGATGGCGTTTGATGCGCCGAGCCGTCAGGAATGCACCGCTGAACGTGCAACCTCGAATACACCGATGCAGGCACTCACCTTACTCAACGATCCGACTTATGTTGAGACGGCGCGTGTGTTCGCTGCGCGGATCATCGCGGAAGGCGGAGATTCCGTCGAAGACCGCATCAACTGGGCGTACCAATCGGTACTGTCTCGTCTACCGCAGCCGAAGGAATTGGAGGTTATGACGCGTCTCTATGAAAAACACGAAACCGAATACACGAGCAATCCTGATGCTGCGAGCGCGTTGATCGCAACCGGTGAAGCACCTGTATCAGAAGGGGTCGAACCCGATGAACTCGCCGCATGGACTTCCGTCGCACGGGTCGTGTTGAACCTGCATGAGACGATTACCCGGTATTGATCCTTGGTCATTCAGAACGGGGAGGTATTCACAAATGGAACAGACAACACGAATCGAACTTGTAAATCATGATGATCTGGTTGCAGTCAGATTAGGGGTTATAAATCCGGAAGACGTACGGCGGCTTACCGTTAAAGACGCACTCGTTGATACCGGTGCCACAGGACTCTGTTTACCCGCACCGCTCATCGAACAACTCGGACTTATGCCACTCAGAAGGGTTCAAGCAGAGACCGCCAACGGTACAGTAGAACGCGTCATTTATTCGGAGGTGGAATATACCGTTCTGGAACGCAGCGACTCTATCCGGGTAACAGACCTGCCGGAGGGGATGCCTGTCCTCGTTGGACACATGGTCTTAGAGGCTCTTGACCTCTGTGTCGACATGAAAAAAGGATTAATTCATAATCCCGCACACGGTGGCGAATGGCGGATAAGAATCCTCTAAAAACTAAATGACGCGTTGGATGTTGTGTCGAAACCTAAACTCCATTAAGTTGTAGGGGAAAATCATGGAAACGAATGTATTCACTTTGCCGGTCAGCCTTGAACAGGTTGCTGCCGTGATTAAGCGGATGCATCCAGAAGACCGGCAGCGACTATTGGCAATGGTACCGGAGTTGGCCGCTGAAGCGCTCAAACAAAAAAAGTTGATTGACGATGCGAATCAAGCTGTCAAGCAACTCAAAGAGGAGCTTTTGTCCGAACTTGGGGGAGAGCCTCTATCTTCGGATGAACCTTTCTTAGATGGGCTCACGCTTGGGCAATATCTTGAATTATCTGAGGCGGAGCGTGCAAAACTGTGGGACGAATGGAGTGAAGTCGCACTTGAAGACATGGAGGAAGTAGAGGTTCACCCAAATGCGCTGCCTGCTTGATAAAGTCACAGCACGGCACATCATTGCAAGAAATCTAATTGGACACAGACTATCTGGATGAACAGGAGGTATTAAGCATGGCTATGGATATTCACGAAGAAACCAATCTTCGTCTTACGAGACGCACGTTTTTAGGGAAAACGGTACGGAGTGTCGGCTCCCTCGCACTCGCATCTTTGCTGACACCCTCACTTATCAATGCCGCACCAGAAATTGATAAGTGGCACGGAATTATTACCGAACCCCATGTACCACCCAAGGCAAAAACCATTATCCACCTCTGCATGGCGGGCGGTCCATCGCATCTGGAGACTTTGGACTACAAACCGAAACTCGCTGAACTCCACGGACAACCGATGCCGAAGTCGTTCACTGAAGGGCAACCGATCGCGCAACTTCAAGGACAAGCAAATTCGCTCAAGTGCTTAGGTCCCACACACGAATTTCAGAAATTCGGAGAATCCGGTCAGGAGATGAGCACGGCGTTCCCAAATATCGGAAGCCTCGCTGACGATATTTGCATCGTCCGTTCCCTGAAAACCGAGCAGATTAATCACGATCCAGCACACACCTTCATGAACACCGGCACCGCAATCGCTGGCAGACCAAGCATGGGATCGTGGCTACTCTACGGACTCGGCAGCGATAACGAGAATCTACCGGGTTATGTTGTCCTTGTCTCCTCTGGCGGCGGACAGGACCAACCGATTGCGACGCGGCAGTGGCATAGCGGGTTTCTCCCCGGTCAATTTCAAGGCGTGCAGTTCCACTCAACAGGTGATCCCGTCCACTATGTTGCTAATCCGGGTGGTGTGGACACAGAACAGCAGCGCGATGTTGTAGATGCCGTTCAAGCGTTGAACGGTATGCTCGACGAGACTGTGGACGATCCAACAATTGCAACGCGTATCAGTCAGTACGAAATGGCGTTCCGAATGCAGACGAGTGTCCCCGAATTAACCGACATCTCTAAAGAGCCTCAGCAGGTTCTTGATATGTACGGCGCGAAACCGGGAGACGGTTCTTATGCTTCAAACTGTCTGCTGGCGCGACGGTTAGCGGAACGCGGTGTCCGGTTCATCCAACTCTACCATCGCGGTTGGGACCATCACGGCGGTATTGAGAACGCCATCAAGACGACCTCTGGTTATGTCGATAAGGCGACCGCGGCACTCGTCAATGACCTCAAACAGCGCGGCATGTTGGACGAAACCTTGGTGATTTGGGGTGGCGAGTTCGGTCGAACACCGATGGCACAAGGTAGCGGACGCGACCATCATATTCAAGGGTTCTCGATGTGGATGGCAGGCGGCGGGGTCAAAGGTGGCATCAGCTACGGGAATACCGACGAGTTGGGATACAACGCCGTTGAAAATATCGTGCATGTTCACGACTTCCACGCCACAATGCTCCACCTCTTCGGGATTAACCACGAGAAACTCGTCTACCGTTTCCAAGGTCGAGATTTCCGTCTCACAGATGTCCACGGACACGTCGTCCGTGACATTTTAGCTTAAAGTAGTAGGCACGTTCCGACGTGCCGTCAACAATGATGGAGTCGTAGCGTGATTTATATGAAAAGAACGTTCAAGATTTTAGTACACATCTCATTCTTGTTAGTGCTAACGGTTCCTGCCTTCAGCCAGAACTTCCAGATGGTGGAACCTGAAGCAGTTGGACTTTCTACCGAAAGGCTCTCACGAATCGATAGGGTTATGGAAAAGCACATCGCTGAACAGAAAATCGCGGGTGCTGTTACACTGATCGCGAGATACGGAAAGATCGCGTATCTCGGCGCTTACGGTATGATGGACGTTGAAGCAGAAAAACCGATGAAGCGCGATACGATTTTCCGTATCGCATCAATGACGAAACAGATCACCAGTGTCGCTGTGATGATGCTTTATGAAGAAGGACATTTTCTGTTGCATGAACCCGTCTCAAAGTTCATTCCCGCTTTCAAAGAGATGCACGTGTTGCCACCAGAAGGTGACGAAGACGCAGCAGCACCTGTTCCGGCGACACAGCAGATTACCATCTGGAATCTGCTTACCCACACGTCTGGTTTAACGTATCACTGGAATGAGCGACTCGGTCCGCAATACAACGATGCGGATATCACCCACGGGCTTCTGCAGGATGAGGGGACGCTTGCGGAGAAGATGAAAGTGTTAGCGACGATCCCGTTGTTGAATCAACCGGGTGAAAAAGTCGAATACGGTCTATCCATAGATGTCCTCGGCTATCTCGTTGAGGTCGTGTCCGGGATGCCGCTGGATCAGTTTTTCGCTGAGCGTATTTTTGAACCGCTCGGTATGACAGATACACACTTCTTCATCCCAGAAGCGAAACGTGAACGGCTTGCGACAGTGTACGAACGAATCGATGGCGGTCCGATCAGACGCAAACCCAAAGAACCGACAGTCGCAGGTTCACTAATCTATTCAACGGACTATCCATACAACGGTCCAAAAACCTATTTCTCTGGTGGTGCCGGGTTAGTCTCTACTGCCTCTGATTATGCCCGTTTTGCGCAGATGATACTCAATCGCGGAGAATTTGACGGTACCCGATTGTTGAGCCGGAAAACTGTTGAATTGATGACGACGCATCAACTCGATGATCTGGGTGTTGATTACGGGTTCGGGTTCGGTTTCAGCATCGTCAGAGCTAAATCAAACCTTAAGGCACTCGGTTCCGTCGGTGTGTATGGTGGCGGCGGTTTTTTCTATACCAGTTTCTTCATTGACCCTCAAGAACAGATGATCGGTATCTTTATGTGTCAATTGCATCCCGGTGCTGGAGATCTCTCGGAGAGAATTCGCATCCTCAGCTATCAAGCGATCGCCGATTGAAATTGAATTTCCACGGGAACACAGACTAACAGTCTATGCTACATAAGAAGCAAATTGAATCAGAAATGGTATAACATAGGAAGGAATAAAAGATATGCCAAGAGAACTCATTGCGCCTGCCCAAGAACAGGTCGCGTTCCGAGAATATGAAAGTCCACCCTTGCAAGCCGACCAAATCCGCGTTAAGAGCCGGTTCGGCGCAGCTAAACACGGTTCAGAGATGGCATCGTATAAGGGTTATGCCGGTCCGCGCGGTGGCTACGACGGAGAATATAAGATATTTCGAGCAGACAACGCCGGGATGGTACACTATCCATCAGGACTCGGTAATATGTGTGTCGGCGAAATAACAGAGATAGGCGCGGATGTTACTGATTTTGAGGTCGGAGAGCGGGTCTTTCGGCACAGCTCCTTCCGCGAGGAAAATGTTTGGCATGCAGCGGGGACCCGGAAATTGCCGGATGGCGTGCCGTGGCAGGCAGCCGTCTGTCTCGATCCGACAGATTTTGCCTTGGGCGCAGTGCGCGACGGTAATATCCGTATCGGTGACGCAGTGGCAGTCTTTGGACTCGGTGGCATCGGGTTGATGGCACTCCAGATCGCAAAGTTAGCGGGTGCTTACCCCGTTATTGGGGTCGATCCGCTTGAATTGCGGCGCAATGTGGCACTCGAATGTGGCGCAGAGGTCGTTATTGATCCTGTAACAGAAGACGCAGGTTTGGAAATTAAAAAGGCGACCAACAAACGTGGCGCGGATGTCTGTATTGAATATAGTGGTCATCATACGGCACTACAAGCGGCGATCCGTGGCGTGACGTATTTAGGGACAGTTGTCGCGGGTGCATGGCCCGGTATCTACCCTGCAGGCTTAGACCTCGGTGCCGAAGCGCATTTCAATCGACCGACGATTGTCTTCTCACGCGCCTGTAGCGAACCGAACCCCGAGTATCCGAATTGGAACGAAGGCAGACTCTTTGAAATCAGTTTACGGCTCCTTTATGATGGCAGTTTGAAACCTGAACCTGTTATTTATCCTGTTGTCGATTTTGACGACCTGTTAGTCGAGTATCCGAAAATCGCAACGCATCCGGGCGAGAATGTAAAGTTAGGCGTTCGATTCGTATAACCTCTATTTTCGGAGAAGAATCCTCCTTGACACGATACGACCTAATTTTGGAGGCGGTTGCGTCAAGGAGAAATTCCTCAGTAAGTAGCCGCTTCGGTCACCAAAAACCGCATGTCAGAACTTCATCTTTCAAAATGGAATGTATTTTGCTTCTTGAACGTGTCGTGATACTTCTCTATAATCAACAAAACATCGAAAACTGAAGGCTTTGTTGTAATATACGAAAGGTCTAATACTATGCTAAATTCTCTGGATCAATTTTACACTAAAGAAACCATCGCAAAATTATGTTGGGATCATCTTGTTGACACTATTTCTTCTAGTATGAATAAAAATATAAATAAACTATTCTTTTTAGAACCTTCCGCAGGAAAAGGGGCATTCTACAAACTAATGCCGGAACAAAGACGCATTGGAATGGATTTAGAACCTAAGTGTGATGGTGTTAAATTACAAGATTTTCTAAAAACCCTAAAAATTGAGTTTGAGTCCCACAATACAGTAGTTGTTGGTAATCCACCATTTGGTAAAAGAGGTAATTTAGCGGTAGCATTTTTCAATCATTCCGCCTGTTTAGCTGAAACCGTAGCGTTTATAGTACCTGTAATTTTCCGAAAGTTCATGATACATAAAAAATTGGATTCCAGGATGAAATTTATCAGTAAATTAGATCTGCCTAAAGAATCCTTTGAATTTGATGATGGGAAAACCTACTCGGTCAATACTGAGTTTCAGATATGGACTCGTTTACCATGTTCGATCAAAGATATGAGAGAATCTGAAGCACCACCTATCTGCCATAAGGATTTTCAAATGTGGCAATATAATAACACTCCTGAAGCATTAAAAGCATTTAAAAATGATTTTGATTTTGCTGTTCCCTCTCAGGGGTGGCAAGACTATTCTAGAAGGGAAACAGAAGCTAGCAATTGTGAGAAACATAAGCAATGGATATTATTAAAGGCTAAAAATGACATCATTTTGGCACGCTTATTGGATATTGATTACAACAAGTTGGCACACAGATGTACAACAACCATTCCGGGCTTTAGAAAAGGCGATTTGGTTAAGGAGTATTCTGAACTCTATGAGTAGAATTTACGATTTTTTCTTAGATATAAAAAATAATCCCATGGATTATGTTGGCTGGTCAAGTAACTCCGATTTTGAAAAGCAAGTGATGAATCAGTTGGGGAAGTTCGGTTACTATGAAACTGACTTCAACGAGGTAGGAAATAGTTACAAGACATATTGGCGTAAACTGATAGAAAGCGATGATGGAATTATAGAAAATATAACACAATTCAAGCAAAACTATATTTCGCAACCGTTCGGGACGCAAAGCTATCCGGACATACTGATACTAGACAACAAAACCGTGTTGTGTTTAGAGTTAAAATCTAGTAAGGGCACAAAACCTGTTTGGAATTCTGGATTGCCTAAGGCAAATGGCCTATATGTATTCGGATCCTACATCAAAAAGGATATTACATTTTTTAGAGGTTGCGATATACTCAATGATGAAGATAGGAAACGACTCTTAGGATTTTTTGAAAACGCGATGAAAAATGCTGAATCATTTAATCAGGAGTATATGTCAAACCAAGAATTCGGTTTTGGTGTTTATGCAAGAAAAATGTATCAAAATCAACAAACATACAATCCTAAAGCTATTATTAACTTTTTTCAAAATCATAGACGATACGATTTAGAAAGGCAGGTATTAGAATATTGCAAAGGGTTACAGCATTCTGACTAACAGAATTAACCTGATGCCCCAAAATAAAAGAAAGCCTCACCCTTCTACATGGAGAGGATGTCAATGCAGTCCTGCCGCTCGCAGTACCGTTTCCTGAACTGTGAACTCGTGGTCGAGGGAACGATCAGGCGATTTCTCGCCCCGAATATCAGCGACAAATGCGCGAAGGCTTTCAACATAACGCGGACGTGGCTCCACAGGCACCGTCTGCCAACCTTTCGCATAGCCGTCCCGCGCCTTGTCAAGACACAACCGCAATGCTGGCGGTTCAAGCGGCTCAAGGATCGCGCTGCCGCGCGTGCCATAGACTTCCAATCGCCTTGATTTGCCCGCATCAATCTCCAACGCCGTTGACTCAAGAATCGCTAACGCTCTTGGGTATTCAAGGACCGCAGCGGTGTTGTTCCGATACCACGGCACGTCGTGTCCATCGTGCCTCGAAAAGGGTGTCACCTGTGTCGGTCGTCCAAGCAATGCAACGATAATATCAGTGAGATGGCAAGCAAGAATAAACATAATACCACCGGAGTGTTCACCGAGCGAATCCCAGCGTTGCCAATGGCTATCGTTTGAAAGGCCTGATGAGATTCTTGCCCGAACAGAAAAAATATCGCCGAGTTTTCCGGAGTTTGCCCAATCAAGGATAAACTGGAAGCCTGCATTGTAGCGGAACATATAACCGAGTTGAACGAGCAGGTCTCTATCACGGGCAATGTCCAGAACCTCTCGAAACGCATCGAGATTATCACCTGCGGGTTTATCAAACCAGACATGCTTGCCGTGTTCAAGAATCTCCCGCGCAAAGGTGAGATTTTGTGACACGCGTCCTTGTGCTGCAATCCCGACGATTGTTTCGTCCTCGAGTATTTCTTCTTTGGACGTAAACCAGTGAACGCCGTCATAGACTGCGCTTTGACCAAGGGTCTCTCGGACTTCCGGCGATGGCTCAAAGACACCGGCGAATTCAATTTCGTCGCTTTCCTTCATCACATTGGCTTTCCCTGAAGCGTGGTCGTGGGAAATACCGTATTGTGCAAGTCTCATTTTCACGTTTTTTCTCCTGTTTGAAACCTATGATTGCCAAAAATAGCGGGTAAAGTTTAACATGATTTTATCATATAGTCCGTATTAGTTCATGCAAAAAATGGGTGAGATTTTTGGCGACTTGTGCTAAACTCTAAAATATGGATTTTCCGATGCAACTCCAGTTCTACACGAAACCGGATTGCCCGCTCTGTGACGAGGCAAAGGCAGTGCTGCAAAGTATCAGAACGAAAACATCGTTTATTGCGGTAGAGGAAATTGACATCACCAAAGATCTCAGTTTGTTTACGAAATATAAACATCTGATTCCTGTGCTTGAGTTGGATGGGCAAAGGCTTTTTACGCATCATGTTACCGGCTGGAAGTTAATCTGGCAGCTGCGATGGCACTGGATTCGGAGGCTTTTAGAGAAGTTTGCAAGTTAAAACTTGCTGTAGAAAATAATGAGGAGGGAAGCATGGCTTTTCCATCACATGGCACAACGCACCGCTCCACCGTAACAGGTACACGCGGAATGGCGACAAGCGCGCATCCGCTCGCAAGTCTCGCTGGCGCGCGGATGTTGCTCGCTGGCGGTAATGCGTTTGATGCCGCAGTCGCAGTCGCTTCAACGCTTAACGTCGTCGAACCTTATATGTCGGGTATTGCTGGCAATGGATATATGCTGATCTATAGTGCGAAGGAAAAAAGGCACCGCGTGATAGATTATCTGGGGACTGCGCCTTACGCAGCGACACTGGATGTCTATCCAACACTCGAAAGTCAGCAAATCGGCATTCGCGCCGGTATGGTACCTGGTGGATGTGGCGGCTGGTTGGCACTCCTGGAACATTACGGAAGTATGGATCACGCAGATGTTTTTGCGCCGGCCATTGAATTGGCAGAGAACGGGTACGCCGTCACCGTTAAGAATGCAGAATTCATGGCAGGGGCGTATCACTATTTTTCGGAAAGGGCTGCAGAAGTTATCGCCTCACGGGGGCGGACCCCACATCCGGGTGAAGTTTTGGTGCAGAAAGATCTCGCGCAAACGTTCCGCACGGTTGCAGAAGGCGGCGCGGAAGCGTTCTATCGCGGTGATATTGCCAAAGAGATTGTCCGTTTTTCCGAAGAAACCGATGGACTGATGACCGAAAAGGATTTGGCTGACTTCGAGGTGGAGTGGCAGGAACCCCTCTCCGTTACTTACAAAGATTACGAAGTCTACTGCCCTCCACCGCCGTGTTCAGGTTTTCAGTACTTAGAGACACTGAATATCTTAGAGAACGACGCACTCGGTGTGCTCGGACACAATACGCCGGAATACCTGCATCTACTCATTGAAGCGATTAAGTTAGCGAGTGCGGACAGAGCCGAGTACGCCCCGCGTCCGAACCCTCCGATTGAACGGTTGTTGTCTAAAGACTATGCGCGTGAACAGCGCGAACGCATCGGCGAGCAGGCAGCGGTCAGTGGCGGTGAACGCTGGTCAAAGGACAAACTCCCCGGTGAGATTATCGCCAACGACTGGACGACCGAATGCACAACCCACTTCGACACTGCTGATGCAGAGGGCAATATCGTCGCAGTGACGCAGAGTCTCGGACAACCCTTCGGTTCAGGCGTAATCCTCGGTTCAACAGGGATGTTCCTCAACAACTTTATGAATTGGTTTGATAGGATCCCTGAGAGTCCAAACGCCGTCGGACCGCATAAACGGATAGAGATGTGCATGTCGCCGTGTCAGGTCTGGAAAGGCGGTAACCCTTTTGCTGCAATCGGTACACCCGGCAGCCACGGTATTCTTCAGACGACACTGCAAATGGTGCTGAATCTGATTGAACACGGGATGAACGTTCAAGCCGCGATCGAAGCACCCCGTATCCGATTGGTAAATCCGGGTAAACATGTGAGTATGGAAGGGCGTATTCCTGTTGCTGTACGCGCGGCGTTAGAAGCGCGCGGGCATGAGGTAGAGGTTTTACCTGATTGGACAGCAACCGTCGGCGGCGGTCACGGTATCGCTTTCGATCCCGAAGAAGGGAGTTTCATGGGCGGTGCTGACCCACGGCGCGACGGGTATGCAATAGGTGTGTGAAAATGGTTCATCCGAAACACATAGTTGCCGTCTCCGGGTTGATAAGTCATCCCAACGGTAAAATTGAGGTAGGTCAGTTTCGTTAACAAAACAATTTTTCACACTTCATATTTATCATAAAAATTTTTAGAGAGGAAACATGAAAAGTTTTAATACTTTGAACAAATACGTTTTTTTAGTATTGGGATTACTTTTAATCTGTGGTTGTGAGGCAATTCAAGATGTCATACTTACTGAACCACCGAGCGAAACGGATACTACACCGCTTCGTGTAACCATGATATATCCGAGCGATTGTGTTGGTTCCGCGGCTTACTGTGATGCTTTCCATATCGGTGTAAGGGGCGCGGAGGAAGAGCTTGGAATTGCGCTCACTGAAGTCAACGGCATAGAAAACGATCCTGTAGCCACAGAGATGCTCCTAAAAGACGCTGCACTAACTTCAGATATTGTTCTAACAGCCGGTTATCAGATGGCGGACGTGCTCGCTCGTGTGGCACCCGAATTCCCAGATGTCAAATTTGCGATTTTTGATGTTGTACTCGATATTCCAAATGTGGCTTCTGTGAACTATAAATCCAATGAAGGCTCTTTTCTGGTCGGTGCGATTGCTGGTCTAAAATCGGAAAGCGACAAGATCGGCTATATCGGAGGCGCGGATGTCCCGCTGTTACACGAATTTGAAGCGGGTTATGTTGCTGGAATTCACGCAGTCAATCCAGACGCGGAAATCACTGTAGAATATATTAGCAAAGATGCGACAGGTTTCGGTCAACCGGAAAAAGCGAAGGAACTGGCTTTAGCACAATATGCAAACGGGATTGATGTGATTTACGTCGCTGCTGGTGGATCCGGTCAAGGGGTACTCGAAGCAGCACAGGAACAACAAAAATTCATCATTTGGGTGGATGCCAACGGCAATCATCTTGCACCAGGACTTGTCTTGACGAGCATGACAAAAGAGATTCCGGCTTCTGTGTATCGTATCATCCGTGAAACCGTTGAAGGTAATTTTATGGCAGGTGTTCGATACTTCGGACTCGCAGATGGCGGTGTCAGTTATGCCGTTGATGAACACAACCAACCGTTGCTTTCAGAGGACCTCATAGCGACTGTTGAATCGCTGAAAGCAAAAATCATTGCTGGCGAGATCGTTGTGCCTGATACAGTTTCACTTCCGCGCGAGTAATGTTAGCAATAGGTACACCGTGAAGAAACAAACCCTAATGCCCCCTCAGGATAGTTCCCTTCGCGCCAACGATCCAACCGGCATTTTTATCGAGATGGATGCCTTGTAAGTTATCTTGCACCGGTGTCGGATAGCGGCTCCACATATTGCCACCATCTGTGGTGTGAAGGATTAATCCTTTTTCGCCGACTGCCCACCCGCGTTTCGCATCTCGGAAAGCGACGGCTCGCAACGCCTGGTTCACAGTAGATTTCTGCCGAACCCATGTCCGTCCGCTGTCATTCGTACCCAAGATGAGTCCATCGGATCCGACAATCCATCCGTGCGTCTCGTTCGCGAAATAGACTGCAAATAAGTATTCGTTAGAGGTATTACTTTTCTGTCGAACCCATTGTTTCCCACCGTCTCGGGTATGGAGTATCTCAGCGTCCTCGTTTTCACCGCCGCCGCCAACGATCCAGCCGTGGTCAGAATCCACAAAATAGACACCCCAGAGATGCGTCTTGGAAAGATTGCCTTGACTTTCCCACCGGTTCCCGCCAGCTGTTGTATGGAGAACAGTCCCTGACCCACCGACTGCCCACCCTTCAGCCGCAGTGATGAAATGCATGTCCAATATCCCCGGCGGTCTCGGACCTGCAGCACGGATTTGGTGCTGTATGCGCCAATTACTACCACTACCGGTATAATAGACCTTCCCGATGCTCGTAAGCCAACCGTTATTCGGGGTCGCGAAGTTAACGGCTGTGAATGTGTCTTTCGATACAGATGCCACCCGCCAAGCCGTTCCACCGTCGGCAGTGGATAGTATTGTCCCGGCAGTTCCGACTGCCCATCCGTGTTTCGCGTCCGCGAAATGCACCCCGTACAAGTGTTCGCTTGTCCCGCTTTCAACCTGTCGCCACTCAAATTGAACAGCGTCTTCGGAACAACCGAGGTAGGCAAGGCTCCCGCATAAGATAATAAGTGCAAGGTAATGTTTTTTTTTCATTTTGAATCTCCGCGATAGATTTTTGTTGAATCTGTTTTTGAATCGTGATAAACTATACTATTATAATAATCCAGCTTGTCAGCGATACATAATCTTTGGGGTGGAAGCAACCGATCTACATACTGGCATTGAACGTCTGTTATTTACGATTTAGCAAGTTCCGTGCCAATCTTAGCAATACTATATTGGCGGAGTTTCCTACAAAACTCAGAGAAGATGCTGCACAAAACGGTGCATTCTTTGGACTCGACTGCACAAAATAGTGCGTGCTTACATAATTCAGGTTGCCTCTAACCTTTTAAGTTAAGTCGTAACTTGGGTTATTATAGTAAATCTGTAGTGAGTTGTCAAGTACTTACAGAAGTACAGGCAGGGCCATTTAGTTTTCGGTTTTGATTTTGATTTTCGTTTACATAAGTTGACGTTTTCTTATGAAAGATCGCGAGCACAGCTCGCTCCTACAGAAGAGACTATACACAGATATAAAGTGAATGTGTAAAACTAAATGGCCCTGGAAGTACAGGAGTGCTACATCCGTATATTATGTACATCATCGGAATTGATGGAGGTGGGACAAGAACTGTCGGTATCTTGACGACAGAAACAGGGGGACACCTTGCACAGGTTGAATCGGGTCCGTCAAATTACCACGTCGTTGGCGAGGCAGAAACGCAGGCTGTATTGGAAAACGTCATCGGTGAACTCCGTGAAAAAGCAGGAATTCCGTCAATCGGTTCTATCCATTTCTGTCTCGGAATGGCAGGTTTAGGACGTGCCGAGGATAAAAAAATAATTGGCAGAATTTGTGATAAACTCGGCATCAGCGAAAATCGCGTTCTAACGCACGACGCACACATCGCACTCGTTGGCGGCACCGAGAAACAACACGGTGTGATTGTGATCTCAGGAACCGGTGCTATCGTCTACGGCATCAACACTGACGGCAAAGACGCGCGAGCCAGTGGATGGGGGTACTTACTCGGCGATGAAGGCAGCGGTTACGACATCGCCATAAAAGGGCTCCGCGCGGTCGTTCGTGCAGCCGACGGCAGAGGCGGTTCCACTGATTTGACAAACCGAATTCTGAATGAACTCGAACTGAAAGCACCAGACGAACTCATCCGCTGGACACACGCTGCCAGTCGGGATACTATCGCGCAACTATCTGAAATCGTCTTTGACGCTGCCCGATCATCGGACACAATTGCGGAACAGATTGTTGATGATGCCACCGATGAACTCGTCTGTGCTGCAAGCAGTGTGATGAAACAGTTAGCATTTGACAGGGTATTCAATATTGTGCTCAGCGGTGGTAACCTTGTGCATCAACCGATGTTCGCAGAGAAACTCCGCCGACAATTTGCGCGGATCGCGCCAAACGCGTCCGTCCATCTACCAAGACACAATCCAGCATACGGTGCTGTGTTGTTAGCACAAGCGAGGTTATAATAGGAAACTATCATAAGTAAAGTAGCACATGCAATCGACAACAGAGCAGCGAAACCCGAATTCTATCGACATAGACCTGAAATCGACTTCAGAGATCGTTCGGATTTTTCACGAAGAAGATAAAAAAGCCGTCGCAGCGGTAGAGGCGGAGTCCGAAGCAATTGCACACGCAATTAATCTGTGCGTCGCCGCGTTTCGATCTGGTGGCAGGCTGTTTTATGTCGGGGCAGGCACAAGCGGTAGACTCGGCGTATTGGACGCCTCTGAATGTCCACCCACCTTTCGTACACCACCAGAGATGGTACAGGGGATTATTGCCGGTGGCGATGTCGCCTTGCGCCGTTCAGTGGAAGGCGAGGAGGACAAACCTGAACGCGGCGTACAAGCGATTCGAGAACGGGAACTCACACCGCAAGATATACTCATCGGCATCGCAAGCAGTGGACGGACACCTTATGTCATAGGTGCATTGAAAGAAGCGCGCGCCATCGGTGCGACGACAATATTTCTCTGCTGTGTACCACCGCCTGCACATCTGAAAGAATGCGTGACACATTTCATCACACCGATCGTCGGACCGGAGATTATCACCGGATCAACGCGTTTGAAAGCCGGAACTGCCACAAAGTTGGTTCTGAATATGCTCACGACCACTGCGATGATTAAACTCGGCAAGGTCTACAACAATCTGATGGTAGATGTGAACGCCTCTAATACGAAACTATTTGCGCGGAGTATGCGGATCGTTCAAGCCGTTACCGGCGTAGATGCAGCGACAGCTGAGGCAGCACTCACACAGGCAGATGGACGCGCAAAACTCGCGATTGTAATGCTCGCAAAAGGATTGAACCGAACAGACGCAAACGCACTGTTAGAAAAACATTCTGGATTTTTGAGACACATTCTTCAATAGAAGTTATGCTATCCTTGTAGACGCGTTTTCAAACGCGCACCCTAAAGGAGATGTCAATGGCTACCAAAGTTGGGCTTGCCAAAACCGGCAGGCGACGTTCTAACGTTTTTCAGGCGTTGGACAATATACGTGCCGACCTCACACCGAAAGTCCGTGAACAGGTGTTGTTGAAACCGAATTTTCTCTCCAGCACAAATCAACTCGCCTCATCGCACGTAGATGCGATGCGAGGCGCACTGGACTTTCTGTTGAGCACACCACAACCGCCGAAAGAGGTTATCATCGCCGAAGGTGCGAACGAGAAATTCTCTGGCGAGGCGTTCCAAATTTTCGGTTACGAGGCACTCCAAGCCGAATACGATGTCCCAATCCGGCTCGTCGATTTGCATCAAGAGACCGAATGGGTAGAGGCAAAAGTCTTTCTCGCCGGACGCGACGAGGAGACCGTCCGTATGCCGAAGACGGTTCTCGATTGCCCTTGCACTATCTCGGTCGCTATCGCGAAAACGCATGATGCCGGGGTCGTGACACTCGCGATGAAGAATATGATTATGGGCACGATACATAAAGAAGACCGCATTAAAATGCACGGCTACCATAGCCACGCAGATCGGATGCTACCCCGCGAGGCGCAAACGCTGAACATCAACCTCCTCCGACTTTCGCGGCACCTGAAACCCGATATCGCTATCGTTGACGGCACCGTCGGACTACAAGGCAACGGACCCGGGGGCACCGATTCCGTTCCGCTCGGTATCGCTATCGTCAGTGGCGATGTGTTTGCAGCGGATGCGGTCACGACCAAGACGATGGGATTTGAACCGTTGGAGATCGGTCTATTCCATTATGCAGATGAAATGGGATACGGCACCGCAGATTTAAGCAACATCGACATCGTTGGCCCCGCTGTCGAAACGGTCGCAACCTCGTTTAAACCGCATGAAACAACTGAACTACAGTTCCAGTGGCAGGAAACGAATCCGGAGGACTATCTCGCCGCTGACTGATCAAAGGAGAATTATGAAACGTTTCTGTATTATATTAATCCTATGTTCGCTCATCTTCACGCCACCGACGTGGGCATGGTGGGGCGGCGGGCACGATATCCTGACACAGGCAGCCGTCAAATCACTCCCTGATGAAGTGCCCGAATTTTTCCGCAATGCCGATAAAATGGTCGCTCACTGCTCCTACGATCCCGATCTATCTAAGGAGCGAGGCACACCGCACGCACGGCAAGCTGAATATGGAGAACACTACATCGATATAGAACTCTTCGGAGAACATCCGATTCCAGACGGACGTGAGGCACATATCCAACTCTGTGCTGAACTCGGACTTAAACCGCGAGAAGTCGGTACACTCCCGTACGCTTTAGCGGAATGGACAGAACGACTCGCAGTCGCTTTCGCCGAATATCGTAAGTGGCCCGATAATCCGATGATCCAGAACAAGTGCTTCCTCTATGCAGGTTTCCTTGCACACTATGCACAGGATATGTGTCAACCGTTGCACCTAACCATTAATTTCGATGGGATTAAGCAAGAAGACGGGACACGGCTACATGGGGGTATCCATGAAAAGGTCGATTCGTCTATTGAGATGTTGGGATTAGATCCGATGGAACTTGCTAAAGCACAGCAAATTGAAGCCGTTGCTGATTTGATGCCCGCGATAATTGCGCAGATTGAAAGCGGACACACTTTGGTAGATCATGTTTACGAACTCGCAGACGACTGGAAAAACCTAAAAAAACCGACACCCGCTTTAACCGATTTTGTAAACGATCGGGCGCGTGAGTCGGTGCGTTGGACTGCCTCACTCTGTTTAACCGCGTGGGAACTCTCTGAAAACATCAGGCTACCCGGTTGGCTTGACCGCGCACAAATCGATGACGAATAGCAACCAGTTGTCAGTCGCCAGTTATCAGTACGCTGTGCTTTCAGTTATTAGTTAACATTTTGTGGCGGCTACTTTTCGTTTCACTGCCACAATACCCTCTTAACTGACAACTGAGGACTGTTAACTGACAACTTTTAAAACTGAAAGGTTTTTCGCAGAAAAACCGTACTGATAACCGATAACTGACAACTTTTAAAAAGGAGGCTTTCCTAAATAGTTCTTTTCCTATGTTTTTCTTGATAAATCTATGTTTAACGGTAAATGTAGGCATTTTGCGGGGTTCGATTCCCTGCTTCCGTATCCAGTAGTCTTGTGCAAAAACCAAGCACTCCCGACAAAAACCACGTCGGTTCTACTGCGAGGGGTTCACACACGAGTGAGACGAACCCTGACATTGTGAGGACACTCGGAAAGTAAAAAAGCGTTAGCATTTCGGTGCTAACTTTGAGGGTTACTCCACGTAGCGCGTTTCTTTTGCTACGTGCAAATCGCCTGCTATCTTCTATGACGTACATAGACGACACTGGATGCGGGCAGGTTAGACACGACGGTGTCTATAAAGGGACTTAAGGAATCCCGTAGAGAACTGTGTTTTTCAGATGGACATAGATTAACATAGTTTTTTACTAACAGAAATAAACTTGTTACAACAGTGGAAACCTGATCCAACCTTTTACCCATCGCCGAAAATGGCGATTGATGCTCCTGTTGAAGAACTCGCTTATGTCGCTGCGCCCCGGGATGATGGGAAGCCCGATGCAATGTGCGTCGTTGACCTCAACAAAACATCCGATACCTACAAACAGATTGTTAGTACGTTGGAACTCGGCGTTCGCGACGAAATCCACCACTTCAATTGGAACGCCTGCAGTGCGTCGCTCTGCCCTTACGCGCCACACCCGTATATTGAACGGCGTTACCTCGTTGTGCCGGCACTGCGAGGTTCTAATATCTACATCCTCGACGTGAAGGAAGACCCGAAATCACCGAAACTCATTAAAACGTTGGATGCCAACGAAGTTGAGTCGCGTTCCGGGTATACCCGTCCGCATACAGTCCACTGTGGTCCCGAAGGTATCTATGTCAGTGCTTTGGCTGCAGCGGGTTCAGAAGAGGGTCCTGGTGGTGTTTTTCTCATGGATCACTATAATTTCGACATTCTCGGACAGTGGGAAGTAGAACGCGGACCGCAATCCCTCTCTTACGATTTCTGGTGGCACTTGGGATATGATGTCGCTGTCACCAGTGAGTGGGGCTATCCGGCAATGATTGAGAACGGTCTGAACCTCGAAGACTTGATGGAACGTAAGTTCGGTCATAAAATCCATATTTGGGATATCCGGCACCGGAAAAACATCCAGACGTTGGATCTCGGTGACGATTACCAAATGACCTTGGAACTACGTCCCGCACATGACCCAACGAAGGCGCACGGGTTCGTCAATGCCGTACTTAATATGAACGACCTCTCGAGTTCCATCTGGACGTGGTACAAAGATGGAGACAACTGGGGCATCCAAAAGATTATCGATATTCCGGCACAAGCACCAGAAAATCCGGATGATCTGCCACCCGTTTTGAAGGATATCGGCATGATCCCACCCCTCGTCACCGACCATATCCTCTCGCTGGATGACAAGTTCCTTTACGTCTCGTGTTGGGGAACCGGTGAGATGTTGCAATATGATGTGTCGGACCCGTTTAATCCGAAGCATGTCGGCACACTCAAGATCGGTGGGATTACAAAATCGCACCCGCACCCGGCAGCTGGACCTGTAAGCGGTGGTCCGCAAATGGTCGAATTGAGTCGTGACGGTAAACGTCTCTACTTTACCAATTCTCTCTACATCGCTTTGGATAACCAGTTCTATCCCGAAGGCGCGAATGGGTGGATGGTGAAGGCAGATACGAATGTGGAAAATGGCGGACTGGCATTGGATCCCGACTTTTTCGTCGATTTCGGTGAGAGCCGCGCACACCAGATTCGGTTGCAAGGCGGAGACAGTTCTTCTGATTCTTACTGCTATCCATAAGCGTGCAGCGAGGACACAAATTGAGTAGGCGCGCTTTTTAAGCGCGCCTCTATACAGAAAGGCATTTTTATGGATACTGGTTCATGGTTAAGCTATACGCTCATGGGTGTATATCACGGTATTAATCCAGGGATGGGGTGGCTTTTTGCGGTCGCTTTAGGCATGCAGGAAAAACGGAGAACTGCGGTTATCGGCGCTCTTTTCCCAATGGCACTCGGACACGCGATATCCATTGCTGTTGTGGTGTTCGTCATCGCCTTGGCACAACGACAAATTCCAGAGAATGTGCTTCGTATCGCTTGTGCAACTGTGTTGTTCGGTTTTGGCGTGTACAAATTTTTCAGCGCTCGACACCCGAAGTGGGTCGGGATGCGTGTTAACTTCAAAGACTTAACGATCTGGTCCTTCTTGATGGCATCGGCGCACGGCGCAGGCTTGATGCTGGTACCTTTTCTGTTACGAACGCCTGCTGCTGAGGCTTCCGCACATACACACCACGCAACCGCAAGCATGACAGATAGCACGGTGATGTTACTGTCTGCCGTTGGGGTACATACCCTCAGTTTTTTTGTTGTGACTGGAATCGTGGCAATTGTCGTCTACGAAGTGGTAGGGCTTGCGCTGCTCCGCAAGGCGTGGTTTAATCTGGATCTGTTATGGTCTATCGCTCTAATGATTGCCGGTATTGTCACCCTTTTCTGGAAACATTAGGCTTAGTAAACCTTGCTACGATGCCCGATTTGATGAACAGTTACCTTTTTGGCACTTCTATCCAAAGAATAAATAATCCGGTAATGTTTAGCAACTCTTAAACTAAATTTTCCTTTGTGTTTACCTTTTAGTGCTTTGGGATGTTCATTGTCAGGATTTTCGCATAGCCGTTCCAGTTTTCTACGAACCCGCTGCGCTATCGTAGAAGGCAAACGCGCTAAATCCGATTCTGCGCGCGGGTCCGCTGCTAATGTATACATTATCACTCTATTCCTAACTTTTTGAAAATTTTTTCCATTGGGACCAATTTAGTCCTTCCAGCTTCGTAATCTGCTATGCGCCGGTCCAACTCTTCTGCAAATTCAGGCTGCATCTCTAACCCTTCATCTGGATCGTAATAGTAATCTTCCAAGGCGAGTTCCAAGAGTTCGTAAGCGACAAAGAACTCGCGAAATGCAGTGTCCAGTTGCTCAATAGGGGTGTTCTGTTCGAGCAATGCCGCGAGTCGTTCGCGTGAGGCAAAAATGTCTTGAGTGACAAGTATATGCAACAGTTCGCGGAATTCGTCGGGAGACAACTCAATAATTCTTTTATCCGGCATAGGGTCGCTTTTTAGATAGACTCCCATCCGTCTGTGAATACGCTCTTCAAGAGTCGTCTTTCGGTTGGCAAGAATATACTCGCGTTGTCTCTTGAGTTTTTTACCAAGTGGAGTATAGAGATCGAGCCCTTTGAGCGGATCTTGCTCATACGCCTCAAACCAAAATCCCAGATCTTCAGTGTCGCCGTGAAAATGAAAGAATTCTGCCGATAGTGCCTCTTGAGTGCCATTTTGTGTGAGTAATGCGGCAAGTCGTTCTCGCGATTTGAAGAGTTCCTCATTGACAAGGGTATGTAGCAACTCGCGGAATTCAGCCGGGTTCATCTCCGTAATTCTTTTCATTGGTAAAACCTCCTTGAAAAGGGTTATATGAAATCTATGTCAGAGAACCTTCAACGCCGCTTCATACTTATTTCTAACAAGCTCCTGGACATCCTCTCGTAACTTCTGCCAACTCCGTTGAAGTTTTGTCTTAACCCATGTCTTACCTTCATCAATTCCCATTCCGTGGTGAATATACGCCAAGTATAAAAGCGAAGGAACGTGTTGAAAATGGGACATGGCATCGGCGTTGGCAAGACATGCGCCTTCCGCACTCCGGTGTTCAATTCTAACGCTTGCTCGATGTGTCGCGATAGCGTCCTTGACAGCTTCCGTTTTTTCTTCTGGATAACTGAAACGCTTGAGGAGTTTCTCTGCTTCAATTGGACCATGAATGTGATGATCTTGATAGAGTGCTTTGTCCTTTATACTGGCGTAATCATGAAGTAACGCCGCGAGTTCGACAATTTCGGGGTCAGCATCAAAGTGTGGGGCGAGTTGTTTTGCGTTTTGAATGACTGGTAAGATGTGATGCGTCCAAATATCGTAACCGAAGATGTTGGTGTCAGCAGCACAAGCCTGTTCAACAATCTCATCAATTCCATTTCTTATGGTTTCAATCACGGAGCATTTTCCTTTCTTGATATGAGTTTACAATTCGTTTCCGACAAATTAAGAATACCACAAAACTGAAGTTCAGACAACTGAAAGTTGCGTCTCCGAAAACAGCACACAGACTAACAGTCTATGCTACGGGGCCACCTTTATATTAATCGCGCGTCAAGAACTTGACACACCCTTCCGAAATGAAACATTTGCTTTTTTTCACGCGTCGTGCTATAATTTCTTTTCAGTATCAGGAATTTTGTAAATGGACTCAAAAATAACAACTTCCAAATTGGACCATCGAGCTGCACCTAAAAGGAGAACCTTGAATTGATAAACCTATACGGAGCAACGTATGACAGAACCCAGCTGCTTCGCCACGTCGGAGATATATCGCAAATTGCGCATGCCAAGATGTATCAACTGACAGATGGCAATGAAAAAGGCGTTGACGCGATTGACTTCCGAACCGGTAGCGGCTTAAATTTCACTGTGCTACCGAGCCGCGGGTTAGATATCTCTTATGCAGAGTATCAGGGAATCCCGCTCTGCTGGCGTTCGAGCACAGGTGATGTGAACCCTGCACATTATGAATCTGAAGGAATCGGATGGCTACGCAGTTTCTACGGCGGTCTATTGACGACCTGCGGTATGCGTCAAGTCGGTGTGCCTAACGAAGATGACGGCGAAGCATTAGGATTACACGGTAGGGTCTCACACATCCCCGCAAAAAACATTTGGGTCGATAGTCGGTGGGAAGGACACCGTTACATGCTATGGGCACAAGGGAAAGTTAAAGAGACCGCGGCTTTAGGTGAAAACCTTTTGCGTACCCGTAGAATCTGGACAGAACTCGGTTCGCGTACGTTGCATATTGAGGATATCGTCGAAAATTTGGGATACCAAGATTCACCGCACATGTACCTCTTCCATATTAATGTCGGATTCCCGATCCTCACGCAAGACAGCGAGCTGCTCGCACCCTCCTCGCAAGTAACCCCGCGCGACGACACCGCCGCCGCAAACCTGAATAATTATAACCTTTGTGAACCACCGACCGTTGACTTCCAAGAACAGGCTTTCTACCACGAAATGGAACCCGATGTTGATAATCATATCCGTGTCGCCCTTGTAAACCGTAATTTTAATAATGGACAAGGTATCGGTGTATCCGTCCGCTATCACAAGACACAGTTTCCGAACTTTGTCCAATGGAAGATGTGCGGTGAAGGCACTTATGTTTTCGGATTAGAACCCTCAAATTGCGGCGTAGAAGGTCGCGCAAAAGAACGTGAACGCGGCTCTATAAGGTATATTGAACCCGGTGGACGTAGACACTACGAGGTCGAAATCGGTGTCCTAACTTCCAACGAAGAAATCGACGAACTGCAAGAGAAAATCGCAAAAACCCAAAATTAACGATGACTAAGGAGAAAAACGATGAAAAAATATTTGGCTTTACCGCTTATTGCCCTACTACTCCTGACAACATCCGTGTTTATCAGTTGTAGTGCAAAGGAGCAAACATCGACACCAGCAATAGCAGAAACTTCTTCCGCCCAAGATCAAGAAAAGGTAGACGAACCACCTTCCACAGAAGCAGAATTGGTGGAGAAATCTCATTCACCCGAAGAAGAACTGGTGGAAAAACCACATTCACCTGAAGCGGAACTGGCGGAGAAACCACATTCGCCTGAAGAAGAAGTAAAAGAAAAATCGCACTCACCTGAAGCGGAACTGAAGGAGAAACCGCACTCGCCTGAAGCGGAACTGGCGGAGAAGCCGCATTCGCCTGAAGAAGAAACACATACCGAAACTAAACCTGAAGAGACCGTTGCAACACCTGAGATCCCAGAAGGTAGTGTGCTACATCTGATTCCGGAACAAACGATCGGGCTTGTTTATTGTCCGAGTTTGCTTGAGTTGGATTATCGCATTAATACGTTGGTGACAGATTTGATACCGATGGACACAGATCCGGAGGTACTCGCCGAGATCTTAGCAGATACCTTCGGTGCCGGGTTTGAAAGTCTTGCCGAATTAGAGGAAATCGGACTGGATTTGGACCAAGATTTCGCAATCTTCATGACCTCTTTAGAGCCACCCGATCTCTCCGCAACCGTACATCTGACAGACCCTGAAGCGATGAAGCAGGTGATTGATGCTGAAAGCGAAGGAAGTGCTCCGACGGAATATAATGGCGTAACCTATTGGAGCGCGACCGGTGGCGGCGGTCATTTCGCGATTTTAGAGAATATGCTCGTTTTCTCACGGTCTGCCAAGGTGTGCGAAAGTGCTATTGACGTCTATAAAGGGGCGAAGCAGTCTATCGTAACCAATCCCGACTATAGCGAATTCCTCACGGATATTGTAGAGGGGGATGCGCAAGTCGCACTCCACTTTAATCTCGAACCAGCCGCACCGCTCATGACGACTTCGCTTCAGAGGGAATCGGAATCAATGAGAGACAGTATAGAGAGCGATCCAGCCGCCATGGCAGTGGCTCCGTTTATTGAAAGTATATTCAGCAAAACTATTGACTTTATCGAGCAATCAAAATCGCTAAGTGCCACGCTTGAAGTGAAAGGAACCGATGTTCAGCTCTCACCATCCCTAAAATTCAAGAATGGGAGCAAAATTCAGCAGTCTTTGAAAAAGATGATCCCTGACGAATTGGCGATCCTCAACGATCTCCCCAACCTCGCTGTTGTGAACGGTGCCTACCAGATGGACCAAAAGTTCATGGTCGATATGACCATGATGTGGCTAAAAATGTTTTCATCAGCAGAGATATCGGAACAGCACGTGAAACTCAAAGCACTCACACATCAGGTAGGTACATTTTATGAGTCTCTCGGCGATATGACCGGTTTCACAGTCAATTTTGGCGATAGCATTATCCCTAATTATTTAGTCCTCTATACGGTGAAGGATAAACAACAAGCACAGGGATATATGGACAACATGTTCCTTGAGCAAATGACCAACACGATGCAGGTCATGCGCGATGCAATAGGGAACTCGCCAGGATTAAATATATACGATGGGGCGCACACTGGCGATTCCCTGATGCACAATGACGTTGAGATTAAAAGTTACACCTTCCCTAATTTCGGTTCGGCTTTTGAACAGGTGCCGCCTGAAGCTGCTGGAATGTTCCCGCAAGAGTGGCACTGGTACTACGCTTTTCACGAAGACCGACTCCTTTTCTCCATCGGAAGTGTCGAACCGATTAAAGCGGTATTGGACAGAAAATCCGGAATGGGCGACAGTCTCGCTGAAAATCCGAGTTATCAGAAACTTATCGGGACTCTCGGAACCGACAATAACGTCTTCTTCGCATTCTCACCGATAACGATGGTGAAAAGTCTTATACCCATTGTGTCAAAGGCGGATCCGAATGCTGCTGCAGCAATGCAAATGTTCGCGGGGATGTTTATGAATATGCCGGAAAACTACAGCATCGGTTTTTCTGCGAAGGCAGCAGAGAATAGTGTCGGCGTAAATCTGTTCCTCACTCTCGGCGACTTCAAGCAGGTTATCGAAATGATAATGATGATGCAGGGTATGGGACAGATGTAATAGACCAATTACGAACTCGACCACAAACAACTTATGGGCAAGTTTCTTATGAAGATTAGCATAAAGACCGATTGCGCACGTATGAGCACAATCGGTCTTTATACTATAAGTGTATCAACTTGCGTTTTTTATTAGGTTTTCCGAAAATAGCCGCGAATCATAAAAAGTTTTGTTAGGATATTTATATATTTTCGTTTTAATTTTAAAAATATGCCCTACCCTAACTGTCGCTCAAACCCTGATGATTATTGACTTTATATCAATTTAAAATTTGACAAAAAATGAAATTTTTGATAACATGCCCCTCTAACTTCTGGGAAAATATTAAGTTTATGAACGCCTCATAACGGATATTTTCCAGCGTGAGTTTGCAAGAGATTTTTTGGAACCTATTCGCATCTCGTACCTTATATTGAACTCACATTATTACGGACCTACGGAGGAAAAACTGGTGGAAAAAAAAATAATTTTCATATTCAGTTTGGGCATCGCATTTTTGCTAATCGTTTCTCCTTTCGCGATGGCTGCTGATACAACCGAAGAGGCAGCAGAAGTCGTTGAGGCAGTAGAACCCAAGAAAAGCCCGATTAAGGTCGGTGGTGCGATGCGCGTGAACTACGCCTATGGCACTTATGGCAGTGAGGATAGCCCACACCGCCGAGGCGAAAAAATCGGGGATGTAGACCTTGAAATATTCCGTCTTAATGCCGATATAGATTATTTGAACATCCTCGGCAGACTTGAATATCGGTGGTATGATGGCTACAGTATGATACATACGGCATGGTTGGGATACAATTTAGGTGATTTCGGTACACTCAAGGGAGGTATTGTGCGGGTGCCCTTCGGCCCGACCGCTTACGGGGTGTCTACGAGTTGGTTCTTCGACCAGCATTTCTACGTCGGACTCGCCGACGATATGGATATCGGAATCAGATGGACTGACACGCTTGATAAGCTGACGCTTGATGTCGGCTACTATCTTATGGGTGAATTCCAAACGGATGGCGGCAGCCTTGCAAGCTCGCTGTACGCGTATGATGTCGTCAGATGGGAAGAACATGCCGATGCAGCAGGAAACGTTGAATGGGGTGCCGGTGAAAACGGGTTTGATGAGCAACATCAGTTTAACGTCCGCGCCATCTACGCCCTTGAGAATATCGGGGATTTCGGTGTTTCCGCGCAATACGGCTTGCTCAAAGGAACGAATGTCGGTGATGATGATAGTGGTAACCATTATGCGTTCTCTGCACATGCCAAGAATACCGTCTCCGACTTCACGCTCTATTCACAATTCTCTTATTACATGTATAACATCACCGACGATACACCCTGGGGCACCGGCGATTTGATTCCGATGGGTGCTTACGACTTCGCGTGGCCCATCGCATCCACCGGATTAATACCCGCACTATCGCTCCGTTATGGTGGGATAGATACTTCAGGTATTTCATGGATTGACAGCGTCACGCCTTATGCTGAGTGGAGCACCATCCTCAAAACCGTAGATGACTACAACGCCAGCACTCTTGTGACACTTGGTGCCAGCTGGACGATTCTCGGCGCACTCTATGTCTATAGTGATTTTGCCCTCTCTGATGGCAACTTTTTTGTCGGTAACACCGATGATGATTACAATAATATTCTGACTGGGGTGAGCCACGTGGGTGCCAACGGAAATAATCAATGGCATTGGAGACTCAATTTCAACTTCGGTTATTATTTCTAAATAGTTGTCAGTACGATTTTTCTACGAAAAATCTTTCAGTTATCAGTTTTCAGTTAAAGAGTTTTGTTATGGCAGTCGCGGGAAAGGTAACTGCCACAAATAACCTCTTAACCGAAAACCGAGTACCGATAGCTGACAACTCTTTGAAAAAGGAGAATTTTGAAATGCACGAAGAAAGGCAACAACTCCAGAACAACACCAAGATATTTGGGTTGACACCGGTATTCCTCGTTTCTTCAATTGCGATCGTCATTTTCGTCATCGGATCCCTGGTGTTCCGGGAAGGAGCGACAAGCCTTTTCGGGGCCACCCGCAAATGGCTCACCACGAACTTCGACTGGTGGTTCATGGACATCGTCAACCTCCTCGTAATATTCTGTCTCTTTCTGATTGTTTCCCCGCTTGGCAAGATACGCATCGGCGGGCGCGAGGCTGTTCCAGAATACTCCAATCTCACTTGGTTCGCCATGCTATTCGCCGCCGGCATCGGTATTGGGCTCCTGTTTTTCGGGGTACTGGAACCCGTCCAACACTTCATGAGCCCGCCCCTCGGCGGTGAAGCGAAAACCGACGCAGCCATCGGTATCGCGGCGACGACCTTTCATTGGGGCATACACGGCTGGGCAATCTACGGGGTTGTCGGACTTGCCTTGGCATTCTTCGCCTACAACCGTGGACTCCCGCTCACCATCCGATCCGCATTCTATCCGCTTCTCGGTGATCGCATTTGGGGCTGGCCGGGTCATGTCATCGACACCCTCGCCGTCTTTGCCAGCTTGTTCGGTCTTGCAACCTCGCTCGGCTTAGGCGCACAGCAGGTGACCGCCGGTCTCAACTACCTCTTTGAGATTCCCGCAACGAATACCACCATGGTCGTGCTGATCATCATAATAACCGCTGCTGCACTCGTCTCCGTGTTGACAGGGCTGAATGTCGGTATCAAACGCCTCAGCCAGCTTAACGTGATCCTCGCGTTTTTGCTCCTGCTCTTCATCATTGTCGTTGGACCGAAACTTGCAATCTTCAAAGGCATATTCACCGGATTGGGGGCCTATATCTCTAAGATGAGGCCCCTCAGCAACTGGGTCGGCCGCGAAGATACTGGGTTTCTGCACGGCTGGACAACCTTCTACTGGGCGTGGTGGATCGCATGGGCACCCTTTGTCGGAACGTTCATCGCCCGAATTTCAAAGGGACGCACCGTTCGAGAGTTCATCATCGGCGTACTACTTTTACCAACGCTGTTGTGTTTAATCTGGTTTAGTGCCTTTGGCGGCACCGCCCTTGACCAGATCATGGTCGATGGCTACACCGGTGTGACGGAAACTGTTGAAGCATATACGCCGGAGCTCTCCCTGTTCAAAATGCTTGACCAATTGCCGATGACGACATTGGTGTCCTCTATCGCAATGCTGCTGACGATCATCTTTTTCGTGACCTCGTCAGACTCTGGCTCTCTTGTGATTGATACCATCACGGCGGGCGGCAAGTTTGACGCACCGGTCTCTCACCGAGTGTTCTGGTGCTCGGCTGAAGGTGCTGTTGCAATCGTGCTGTTACTTGGCGGCGGTCTGAGTTCGTTGCAGGCAGCCTCCCTCGTGACAGGTTTCCCTTTTGCAATTGTGCTATTAGGCATGGCTGTCTGCGTCTGGATGGGGCTTCGCAACGAAGCCCGTCAATCTGAATAGCAATCGGCAGCCGGAAGAATGGTTCTCGGTTCTCGGTAGTCGGTTAAGAGATTTTGATTAAGTCAAACATTTCTTAACCAACTGCCGAAAGCCGAAATGCCGGGACCCCATAGCGAATAGCGTATAGGAAAATCAATAGATATGAACGCAACAGAACTTGAATAGGAAAGTCAATAGATATGAACGCAACAGAACTTGAATTTGAAAAACCACTCATTGAATTAGAACGACACCTTACACAATTACAAGAGTTTGCGCAAGCACACCCAGAGTTAGACCTCACAGCAGGGATTGATGCGCTCAAACAGAACGCGGGGACGCTTACAAAACAGACGTTCCAAAAAATCAGTCGTTGGGATAAAGTGAGGTTGGCGCGTCACGCGCAACGTCCGCAAGCACCTTTCTATATCAATGCACTCCTTGATGAACCCACCGAACTCCACAGCGATAAGCTGTACGGGGACGACCGCGCACTGATCGGCGGTTTCGCGTGGTTTGACGAACACCCCGTCGTCTATCTCGCACAGCAGAAAGGTACAAGCCTC
>ASZN01000036.1 GCA_000406005.1 Candidatus Poribacteria bacterium WGA-3G
GGTTAATGAAGTTTGAAAAAATATTTCGGTAATTGACGGGAGAACCATGAATAGTTTCCCTACTACAAACGGGCAGGTTCGTAGTAGTGCGATTCATCGCACGTTCCGATATTACCGAATTAATAAATCAATTTTCATACAACCGAACCGGATTTATGAGAAAACCCTGAAGACTTCAGAAACCTCTTCAGTCCCGTAGGGTTTATTTGCTTGGGTGTTTCTTAAGAATGTTTATAAAAATCCGTTTGAAAGAAGGATGCCAACTCTGTAAGGGGTTTTTGCTTGGGTGTTTCTTCAGCATGTTTATACCATTTATGCTAAAACGCTTTCAAAAATCCCTAAATTGACACCTATAGTGCGGTTGGGAAACCGCACCTACCGGGGGCCGAAAGTGTCTCTTTATTTTTAGGTTTCACTATAAGTGCTGAGGAGATCATCAGGAGGATTAACAATCCCGGGGCTATCGTAAAAGAAAATTTGTATTTTTTTTACCTTTCTGATACACTGTTCACACCAGTTGAAGAACTGGTTCTTGACCTTCTTTTAAAAATGGGATATGGCGGTTCACGTGCAGATGCTGAAGCTGTGGGGCGTAGCGGCGATGGCGGAATTGATGGTGTTATTAAAGCAGACCCGCTCGGTCTTAATGTGATTTACGTCCAAGCAAAACGGGGGAAGGAAATGTAGGTAAGCCACCAGTTCGAGATTTTGTCGGGGCGTTAGATATCAGAGGAGCTATAGGTGGATTTTTCATTATAACCTCGGATTTTAACCCTCTAGCTACAAGTGTTGTGGAAGGCAGTTCCAAGCAAGTGATCCTTATCAATGGCAATCAACTTGTGCAGCTGATGATTGACCATAATGTAGGTGTTTCCTTACCGACTCAAAGAGGTCGATCTGGATTACTTTGCTATAGATGAGGCTGTGGATGCTGACTGACACCGGTTCAGGTTTAATTTTCTGCCGCATGCAGAACTCACGTTAGGAATAGAACCATGAACAAGACTGGCCTGATGTATCTGTAAACACGAACTGGTACACAATAGGAGGGCTCTATTGAATTTCGCGAAAATTTGTTTTTCATTTAAAGGTCGAATCGGGAGAGGTATTTGGTGGTTGATGCAGCTGCTTATAGGTGTCGTCCTCGTGATTCTCGAAGCTGTCGACCCCGAGCTTTTTGATCCGGATTCTCTGAAAGTTTCACACTATCTCATTACTTTAGTAGTGTTAGTGTGGATAGAGTTAGCAGTAGCTGTGAAACGCTGGCATGACCGAAGCAAATCAGCAGTGTGGATCCTGTTTGCTCTTATCCCAATTATTGGTCAATTATGGGCATTGGTTGAATTAGGCTTTATAAGAGGCACGAAAGGTCCCAATCGTTTTGGGCCCGACCCGATAAGACACGGATAAACGTATCTATAGGGGATGTCTCTGTTCTTCGCTGCTTTCGATTCATAAAGCGAAGAAACCCTCAAATTTTTATAGGAAAGGTTTGTCTTATGGGAGCAACGCATCACACTTTACCCTTACCGCCTCGGCCGAGTTGGGTGTCTGCTAGGTCACCCAAAATTGATCCCAGAAAAATTCGCGTAGTCGTCCCCGTCTATAAGGATTGGGAGGGCCTGAAAGTCACGTTGGAGAGCTTGCAGGCATTGACTCCGCGTCCGGGGGCGATCACCGTTGCCAATGATAACGAGGATACAAGTGTTCCGAACTGGTTAAAATCGTATCCGATACAGATCGTCAACTATCGTAACAATAGGGGCCCCGCGTATGCCCGGAATCGGGGTGCTGAAAATCCGGGAACAACATGCGACTGGATCTATTTTACGGACTGCGGATGTGAGCATGTTAGGAACCTCATCACACATTTCATGAACGCCCAAGCAAGCAGCAGTGAATCAATAATCGCGGTATGCGGGACTGTTGCGGGTAAAGGATCCGGAAGAATAAATCGGTACATGACAGAGATGGGCATCCTCAATCCGCCTTTTGAACAAGAGTTGGGACCGCGCGGTGAAGAAATTCCGCAAGCGATTATTACTGCCAATGCCTTAGTGTACGCGCCTGTCTTCCATCAGTTAGACGGATTCTCAACAGCGTTTGGCGAAGCAGGCGGCGAGGATTTAGATTTAGGCATTCGGCTCAGAGAACTCGGTAGATTGGTGTATGCCCCGCGTGCCATCGTTTCTCATGAATTTGCGGAGGACCTCCACGACTTTCAGCACAGATTTGAGCGATATGGTAGAGCGAACAGACTTCTGGAGCAAGTCCATAAACTGCCATCGTTGAGACCCGAACCTTTGAAAGCCAATCCCGAATTTAGCGATTTAGCCAAACTGCAAATTGAATCACTCTGTAGCGGCTACGATGAAGCACAACTGGCGAATATTGTAAAGTTTCCAGCAAGATTTCTGAAAAGGGTGGCACTCGAAATTTTAAAGGTATAAAGTACTAAAGGCATCCTGTTTTCTATTTTCTTTCTGTTTCGTGAGTTTCAGTGATTTGGGGCGGAAGTCGCGAGCTGGAACTCATTCCTAATTCAGATTTAACTAAGGATGGGGGCCATGAAGCATTTCTTGTCCAAGAGAAATCTACAAACAAACACATTTATTTTGAAGGTCATCATTTTGTCGCTAACTATCTGCGTATGGGCCTGTAACGAGCACAACATGAATACAAAATTCATCTTGATAGAAGAAGAGAACTATATGTATCCAGCGAGAGTTGAAGAAGCTTACGCTGCATCGGATTTGCAGATTCAGGTTTACATCTTCAACGACGCGATTCGAGAAAAAATTGGCAATTCAATCTCAACCAGCAAAATAGCATCAAAGCGTGATAAACCAATGGAAGGCTGGGGAACACGACAGGTCGCTGTTCAGTATTTCTGGAATGAAGAATGGATTTATACTGAGGATGCAACCGAATTTGAAACCTATTACCTCATTCCGATCAATACAACGGAAAATAAGAAAATTGAGATTAAATACATTCGATTTCCAATTCCTATTCAACGTTAAGGATGCCTGAGATTATGAACTTTGCTAAACCTGTATATATTTTGGTGATTTTAGCATTTTGGCTAAGTTTCGCGGTATCTGTCACAATTGCCGATGCCGAAACCGTTCACGCTCTGTTAGTAATTATGGATGACGATCCTACAATTGGAAGCAATGTAGAGATAGATAGAAAAAGGGTTAAAAAACTCCTCGGTACCCTTCAAGATGGAATTTGTGAAGTTAAAATAACGCCTTTGCTGAGTTCCCAAGACACTGCGACTCGTGATAAAATTTTGCAGTGGGTACAAAATATTAACATCGCTACTGATGATGTCCTTTTCATTTACTATGCTGGACACGGTGGCATGAATCGCAATAGAGAAACTTTTCTAGCTACTGAAGGAAAATGGCTTTTCCGATCAGAACTTGTTAGGGCAATAGAACGAGTAAAATCACACCGATTAACGATCCTTATCACAGATTGCTGCAGTAGTCTCGTTCAAACTGACATAGAGCCTACACTTCAGAGCAGCCGAAGCATGACACGCCTCACTGAACGCGTATTACGGAACCTGTTCCTTGAACATAAAGGATTTTTACATGTGACAGGTGCCACTGAAGGACAATATGGATGGAGTAATGCTGCAACAGGCGGCTGGTTTACCAGAAATTTCATCAATGCGTTAGACAGCAACCCTGATGAAAATCAAGATAGTTTTCTGACCTGGAAAGAAGTCTTTGAAAAAGCTCGCGAAAATACAGAAAAAACTTTTAGTCAAACCACCTTCACCGGACAACAGCGAGCTAAGATGAAACAGCTAGGCATTACCAGCCAGACTCCTAAAGCCTATGCCCTCCCGACCCCGCTTGGAGGATCCGTCTCAAAAGCAGAAGAACGAAAAACTGTTAATTATATTTTTCTTGCAATTGTCCTTTGCACCTTATTCATTTCAAACCGAATGTCACGAAGGCTGAAAAAACAGTATGTGAGTAGAGCAAGACTGAATTCCCATAGAGGCAAGGCGTTCGCTATCGTTGCAGTTGAAGTGTTGATTTGGATTGGGTTTAACATTTTTTAGCAGTTTTTCAGAACCAATTGGGTGCTTGTTTGCATTACCGGTATAGATTCTACTCAACATCGGTTTTCACTGCCCCTTCCATTTTTGCGTTGAATCGTGGATCAAGACAAATAAGGTCAATACTTTTTGAGAAAGTCTGTCATAATACCAAGATAGTCGCCATAATAAATCGTATTAGGTTCAAATCCGATATTCATACAAAACAGCCTTTCAAATAAAAGGAAATTACCGTGCTAAATACAAAAAGGGTCCAAAGGGCACAGGGTAGGATGAAACAACAAGGAATAGATGCTTACCTTATTCTGACACATGATGACTATATTTACTTTTTCGGAGAGGATCGGTATCAGCCGCGCGCCATTATTCCCGCAGAAGGTGTGCCTATTGTTGGCACATTTTCAGGTGAGGAAGATAAGGTAAGAGCAACTTTAGGTGTCGCAGATGTACGAATATTCGGTTCTGTGGGACAGCAGATCAAAGATGTCGTTCAGGTGATGCGTGGGATGATAGGCGAGAAGGAGAAACTCACAATCGGTGTGCAGATGTGGTTTTCGACACCAGCGTTCCTATTGAACATGTTCCAGAGAGCGAATCCTATTGTTGATGTTGTAGACATCGCTCCTGTTATGGATGAACTCCGTATGGTGAAAGATCCTTCTGAGATAACACTCATGCAGCGTGCCGCGGAAATTGCCGGTATCGGTATGGAAATGGCAGTCAAGACGCTCAAACCCGGTATAACGGAAAATGAGGTCGCGGCGGAAGTAGAATATGCCATGAGGAAGGCAGGCGGGCACGGGGTCGCAACACCTGTGTTCGTGAATTCAGGGATCCGATCAGGGTGGCTGCACGGAACTGCATCCGACAAAGTAATTGAAGATGGAGATCTCGTCGTCCTTGACTTGGTGCAGCGTTACAAAGGTTATTGTGCGAACCTCTTGCCGAACCTTTGTTATTGGTGAACCCTCAGCGAAGCAGGCGGAGATGTTTGCAACTTACAAACACGCGCAAGCCGCAGGAATAGAGGCTTTAAAACCGGGCGCGAAGATGCGAAATATTGACACTGTGGCGAAGAAGGTTTTCACTGAGAACGGCTACGGAGAATTCTACATTGCTGGGATCAGCCATAGCATTGGATTAGGCTTTGAAGAAACACCCGCCCCGACGATTCACCCCGGCGATTCCGGCATTCAAATTTGTGAAGGAATGACAGTAGCAGTGGGACATCCAGTGCTTTCTGTGCCGGGGACAGGTGGGGTGCGGTTGGAGGACACATTCCACATCTCGGAAGGTAAAGCACAACCCTTGACGGTTTCCCCTTCTGAGTTGGTGTTATCTGATTACACTTAAGTTATGGAACGTGTGCAGCGGATACTTTGGTCGGAGCTGGTTAAGCTGTTCAGACTTAATGAGTGATAGGAAGAAAGCCGTCGGATTGTGAAAACCGATGCCGTGCTTATCAGATTCGCCTATCGTACTCACCATGTTTTCCGATCCAGACCCAAGTTAAAATGCCTTCATGTTCAATTGCCAATGCCCGATAGTCATCATTAACTCTTGCGGACCAATAATTGCTCTGCTGAGTCTTCTTTAACATGAGCGAAGGATAGTCAGGATTTTGCTTTAGGAGTTCAAATTGCTTATCTGCACGTCTTTGAATGTCTCGTGGAAGTCTGCGATAATAATCCCAAAACTTACGGGTTGTCTTATAGATCAATAACCCTTCCAGCCTTTATCTCTTCGAGTGCTTCCTCGCGTAGACGATCCAGTTTCCCTGCTTTTATATCTTCTTCGAGTTTTTTATCCCAAGCTTTCTCACGAGCCTCTAAAGCTTCACGGAGTTGTGCTGTGAGACGTTTCAACAGTTCTGTTTTTGTCTTTCCTTCACACTTGACTTCTGGAACATCTGGAATCCATCCTCGCCATCCAGCAGACTTTTTTGTTACATAGGCAGTGTAGGTTTCCTTAAAGACAGGATCCACTATTTCAATAGACTGAAGTTTCCGCGTGTGTTCAACAGATCGTTTGGACGCATCATCGGCGGCAATCTGCTCATTTGTGATACGTGTCATATATCTTCACCCCCAATATGGAGCGATCTCTACTTGCTATAAACATGGGCTCACTTACAACTGGCATACTACCGTCCAGCGGTAGAAACAGGACTCAACACATGGTGCGCGCCAAGGTAAAACCACCTCACAAATTATATATAATATACCACTTGTTGTCAGCAAAGTCAACTTTTTCTTTCCTAATATATCTAATTTGATGTTATATAACGGAAAACAAAAATCGTGCGGAGAAGTATGTGTATTTTACATGTCTCCGCACGATATTTAAACGCCTATGAGGTAAACGACTTGTGCCAGTTAACTGTTTGTTATTTTAGATTTCACAAATATCTGGGCGTTTCCGAGACCAAAAAGCAGTGCCCTCTTTTTTTTCTCAATAAACCATCCTTATGCTATCCTATAAGTAAATCAACAAAAGGAGGCATAAGGAGGGACTTAGAGTATACTTTAGAACGTCTTGCTTTACAACTAAAAAATAAATCTCGCACTCTCAAGCAGGTTGCACCGGTGTTTCAGAAGATGATGAAAATACTTTATGAGACTCACTTCCCAAATGCTGAGGCACGCCGTCCGGGACCCAATCCGAACTGCCCGGATGCTGATATTCTCACGGTCGCCTACTTGCTTGAATACATCGGTGAAGACAGCGAAAACTCGGGGTATCGACACCTTAAGTCAGAACTGAAGACCGTCTTTCCGTCTTTACCGGAGCGGTCGCGTTTCAATCGTCGGCGAAGGAATCTTTCGACAGCGAGTGAAGTCATCCGTCAGACCCTCACGCGTTTATTGCCACAGACGGATGTCTATATTGTGGATTCTTTCCCGATCCCGGTGTGTGATTTCAAACGCGCAAATGTTTCAAAGTCTGATTTCAAGTGGGCAGATGGCACGGGAACGTATGCGACTTATGGACGCTGTGCCACGAAAAGCCTTGGAACGTTTTTCGGTTTTCGCGGCACACTGCTCACAACAGCGAGTGGTGTTCCGGTTGACTTCTGTATGACTTCTGCGGGTACAGATGACAGAGACGTGCTGCCGCATCTTGCTGAACGCGGTGAATATCCGATAATTCTTGGCGATAAAGGGTATATTTCTCAACACCTTCAGGCAGAGCTTATAGAAACCGAAGGCACCGTCTTATTACCGACGCTCCGAAGAAATCAAAAGCGACAGTATCCTGAGAGATTTCGCAAACTTCAGGTGCGGATGCGCCGTCGCATTGAGACGACCATCGGTCAGTTGACAGACCAGTTTCATATTTCTCGTGTGCGTGTGTTGAAGCACTGGGGTTTGCTGACGCGTATGAGCAATAAGATCGGGAGCAATAAGATCGGCAGTTGTGTTCTCGGTGCTTTCGTCAATCAATGCCTCGGACGCCCCTTGATGAAACTCAAAGACCTCGTTCTCGCATAAGGAAATATCTATGCTTACGGGACTAATTAGCACAAGTCCTGAGGTAAACAAATGTCCATTAACGTTTAGGGCGACGCAGCACAACGCCCCCTTGCCCAACGACCCATAGCGTCTCCCCATCTTTGACACGTGTGATGACATACAGGTCATTGTTAACACCGGTATGCTCTTGTTCCCATGTTTCACCGCCATCTGTAGAGTGAATGATGGTTCCAGAGGCACCGACAGCGTAGATTTCCTGTTCGGAGAGTGCCAAAATATCGTAAAGCGTTTCCGACATACCGCTCAACTTTGACTCCCAAGTGAATCCACCGTCAGTGGTGGATAAGATGATCCCCGCGCGTCCGACTGCCCATCCTTTTCGTTTCGTGATGAACGACACGCCGTAAAGGTCGTAGCCGGCGTGTGTTTCGTGGAATTTCCAGTATTCGCCACCGTTGACGGTTCTCTGGATGACACCGTTGGTACCAACCGCCCAACCGAGGGGTGCAAATTTCATATCAATACCTGTGAGGGTTTTACCGGTTGACGTGCGTTGAAATTTCCAAATCGGACCGCCATCCAGATTGTGAAGAATATCGCCATTCTCACCGACTGCCCACCCTTCGGAAAAATTGCCGAAGGCAACCTCATTTATGGATAACTCAAAGTCTGGCGGAAGTTCTTGGTTGTTTTCTATTGACCAGTCCTCACCGTCCGTGGTGTAAAGCATGCTGCCATCGCGTTTCATCGCCCAACCCCATTTCGGCTCAAGACTAATGAAATGGATGTTGACGATACGGTCCGTCGTGCCGCTCTTCAAACGTCTCCAATTTTCTCCACCGTCCTCTGTTGACAGCAGAACGCCGTTATCTCCAGCGATCCAACCGTTCTGCTCATCAAGAAACAGCACATCACGGAAATTATCAAGCTGTTCACCGAGTTGATGGTGCCAAATCTTTCCGCCATCTGTCGTGGCGTAAATTTGACCTGTAGATACTCCTGATTCGTTGGAACCGCCAATATCAGCACTGGACAATTCCCTGTCGAAAATCTGTTCACCGGAGACTACCCAACAGTGACCATCTCCGAGGAGGTGCGCGTTGGTAATTCGCATTGAGAATCCAAAGGGACGTTCTTCTACCATTCTCTCTGTCCAACTTTTCGCTTCACCGTCTGTGATACCTTTGTCAAGCAAGAAATCCATTGCTTCCCAACGCTTGCCTCGGTTTTCAGTCGTCAGAATTGTGTGTCCGCTATCAACCGCCCAAGCCTCGGTGTGATTACGGAATTTCACGGTAAGCAGCTGGATATCAAAATTCGCTCCTTTAATGTCGCGCGCTGCTTCCAGATCCCGTTTCCAATTCTCTCCACCGTCTGTGGTAAGAAGTGAGGTTCCGTCCTCCATTACCACCCAACCCGACTTGGCATTCAGAAAATGGACACCACTGCACCGCTGATGGGTCGTGGCTTGGATTTCCCAGTAATCACCGCCATCAACCGTGTGCAAAATAAATCCACCACTCCGTCGTTGTGGCGCGACTGCCCATCCCTCTTGACCGTTGATAAAATGCAGGTGCGTGATCGGTTGTTGGGTTGTCCCTGTTTGCTGAAGCGTCCAGGTTATGCCACCATCGCTTGTACGCAGGATTTGTCCTCTATCAACGCCGATCCACCCCTCTTTCGGGTTGATGAAGTGTATCGCACGAATGTTGCGGAAGTTTTTCAACCCTTCACGGACAACGTGCCACGTCTCGCCCCCGTTTTCAGTGCGTAGCAGTACACCTTGACCGGTAATCCAGCCATAATTTTCATCAATGAAAACAATCCGTTGCAATGCTTCTGTCACACCGATCCGTTGTGTCTGCCATGTAGCACCACCATCTGTGGTCCGTAAAATCGTGCCACCGTCACCGACTGTCCATCCTGTCCGTGTAGAAGAAAAATAGGTATCGGTGAATCTGGATTGCCAACTCCCTTGTCGAATGATCTCCCAGTGATATTCAATCGGTTCAATCGGTTTCTCAACGGTTTCTATGTCTTGCGCAGCAGGCGGCAATTCAACAATGAACTGCTCCGTGTCTACAGAGTAGCGCATCGCAATGCCGCCTTCACCCACAGCGAGGATACCGTCAGGGGAGAGCGAGAAACTATAGAGATCGTTGGACGTGCCACTTTTCTGCAATTCCCACGTCACACCCCCATTGAGAGTCGTCAAAATGACCCCTTCATCGCCGACAATTAACCCGTGATTTGCATCGGCAAAGTAGACTTTGTTCAGGTTCGCCTGCGTTCCGCTCCGTTGGAATTTCCACGTTTTTCCACCATCAAAGGTATGGAGAATCTCGCCGAATTGTCCGACGATCCAGCCTGTATGTTGATCAATAAAATAAGCGGCGTAGAGTTCGTTGTAACTGTTGCTGTTCTGTCGTTTCCACGTCAGTCCACCGTTTTCGGTGTGAAAGACGATACCGGGCCAACCGACGACCCAACCCTCTGTCTCATCGAGGAAAAAGATGCCTTTAATCATCTCGTGGAAATAGCGGGGTGCTTGTTGGACCCACGTTTCTCCACCGTCTGTTGTATGGAGCACAGTCCCCAAATCGCCAACGATCCAACCCTTCTGTGGATTGATGAAGTGGAGCGCATTGAGCGTATACCACCATCCACTGGTTTGTCGTTCCCACGTCTGACCGGCATCGGTTGTGTGAAGAATAAGTCCACCATCGCCAACCGCCCAGCCCTCTCTGTCAGTGACGAAAGACAGATTACGGATGCGGTGCCACGTGTCCATCTCAATGTTCGTCCAGGTCTTACCACTATCGTCACTCGTCGTGATTGTGCCCTTCTCTCCGACAGCGACCGCCCGGTCTGCATCCGCAAACGCAACGCTCTGTAGGTCATCGGCTGTCGTGCCACTTCTCATGCTCCACGTCACCCCACTGTCTGTCGAGTGTAGGAGTGTACCGTTCCAACCGACTGCCCATGCCTCTTTAGAAGTCGCAAAATGAACACCCATCAGGTCATTTTTGGTTTGGTTTTCTGTTAATTTCCAGTTCTCCCCGCCATCTTCGGTTCGGATGATAAACCCACCCTGGGCGACCGCCACACCGTAGTCATCGTCAATGAAATGGAAGTCATAGACGATTGGGCGGATATGCCCGTAAATCATCGGGAGGCGACTGTATTGGGTCTGCCATTCTGCCCCACCGTTAGTTGTGTGGAAAATGGTCCCGTCTGTGCCACCGCTCCATCCCTTATAAGGGTTCGCAAAAAATACTGCGTGGAGGTTACAAACCTCCGATGTATCATGTTCCATTCTCAGAAGTTCATTCTGTTTACGCCAAGTTTGACTGCCATCTGTGGTAACAAAGATCCGGTCATAATCTCCGACGATCCACCCGCGATGCTTATCTACAAAGTGGACACCGCCGAGTCCGAATTCGCTCGCTTCCTGATGATGCCATGTTTTCCCACCATTTTTTGTGTGTAACAGCCCATCCTGTCCAGCAATCCAACCTGTCTTTGAGTTGGTAAAAAAGACATCCAAAAGCAGCGTGGGAGCTTGATTTTTTTCCACGGTCCAGTGTCGTCCACCGTCATCAGTAATAGCGATTACCCCTTTATCTCCGACTGCCCAACCGTTACGGAGATTTGTGAAATAAACGGCTTTGAAATCCTCATTGGTGTTCACCGTCTGTTTTTCCCAGCTCACACCCCCGTCAGCCGTATGGAGAATCCATCCTTGATGTCCGACAATCCAGCCGTGTTTGGCATCCGCAAAGTGGATGTCCGTGAAATGGGTTTGCCAATCTGCTATGCGGGTAATCTCCTTTTTTACACAACCGGTGAACAGAAAAGGAATTCCAAAAAGGATTACCATCGAAAAGCAAGTGATGTATTGAAAAATCTTTTTCATCTCTTTCATCTCCTTTAGTAGCAGTCAACCCAAGTTGCCACCTTGTAGCATAGGCTGTTAGCCTGTGCCTCTTCGTGCCGAAAATGGTAAGAAACACGCCAAGTTTTTCGCAAAAATGACCACTTTTTCACTGAAAAACGGTGTTCGTGCGCCTAAAACCATATAGGTAGCAAGTTAGGTTAGCAGTCAGCAAAGACGCAAACGTTTCAGGATCGCTTCTCTCTTTACGGGCAGCCGACGGCTATTTTTCAGAGGATAGATAAAGCCCGACTGCGGCACCAGCATCCGTAGCGAACCAGAGGTTGCCGCTGCTGTCCTCAAATACCGACCAGACCCGGTTACTCGGTAGACCGTCGTCGGTATTAAAGTTTTGGAACGTTTCACCGTTATAGACACTCACACCGGCATTGACGACATTGTAAACCATGCTAACGCTTTCCTCGGTTTCGTTTATCGTCGGACGTAGATTCTTAACACCGGTAAACCAGAGGTTGCCGCTGCTATCCTGCATGATGTTGTCAACGCTATTCATCGGAAGTGCTTCACTTTGTGGGAAGATCGTCAGTTTTTTGCCATCGTATCGACGAATACCGCTGTTTTCCTCGTCCATACCCTCTCGACTCATCCAGAGGTTTTCTTTTCTATCGAACTGCAGGTCTGTTATGTTTGCGGTTCCTGTCTTCCCCATCTCTTGGAACGGACTGAAATCTGGATCAACAGCGAAATAACGGAAATGGGACTTTTGGACATTGTAGTAGGTAACGCCAGCAGTGCTGCCAAACCAAAAATTTCCTGCTGTATCTCGCGCAAGTGCTGTGATTTGATTCCACCAATCCGGTAATACATCCATCCCGATAGGTCCATTCACAATAATATTGTTGAACTTTTCACCGTCGTATCGACTCACACCTGACGATGTCGCGAACCAAAGCGTACCCGTTTCGTCTTCAAAGATATCCTTAACAGTATCACGGGCGAGACCGTCGGCAGTCGTAAAAACCTTGAACTTTTCGCCATCGTAGCGGCTTACGCCCTTTAATGGAATGGACCTTGTTATTCTTTCTGGCGTTTCGTCATACATCGTAACATCAAGTTCACTCAATGGCGTTTCCATCCAAGACATATCCATAGGCTTCCCTCTTTCCAGAAAATGTGAAAGCACACCATCAGCGAACCAGAGCATCCCTTGCGGGTCTTCAAAGATGCGTCCTATCGTGTTCCGTGAAAGTCCATCTTCTGTTGTGAAGGTTCGGAAATTCTCTCCGTCATAACGGGTAAGTCCATCGGTTGTTCCAAACCACATCGTGCCGTGGCTGTCTTGAAAAATGGTGAGCACTGTGTTGGATACCAAACCGTCTGCTTGGGTTAGCGTCTTTTCGATTTTGAGTTCTGCTGTGTGGACAACGGGAACTACCCAGCTTAACCATAGAAATGCTGTTAGTATCATGAGATACAATCGTTTTTTCATTCGAGGGATTCCTTTCGTAAAATCGTCGGTTGAAATCTTATGTGCAATTTATATGCCAATCCGAAATATCGTCTTGGAAGTCAGTCGGATACAAAATCGGACGTTTTTTAGGAAAAAACTGCACAAAATAGGGCAGACAGTAATGGAAACTGCACGAATTTGGGCAATAACTTTGATCTTGTATTTCTATTATTTTTCAACGTTAGGCGGATAATCTCGTAATATATAGTGACGCGAGTTAAAAGTGAAATGGTTGCGTAATTTTGCGCAAAATTGAGGGAAAAAAAATAAAAGATGGTGCCATCCACTGTTTTTTGTCAAAAAAGTCGTCAATCTCGTAGAAAAGTGCTATAATGTTTATGGCACTCTATTTTTTATCAACCAAACCCATAAATGAAGGACAAAATGACATCTTTAAAATTTCGAGACATCATTGCTGCGAGACAGGTCGTGGCACGGTTTTTAAAATCTACACCGCTCATTCATTACCCAGAATTGTCCGAACAACTCGGATTCCAAGCGTACATCAAACACGAAAACCACAACCCAACGGGCAGTTTCAAGGTGCGGGGGGGTCTGAATTTCATGCATCAGCTGCCGCAAGCACAACGTAAAAAAGGGGTCATCACGGCGACACGTGGAAATCACGGACAGTCCATCGCCTACGCTGCAGCACAGTTTGGGGTCAAGGCGACCGTTGTTGTACCACACGGCAATAACCCCGAAAAGAACAGTGCAATGCAAGCGTTCGGTGCAGAACTCATCGAACACGGCACCGATTTTGATGAAGCGCGTGCGTTGTGTGAAACACTTGAAGCCGAACGCGGACTCTACTACGTGCATCCGTGTATGGAAGCGGCACTCTTCCACGGTGTCGGTACCTATTCGCTTGAGATTTTTGAGAGTCTGGCGACTGTAGACGCTATTATCGTGCCTATCGGCGGCGGCAGCGGCTCTTGTAGTGCGATTACCGTCGCGAAGGCGATCAACCCGGATGTGAAGGTCATCGGCGTGCAGGCGGAGAACGCACCCGCCATCTATCGCTCATGGAAAGAAGGGAAGCACGTGGAAACCGATTCTTGCGACACCGTCGCAGATGGACTCGCAACGCGTGTGCCGTTCCCGCTACCGCTTTCTATTATCAGAGACGGGATTCACGATATTGTTCTACTCAACGAAACCGAACTCGTGGACGGCATCCGTCTGGCGTTGCGATGGACACACAACTTAGCGGAAGGCGCAGGCGCAGCACCGATCGCGGCTGCACATAAACTCACGAATCAATTGGCAGGGAAAAATGTGGTAATGGTGATGACCGGCGCGAACCTGGACACAGAGACGCTCAAAGCAGCACTCGCTTACCAGTTGTGAATCACATAGACCGGTGATGCCCCGTCAACCAATCGGACAGTCGCCCATTCTGCACCGTCTATGAATTCGTTGCGGAGTGCGTTCGTTAGGTCGGGGTGAATCTGTAGCGATGCCAGGTCCCATCGCAGGTTTTCGCTCTTTTCAACGATGACGTTCTCGGCTTCAGCGATGAGCGAGACGCGTTGTAACCCGTTGCTCTTTCGGGTTAACCGGACGTTTGATAAAACGTAGTGGATTGTCTGTTTCGGGTCTCGCATTTCGGCACGGTAGCGTTTATCCGCTGATACGCGGTAGTGTCCGAAACGCATCAGTTTTAGGTTACCGAGGAAATGGTCTGTCTCATACACTTCAGGACGCGGTAAACCGCCGTAGATGATAATACGTTGACATCCGTATTCTTGAAGCGCGTAATCGACAGCGAGCTGTCCGTCCGTGTAGTCTTTGTCCGTCTGTCCAACCCATTCCTGAACAGTCTGTTTTGCTTGCGTTTCTGCTTGGACACCTGAATCTATGTCCCCGATAAGAACATCAGGGGTAAGCCGTATCTCTCCACGCTGCTGATTCAATGTGTCGAATATCCGAATCCCACCATCCGCACAGATCACCGGAAAACGGTTCTCTATCGCGTTTTCGATCTCTCGACGGTAGAAGTCAAGATGCTGTGTATCGTAATAGCCGTTGAGAAAAATTAGCGCGGACCCCATAATCTTAACTTTCCTTGCGGTAGCCTTATCGTAGGGGCGTGGTTTCCACGCCCCAAATCAAGCGGATACCTTCATTTTCAACACAGATAAAACAATAGAGCAGCCTTATCGTAGTGGCGTGGTTTCCACGCCCCAAATCAAGCAGACACATTCACTTTCAACGTAGACAGAACAATATTGTATGACGGCAGCAATTGACAAGGATGATAGGAACGCTTGACGCGCTTTAGGTTCTCTAATCCAGAATCGTCCATAGCGTTAACCCATTTATAGGTATCCATCAATTCCTTGCAGAATTCGCGGTAGACGAATTGCGCCAGTCCGTTTATACTGAGATCCGTAATCTCAAACAGAACACAAAAGGTATCTGCCTTTAGTGGATAGCCGAAGGTATACCCCTTGATTCCCCCATTGATACGGACAACCCTACCGACAAGACCGAGTGTCTCCGCGTCCGAAATCCCGACTCGGTGTGCCGACTGTGAATCGTCGAGCATCGCGTTGTAGAGTGGATCGTCATATCTCCGCGATCGTGTCTCACGCCATGCGTCGTAAAGTGCGAGGCATTCATCTTGATCATCGGAACAATACGGACGCAATTTCGCTGTCGGATGCGTTGCGACGAAAGTGTTACAGGCGTGCCGTTGCTGCTTGTAGCGGTCGCCTCGCAACTCCGAAAGTGCCACCGTTTCGTAAAGGTATTCCGTCTCCTTCAGACGCACAGAAAACCCGTTCTTCTCAAAGAGAGGAGTTATCTCTTGTGGCACATTCTCGACTCTGACGACCTGTGGATTCCGACTGGCATCTAACATGAATTGATGTGCCTCGTTAACGACTTTCAGATACTTCGGATTTTCCATCTCTATCGGCATCGGTAGGATCGGCATGAAATAGTCGTCCGCCTGCTTTGCGAAAATGCACAGACAGTCCGAAAATAGTGTCCAATAAAACTGGAAGTGTTCCCGCCAGACATAGATCGGTGCGAAGGCGTAGTGAGACAAGCACGTGTGGCTCCGATGCACATACGTGTCAAAAATCGGTTTGTCGTTAAGTGTGAGTGGCTGCAGTCGCATTTCTTATACCATTTCTAAAAGTTTATATTCCATTAACCACGCACCGTCCACCCAGGCCCGGTAGGTTCGGTTTCATGAAAATTGATTTATTAATTCGGTAATATCGGAACGTGCGATGAATCGCACGACTACGAACCTGCCCGTTTGTAGTAGGGCAATTCATTGCCCGTCAACTACCGATTTATTTTTTCAAACTTCATCCAACCGAACCGGACATAACCGAAAAATGGCGGAAACCCTTTTAAGAGGAATCATCAATTAGATTTGGTATTAATTCCGTTAAAGTGTGAACAATTATGACGGTATCTTGGTAATCACCGATGAGGCTCCAGTTTGTGGCGATCTGTTCAGTGACCGTTTCGGATTCAACGTAATCAATAACCTCTCGGATATGCTGTTGAAACGATTCCGTCTCAAAGTGCGCCTCACCGAATGGACAGAGCATATCCACACCGAGCACGACCTCGCGCCTGTCTTCGCTGAACATAATCGCGAACGGATAGAGTTGGCAGTCAAGCGGACGGATCGGATAGATGGTACAACGGCTCGTCTCCGGTTCAAAGAAGGGACAGATATAGAAATCGTCGTGCGGTTTTAGTTGGACCTGCGCGCTTTGACCATCTGCCTGCAGACGGAATAGCCCAGGATCTGCACCCGCTGCTACGACTCGCGCTTTTTCTCTATCGGTGAAAACGGGTGCAAGCGGACTGTCTACCTCTAAAAACCTGCAGCAGACATCACATGAGAAGCAGACTTCGGAGGGGATGATTTGGTAGAGTTTTGGATATGCCGTGTTGTTCATCTGTTTTCACTTAAGGGTCCCCTTTAAAACCTGTGCCTACCGGGATAAGTTTGCCTGCCATCACACTTTCCCTGATTCCGGAAAGTGGGTCTTTTTTCCCTTGCATGGCGGCCTCGGTCAAAACCTTCCGAGGGTGTCTCAAAGATGCAGCTAAAAGGAAGCTCTCTGTATTTAAAGCTGCCAAGGTAATGCCTTGCAAGATAGGTTCGCCTTTCGCGCGGGTGCCGCCATTTTGGTATATTTGCCGATTTGCTCTGTGAAACTGGAGTTTGTCTATCTCCTCGTTGAGATCGAATTCGGTGTCTCCAGGTTCTGTGATTCGGATTTCCCGGGACATCTGTCGTACAATGATCTCAGTATGTTTTTCGTTGAGGCTTCCGATTTCATAGACCTTTTGTATTTCATTGACGAGGTATGCCCAGACGGCTTCTTCACCTTCAACGTACATCTCGTCGATAAGCGCACCACCGGTTTTCAAAATGTCGTGTGGATTTGAATGCTCCATTTTTTTACGTTTGGGTGCTTCAAACAGTTCAATCAGGCGGGGTACGCCCGTTACCATGTTTGGCGTGGTCCCGTCATGAACACGGGATGGCATTAATAGGGGCCGGAGGCTAAGTTCGCCAAGGGCTTGCGCTGCGATTATACCGATTGCTTCCCCTAAACCAACGAGCGTGCCGTCCGTTAGATCGGTGCCATAGCATTTCGCACAGATTCCGTGCTCAGCTTCGCATGTCAAAACGGAGCGTACTTTGACTGCCGTAATTTTCGCATCTTCAATAAGCATAGCTGCGCGTGGGGTTATAAGCGAACCTGCATCAACGAGCATTTCTCGTGTGATAGGATGCTTGATATCTTCTACGGCGATTCTCCCATCTATTTTAAAAGCGAGGTTAGTACCTTCGGTGGCGAATTTCCGGATTGCCTTGCGGGTGCCACAATCTTCTTCCGTGACGACGACATCCGCTGCGACATTGACAAGGCGTTTATTGAGGGCAACAGCCTTTCGGATTGTGAGTCCGTTATTAACCTTGTTATTACGAACGCCAGCAGCTTCCCTAAAATATGTAAACGCCTCCAACCCATCGCGATAGGCAGCATGAATCGGGGTCCTATTCAAGGCAGCGATTCCACTCATTCGGATAACCGGACTTTCGTCGCTTATGCTCAGCGAAATACCGCTGCGCGTTGCATATTCAAAGCCGAGTTTTTGAAGGCGTTGTAAAAAGGAAACAGTTGTGCGTTTGCCAAATGCCTCAAGAAATTGACTTATGAGTTCGGTTAGGGTTTGCGTCGTCACTTCGTTATTGAAAAAAGGTATGCCGGTGTTTGCAGGTCTATCTATCCATTCTAAACCTTCCGGGAGGTTTTGATTGAAAATGACGCGTCCCACTGTGGTAAGAATCGGTTCTTGTCTGTCTGAGAAAAAGAGTTGGATACTCTCATAGAGTTTCAATTTGCCTGCTTCGTGGGCAAGGACTACCTCATGCAAATTTACATAGCGTCTGCCGTACCAAGGTTTGCCCCGAATTGTATTAAATACTCGGTAGGTATAGGCATAATGTAGAGCTTTCGCGTCTGCAGTGTGTTCGGGCAAGGTTTTCGTCAGGAAATTTAATCCGAGTACCGCGTCTGGAGGCGGCACTGTTATAAGTTTTCCGTTCGCAGGTTTTCGGATGTTGCGAGTAGCAAGCAGCCGGATCCTTGCTTCAATTCGCGATGCTTTCGTGATTGGCACGTGCACGATTATCTTACTGTTATCAGAACTTGCGTTAAACATTTCCCAAACGAGCGGTGGGATTCTGATTGCGTCGCCTTCTACCAATATAGGCATGAAGGCTTGCATACCCAGCCGGTGCAAGGTGGGTCGATGATTAAGTAAAATAGGGTGAACAGCGATGATATCCTCCAAGACTTTCCATATAGGCGAATCTACATCAACACGCGTCGCGATATTCTTTGCCCGTTTGATGGTCACTGCGTAATTATGATCTATCAGTTTCTTGATAATAAACGGTTTAAATAATTTGATGGCAATTTGTTTGGGCAATCCACATTGGTGTATTTCCAATTCGGGGTCAACGACAATAGTGCTGATCGCTGAGTAATCAACGCGTTTACCCAACAGGCTCTGACGAAATCGCCCGTATTTTCCTCTGAGATTCTTGGAAAGGGACTTGAGAGTACGATTGCCGGGCCCTTTAACATATTTGCCATTCCATCCGTTATCGAACAGCGCATCAACGTTTTCCTGCAACATCCGCCTTTCATTGCGTAAAGTAACTTCAGGACTTCTAAGTTGTATAAGTTTGCGGAGCACGTTGTTACGATTGAGGATACGGCGATACAGATCGTTAAGATCACTGGTGGCAAAGCGCCCACCTTCAAGCGGGACAAGGGGTCGTAAATCTGGCGGCATCACTGGAATCACATCCAAAATCATCCATTCGGGTCGCTGTTCGGCTTCCGCAAAATCCGCCATCTGCTTCAGCTGCTTGGCAACCTTAAGTTTTTTCTGATGGTTTGTTGTTTCTGCCAACTCTTGGATTAACGCTTCTATCTTCTCTTCAAGGTCAATATCGCTAAGAATTTCGCGAATAACTTCTGCACCGGTGCCAGCACGAAAACCGCCCCAATGCTTATTACTATGCTCTACATATTCAACTTCAGTTAATACTTGTCCAACTTCAAACGGACACTCTGGGTCAGTTACTTCAACGACAATAAAACCCTCAAAATAGAGGATGCGTTCAACATCACGCGTAGAGAGTCCGCAGAAGAGACCGATGTGCGATGGGAGTCCCTTGAAGTACCATATATGGGAGACAGGGGCAGCGAGTTCAATATAGCCGAATCGGGCCCCACGGACGCGTTGTTGCGTTATCTCAACACCGCAGCGGTCACATATTAACCCTTTATGTCTAATGCGTCTATATTTGCCACAATTGCATTCCCAATCCTTTTGTGGTCCGAAGATAGCCTCACAGAAAAGCCCCTCAGACTCTGGACGAAAGGAACGGTAGTTAATAGTCTCCGCCTTTTTGACCTCGCCGCAGCTACACGTGCCTTTTTCTGGACAGATGAAGATACCATCTGTAGCGTCGGCGGGATTCCGTCGTCTGCAGCTGGTTTGCTTTGCTAAGTCTTTAATCTGATCAGGCGAGGCTATCTTTATGGAGATGCTGTCAAAGTCGTTGGACATATCGTTATACTTCATGGAGAAAAAAAATGCCTGATCGCCTCAACCACAGTGTGGATGTCTTCCTCCGTTAATCCGGGATGGAGCGGAAGGCTCACAACGCGTTCAAACGCTGCCTCAGCGCACGGGAAATCGCCGATACGGTAGCCGTAACGTTCCTGATAGAAATCGAAGAGGTGTAAAGGGATATAGTGGACACTGCATTCGATGTTCGCCTCACGTAAGGCTTCCACGAATTCGTCTCGGTTGCCGGTGTTGAGTTGGATAATGTAGAGATGCCAGGCGTGTCCGCGCGGGTTATCCGGTGCCACAGGCGTGTCAATCTGTGGGAATTTCGCCAGTTCCGTCTGATAGATGTGTGCCAAGTTTCGGCGGCGTTCGTGCTGTTTGTTGAGTTTCATGAGTTGACACACCCCCATCGCCGCTTGGATATCGGTCATATTGTATTTATAGCCTTCGGTTGCGATGTCGTAATGCCAGATATTGCGTTGCGATTGACGCGACCAAGCGTCTTTATTGATCCCGTGAAGTCGCATCGTCCGGAGCGGTTCAGCGAATGCGTCGCTGTTCGTCGTAATCATGCCGCCTTCGCCGGTCGTGAGGTTCTTGTTTGCGTAGAAACTAAAAGCAGACAGGTCACCGATATTCCCGATATATTGTCCTTTATATTCCGTTGGGATGGCATGCGCAGCGTCGTCGATGAGCGTCAGGTTGTGCGTGTGGCATATCTCTTGAAGTGTATCCATATCGCACGGGATACCGGCGATGTGAACGGGGAGGATCGCCTTCGTCCGATCGGTTATCGCCGCTTCGATTTTGCTGGTGTCGATGTTCAACATATCGGGTTGGATGTCCACGAACACCGGTTTCGCACCGACGTATCGGATCGCTTCGGCTGTCGCGGTGAAAGTATAAGGCGTTGTGATGACTTCGTCGTCGTTGCCGATACCGGCGACAACGAGACTGAGATGCAACGCAGCTGTGCAAGAACTGACAGCGATTGCGTGTTTGACACCGAGGTATTCGGCGAAGGCGCGTTCAAACTCTCGGACTCTGTTTCCAGTACTAATCCATTTGGATGCAAGCACTTGGCTAACGGCTTCAACCTCAGTATCATCAATCCAAGGACGACTAAACGGTATAAACGGATTCTTTCCCATATTTTTAATTTTCCTTGCGGTTCGATAAGGTTGGTCGCGGATTTCAGGATCATCTCCGTAACCGCCTTCCACTTCGTTTCAGGCTGCGTTTTTTTAATTTTCTTCAGTTTGTCGTAAAATATGGATCATTGCTTCAAGAGCAAGTTTATAACTATGGGACCCGAAACCGCCGATGACCCCGACCGCGATCGCCGATATGTACGAATGATGCCGAAATTCTTCACGCGCATAGATGTTAGAGAGATGAATCTCAATAACAGGCACTGCAACGGTAGCGAGTGCATCTCGGATAGCGACACTAGTATGTGTATACGCTGCGGGGTTAATCAGGATGCCGTCTGCCCAGTCGATATGATCACCAATAATAGTGACGAGTTCGCCTTCATGGTTCGATTGAAGAATTTTGAGGACGACCGAGTGTTGCGATGCTGCGGCGTGCTGATCGAGCGTCGTGTTGATGTCCGCTAAGGTTTCGTGTCCGTAGATCTCCGGTTGACGTTTCCCCAAGAGATGTAGATTCGGTCCGTGTAGGACGAGAATGTTCATGCAAGTGCTTCCTTTTTTCGTGAAATATTGCCTCTGCCATAAGCAGTATACAATCAACCCGAAAAATTTGCAACGTATTTTTGAGACGCGACCAGGACGATTTAGATTTCGGTTTTTTAGTCCAATTTTGGACTCTTAGGCCCCGGTAGGTTCGGTTTCCTAACCGAACCAGATTCTGAAAAAAGACGTAAAACTCGACATTTTCTTAAAACTGAATCGCTCTGTGTTTTTTAGGAGGTTTTGGAGAGGATAAGTGAAAGGTTAAACGAACGCCGCGCTGCAAACTACTCTTGCGGACGATTCGGATTCTTCATTGGATTGGCGTTGGTGTTTTTCTAAATCAGCCATGTTGTGCCGGTGATAAAGGATTGTGAGTTCGGTTAACAAATCCTCACCTGTGATTTTCTGACGCTGTAACCGATTAATGTCCCGCTTGATGACTTCGGTGAGGGGCAGCCGAAAGGCTTGATCCAGTCTACTTATCGTTTCTGTGTCCTTTGATGTGCTGTTAACGAGTCTTAACTCTTTCAAAATATATCTTTGCGCTGGAGTCAACTGTCGCAGTGAAAAAAGATTTCGGTTTTTGTTTTCTGCTGCAAAATCCCCTTGGTGTTTCGCAATCCGGGAATTATATTCGGGTGGAAGCGGTTTCCCTTCCAATTTAGGATCGCACTCAAGTCTTTTTAGAATTTCCGCGGGATCTGCGGTAAGCAACTGCCCGTCTTCATCAAACAGACAAGGCTGTTGGTATGAACCCAAACGACAGAGGATATAGGTGCCTTTTGTGGCAGCCGGAATACCGGTGCGGATACCGTCTCTCAGATTTTCGATGCGTTCGTATTCCTCTGGATCTTGCCGTTTGATTTGGCGTAATATCTCTTCTGCTTCGATAAAACTCATACCCGTTTCTTGGCTATCTTCAAAGAGGTTAAGTTGTGCGTTGTCCTGCTCATAGATAGCATACATCGCCTCTTCGTTGATTTGTTCAGTATTATCAAGAATTGCCGCATCTTCCCCGATGGTATCATGGATTTCCTGAATACGGTTTCGGAGTGTTTCTTGCAAGCCGAGGTTGCTTTCAATACCGAGTTCAGGTAGAAAATTAAAGCCGTGAATCTCTTCAAACTCACTGCCTATCCGATCAATACGTCCAAAACGTTGAATTAAGCGAACGGGATTCCAATGGAGATCGTAGTTAATCAACATCCCACAATCCTGTAGGTTCAATCCTTCTGCAAGGACATCTGTGGCAATGAGTGTGTTGATTTCATTTTCATCGGTGCTTTGTCTGTGCTCAGGATTCGCCTTGGGGGCAAATCGGGCAACCATTTTCTGTTTATCCTTGTTACTGCTATAAATAACATCGGTATCTTCAGACTCCAAATTCTGGTAAAGGTACTCGGCAGTATCTATATAGCGCGTAAAAATAAGGCGTTTCCCGTCACACAGTGGTTTAGTATCAAGCAGCTTTTTAAGCGTCTGAAGTTTGGCATCCTTAGCTGTTGTAATCTGTTTCACTGGCTCCAAAATCTGTGTGAGGACTTCGATATCGTGTTGAATATCCTTGCGTAGTGATTTGACATCGAAATCTTTGATGTCATAAGATTTTGAAAGTTTCTGCAGCTGGTCGAAAACATCGCGCTCATCAGCATCAATATCGGCTTCGTCAACACTACTTGCATCGTAGAGAACCTGTTGTGCTTTCTCACCAGCAGCAACAGTCCCATTATCAAGTGCGTTGAGAAAAATTTTGTGGACGTTTAGAAGCCGAGATATAGTCCGTTTAAAAGCGTAAACGCTGGATTCAAAACGTTTGAAAAGAAGGACGCGGATTAAACCCCGCAAGTTTCTGCCAGCACTCTGCAAATCTCTATAAGGAGCAACTTCCTGCTTTCCCTTTTTAACATAATGCCAAAGTCCATACCGAGCGTAGGTCAACTGTGCAGCGGTAGTTCTCGCTGTACCGAGACGCTTCCGAATTTCTTGATAAAGCCCTTGGTACGTATCTTCAATACTATATTGGACTGTCGTGAGTTTACGTCGTGGGAAAAATTGATGTTTATCACCGATTTTGACATAAGCACGCCGATTCTGCCTTAGATAATCATTAAAATCGGTAGGGTCAACGGGTTCATCCGTCTCAGCATCGTATCCGTACCATCGTAAAATATGATTCCGAGTGCGGCGGATAAGAATGTGCTGCAGGAGAACGCGGAGATCTCGCTCGCCTTTTTCGATATAACGGAAATACTCCCGCAAATGTGCTGGCTCAAGTGGAAGGTTCGTGTTGTCATCCGGATGGAATAATTTGAATTGATGATAGATATCCCAAGCACTTTTGTTGCGAGGTGTTGCAGTGAGGAAACAGCTCTTTTTATTCCCTATTGTTAAGAAATCTTGCAAAATCCGATAACGTTGCGTTCCCGGATTTCGGAAGTTATGGCTTTCATCAATAAGGATAAAATCTCTGCTTTCATAATGCTCAAAAAGTCGTTTTCGAGCATTCTCTTCGTCACCACTAAGAATCCCACTGGAAACTATTTGCGCATTAAGATAATGTGCCTCGTTGTAGCCTTCCCACATAGGAATGAGCGCGGGTGGACATAAGATTAACGGACGCGCATTTTCGACCTGTTCAAAGTACTTTACAATAGCAGATCCGATGTAACTTTTTCCCAACCCGACGACATCCGAGACGAAGGCACCACCATATCTATTAATGATTTTAATCGCTTGCCACACCGCGACCTGCTGGAAGTCAGCCAATTGCTCCATCAGATCAGCAGCAGGAGAAAGTCTGTCCTCGTCGCGTTCAAGTCGCTCCTTAACCAGTTCGTATAACGTTTTCATGTAGATGTCATACGGACGGACAGGGGCAAGTGCCCAAGAGGTTTGCATCTCCTCCATCAGTGCCTCGTTAAAGTCCTCAGATTCTTCCCACAACGCATCAAACCAGTTTCGGAGTTGCTCTTGATTGGCATTACCGGGGACAACAACGTTCAATTCCGTGTTACTGGTTAAGCCTGCTAAAGTAAGATTGGATGAGCCAACGATAGATGTACCGGTTTCATAGCCTTGCTTGTAGTTAAAGATGTAAGCTTTAGCGTGGAGTCTGCCCTTAGTATAAACCCGAACTTTCAGTTTCTTATTCGTAATCATATCCACTAAGATTCTGATTAACTGCTCGGATTCGTCAGTCTGAGGCATTATGTCAATGCATCCGCGGAGATTTTCAGCAGTTTCATTTGCCCGCGTCCGCCGCTTCACTCGACTTGAGTAGGCGAGATCTTCGGTAGCGTTTTCTATGGCGGATAGTTCTCTATATCCTTCAGCGAGTTGTTCAATCGTTTCGCGCGTGCTGGTGTTACCGATGAGCAGACGGAGTTCTGTCAAGTTTTGCAGATCTTTTGCGATGCTTGTGAAACCGGTTAGAAAAAAGTAACCCACCGCAAAACGCGCGCGATCAGTTGAATCTAAAATCAGGTTGATATGTTCAACAAGTTTTTCGTTTCGGTTATCAATGATGTCGTGTGTCATTTATCTTTTCTCAACGATGCTCTTATGTTTTCGCTTTCGCTAAGCGAGTTGTTACGAGTTGTGTGACTGCCTCGTAAACGCCGTCTCGCTCACCTTGTGTTAGTTCTAAGATATCAAAGATGATGTCGTCAATGTATCGCCGCGCTGCCGAGGGTTTCAGGACATCCCATTCTTCTGATTCAAGGATGGTTTCATCAAGATTTGCTTCTTGAACTATGATGTTTGGATTAACACATATCAAATTCTTCAGGTCATTAGGTTGAATCTCTAACGTCCAAGTTCGGTTCAATCGTCCATTCACATTTACCATTAGCTGGAAAAGAGTGGAATTCAGGGCGAAACAGGTCGGCACTCTTAAATTGGTCAGTACATCAATTTCTATAAAATTCCCAGTTCCGTAACAACCTGCAGGAGCATATAGTGTCTTTGCAGTTGTTGAACGAGTTAAAAGCGGAAAGCAAAGACTTGGGGGAAGACGCTTGCTGAGCTTGTACCATGGCTTCCTTCGCTTAGCGTTTCCTCCCTTATGGATACTTTCCGATTCACCCCAGTCAATGTAAGTCAAAGCTGATGTACCTGTTAATGAATTTTTGCCTTTGGAACAACGAAACATTCGGCGCGGCAACTGATCCGCACAAATAGTCAGACTTTTCACTTCTTCTGAATCGGTAATAACAGGACTCAAGAACTCATCTTCAATATTCCACTTTGAAATTGTAGACTGGTCAAGGGTAAAAAAATTATCTGCCCCAGTTATCAAACCTCTACGTATCGTGGTAACATCATCCAAACGTGCCAAGGTATTCTTGCCTTTTTCCAAAATGTGTAAGTAGATATCCGGAGCACGGAGGTATTTTGCACCCCATTTTTCTCCAATATAGCTTGCTTTTCTGTCTAGCCCATTAGCGAAGATTACTTCTTGGGAAAAAGGACGAATATAATGCTCTGGTGTATTGACATTTTCTGTTGTAGTTTCGATTTCATAAAAGATAACGGGATCTAGAATTGCTTCAAACGGGACGGTAAAGTTGACAAATCGAGATATCTGTTGCAATCCAGTACCGTGCTTTTTATAAGGCGCAGAGGTTAGGCATATGACGGTGTTAACGTCTACCCCTTTGAATGAGCGTTGTACGGAGTTGTCTAGGGTTAGTTTGTGGTGACACTCCTTAAGGAGAAATTCCTTAAGATTTTTGCCATAGACGGCATCCAACCATGAGTTCGAGGTCACTGCACAAAAAGTGCCCTTCGGATTTAGCAAATAAAGTCCGTGAAAGTAGAAGTAGATGTAATAGTCGCTTTGGGCATCTATCACGTTTCTTACAGCAGATGTGGGATTCTCCGGCTTAGTGTCTTTGTAAGGTTGATAGCCAAAAAAATTGGGAAACGCTTGATAGATAGCACGCGCTAACTTTGCCTTATATGCTTTTTTATTTTCTGGTGTTGTTTCTAATCGAGGAATAGTCGGATTTCTAATTTTTTGCTGTCTGACATAAGGAGGGTTTTCAATGACAATGTCAAACCCCTTGCGTTGGCTGAAGATTTCAACGAAGGCAATGTCCCATACAAAAGGTTGTGTCGTTTGCGACGAAAGAGAGGTCAGGGTACGGCGGACCTGTTCCTGGTTTTCTTTATAACGCTTGAGTTCCTGCTGTTTTTGTTGCGTTTCAATGGTTAACTGCCGCGGTTCCGGGCGTGCGATTCCATCAAGTGTAAGTTGTTCAGCAGGGTCTTCAAGCCATGTCTCTACACTCCGAATATTCTCGGAAAGCCGAGTTTCGCGGTTCTGGAGAAGTTCTCGAAAGAGTCCATGTTCAGCCCTTTGGACATCTGCTTCTTCAGCGTATTCTCTTTTCTCTTCATTATTGTAATACTTGAGTTTCTCGGTTTGGAGGTTTGTGATTTTTTCTTTTAAACTTCGCGGTACACCGCTGCCAAGAGCTCGGGTTTGGGCAAGGTTCATCCCACCCACATCTTGTACAATACTATCACCGTGTCGGATATTGAAAGAGAAATTAGGAAGCAGCGGCTCATCCCTCACATGCAACTCTTCTACTGGAATATCCGCATCAATAATCAGTGCCAACCAAAGTCTGAGTTCGGCAACTTTGCATGCCCACTGCTTCACATCAACACCGTATAGGTTTTTTCCAATGATTTCTTTTCGGCGTTCAAAACTTGATGCAGTGTCAATGCCGAGATGCTTTTCAGCACGTTCACGCAAATCGTCAAGAACATGGAGCATACCGACAAGGAAGGATCCGCTGCCGCACGCAGGATCGAGCACAGTGATTCCTGTGATATGCTGATAAATTGCCTCCCACAGATCTGTAAGTTTAGCATCTGCTTCTATCTTTTCATCCGGTTCAAAGGCGAAGAGCACTTCATAGAAGATGTATTTGTCGCGTTCAGTGCCAATGTGATTGGCAAGGTTATCAACGAGGGCAAGTCGGCACATCAAGTCAATTTCAACACGCGGGGTATAGAAGATCCCCGCATCACCTCTCTCTTCGTCCTCTACAGAGACAAGGCTTTCATACACTTTACCAATCATTTCTGGATCGACTGCCACTTCTTGATCAAGCGGTGTATCCTCCGCAATCGTAAAGTTGTATCCTTCAAGGAACTCGAAGATATTTTTCCACAAGTCATCCGAGACGTTAACAATATAATCTGTGTCAAGATCGTTTTTGCGAAACAAGCCACCGTTGAGATATGGCGCAAGTTGCAGGGCTTCTCGAATCTCAGTTGGTAAATAGCGATAGCCGTTGCAAGATCTATTATTGAACGCTTCAAAGAAAAGAATATTTAACCATTTTTCAACGAAGGTGTCATCATCTTGGGACTCGTTTTGGTATGTTTCCCATAAAGTACGGAGGAATTCGGTATCATCTCCAAGCCACTGTTTTCGTTGGATGAAGTAAAGAAAAAGGCATCGACTGAGAAATTGTTGGGCATAATCATGTGCCCATTTTCCATCGCCTGTCTGGTCACAGAGTTCTGTTTGGAGTTGTTCAAAAACCTGTTTGTAATGCTCAAAGAATGCTTCTGTGACTGCTTCGACATTGAAAGCTTCTTCATGTCTATTTCTGATTTCTAATGAAGTAAGGTACTCGCGGCTATCCCAAAGAGTATCTCGTTCATCTACTTTTTCAAGATCCAACATCGCAATACGTTCGGCAGCTGTGCGGAGTTTCTCATCGGATGCGATGGTAATCCGCCTAAAGAGGTTGCGTTGTGCTAACGGTTTAGCGCGTTCTTGCTCAATTTTTTCCTGTTTTTCGCGGGTGAGTTTAACGTTGATAAAATGCCATCGCTCTTGTTCAAGATTGCTGAAAACGTAAAGTGCATCCGGATACCGAGTTTGGAGATGTGTTATGATTTGACGTTCGTCGGTTCTTCGGAGTTTTTCTGTTTTGAGCTGGACATAGATGACGTGGAAATCGTTATCTTTTGCACCTGTAGCAAGAATAAGTGGTGCTTCCGCGGCGAGGTTAGCAGTGTTTTCTGGCAGGTTGTCAATTGAAGTATTAGCACGATTGTAGTTGAGTTCTACCCAGAAAAGTTGTTTGAGGGGTTCGGTACCGTGGAAGTTTTGTAAGATAGGAAAAACGGTTTCGGGTGTTGTCATGGAAACTACCTCACGGAGTTTGTTAAAGAATGAAAGGTGAATAGCTGTAGAACAGAGATAGCCCCTTGGAGGATGTCCTGATATTGGAAGTTTCCAAGGGGCGTTATGCTTTTATCAGAGCGGCATGGCGCGAAGAAACACAGTGCGAAGGAAGGGTTTTCTTCTGTCCGCGTTAATGCTAAGATTTTATAATTATACTTATCTTTAGTAAAGTTGGGGGGGGGGCAGCCTGTGCTTGTGAAAATCAGCATGGATTTATGCCCAGAATAGGTAACAAAGGCAGGTAAACGGCTCCATGTGCAAATTGATCCCGCAAGAGGCTGTGCTGAGAAGTGCAGATTCAGATACTGGCGGTTCATTGTATAAAGGTGTTGCTCCGGGGAAAATTGTTGTTTTCCAAAACTTAATTCATCTATTGATTGTATCATATAATTAAAAAAATAAAAAGTCATTTTTTTTTCGTCGAACAGCGCAAAAACTTGACGCTTTTGAAAAAATGTGGTATCCTATTGTTAACCATCGGATAGGAATGCATTTGTCTACTTCTTTGTAGGTATCCTATTCATCCAAATGCCAAAACTGGATGTCCAGAAGATCCATTAACTCGCACATAAAGTTAAAAGTATACATAATGCCTTACAAAGACAGTCCTTACTTTGAGACTCCATGCCATACACAAACTTTATGGAGATACATGCATATTGACAAGTTTTTGGCAATGCTCAATAGCAAAACACTTTATTTTCCTAACGTCTATTCATATAATGACCAATTTGAAGGAACACTATCGAATAAATCCTTAGATAAAATCCGAAAAGTATCCTTGTTAGATGAAAAGAACACACTAATATATGATGATGAAGCATTCTACAGAAAAAGAAAATCATTAAGACAACGAAAAAAACTTGCATTAGGAGAACGGGCCCCAGAGCAAGAAAAAATAGAGTCTGGTCGTATATTTGAAAATTTACTAAGGAACTTTTTAAGCCATCTCATGTATTGTAACTCGTGGTTTCAAAGAGAAAAAGAAAGTCATTCAATGTGGGCAGAATATGGAGACAAAAGCCCAACATCAATAGCGATTCAAACTACTGTAGGTGATCTCATTGAAAGTTTGAAATGTGGTGATAATATCTATAAAAGTCTGGTGTATAACGTTGATGACAGTTTGGAATCTGATAAATATAATATCCATATAGGTAAGGTGAAATATAAAGATTATCTAACAGAAGATATTGAAGGTTATGAAGATTTTCTGTCAATAGACTTAAATGATCCTGATAACGTCCTCAAATTATTTTATGCTCCCTTTTCGCACAAAAGAGATGTATATCAGGACGAACATGAAGTTAGAGCAATAATTTCATTTGAGGATGTCTGTAAGGAATTTCTGGAGCGCGTCTATACATCTGAAATACCATTTTATAGTGACCCAATGTTCAGGACTGATGCCTCATTATTGCGAGATTACAAAAACCCAATAAATGGCGCACCTAATGGAATCCCTGTCAAAGTTAACTTGCATACATTACTGAAAAAGATAGTGATATCCCCAACCGTCAATGATTATTTTAACATTCCATTTGAAGACCTAATAAAACGCTACGATATAAATCCAAATATAATTAGTAGGTCTCAAATAGTTGATATTCAAGAAGAATCTCAAGAGGAATCGTAAGTAACAATTTGGCTCCTACGTTACTCGTCAGTTTGAGTGCCCTTCCCCTATAACTGGGAGTAGATATGTTGGGAAAAGGAAAATAAAATGCCAAAAATTGCAGATGTAGAATTTCAAGGTGCTTCTGGACGGAAGCATATTTTTCAAGCGTACACTCTTGGAACAGAGACATTCAATGATGTTGGTGGTGTTTACATCTTTACAAAAGAAACACGTAATCAACATGGGGATATAAAATATTATCCGTTATACATCGGTCAAACAAATTCGTTTAGAAATAGACTTACTGCAAGCCACGAAAAATGGCCGTGTGCAGTTGAAAATAACGTGGATTGTTTATGTGTTTTGGTGGAAGAGAACACGTTTTCTCGCAGGGCAATCGAACTTGATCTGCTTAGTAAGTACAACACACCTTGTAATAACGGGACTTACGCATAACCCACCTCTTCACGCCAAGCGTCAAGGAGTTGCATGTTGCCGAGTGTATCCCCCCAAGACATCGCCGGTGCCTGTCGGTCTGCGATATGCGCTGCAACCGTATCGGCTTCGTAGGTGAACAGATCCCTATCAGCCGTGACCGTCACTTCGGTGGCTCCTCGGCTTCCGGACGGTTGAACGATCAATTGTGTTGCGGGGAAAGTGGTATCCGGTGGCAACGGTGTTCTTGCACCGCGGCAAGGTGATGACGGCAACCACGGGTTCGGAACCGTTAGCGTTCCCTCCGTGCCGTAGATAATAACGTTACTGCCGTAAGCGCATTCAACGGCGCAAACGATCTCGGCGATAATGTCGTTCTCAAATTTCAGGGTCGCCGCTGCGATGTGATCTACACCTGTCGGACCGATTTTTCCGTTCCCTTTGACTGAGATCGGATCCAGGAACAGTTTATTCGCCGCGGCACCTGCGATTTTCCGTGCCATTGAGGCGGTATAGCATCCGATGTCGAGAATACCTCCACCCCCCATTTCACGGTTATAGATTCGACTCTGCGGATTGAAACCAGAACGGTAACCGAACGTCGCACGGATAGCCTGAACATCACCGATCGCGCCGTCCTGTATCAGTTCGACCATTTTTGCGATCTGCGGATGGCACCGGTACATAAAGGCTTCCATAAGAAAAACATCGTTTTCTCGCGCGGCGTTTACCATCGCCTCGGTTTCGGCGTGGTTCATGCTGATCGGTTTTTCAACCAGTAGGTGTTTCCCCGCTTCGGTACATTTTACCGTCCACTCCGCGTGTAACGGGTGGATTGTCGCAATATAGACGGCATCAATAGCGTCGTCCGTCAACAGTTCTGCGTAGTCGTTGTATTGGCGAGGGATCCCGAAATCGGTGGCAAGTCTATCCCTACGTTCCTGTGTGCGACTTGCGACAGCGAGTATCTGTCCGGTGTCTGTAAAACGCATGCCGTTGCAGAAGACGTAGGCGATACCGCCTGCGCCCATAACGCCCCAGTTTAACATCTTTTATCTCCTTTTGCGATGCAGACGAGGTTACAAACCCCGCCTGCAAACGGGTTTGATGAAGACCTAACCGTTCGATTTCTTTGCGGCTTCGCGCTTGCTCGCGAGCGGATGCATAATGCCTGCGCCTGCTGGCCAGACTCCCGGCTCCGCTTTGATCCAATCGCACAATTTCTGAGCGTACGGTGTCAATGTCTCCCAAATTTCGTGAGGCATAATCCGACTGAAACCGTGCTGTGTCCGCCACGGTGCGGCGTACTCGACGTTCGGAAGCGCGCGGATTTCCTTCGACAGATTCGGCGTTGCGCCGTGCCATGCCCGGTTATCTCGGAATACACCGGAACCGGCAGTCGCACCGACGAGTGTTGCGTGTTTCATCCAATCCGGTTCGTCCCCGGGCGGCGGTGGGTTCTGTTGCAAGGTATGTGTTCCCGGTATCTGGCGGATCGGACCGTTTTCCCAAGTCAGATCACACATCACGAAGTTAATCGTGACAGTCGGCGGTGTCATCTCCATAATCAGTTTTTGGGAGGGGACATCAAGATTGCCGTTGCCATCTCTGTGGAGTCGAACGCCGAGTCGTTCCGCTTGCGCGATACGTGCTTCGGAAAGGTGTTGCGGGTCCCGACCATCGGGGTGTAGATGCTGATACTCAATCGCGCCGGGGAGACAGAGATCGCCGCCTGAACCCCAGACCCGATAATCCGAAGATCCGAAAATCTCGGTGACGATCGGTGTTGTTGTCGGCAGGTCAATCATACTTGCCCAAGCGGGGTGGTGCAGCATCTGTCTTGACGCAGAAGAGGTGCCGTAGCTATAGCGGTGTGGCAGCCTCCCAGTTTCGGTTACGTATTTTCTACCGTCGGGTCCCGGTATGGAGAGGATATCGCGAAGTGCCTCAGCGCAGCCGTCTCGCCAACGCGCTAACTGTTCCGGCGTGAGTAGATCGCGCACCACAACGAACCCGTCCCGATGGAAAATCCGAGCGGCCCTTTTAACTTCCTGCGGATCGCAGATTTCGAGTCCACGGATACCGTTATGTTCACGTAATTTTTCGCGGAGTGCCTCGACTTCTGGGTCATCGTAGACCCGACGCTTCGGGGAATTCGGATCTGCGACACCGAAACCTCTATTACCGGGGGGCGGGTTTCCGTCGGCATCAACGGTTTCATTGACCGGTACGTTCTCATCCCATCCGACGCGCGTTTCCCCATAGACTTGCATCTCTTCAAGTTCTGCGGTTAAGGTTCGTCCGTTATCTTTCATAGAGCTAACTCCTTATTTTCCGCGGTGTTGCAATCGCTAAATCATCGGTTTTAATCTATCACGTCCGTTCTTTTTTGGCAACGAATTAATTTGTCTTGAAAAGAGGTTTTTATATCTGCTATGATAGTATGTATTAGATTCTTATACCATTTCTGAATAAACGTTTCTCATTAACGAAAAACAGGTTCGTAGTAGCGCAATTCTGCGGCGTACTCGCCCAAATGCGACGTGCATTATTGCGCCTCTTATATTTCGCATCATAATGAGTTTCAAATTCCTATAAATGCGAATTTATCTTTTAGATTTGGTATTACAACAATTTCCAAAGGATGGTAACCGCGCGAAATATGAAAATACTGCACACCGCCGATTGGCATATCGGTCAACGGCTCCATGAACGTCAACGCACGGATGAACACAAACGATTTCTGGAGTGGCTTCTTGAGACGATCCAAGCACATCAGGTTGAACTCCTCCTCGTTTCAGGCGACATCTTCGATACAGCACTCCCCTCCTCGGAATCAACGAACCTCTACTACCGGTTCCTCTACCGCCTTTATAATGAGACCAACGCTTATGCCGTGATTACCGCTGGTAACCACGATTCACCACGCCACTTAGAAGCACCGCGAGAGTTTCTTGAGATGGGCAGAATTTACGTCGTCGGGCTTGCCGATAAACCCAAAAACTGCGTCGTCACTTTACCGCGTGAGAATCCACGGGTTGCAGTTGCGGCTGTCCCGTTCCTCTCCGAAAGCGATCTCCGTCATCTCTCTTATGAAACAGAAGTCGATCGGAACGAACGGTATCGGGAACGGTTTAAGACGTTCTATGCGGATTGCGTCGCTGCCATGCCGTCAGAACTCCCGAAAATTTTGATGGGACACCTCTTCGTTCAGGGCGGACAAGTCGGCGATTCGGAACGGAACGTACAGATTGGTGGTGCAACGGCTACCCACGCCAGCGATTTTCCAAAAAATGTCAGTTATGTCGCCTTGGGACACCTCCACAGACCGCAGACGATTGAAGGCACTGCGTATCCGATCCGATATTCAGGTTCGCCAATTCCGATGCGGTTCAACGAAACGGGTTATCGCAAAAAGGTGTATCTGCTGGAATTATCTGACGATGGCACACTGATACAGGATAAAGAAATTGAGATTCCTATCTTCAAAGAATTATGTACTATTGAAGGAAATGAAGTTTCGGTTTTGTCAGAAGCGATAACAGGGGATTGGGCTGGAAAGTATATCCAAGTCAAACTAAAATTAGATACACCGAGAGTCGGCATCAGCGATGAAATTCGAAAAGCATTCGGAGACGGTGGGGGTGAGGTGCTGAGCGTTGAACTTGAACTGCCAAAGGCGAAGGAGGGACCGAAAATCCCCCTTGAAGATATGAAGCGTCCTGAAAAAATCTTTGAGGAGTTTCATAGATCCAAATTTGATGGCGAACCCCCCAATGAAATCTTGATACAAACATTTAAGGAATTAGTTGAGATGGTTGAGGAGACAGAATGAAAATATGTAAGTTGAAACTTAAGAATCTGAATAGTTTTCGTGATGAGATAGATATCGATTTTGAAAACCCGCCGTTAGATGACGCGTCGCTTGTCGCTATCACCGGTCAGACAGGGGCAGGAAAGACGACGCTATTAGATGCGATCTGCGTTGCTCTCTATGGTAAAACACCACGTCTGAGTGGAACCACGACTCAGCATCCGAGGCATCTTATAAGTCATGGCGAAGCGGAGGGCTTTGCTGAGGTACACTTTGAGGCAAACAACACTCGTTACCATGCGACTTGGTCTATTAAACGCAAAGGCTCTCCCCAAGCGCGGTTGTTTGATGATTCCGGTGAGTTGATTACTACCAAAGTTACGCAGGAGGTAGAATCTATTTTGGGGCTCAATTTCGCTGCCTTCAGACGGTCCGTCATGTTAGCACAAGGCGAATTCGCGGCATTCTTGAAGGCAGATAAAGAGAGCAGACGCAATATTTTGGAAGCGACCGCGGGGGTCAGTATCTACGATGTCTTGAGACAAGCGTTAAATGACAAGGTTAGCGAGGTTGAGACTGCGAACGCCAAAGTCTACGATAAATTAAATAAAATTCGAGAAGCCTCTCACGAACAACTCACGGATGCCGAGGCAAAACGGGACAGATTGCACACAGAAGTAGAGACCTTACGTACGGAAAGTCAGCAAATTCAGGGACAAAAGGATCGGGAGACCAAGCGTAAAGAAGATTTTGAGAAACTGCAGTCTTCGGAAAAACGGCAAGTAGAACGCCTAACTCAGCAGCCAGAGATTGACGCGCTTCAGGAAGAACTCGAAAATGCGAATCGTGCCCAACGCCTTCTCCTCGAAAAACAGGCGTTTGGTACCGCAAACTCGGACTTGGAAGACGCAGAGAAGGCATTCCGTAATGCAGCAACCGAGAAAACAGCGGCGGAGACGCAAGTTGAAACCGACCAAGCTGCTTATGATGAAAAAAGGGCTGTATGTCGGGCTGTATTTGACGACAGGGATCGAAAGATGCCGGTCTACACCGACGCGAAATCAGATGTAAAACGGGCTGAAGGTCAATTTGCGGAGGCAAAGAAACGGGATCCACGTTTAGCGGATTTGAGTGATGAGATTGATGCTTTGGAAGACCAATTAACGGATAAACAGACAGAGCAGACCGATTTGCAAGGACAGATTGATGATGCGCAAAGTTTTTTGGAAAATAATCCGCTTCCATCGGATCGGCAGCAACGTCTTAACCGAGTAACTGGTCTTCTGGCGGAACTCACTTCACACGAAAAGCGGTTGGAAACGGAGTTGACGAACAAAACGAACGTCGAAAAGAATGTGTCATCATTGAAACAGGAAATTAAGAAATTATCGAACGCTCAGCAAAAACGTCTCTCGAAAAAAACAGAAGCAGAGACGACGTTAGAAGATGCTACCACGCAATTGAACGAACTATTGGCGACCGGCACGCATGCGGAATGGACTGAACGAAAACAACAAGCAGCCCGGGCATACCCCATTGTGCACGGATATGAAGAGATAACGGAGGAGGCGGAAGACTACTTAAAGCGGGTGACGGAATTAACGGACACTGCATCAACACTGAATGCAGAAATTGTGCAAATCGAAGCAGAATTGCGAGAACAAACGGGGGTGTGTCGGCATACTGCGAAGGCAGTTGAACGTTGTGAAGAGTCACTAAGAAACGAGGTGTTAACAAACCCGATTAATCAACTCCGACAACATCTTCACACCGGAGAACCGTGCTTGGTGTGTGGGGCTACAGAGCATCCGTATGCTGGTGTTGTGGAACCTGAAAATGGGGAACGGCTGCAGGATGCTAAAGATGCCTTAGAGAATGCGAAAGCCGAGGCACAAGTCGCGCAAGATCAGATGCAAGTGCTCAAGACCAAGCAGACACAGACTAAACACGATAGACGTAATGCCGTCAACCAAATTGAGGAATTTGCTATAGAAGCAGAGGCACTCCGAGACAAAAAGGAGTCGCTTGATAAACAGAGAGAGGAGGTTTTGGCGGATCTTAACATTGCGTTTGATTCGATGTACGAAGCCGAACAGGTCGTTAACATTTCGTTGGATTGGATACTTGAACAGATGAGCGCGGCGGATGCTGCTATTGCAGCCCTCGGAGAGGCCGAGCAGGAACGAACGAAGGCATCGCACGCTTGCGAAATGGCATCACAACACCTCCAAACCTCTGAGAACGACATCAAACGCGAGACGAACACCTTAAACGATACCGAAACGCAGCTCGAAGGTCTGAACAATACGATTGCGGATTTGCAAGCGGATATTAAAGCTACAGAGACGCGTTTCTGGGAATCTATGCCTGAGACCTTTCACGGCACTACACCGATGGAGGCAGTAGATCAATTTGAAGATAAAATTGAAACGGTGGCATCGCGTGAAGATGAACTGGGTAAAGCAGAGACGGATCTTCGGGTGCTTAACGCGAATATCGAAGCAGACGAAAGCACACTTCAGAACTTGAAAGACAGCCGCACAGATTTGAAAACTGAAATAGACAAGTATCAGTGTGAAGCGGAAGCGTATCTATCTGCTGCTCGTGAGAAAACTGGTGGGTTAGCAACGGAAGATGAAATTAATGCTGCTATTGATACGTTAAAAGTGAAACTGCAAGCGAAAGAGGATGAGCGCGATGCAGCTCAACAACAATTACAAAGAAGTCAAAAACTCCTAACCGAAAAGCAGATTACTCACGAAATTAGCGAAAAACGGCGTGATGAATGCACTAAGAGGTTTAAAGCGGCGAGCCAAATTTATTTTCATAAATTAGATGAGGTAGGATTTGACACACCGGAAGCACACAACAACGCCTTCCGAGACGTTGATCAGATACAAGACTTAACTGACCAAATTGATACGCATGAGGACGAAATGCAGCGACTCGCGTTAGAGATTACTGAGTTGCAGACTCGGTTTGAGGAAACACCTTATGACCCAGAGGCATTAGGTCAGATTGAAACTCAACTCGGAGCAATTGAAACGCAGCTTCAGGAAAAGTTGGAAAAAATTGGCGCGCAAAATAAGGAAATTGGTGATTTGAAAGATGCACTTGAAAAACGTGAAGCTCTCGGCGATGAACTCGGTGCGGCGCAGCAGGAATTGGAACGCTGGCAGCGATTACAGGAGACAATTCCCGCCAGTACATTACGCGATTTCGCACTGGAGATTATGTTTAAGCAGATGGGCAATTTGGCAAATACACAACTGCGATATCTCACTTCAGATCGCTACGAACTTAAAGTTGAAACGATCGGTGACCTATCAGTTGTCGATCGCTGGAACGCGGATGAGAAGCGCCCTGTTGAGACGCTCTCCGGTGGCGAATCCTTCCTGATGAGTCTCGCTTTGGCACTCGCACTTTCGGAACTCAGTAGCGGACGCGCACAACTCAACTCGCTGTTCCTCGACGAAGGGTTCGGTACCCTTGATAGCGAAACACTTGACATCGCTATCGCAGCACTCGAAGGACTCCGCATGCAGGGACGGAGTATCTTCCTCATCAGCCATATTCAGGAATTAACGAGACGTTTACCGGTCAAAATCGAAGTTAATAAAAAAGGAAACGGCAGTTCATCTGTTAAAATTCAAGGTTAATCTAATAAGAGTTACACAATTTCTCCGCGTATTACCTGCATAAAATTGGAGGCTTTACATGCAATTTGGATTTATGTCGTCCGTCTGTCCGCCATTAACGTTAGCGGAACTGATTGACAAAGCGAAAGAGTATGATTACAAACACTTGGAACTCCGCGTCGAATGGGATCACGGACACGGGGTCGAACTGGATTCTACACCGCAACAGCTCCGCGAGGCGCGTTCCCAATTTGTCGATAGTGGGATTGACCTCTCCTGTATCGCAACGGGTGTCCGATTCATCAATCCGGATGCCAATAAACGTGCCGAACAGGTCGAACTCCTCAAGCGTTACATTGATCTCGCGGAGATTATGGGCGCGGCGAATATCCGTATCTTTGGAGATAGGGTACCGGAAACTCCGGTTGAAGTCTCCGAAACTTTGGATTGGGAAGCCGACGGTATCCGTAAATGCGACGGGTTGGCAGGCGACGCCGGTGTTGCACTCTGTTTGGAGACACACGGCAACCTTCTCGCCAGTTACATTGCGGAGACACTGCATCGCGCTGAAGCGCAAAATACCTATGTGAATTGGCATGCTGCGCATCATGTCCGGCACGGAGAGCCGGTCAATGTGGCTTACGTCCACTTACGTGGAAAAGTTCGACATGCACACGTTAATTTCGGGGACAGCGGTCCGATGCCAGACACGGAACGCGATTCGCTTACGCTGCTTGCAGAAGACGGATATAAAGGGTTTGTCTCTATAGAGGTCATCAATCCGCCGGATTCGGATGCCGTGTTGAAACGACACGCTGAACTCTATAGCGAATTATAGTTTTTTGGCAGCGGGCGAGGCAACCTCGCCCCTACGGCTGTGGGTAAAACACTAAGAATAGAGCGTCGCGAGGACTTTTCGTCTCCCTCCATGATTGCGGAATTCGCATAGATAGATGCCCTGCCATACACCTAAATTGAGGTGATGGTTGGTAATCGGGATGGAGACATCGAAACCGACGAGCGACGCTTTAATATGTGCTGGCATATCGTCGTCGCCTTCTATCGTGTGTTTATAGAACGGTTCACGCTCTTTGACGAGTCGATCAAAACTGTTGGCGAAGTCTTCGCGGACTGTTGGATCATCATTTTCGTTGATCGTTAATCCTGCCGAGGTGTGTTTGATGAATAGGTGCAGGATACCCTCTTTCGGCAACTCGTCGATTGCGTCCATAATCTCATCTGTGACAAGATGAAAACCGCGCTGGTATTCAGGTAGCGTTATTTCAATCTGTTGAATCACTTTTTGTGTACTCCAAGTCTACTGATTATACCGTTTATTATACCCTTTTCACTCAATTTTTCAAAGGAATTTTATGGATATTATCTGTGCTTCTATCTGTTATCGAGGCTATGCTGAAGATGAGGTTGCAGCGACGCTGGAATACGCGCCGAAAATCGGCTACCGCTTCATGGAAATCCACGGTCCACTTATCTGGAGCGTCGATGCTGCCCTCGCCTTTGATATAGACACTATGCAGGCGAAAATTGATACTTCTGGCATGAGGTGTGCCGGACTTTATCCGCCCGGATGGGGCGGACACGACAACGCCGATGTTGACGCACGCGCAGGCGCAATCGCAAGGTGCGTCGAAATCGCTGAAGGACTCGGTGCAACACACCTGACAACAAGTGGCGCGCAGCGTAGAACAGAACCCGGCGCGTTGGATCGGGTGACCGCCTGTGTTCGCGAGGTACTGGAACGTATACCAGCAGAGAGCCAGATCAAACTAACGCTCGAACCGCATCACGGCAATGTACTTGAACAAGCAGAAGACTTCCAAACGATTTTAGACGCTATTCCGGACGAACGGGTCGGTGTCTGCATCGATACCGGGCATTTCCATACCTCCGGCGTGGACACACTCGCCGCGATCCGTCAATTCGGTTCCCGTATCTATGCCGTGCATCTCAAGGACCATATCGGTGCCGTATCTGTCGGTATCGGGCGCGGTGAACTCGATCTCAAGCAGATTATTGAAACCCTCCAAACAGAAGGCTACCAAGGTGATCTGACGCTGGAGTTAGAAGTTGAAGACCCGGAAAATCTACCGCGTTATACCGAAGAGGCATATCTCTATCTCAGCGGAATGCTCGGTTTACGGCTATAGTTCCCACGTCTCAATGAAATCCGCAACGCCGAAATTATCGGGCATCTCATTGAAATAGTAGTGCATCGGACCCGACTGGAAACCGGGGAGATACAACTCTTCGTCGGTCTTGAGAAGCGCGTCAACCGGTTTAAAACGTTCCCATAGGGTCATCGCCTCTCTCCTCGTAAACCGTTCGGCGAATGGGGGTCCCCAATTAAGCGTAATCGCGTGAAAACCCTTGCCGCGATTCTTGAGATCATCTGGAAGGTCTGAAAGATCACAACCGTGTTCTAACGCCACAAAACAGGCGGCTTTGCTGAGGAAAACGGTTGAGAGCATCTCTCCCTTCTCGCCTCTCCCAGGATGCAGATTTTCGAGGGCGGCGTGGTAATCGGTTGGGCTCTTTTCGATGACGGCTCGGAGTGCATCTTCTGTCCAGACTTGCATCTGAGCACTCCGTTCGTTCCAGCGATGGAACTTCTCCTGTACTTTCGGCGATAGGTAGTCTATGTAATCAAACGCTTCGTAGTGGGTATGGTTTGAGAACCCGCCGTGAATCGTGCGCCGCATCTTCCGACTGTAGTTGCTTCCCCAGTGTAAAATCGGCAGAATATAGACGACCCCGTCTCCCGCGTTGAGATGTGTCTGAACGGCACCCGGCAATGGGACCTTTGGATCCGCTAACAACTGTCGGTTTTCCGCTTCAGTATTCACTCTCAAATGGCTACCGGGCAGCACCCACAGCACATTGTCGTCGTAGAGTGAGAGGTTCCACTGCACATAGCGCGGTCCCGTCTCCATAATGTCGTCAATATAACCTTGTAGGGGAGCGGTATCAATAGGGTGGTGGTCGCGGTGCCAAGTGGCGGGTCCGCAGTCTCGGACGGGATTACACATGAGCATCATCTCCGTGACACCGGCATCTTCCTCGCCGAGCAGCTCAGTGCTGGCACCTTGCATGTTTTCGTGCGCCCAAATCTCGACTGCACTCGCTGTCTTTTCATCAACGTGTTTTGCAAGCGGATCGCGTCCGAGAAGTAGGCGCGGTTGCGGCGAAGTCTCCCATACACCACCCGGTGGATCGTTTGGTGCCCGTTCTTTTGACCAGATTTCTCGCTGACGTGATACCATCAGTTCATAACTCTCACGAAGTGCGTCCAGCGCTTCCGGTGGCACCACTTCGCGTAGCACGAGATAGCCGTCTTCTATGAATTGGTTCCGGTTCACTTTCATGGGTTCTCTCCAGCTGCATTAGGATTTAAGTGTTTTTCATGAGACTCTATATAATAAACACTGCAGGCGGGGTTTAAAATAATAAACACTGCAGGCGGGGTTTGAAATAATAAACACTGCAGGCGGGGTTTGAAATAATAAACACTGCAGGCGGGGTTTGAAACTCCGCCTGCAAAGAGGCAAAGAGGTTCGCGGCACCGTGCGTTAGCCGCGTCCGACATAAAGTTGACCGACCGGTAAAACGGTCGCGTCTAACATATTGATATTCGGTGGGAGGGTCGCCATTAGGACGGCGGCTTGCGCGAGCGCATCAACATCCATCATCGGTTCCATAGGTGCCTCTGAACGGTTCTGGATGCGCTCGACGTAGGTGTTACCGGGTTTCAAACAGCTCGCTGTGATCCCGTGCGGTCTCCCTTCGAGTGCTGTCACCTGTGTCAATCCCCAGATACCGAATTTAGTAGCACTATAAGGCGCGGTACGCGGACGCACCCGATGCGACGAGATACTGCCGATGTTAATGATACGTCCACCTTCACCTTGTGCCTTCATAATCCCGAATGCCTCACGCGTGCAGAGAAACGGCGCGCGGAGGTTCACACCGACGACCCAATCCCAATCCTCTGTTGAAAGTTCATCTATCGGACCGGCATTGAACGCCCCAGCATTATTTACGAGGATGTCCAAACGTCCGTATTCCGACATCGACTTTTCAAAGAGTGCTTTAATCTGTGCCTCGTCTGTTACATCAGTCGGAACAGCCAACACCTTTGTACCGTTTTCGCGTAATTCGTTCGCGGTCTGTTCGAGGAGTTCGGCGTTCCTTGCAGCGATCGTTAGGCTCGCACCCTCAGCAGCAAGTCCCCTCGCGATCCCTTTACCGATACCTCGGTTTCCACCTGTTACAATCGCAACTTTTCCATCTAATTGTCCCATTATTGAGTTCCTTTCTTTTTATCAAAACAGTTCTGCCAATATAGATTCTGTTCTAACGGCTTGTCCTGTGTCGCCTGCGAGTCGCAGTGCCGATATATGTGCCTGCAGAAACGCCAGATCTTCAGCGTTATCAATATCATACCACGGGGGTAGGAGTCCAAACGTTGCCCCTGTTGATTGGATACGTGTTATTGTCTGTTGAAGGACATCCGCTGTGCTCCACACAATCTCCGAAAACACGAGCGGCACTATCGTTGTTAAATTCTCCACGGCGAAACCGATGAGGTAATAGCCACCATCTACACTCGGTCCGATAACGATGTTTCGTGCATCAAGCAGTGTGATTGCCTCGGAGATATATGAAACCGGTAGCGTCGGACTGTCGGATCCGACGATCAATATCTTTGTGTATCCCTGTTCCGCTGCCCACTGCGTTGCGGAAGTGAGCCGTTCTCCGAGATCGTCACCGATTTGCGGGATGTAGGTGGCAGCGTCCCCGATTAATGCCTGTAGATGGGACTGTGCTTCCGGTGGCGTGTACGCAATAACGATGTCCACGTCCGGGAGTGCCGCGAGTGCCTCACACCCATCTATAAGGAATGCGGTATAGAGTGTCGCCGCCTGTTCCGGTGAAAGCGGCGGTACGAGTCGTGTCTTGACCCGGTTCGGCATCGGTTGTTTCGCAAAAACAGTGAGACATGTTTTCATCGGCGTAAATGCTCTATTGTTACAGATGGAGTGCTTGACGTAGGCGCGATAGCAATCTCCCCGCGAGGTGTCTTTGCGGCGGATTCTCCGGTCGCCCTTTGACTTCAAGATAGTGATCTAGTACGCCTTCAAAAGCATTCTGCAGTTCCGCGTCGGTATCACCGTGAAAAGAGACGATATCATCACCAATATCAGCAACATGACCGACGAAGAAACCGTCTTCTTCACTATAGACAATTTCGGCCGTATAACCTTTATACGTCATTTTTTTCATGGTGCCCTTTACCTCGTTCGCCACGGTAATTGGTCCATGAATTTCTGGCGAAATGTTTGTCCCAGACGCGTAAGAAAATTACCAGCAGGTTGCTTTTGTGTTGAATCCTCCGGTTCTGCCAGCGTTTCGATGTAAAGTTCTACCATGTTTTCAAAAGCGTCGCGCAATTCTGCGTCGGTATCACCGTGAAAACCAATAATATCATCAATATTGACAAGGTGACCAACAAAACACTCATCCTCGTCACTATAGATAATTTCCGCTGTATAGCCTTTATACGTCATCGTTTTCATAATGTTATTCCTACTCGTTTTAAAAAATCTCGTGCATCACGGACATGATATCGATTTGCCTCTTTCCGAGGGTGAGGGAGGTGGAACCCGACTGTTTCTCCATTCAGTTTAAATGTCACACCCGAGCCCCGTCTCTCTTTTTTTGAAGCCCCAAGTGCCATGAAAAGTGCTTCAATTCGCCGCCATTGCAGCGTAGCCGGAACTTGCTTACTAAAAATAGCCGCCAATGTCCTTTGATGTCTTTTGTTTAAGCGTACATTCATTATTGTAGCCGTAAGAGTGCTTCGGCTGCTCTATATGCCTGAGGGCAGCATTCCATCAGTTCTTGGAGACGCATTTTGGATATCCTTACCTCTATAGGTGGAGTGCTTGACGCAGCCGCGCCAGGAGCCTCCAGACGTAGGGCTTGTGAGGAGGGGGATCCGGTGCCTCACGAGTTCTAATATAAAGGTCTACCATATCCTCAAACGCAACACGCAGCTCTTCATCGGTATCCCCGTGGAAACCTGATATAGCATCAATATTGGCAATACAGCCAACAAAACATTCATCTTCATCACTATAGATAATTTCAGCGGTATAGCCTTTATGAGTCATTGTTTTCATAATGTTATTTTTACCTTTTCTATACCGGTGAGATTCCATTTCTCAAATAGGTCTTGGAGACGTATTTTGGACATCTTTTTTTTCATGCACTTTAGCATATACAGGCTAAAGTGTCAAATTTGAAAACTGGAGAGTGTCTTGGATTGGGTCGGATTCGGTTGGCGGAAGTACGTCTTCTCCGGTTATGAGTGCAAGGTAATGGCTCTTATCGCGAAATATCTGTTCATCCATCAACCTATTTCTGGAGAGTGAAACAAATAGAGCAGCAGCACGCGCTTGGCAGTTAATGGAACGATTCGGATTGAAGACAATGTCCGAGAAACCTTGAAACACTTCAAGGTCTTTCACGAAATCTCTTTTTTTCTCGTAGAGTCCTGTCATGTATAACCAATCGTAGAAAGCCGTTTTGGGTTCAGTCGGGAAATCCTCGCCACAAAAGTTGAAGGCGATTAACTTTCCCGAATTATGCAGTCGCTCATCCGTTTTCGCTTTTAGACTCGACACTGAGTAGAGTTCGTGATAGGGACCACCGTTTTCAAATACTTTGCTACCCTGATAGGCACATTCCACGCTCATCTGCTGTCCGTCTGGCGTTTTCAATGATAGATTAAACGCACTCAACGAAACCCCAAGGCGTGATATCGATTTGCTCGATATTTCCAAGATCGGAGAGATTTTATTCAACTTTTCGGCAGCTTCATGCAGAGATGCTATAGACTTTTGGAGCTGCGATTTCGCAAAGCCCGGGTGCCATTTGAACTCTATATCTATCGTATCAACGTAAGGAAATCCACTGAAGTTCGGGGTGAAAATGGGACGTTTTGCCATTGTTCTTTGCTCCTAAAAAGGGATATCATCATCGTTAATATCCGAGTGTCTGTCAATTTCATTATCGTTGTCATCGCTATTAAAGTAGGAACGAGGTATACCTTCATTGTTGAAATTGGCTGGTCTCCATATTTCATAATCACTCCTGGGCTCAAAATATTGTCTGTTAGTAGAGGTTTTATAGTCAGCAACAATATTAGTGGGTAACCATGTCCGTTGAGAGGCCTCATTCCAAAAATGAATATCCATGATATACTGGATTGAAATAGAAGAAAAAACAAGCACTTCTGCCTGTGGATGCGTTGTGTAATTTTGGGGTATGCCTAAATCTTGATGCTTAATATTGTAAAAATCTTCAAACATTCCTTTCAATGCCTCCGGTCTTTTTCTCGCTTCTAACGATGTACGACTAACAGTCTTACGCGCAGCATTGTTTTGGCAAAACGCGCAATCTAATTCCCATAACACTTTTGCTTCAAGAAACAAAATAATCCATTGGGAATCGTCAAGTCCTTTAGTTTTTTCCTCTTGTCTTCTCCTTTTATAGAACATTTGGTAGTTTGGAAAACTAATACTTAGGCAAACCGCTTCTTTGTGACCGTCAGCCCTATCGTCGTCGTTGTACAAAAAATCTTGTTCGCGCTCTTCCAGAAGGCTCCGACCTATTAAACCTTCTTGTAGAATGCCCTGTAGATTTTCGACTCGGGTAAAATGGCAAAGTGTTGTTATTTTGTGCTCGTCACAAATTTGTTTTATTTTAAGTTGATGGTTTGTTAATTGAGTTCTATCTGCTTCAGGGTCAATCTTGCTTCCACGGGTACTTATATTAAGAGAAAGTATAGAAGCCTCATCAGGCGTTTTCACAGGTATAGATTCATTCTGATCAATGTCTACATCCCACAGCAAAATAGTCCCATCAATACCCGCACTCGTTAGCGTCCTGCCATCCGGGCTAAACACCATTGAACATATCGGTGCCGTATGTCTTGTGGAGTAAAACTTACGTTCTCCTGTGTGAATATTGTATAGCTGAATCGCAGCCGTTGCGTAACCTGCTTGGTTTGATTTTACCCCATAGGTGCCAATGGCAAATATTCTACTATTAAGGCTAAATGCCAAGGAAGTTACAACCTCTTTAATTGCCCACCCGATTTCTGGTACAATCGCACCTATGATGCCGAATTCTGACAGGTCTGGAGCATGGAACGTGGATTTGATGTGTCCTGTGCTTGCATCCCACAGCCAAATTATCCCACTAATCACGACCTGAGGAAAGTGAATTAGTGTGCTGGCTCCAGCGATCATCTTGCTGTCCGGACTGAATATCAAAAAAGAGAAACCTTGTGCTTGTACACCAGTAGGTCTACCATCAGGGAGTTCTTCCATGGGCAAAAATTCCGTTGGTTTTTCCGTGAGGTTTCTCAATGGTTTACCGGTGGTTGCATTCCAAAGTTGAATCGTGCCATCTTCGCGGGCATCAGCGAGAGATCTACTATCAGGACTAAATGCTAAGGGCGAAGAAATCTCCTCATATTCCTTAAACCAACAATCTTCTGTTTGTACATCCGCCAGATATACTCTCTTTTTCTCATCTATGCCTGCAATTATCTTATTATTCGGGCTTAGCGTAAGAGATCTGAGTTTACTAAACCCTCCATCAATGAGTTGCTGCCCTTTAGTGTGTTCATCCCACAGAATAGTGTAGCCTGGATTTCCATCCCAATTGGACAACAAAGTTCCAACAGCAAGCAGACTGCCATCGGATCTGAATCCTGCCACTGAGGGATCAAAACCTCTATGCTCCGTAATTAAAGAAAGTTCTTTAAGTGTACGAGCATCATATATCCAGATGCCAGTAGAACTGGGAACTACCAATTGGGTTCCGTCTGGAGAATAGACTATGTTTCCAGTTATAGATCCTTTTCCCAAACTGGCACTGGCACCTTCCGGTAAATTCCATTTAGTGTAATCCTGTGAGTTCATTTTAATAAATACATCTCCCATTGACTTTTTTATACATTATGACAATCATAGGCCTCAGATTTCATTTCCCACCGCCGGTCCGGTAGAAATTTCCTTATGCGCGTTTTCCTCTGTGACTTGTGCGGCAAGATCCTCTATATTCAAAACAGGAAGTTTCACCTTACAGCGAGTTTTTTCCTGCCGAGGCGGCTTATCGTTTGTTGATCTAACATCCGCATCTGACACATTTGCCTTTGGTACTTGGGCGACGAGCTCCTCCAGTTTCAAGCGAGGCAGTTTCTCCTTGATTTGAGTTTTCTCGTTGGGTTGAGATGTACCACTTGCTGCTCCAGGTGCCTCACAGCACCCATCTTTTTGTGATACCGAAAAGGCATTCAATTTCGCCAAATCTTGTTTGGAAGTTGTCGATTTCTTAGTCATGACCTATTTTCCTCCTTAAACTGTGATAAGAAAAGTATACTACATTTCAGGAAAGAAATCAATCCGTTTTTGATTCTTGGATATGCGTTGATAGTTAATACCACTGCCGTTTACCGATCCTCAATCATCTCACGGACAGGTGGATTCGCCGGTTCTACCGGCTCCGGACGCTGCTCCAACCACCACGCAAAAACAACGACCAAACACGCAAGCACAATCGCACTCAAAGCCATCGGGATACCGACATATTTTCCGTCACTTGCATCAATCTGGTATTTCGCAACGACTGCCGATACAACTGCTACGAACGCGAACACAAGATTGACAACCCACGGCACCTGGAAAAGCACAGCGATGAGCGATACGACGGCGACTGTGAGACTCAGTTGTGCAAGCGGATGGTAAGGTGTCGTATCTTCCAATTCTTCAGCGTCAGTGCTACGCCGATGTGTAGCGGGTGTCGGCGCGCCCTCTTGGTACGTCATCTCGATAAGACGGATGAATTCGGCGAGAAGTTTCTCCTCTTGAATCCATTTTAAAAGGTCGGGATACTCGTGACGGAGAAGGATGACGAACTCTTGGCGTTGCGCGCTGAAATCTGTAAACTCTTCCCAATCGTTCTCGGCAACAAAGGCGTACGGTTCGGGACCGACGCGGATTTCATAGCCGTGTCCGGCGATATAGACGACACTGCCGATGCCTTCGCGTTCCGACATTATGAGTTCCGACGAATCCTCTGGCGCAGACTGTTGGCTTGTGTCCTCCTGAACGACAGTCATGTCGCGCTGTTTGAGTGCCTCTGCAACCTCCTCGGATTGCGTTGTCATTTCGCTATCTGCAACAGCGACACCAATACGACTAACGAGTTCCATCGCTTCTACCTCATGCTCCGGTTCCACGAGTAGGACGGTCTGACCTTCCTCTTTTAATTCCACGGGCCGGCATCGGATTTTTTGGGCATTTAAGGTGGTTTGAATCAGGTTCACTTCCCACTCATCGCCGGTTCGGTGGATCTCTACCCATTCGTTGGTATCGCCGATGGCTTCACCAAACAGTTTCGATACCTGTCTCACTTGCCCATCGCCTACCTGTGCACCCTGCGGTGGGGTGACTGTTTTTCCTCTCATAATGACTCCTATGAATACACTGTTAAAAGTTCGGTATAGACAGTCTCCGTCAAATCGGTATTCTTTTCGCTGCTAAATAGTTCTATAGCGCGATTTCTTGCGGCTTTGCCCATCGCCTTTAACCGTTCTCGATCCGATACGAGTGTTGTGATCGCCTCAGCGACCGCCGATGCGTCTTCGGGTGGCACTAAAAGACCGGTTTCAGGTGTGACGAGTTCCTTGCTGCCACCGAGCGGTGTTGCGATAACAGGTTTACCGACTGCCATCGCTTCGATGATGGTACGCGGACACGCCTCCGGAATAATTGACGGCACCAACACGATGTCGAGTAGGCTCGTTACGATACGTGTGTCCGACAAGAATCCAGTGAAGATAACCGAATCTTCAACACCTAAGTCTGCAACCTCCTGTTTGAGCGTCCCCATATAGTCAATGTCTTTTTGGAAATAGGGACCCCCGACAATCAGCAACCGAACATCTACTTTTCCCTTAAGTTCGTGCATTGCCCGGACCAAGAAGTGGATACCTTTCTCTGGCGTAATCCGCGTTACGACCCCGACGAGCGTATCGGGGTGCGTTCCATCCGGAAAGCGTTCGTTCCGAAACGTTTCGATCTCTTCCTGCGATGCCTGAAATGCGTCTAAATCCACGCCGTTGTAAATTAGCGTCTGCTTCGCTGCGGGTGCGAAATTCCACCGTGTTGCTTCCGAGACGAGAATCACGCGATGCAGGAGTTTTTCGCAGAGTCTGTCGAGAACCCCGTAGGAGGTAGCGTAACGTTTGTGCATCAGGATCGGAATCCGATGGAGCCTCGCAACAACCCCACCAAGGAGTGCTACAGAAAGCGAGTTGGCGTGAATCAGATCAATCGCATGTCGCTTGACTGCCTGATGCAGTTGAAAAATCACACGGAGTTGCCGAAAATCCTCAATCAGGTCACTGACAGTGAACCGTTTCTCCTTATCGGTTTTATTGTGTGCGGCGGGCAGAGAGAGTGGGATGACGCTCGCCGCCGTCTTCTCAACCGCCGCCGCGAAGGCACTATCGCTGAGACACCCGACAAAAGGTGTGAAACGCGCCTTGTCCAATAACTTCAGCAGAAGTAGCAGACTCCGTTGCCCGCCGCCAATGCCTGAGCCGCTATCGAGATATAGGATATTGGATTTCGATGTGTCGGATGTTTTCATCTTCAGGGCTTTGTAGTGTCGGTGCAAGCATTTCGTTATTGCTAACTTCTGCCAAGGTTATGTGGATTTTGATAGCGGTGTCGGGCAGTGCATCCGCCATCCGTTCTGCCCACTCAATGATGCAAATCCCGTCGCCTTCAACATATTCGCTGAGTCCGAGTTCGGCGATCTCTGCGCTGTCTTCAAGCCGATACAGGTCAATGTGGTAGATCGGGATTCTGCCGTTGTATTCGTTAATCAGGATGTAGGACGGACTGTTGACGACTTCATCCGATGCGATGCCGACACCGCGAGCGATGCCTTGTGTCAAACAGGTTTTACCGGTTCCGAGGTCACCGATAAGTGCGATAACCTCCCCCTGTTTAAGGGTTTTACCGATCTTTTCACCGAGTGCTTGCGTCTCTTCTGGACTCTCTGTTTTAAAGCTTTTGCTTCTGTTTTCCATCTGTTTTTCATCAAATTGGATTGAGCGGATTTCATGCCCCGGCTGCACACCTTAGAATCTCTTCTTGTGTCAGGTTATGGTTAATAAATTCACCTGTGACCTTGCCTTCATGTAGCACCAAGATGCGGTCACTCATGCCTAAGATCTCTGGCAGTTCGGACGATACAAAGACGATAGCGACCCCTTCGTGCGCGAGTTGCGCCATCAGTGCGTGTATCTCTGCTTTGGCACCGACATCAATGCCGCGCGTCGGTTCGTCAAGAAACAGCACCTTCGGGTGCGTCATCAACCATTTGCCCAAAACGACCTTCTGTTGATTTCCGCCGCTGAGGTGGTTCACAGGTACTTCAAGCGAGGTTGTTTTAATCTGAAGCGTCCCGACATAGTGTGCACTTTTATCGGATGCGGCGTTGTGGTTAATTATACCATAAGATACGAGGGCCTCCGATAAACCGAGACTCGCCAACGTCATATTATGGACGACAGCGACATCCATAAGCAGCCCGTAGCGTTTCCGATCCTCGCTGACAAGTCCAATACCGTGTTGTATCGCCTCCTGCGGGGTGTGAATCTCGACGGGTTGATCTTCTATAAACACCTCACCATCCCACTTACCACCGTAGGCACCAAAGATCGTACCAATCAGTTCCGTCCTACCGGCACCCATGAGGCCCGCGATGCCGAGGATCTCACCGCGTCGCACTTCAAAACTGATATTTTCGAGCCGTGGCGGTTCTGATGGATAGGTACTTAGATTTTCGACGCGTAGTGCGATTTCCGCACCCTTAGAACCGTTTTCAGTTTCCCGTTCTGGAAAGAGCGTCGTCAATTCCCTGCCGACCATCTGTGAGATTAGCACATCTTCGGTACATCCATCGGATTTAACCGATTGCGTCGCGACTGTTTTACCGTCGCGTAGCACGGTCACGCGGTCAGCGATTTGAAATATCTCCTTGAGTTTATGCGTGATATAGATACAAGCGACACCATTTGCTCGGAGCCGATTAAGAATCGCGCGGAGGATGTCCACCTCACTTTCGGTCAATGCGGCTGTCGGTTCGTCAAGTACAAGGAGCAGCGCGTTGCCAGACCCGTCGGTATCCGTTTGCAAGCTGCGCCGCTGTTCAATAGGGGCTTGCAAACTACGCCGCTGTTCAATAGGGGCTTGCATACGCCCTAAGGCCTTTACAATCTCCACGAGTTGTTGCTGTCCGATGCCGAGTTCATAGACCGGTTTCTGTAAAGGGAGTGTCAACCCAAACTGTGAGAGCAGTTCGCCTGCCTCGTGGTAGAGGCGATGCTTGTCAATGATTCCAAACCGTCGCGGTTCCTTACCGAGATAGATGTTCTCTGCGACGGTCATCTCAGGGATAAGTGCCAATTCTTGGTGGATGATGGCGATTCCGGCGCGTTCTGCGTCGCGAACGGAATGGAACCGCTGCTCGATACCGTTGATACGCATTTCGCCACTATAAGTTCCGAAGGGGTAAACGCCGCCGAGAATTTTAATGAGCGTCGATTTACCGGCACCGTTTTCTCCACAGAGCGCATGAATCTCACCCGGATGTACCTCAAATGAGGCGTTGTCCAAAGCGCGCACACCTGGGAAATCTTTCGTGATTGCCTGCATCTGAAGCAGTGAGGTCGCCATCGTTCATCAACACTCCAATCGCAATTTCCTGTTATTGTAGCAGAATTAGCGATGAAAATCAAATTTTTCGTGTTGAGAAATAAATTTGCATTTCTTGATTAAATATGTTATCATATATAATGTAAACTTGGATTAGGCGCGTAGGTTGCCCCAATTGGTAGGCGCGGTTTGATGAAGATTGATTTTTTAATTCGGTAATGTTAGAACGTGCGATGAATCGCACTACTACGAACCCGCCCGTTTGTAGTAGGGAAACCATTCATTGCCCGTGAATTACCGAAATATTTTTTCAAACTTCATGAACCGCGCCGGATAAATAGTCCTGTGCATAGGATATTTCAGTTGACAAATTGGACATAAAATCATAAAATAAACTAAACCGTTCCTGCATAACATGCATCTGAATAGGGAACAAATTATCAATTTCGGAGAATATTATGGCTGAAGAAAAAAAGGACGAGATGGTCCCTGTTACCGCTGAATACGACGTCGTTGATCAAGTTGACGACCAAGCGATTGTTGAACTAATGACAGGTCAGACGATTCAAGATTACGTCTATTCCTTTAAACAAGGTGGACGCACGGTTGAAGGGCTGACTTTGGCAGGTATCAACGAAGCCGCGAATCGTCGCGGCGGTATCCAGGTTGAAGAGATTAATTATGAAGAACGTGACAATTCTTGGATTGCGACGGCTAAGGCAATCGATACAATCACAGGTTCATCGCGTTTTGGTGCCTATGAACAGCCGAAAATGACCGGTAGTCGTCCGGATCCGTTCGCGTTCACGAAGGCAATCCACAAAGCACAGCGTAACGCCATTAAGCAGTTGATACCTGTGCCGGTCATCCGTGAGGTACTCAACTTCTATCTGAATCGGAAAGCAGGAAGCGGGAATTCAGCAGCACAGCCGCAGGCACAACTGAGCAGTGGTAATATCGTGCAAGCCCAAAAAGCTGCCTTCGCCATCGCGAATAATCTCGCAGAACCTCTGGAAAAGAAAGGTATCACGAAGGAAGACCTCTGGAATTACATCAAACGCAAATACAGCGTGGAATCCCGAAACGACATGAGCGAGATGCAATGGACACAACTTTCAGCAGAACTCAAGGCAGCGGAAACCACACCGCAGTTACTTAATGATCTCTGCGAACGGATCAAGCAGCTCACCACAGCTGCTCAGGAGAGCGAAGTCCCGGTTACCGACGAAGAACCTGAAGAGAAACCGTCCACGTCTCCTGAAGAACCGAAAACCGAAGCCGAACAATCAGACAAGACACCCTTTTAGGGCTACCCCTGACGCAAAGAAATCACGGAAAAGGAGTTAGATTTATGGGACATCTAAACACTTTCCCGCTCCCTTCCGCACCCACAGAAACAGCGGACCTATATCCTGAATCGGATGGAAAACCTATGGCTGAAACCGAACGCCATTTTAGAGAACTCATAAAGAATATGAGTCGCATCGAAACCCATCTCGCACACCTCCCTGATGCTTATGTAATGGGAGATATGATGATGTATTACGAAGAGGGGAACCCCCGTAAATCTATATCACCTGATATTTTCGTCGCCTTCGGCATCGGCAAGAAGGAACGTCGTATCTATAAGATATGGGAGGAAGGAAAACCGCCCGACTTCGTGTTAGAGTTCGCAAGCAGAGGCACCTACCGCAACGACCTGACAGGCAAGGTACAGCTCTACGCCTCGATCGGCATCCCTGAATACTTCCTCTACGATGTGGATAGACGTTATTTACCGACACCTCTGATGGGGTTCCGCCTCGTTGGAGGCGATTATGTTGAAATATCGCCGCTCGCCAACGGCGGAATTCCGTCTGCGACCCTCGGCTTAGAGTTCCATTTACTTGATGATACTTTTGGCATCTACGATCCGGAGACACAAGAATGGCTAAAAACTGCTGCCGAGGACGCAGAAGACCGCGCTGAGGGCGCAGAAATACGTGCCGAGGACGCAGAAGACCGCGCCAATCAGGAGGCAAATGCTCGACACGAAGCAGAAACCGAAGTTGCCCGACTCCAAGCGGAATTAGAACGCTTGAAAGCACGCTTGTGAAACGGTTAAGACAGATGGAGAAAAAAGAAAACCGCCCTCCACAATTTGGTCCATGTCTTATACCATTTCTAAAAGTT
>ASZN01000037.1 GCA_000406005.1 Candidatus Poribacteria bacterium WGA-3G
GCTTCGGCCCCAGGACCGGTAGGTTCGGTTTCCTAACCGAACCGGATTTTACGCGAAAACCTTGAAGACCTCAAAAACCTCTTCAGTCCCGTAGGGACGTTATGTCTATAGCAGCGTCAGTATTATAACTCTTCAGCCCTGTAAGGGCGGCATATTTATATTTCTATAAACTATGTTCTTTTTCATAAAATATTTACACACCCATATTCAGAAAAAGTAGAAATTATCAGAATTTTGTGATATAATATATAACAATTTTTGCAGGTGTTATTTATATTTTCTACAAGATACATATTGTTCTATTGGTGGTAATTAAACTTACTTCGAGATGAAGGTCAATGCGTACGAGAACTATTGAGCAAGGATTCAAAAAATTTTTACGAGCACTGAAACCTACTTCCAAAGAATCTGATGCAGCAAAAAGCCATCGGGCTTCCATAGAAGCCTGTCTTAAAAGTAAATTTGGTATAACCCGTTTTGTCCGCACCGGCTCTTTTGGAAGGGGCGGAACAAGCATTTCCGGATACAGTGACGTAGATTACTTCGCTCAGATTCCTACCTCTAATCTTGAGAAAAATTCTACATTCATGCTACGTCGGATTCGAGATGTACTGGACAAGCGTTTCCCGAGGACAGGAGTTCGTGTTAGCCGTCCTGCTGTTATCGTCCCATTTCGTCCAGATGGTAAAGAAAGGACTGAGATTACCCCAGCCGGTTATGTTGAAGTTACGACAAAAGATGAATATAAAGTCTACGATATTCCAGACTTTTCCGGCGGTTGGGTGCGTTCCAGTCCTGATGCTCATAAAGCTTATGTCAGAAAAATTGACCAAAAGCTGAATGGGAAAGTAAAGCCATTCATTCGCTTCGTTAAAGCGTGGAAATTCTATCAGAAGGTCCCAATTTCTTCTTTTTACTTGGAACTACGGACAGCAAAATATATTGGCAGCAAACCAAGTATTGCTTATGATGACTATGATGTAGCTGTAAAGCGTATTTTTTCTCATTTACTACACGATGTTAAACTAGCAAAGATGCGGGATCCTATAGGAATTTGCGGGCAAATTAAGCCTTGTTCTACTGATAAAAAACTTGAAAATACGAAATCGAGACTTTCCACTGCTTTAACCCGCTCTCAAAAAGCTTGTGATGCCAGAAAGAATGGAGACATTGAGAATGCTTTTTACTGGTGGAACAAGTTGTATAATCGTAAATTTCCAGGTTACTATTACTAAACCAAAACAGTTTGAAAGTAGTTACAAATTTCATTCGTGATGCACCTTCAATAGCATAGTGCAATGGGCTTTGGCCATATTGTCCACATATACCACTTATCTTCCTTGCAAGGTAAATCATTATTCTACTGACAGAAATTATACTTATTTTGAGGTGAAGACCAATGCCTACCAGAACCGTTAACCAAGGATTCACGACTTTTCTAAGCGCACTTACACCCTCTTCCGGTGAATCTACTGCAGCCAAAAATCATCGATCTTCCATAAAAGCCTGCCTTGAGAGCAATTTTAGTATAACCAGTTTCTTTCGCACAGGCTCTTTTGGAAATGGAACCAGCATTTCCGGACATAGTGATGTGGATTACTTTGCCGAGATTCCTACTTGCAATCTTAAGACAAATTCTACAACCACGCTCGGAGAGGTTCGAGATGCATTGAAAAAACGTTTTCCGACGACGAATGTTCGTGTGAGTTGTCCTGCCGTCGTTGTTCCATTTGGCACAGATGCTAAAGAAAGTACAGAGGTCACTCCTGCGGATTATATCGAAACTACTGAAGACGACTATAGAGTTTATGATATTCCGAACTGTTCCGATGGATGGATGCGTTCCAGCCCTGATGCTCATAATGCTTATGTCAGAGAAGTTAACGGGGATTTGGGATACAAAGTTAAGCCGCTCATTCGGTTCATTAAAGCATGGAAGTATTATCAAAACGTGCCAATCTCCTCTTTTTATCTTGAACTGCGAGTCACGAAATACGCAGAAGACAAATCGAGCATTGTTTATGCTGAAGATGTAAAGGGTGTATTGTCATACTTAGATAGCATTGATCTGAGGGATATGCAAGACCCCATGGAGATTTCCGGTTACATCAGCCCTTGCTCTACAGATACAAAACTTGAGGATGCCAAATCGAAACTCTCCACTGCTTTAACCCGTGCGAAAAACGCTTGTGATGCCGAAGATAAAGGCAAAACAAAAGAAGCGTTTGATTGGTGGAACCGACTTTATAACTACAATTTCCCGAGTTACCGTTACTAATGAATAAAATCATAGAAACTCAATTAGAACCGACCCAACTGAAGCGTTTGGCTGCCCAACGGCAACTTTACTCAGATGCTAAAGTCATTCAAGCAGTACAAATAAAACTCTGCGTATTAGGTCCTCCAATTTTAGCAGTGCTTGTTGCCTGCAATTTGCTTCCTGCTGTTTGGGCAGCCATCTGTGGTATAACTATAGCTTGCTTCTTTTTACTTTTTGATTCTCAACAAAAATCATTGAAGGAAAAAGCAGCCAAAATCCAAGAATTATTTGATTGTGATGTGCTTGAACTGAACTGGCGAGAAATAATGGTTGGTCCACGAATCGAAATTGAGACAGTTGAAAAATATGCCTCAAAACATAGGCGTGAAGACCCTGATTATCTTAAACTTAAAGATTGGTATTCTAATAATGTTGGGAAATTACCGCTTCATTTAGGACGTATTGTTTGCCAACGATCAAATTGCTGGTGGGATGCTCAACTGCGGCGACGTTATGTCAAGTGGGTAATTGGTGTTTTTTTCGTTGTACTGATAGTCGTTGTTACCTGTTTTGGACTGGCAAAGGATTGGAGTTTAGAACAGTTCATTTTATTAGTGGTAAATCCATTGACACCAGTTTTTATTTTAGGCGTACGACAGTATAATGAGAACACCAAATCTGCAATGCGTCTGGATAAATTGAAAGAACATGCAGAAAAAATATGGAATAGAGCCTTGAGAGATGCAGATCCTGAAGAATTAACCCGTGCCTCCCGTGATTTGCAGGACGAAATTTATCATCATCGTCGGACAAACTCACCTATTTTTGATTGGTTTTATAATCTTCTCAAAAAAGAAGATGAAGAACAGATGAATAAAAGCGCGGATGAACTGGTAAACGAGGCATTGAAAACCTTACAGAAGTAGATTCCTATTTTCCAATTTATGTTGTGTAGGTTCCGAGATTGATTAGATGTATCAAAGACGCACACAATTTAGTCTTATCTCTCTGCTAATAGAATCTGCTCAACTCTCTTTTTTGCCACTTCTAAAATGGCATCTGCTTCTTGTCTGAGTTCTGAAATGTGAATCAAACGCTTGTTGACTTCTTCTACAATCCGATTTTGAATATCAAGCGGTGGCAGCGGAATCTCAAGCGACTGAAATTCTTGTGAATTTACGTTAGGTTGTGCAGCTGTCCTTTGAATTGATTGTAGCCATAATTTGTAAATCTTTGTGAAGCTATAATATAACACAAATGAGGGATTTATTTTTTCGAGATCAAACTTGAATCGAATCAAGTAGCCTGCAAAAATAGCCTTACCTAATTTGCTTTTATAGACAAACGCGCGTCCCACCGATCCACTTCTTGCAAAGAGAACATCATTTTCTTCAAGCAAATATTTAGAATCTATTGTTTCTGCAGTTTTCCAATCGTTTAAAAGATTTCCGTAATCATCTATATCGGTAATCCGAATGTAACGAACATCAGTTTCAGGATTTCCATCAACTGCTCGCTCATTTGCGCCGTACTGTGGTTTCTCAATTAGGAGTTTTCCCAGTGGAGTCAAAGGATATGGCGTTTTAAGACTTCTAATCTTAGAGATGTTTCTCATGTATACAGGGTCAATGCGTCCTTCAATTTCTCCTGCATAAACGACAAAACACTTTTTCTCCTCAGCCTCTGGCATTTCTATTCTCAGTTCTTTCAGCACATAATCATCAATTGAATTCAAAAGTGTGTTTGCTTCTTGTTCTTTTTGCTTTTTCTGTGCATAGGCGGTCCTCATAAAGCTGGCGATGTGGTTTTGGATGTTGGGCGGTGGAAGTAGAATTGGCAACTTTTGGACATCCTTGGGCTGTAGCCTTGGCAAAGTGTTGCCTGTCATTAGGCACGTAGTTTGATCAACCACCAATTTTGAACTCAAAAATGTAAACAGATATAGATTATTTAGTTCTTTCCCTTTTAGGACGTGAAACTCGGTCGAACAAACACCCTTAAATTGGGCTAAATGTACTTTATTCAAATATGGTCTCAACTTCGGAAATAAAATATCCCCGACTTCAAATTTGAGAGCACTATTAAACGATTCTTTTTTTTTCGTCGAAGGGACGTAAAAGCCTGTATTTGACTCGATGTTTTCTAACCCTACATAAGGCAATTCGGAGGAGTTGCTAACAATCTCTTTTTTAAGTTCTACAGCATCTTTCAGATTTATCCACTGATATTTGGATGATTTAATAGCCTTGATACTGTTCGCTCTCAGTAACCGGTAAGCACTCGGGTCCAATCTTCCTAAAATATCGCCCCGATAGGTGAGGAAAATTTGATTTCCCCTATCAGGGCTTACCCGAAAAAATCTGGGTTCTCAATGAACTTACGATATTCTTCACAGATAGTTTTTAGCTCGTTAACTGAGTCCTTGCGTCCGGTTGAATCATAACCTATCCGCTCAGCGATCGCCATGAAGATTGGGTGATTGGCGTTTTCCCGAACCCACTCGCGGATGTCCTCTGTGTTCTTATCTTCCCATTCCTCTTTTACTACGTCAATCTGTTCCTTGTATTTTGTTTTGATTTCGCCCTCCCATTCCGGATTGGCTGCTGCTTTGAATGCCGATTTGTATTCTTTCTCCAGCGCGTTCAGTTTGTTTGTCTGTGCCTTAAGTTCCGCGCGTGCGGTTTTCGCGTCGAACGATTCAAATTCCGTGGTAGGTGTGGACTCAATTTCCGGGAAGAAAAAGGCACTGAGGGTTTGAACTTTTTTCGTTGGCGTTTTGTCAAGTTTCTGATTTAAGGCATCAATACTGTCCAAAATAGCGATGAATTGCTGCCTATAAGTTTCCGTTACATCAACCTGTGCTGGAGAGCCTATTGCGATAATAGACTGTCGTTCATCTTCAAGTGCGTCAATCCGAGGGACATAGATCGCCGCGTTCTTTTTAGTAATTTGGTTGATGGCGGCTTGATAGCTTTCATATTCCTGTTCCGAGAACTTTCGGAGGAACAGAATGGACGTTTTAACACCGGCACCGTAATGCGAGAAAGCGATCTGTGGCAGCGAGACAACGGCGAGGATTTGGTAATGCCGTTCAATGTAATCGCGGACATCTTGCAGTGAAGAGTTGGTCAAGATGCCATCAGGTAGGATAATCGCGAGTTTTCCAGTTTCCCATTTGAGAAAATCAAAACAGCGTTCGAGAAACAGAATTTCAGTCTTTCGAGAAGTTTTTCCTTTGCCAAGTTCATAGTTTTCAAGATAGGGCAATTCTGCCTGTTTGATGTCTGCTCCGAAAGGTGGGTTTGTAAGGATTACATCAAATTTCCCTTTGTCAAAACTACTGTGTTGATTGTAGGTGATCTGGGGTTGTTTGTCAAGTTGAAAATTTGCTGATATCAGGGGCATTTAGTTTTAGATAAATTATCGGATTCTCTAAATGTTTGATTTTTCTTTTTCAGTTCCAGTGCGGTTGATGAAGATTGATTTTTTAATTCGGTAATTTTTAGGGCAGTCCGGTTCGGTTTCAAACCGAACCTACCGCTCCTGGGGAAAATATAGAATTACCGATTTATTTTTTCAAACTTCATCAAACCGCACCTACCGGGTCTGGGGTTTCAAGATTGGACTAAAAAGCGGAAAACTAAATAGCCCTGCACCAAACAATAATTAATGTTGTCAGTAGTTCACACAAGTGCTACAATACATTCGTGTGATACACATTCACGCCGCCCTTTTTTACCCGTATTAACAAAAGGAGGATTCAACTATGAAACGTTCTTACCCGACATTCCTTGGTGTTTGCGTTGCGAGTGTTGCGCTTTTGGTTTCGGCGGTTCTACCGAGTGTAGCAGCAAGTTTTTCAGGAAGGGTGATCGATGAAGCGGGGCAACCGGTTCCTAACGTTATTGTAGGCTTCTCGTCATTCGTAGGCGAGATGCCCCCAAACCGGCGCCACAGGTCTGAACCTATGTTCCCGCCCGCGCAACCCAGCGAGACAGACGAAACAGGCGCGTTCTCAATCACTGACATCGCTTCGCCTGCAGTCCATACACTGGTATTAATGCCTGAACATGAAGCGGAATACGAATTTCAAAGCATCAAAATTGACGGTGTAACCTTTCATCTCGATCCACAGATGCACCGCTGGCAGAGAGGTGGGTTTCCTTTCACTATTGAACAGGGTGCAGATGTTAAAGACATAGAGATAACCGTCCGACTACGGATGCGTATCCGTGGGCGCGTCCTTTCCGCGGATGGCACTCCGCTTAACAATGCACAAGTTGATTTCAGCCTCAACCGACGACGCTTGAAAGGCGGTGGCGGCGGCAGCAGCGGTCCAACAACGCTTGATCCTGACGGTTACTTTACGAAATATGTGAATGCGGCTGCCTATTACACCGTTACCGTGAAATACCAAGGACACTCTGCGGAATCCGAGGAGATTTTACTTGAAGATGGTCAGCGGCTTGATGGACTTGTCTTGACGCTGAGGGCTGAGCCTCAACCCTCTAAACCCGAGAAAGTGGAAGTAGCACCTCACATCCAGGACCGTGCCCGCTTTGAAGCTGCGCGAAAACGGGAACGCGAAGGCGTATGGGCGATCAATCCAGACAACCGACACGCGTATAAAATGATTCGCTGCAACACCCGTGAAGAGGCACAGGCGCGAGCAGTTGCCCAAAAGGCACACCTTGTTGCTATCAACGATGAAGCAGAACAACAGTGGCTCCTCGAAGTCTTTGGAAAACGAGAAAACTTTTGGATCGGACTCACTGTCGACACAAAGGAAACAGAGCAACAATGGGACAACGGCGAACCGATCACTTACACGAATTGGAACTCACCAAAGGAAACTGCTGAGAGTACCAAGTCCCCTCAAACCGAGGATATGCGTCAGAGATATACTGTCCTCGTCGGTTTGACAGAGAAATGGCAGCTCACACGTCACGGAAGTCCGCTGGCACGCCTAACGGAACGCGCGCTTCTGGAAAAAGAAAATCTCATTATTGGTGCCCCTGAATCAGACAGTGATACCGAAAAACGTTGAGCACAGCAACACATAAGGAGTCCAGAGATGCGTCGGATCTACACCCCACAAAAACTTGCAGTGTTCGCAGCACTAACACTTTTATTTTTTACCATAGGTGTTACAACAGCGCAGGTGCCTATAGAGCCAGATCTGCAAGTGCCGAGTGGCATGTCAGGCAAAGTTGTCGATTTAGAAGGTAAGGCTGTTGCCGGATTCAGTTTTGCTATTCAACCTATGCAACGCCAAGAGGGTCAACTACAACCGGACGTTCAAAAACCGCCTGAAGGCATGAATCTCCCAGGGATGCCGCGACACCCGTCTACAGTGCGAACCGATGTAGATGGCACTTTTACTGTCACCGGTATCCAACCCGGTTTCATTCAATTGGAGGTGATTCCGGATGTCCCACAGGGTATGGCTGAGATGTTCGATCCGGAGGAAATTCCGGAAGGAGAACAGATCCCACCCGAATGGATACATCGCGGTCCCGTTGAGCCGGATAAAAAGATCTTCTCTATCCAGATTGGAAAGGTCATCGTTTTCAATAACGCGGAGGAACCTGGCTTTTTTGAAGGGATCACATTCGCCCTTGAGCCCGGCACAACCGTCGAAAATGTCAAAATCACCGTCAAATCGCGGTTGCGGATCCACGCACGAATCGTTTATGCCGATGGCACCCCCCTTATCAACGCCGATGGGCGGCTCAACATGCGGCAAAGCGATGAGTTTAATCCGCAAAGCGGCGGCAGCTACAGCATGGACTATTTTACCGATGAGGACGGCTATTTTACAGAGTACATGGATGTACCAGGGTTTTACACGATTTCTGTGAAATATAATAGACCTTCTGGAGAAAAAGAACTTTCTGCCGGAGTGGGGCCCTTCCTACTTAAAGATGGTGTCCAACCGGAGGAACTTGTCCTGACGCTTGATGGTAATCCGGTTGCTGCTAAACCGTCTCCCGGTAATATTGAAGCCCCTGGAGCTATAGAGAACCCCGCTGAAGTTAAAGCCAACCCGCCTATCCCGCCCCAGATGAGGAAGCCAGCGAAAAGCATATGGGTCATTAACCCCACGAACGGTCATGCCTACAAAAAAATTCAGTGTACCGATTGGCACGATGCGCAACAAAAGGCGATTGAGGAGGGTGCGCATCTCGTCTCCATCAATGACGAAGCGGAGCAGCACTGGCTTCAGGTCATTTTTAGAGTCCACTCCTCATGGATCGGACTTACCGACGTGGAAACGGAGGGAGAATGGCAGTGGGATAGTGGGGAACCTGTTACCTATACCAACTGGGCAGTCCGACCGGTTTTTCCTGATAGACTTCCAGATATAGAAAAAGACTATGTCGTGTTCACTTTCAGGGACGGTGAGTGGCAGTCCGTTGGTCCCGAAAGTCCTTTCTGGCAAATGACGCGGGAGGCAATTATAGAAAAGGACGGGTTGGTTTCTCAAACGCTTGATGCGAAAGAGACTACTGATGAGTAAGTTAAGGGATGTGTAAAATTTTGACATTGAACGACTTCTGCGCTTTTGTCGAATATGTGGGTCGCTAACGACTAATTCCGTTATATAATGATGGCTTTTGAATCATTCAGGATTTGTGCGAAGTGTACAGTCGGGTCTGGAAATTGACTATCGGAGAAATAGGTATGAGATTAGCGTTTATTTTTTTTCTGATCGTTTTGGTGCTGATGTGTGGGAGTATGTTTGAGGTTTTTGGCAAGCCCCCGAAAACACCGAAAATCCTATTTACGTCTACTCGTGATGGGAATCGTGAGGTGTACATGATGAATCCGGATGGCTCCGAACAAGTGAACCTCACGCAGCATCGCGCCTCTGATCTTGGTGCGGTATGGTCTCCGACGGGTGATAAGATTCTGTTCGTTTCGGATCGGCAAGGTACACGGGTGCGAGACCTGTATTTGATGGATGCGGATGGCTCGAATGTTCGGCGCGTCTTCAAGAAAAAAATAACCGCTTGGCGAGGACATGCGACGTGGTCTCCTGATGGCAAACAGTTCGCTTATGTGGTCACGGACCGGACGCGTCCGAAGACTGAGCTCTATCTTGGAACGTTTGGTGAAGAGGATGCCGAACTTCTCCCGCACTGTGCTTTCCCGGCGTGGTCTCCTGACGGTTCCGAAATCGCCTGTCATATAGGTCCACAGACATCTCGGTTGACATTTATCAATGTCCACACACGCGAAACCGAACGCCCGCTGCCCACGAAAGCCCTCCGCTGGCAATTTGAGCCGTCTTGGTCCGCTTCGGGCGATAAACTTGCGATTACTGGGAATCGGCATCCCTTGCCGGTGATCTTAGATAGAGATCTGCACGATGCATGGAAGGATAAACAGACGATCTTCATCGTCAAGCGCGACGGCACAGGGCTGCAGCAACTGGTCGAGGAAGACGGTCCAGATGCATTTACACCTGTGTTATCGCCGGATGGCTTGGAAGTGGTTTATACACAAGAGATTAACGGACAGTTCCAAATTTTCAAACTGGAGATAGACACCGGTGTCCGAATGCAGTTGACGCATCTTGGGCGAAATACCGATGGTGATTGGTTTGATCCGGCGTATACGCTGCCGGTTTCACCGCAGCCGGAGTTGCTTACAACGACTTGGGGTGAACTGAAAAAGGAGAAATAGGTATGAAAGTGGTGTTGATTTTTTGTATGATGATCTTCGTGCTGATGTGTGGGGGTGTCTATCAGGTTTTTGCCAAAGTTCCGACGACGCCGAAAATCCTGTTTACCTCCAGGCGGGATGCCAGTTGGGAGGTCTACATGATGAATCCGGATGGCTCCGACCAGGTGAACCTAACCCAGCACCCCGCCGATGATCTTTTAGCCGTGTGGTCTCCGACGGGTGAGCAGATTCTCTTCGTCTCGGATCGCGGGGGTACGCGAGACCTGTATTTGATGAACCCAGATGGATCGAATGCTCGCCGCGTCTTCAAGGGGAAAATAGAAGCTTGGAGATCAGCACCTACCTGGTCTCCGGATGGCAAACAGTTTGCTTACGAGTACGTGGACTGGAACGCTATAAAGTTCCGTCTCTATATTGCGACGCTTGGAGAACAAGATGCCGAACTCATAGCGGATGGCAGTTACCCGGAGTGGTCTCCGGATGGTTCAGAAATCGCCTGCCGTGTAGGTCCCCGACTTACGTTTATCAACGTCCGCACACGAGAAAAAGAACAGCCGCTACCCGATAAAGTGCTACGCTGGCAATACGATCCGTCTTGGTCAGCTGCGGGAGACAGACTTGCCATTTCTGGGAACAAGCATCCGTTGCCGGAGATCTTGGATAGGGCCCTGCACCGCGCGTGGAAGAACAAACAGACGATCTTCCTCGTCAATCGCGACGGCACGGGTCTGCGTCAACTTGTTGATGAAGCCGGTCCCGATGCATGGTCTCCCAAGTTATCGCCGGATGGATCGGAAGTGCTTTATACACAGGGAAGCCAACTTTTCAAAGTTGACGTGAACAGCGGGCTTCGGACGCAGTTGACGCATACTGGGGGGGATGCTGGCGGGGATTGGTTTGATCCGGCGTATGCGTTGCCGGTTTCACCGCAACCAGAGTTGCTCACAACGACTTGGGGCAAACAGAAATCGGAGAAATAGGTATGAGAGTGGTGTTGATTTTTTGTATGATGATCTTCGTGCTGATGTGTGGGGGTGTCTATCAGGTTTTTGCCAAAGTTCCGACAACACCGAAAATCCTATTTACGTCTACGCGTGATGGCAATCGGGAAGTGTACATGATGAATCCAGACGGCTCCGAACAGGTGAACCTGACACAGCATCCCGCCGATGATCTTAGAGCCGCGTGGTCTCCGACGGGTGAGCAGATTCTCTTCGTCTCGGATCGCGGGGGTACGCGAGACCTGTATTTGATGAACCCAGATGGCTCCAATGCTCGCCGCGTCTTCAAATTCAAAATAGAAGCTTGGAGAACAAACCCTACCTGGTCCCCCGACGGCAAACGATTTGTTTACACTTACGTGGACCGGAACATTATAAAGTTCGATCTCTATCTTGGGACTTTTGGAGAACAAGATGCCGAACGCATTGGGGGTGGCATTTTCCCGGCGTGGTCTCCGGATGGTTCAGAAATCGCCTGCACTGTAGGAGGACGACTTACATTACTCAACGCCCGGACACGAAAAGAAACACGGATCTTACCGAATAAAGCCGCGACTTGGCAACGCAGTCCGTCTTGGTCTGCTGCGGGGGACAAACTTGCCTTTGTTTTTAATCCGCATCCGCTGCCGCCCGTCGGGGTGCCTCAAGAGGTGTGGAACGCATGGCAGGCGAAACAGACGATCTACATCGTCAACCGTGATGGCACGGGTCTCCGTCAACTTGTCGAGGAAGCGGGGCCTCAGGCAATTTATCCTGAGTTGTCGCCGGATGGATCGGAAGTGCTTTATACACAAGGTCACGCGGCGTTCAACATTTTCAAAGTTGATGTGAACAGCGGGCTTCGGACGCAGTTGACGCATACTGGCAGGGATACTGGCGGGGATTGGTTTGATCCGGCGTATGCGTTGCTGGTCTCACCGCAACCAGAGTTGCTAACGACGACTTGGGGTGAACGGAAAAAGGAGTAGTCGTTTTAGAGTTTTTTCAAGCATTTCCAGCGGGAAGGCTCTGTATATATATGACAGAGTTCTCGTTGGCAAGGTGTTTCCCGGCAACAGTTGGGAGGCGTATCTCGCCGGGGTGAGATTCCCGGTAAAAGAGAGGAGGTGAATTTGAATGAAAAAGAATCTCCGCGGTAAAATCCGCGAGTATATCCAATCCGAGGATGGCAAGGTGGGCGTGAAATCGCCGTTGACGCTCGGTGTTGCGGCAGGAGGTCTCCTGTTGGCACATGCGATTGTCGGAACACCACAAGCAGAGGCAGGATGGTGTCAGTTTGATGATGAGTGTCCGCCTGGTCAGGATTGTAGGGGGCCTTGGATTGAAATTAACTGTGATGAGTGGTGGGGGACATGTACACCACATTAATATTTTCAAGAGAGGCTGCGGTGTGAACTGCTGCCTTCTCGTTAACTTTGAGCGTATGGTAGTCTTTGCTGCTATACGCTCCAGCACGCTTTACGTAATTCAGGGCAGTTCATTGTTCATGGTGTTTTATAGCGCGAATTGTTAGTTTGTTGGAAAGCGTTAGTGCAGTATAATGGAGCTTGTTTTTAAGTGTTCATTGTCAGAATCAGGATTTATAGGATTACAAATGTTATTGAATCGTTCAAAACGGACATGATCTACGCGATAGTGTCTAAAAATTGACGGTAGGAGGAACTGGCATGAGATTTTTGTTGGTTTTTTGTATGACTCTCTCGTTGATGTTTGGGGGAGTGTGTCGGGTTTTTGGGAAAGTCCCAACAACCCCGAAAATTCTGTTTACGTCCACCCGTGATGGGAATCGTGAAGTGTACGTGATGAACCCGGATGGTTCTGAACAAGTGAACTTGACACAGCATCGCGCTGATGATCAGGGTGCTGTGTGGTCTCCGAGAGGTGATAAAATTCTGTTCGTCTCGAATCGACAAGGTACACGGGTGCGAGACTTGTATTTAATGAATCCTGATGGCACGAATATACGCCGCGTCTTCAAGAAAAAAACAACGGGTTGGAGGCATAGGCCTACGTGGTCTCCCGATGGCAGGCAGTTTGCTTACAACTATACGGATCGGGATCGTTTCGAGTCTCGACTCTATCTTGGAACGTTTGGAGAAGAAGATGCCGAACTGCTTCCGTATGGGAGTTCCCCAGCCTGGTCTCCTGACGGTTCCGAAATCGCCTGTCATATAGGTCCGCAGACCTCTCGGTTGACATTTATCAATGTCCACACACGCGAAACCGAACGCCCGCTGCCCACGAAAGCCCTCCGCTGGCAATTTGAGCCATCTTGGTCTGCTGCGGGAGACAGACTTGCCATTTCTGGGAACAAGCATCCGTTGCCGGAGATCTTGGATAGGGCCCTGCACAGCGCTTGGAAGAACAAACAGACGATCTTCCTCGTCAATCGCGACGGCACGGGTCTTCGTCAACTTGTTGATGAAGCCGGTCCCTATGCACAGTATCCGGTGTTATCACCGGACGGCTCGGAAGTGGTTTATACACAGGAAATTAAGGGACAGCTCCAAATCTTCAAGATTGATGTAAACAGCCAGGTTCGGACGCAGTTGACGCATGTCGGTATTTTTTTTCAAGCGAATTCTGGTGGAGATTGGTTTGATCCGGCGTATGCGTTGCCTGTTTCACCGCAACCGATGTTGCTAACGACGACTTGGGGTGAACAGAAAAAGGAGTAGTGTCTTTAGAAGAATAGTTTTCAGTTTTGGGTTTTGATTCACAAACACGATTTTTGAAACCGTTACTTTTTAAAAGAAGATGTTGTTTATTCAAAAACCTTCTTTAGCTGACAACTGACGACTCTAAAAAGGAAAGATATTTGAATGTTATATGCTGATTTTGAGAGGGCGTTTGAAGCACAGTTGCAGACACGCGCCGACTCGTATTCAAACGCCGTGGAATACCATCGCATCCGTTTTGGACAGACGATTCAGTATCTGTTGCGCTCTATCTTGGAGCAAACAGATGCCTTGGTTCAACAGCCCCATGCGGGGTGGGTACGCACGGAAGAAGTTGTGAGTGATATTCTCTACTGCGCGGATGTAGATATCGAGCAACTCTTCGCGCTTGAGATTCCGAATGAATTGACAGCGGATAGAGATTTTGAAGCCGTGAAGACGAAACTTTACGAAACGAAATATTATCCTGTTGGCGAACATTTGAACTATATCTCGTTCCCGCCTGCTTTGGAACGGAAAGCGTTTGTTGCTAAGCATTTCAGCCGTTTCAGAGAGGACTCATATTTCTGTGACCTCGGTTTCGGTCCCGGTGTGCTAACTGCGTTTATTTTACAGCAGGACGCATCGTGGCGCGCTGCTGGGGTTGATATTAGTAGGGATTGCCTTCGTCACGCGCAGCGACTTTTGAAGAAGAAAGCGGTTTTGGAAAGGAGCGAATTGTCGGTTGCCGATGTTCGCAGCCTGCCGTATCCTGATAACGCCTTTGATGTGGTTGTTGCCGTTGAGGTGCTTGAGCATATCCCGGACCCTGAGGTGGGCTTAGCAGAAGCGATGCGCGTACTGAAACCAGGCGGATACGCTATTACGGCACTCCCGGTACAACTGCCGATGTTGATGCATCTCTGCGATTTTGATACACCTGACGCAGTGTTAGCACTCTACGAAAAAGTCGGACTTGAAGTCATTGACTTTGAGACGAAGGAATTCCAACGTCAAGCGGGTCCTTTCATAGATACGTTCGCGTTGAGTGTCAATCCTTAGACGAAAGGTTTTTATTTTACGATGTCAATTTATGAATACTTTCTTATATTTTTAGCGCTTATTTTCTGCGGTTATGCGAGTTGGACGGATCTAAAGACACAGAAGATCCGAAACGTCTGTTCGCTCGGACTCCTTTATGGAGGGACGCTGAGTCAAAGGGGGACCGCGATTAAAAAACAGAACAGACACTGCCGAGGGAACCTTCGGTCGATGCAATTTCTTGATGCCTACTTATTACACCTGCGCGCGTTTGTAGATGTGCGTCGGTTTGCAGAAAAGTGGATTGTTCTCAACGCCAACAGTGGTCTTGCCGGGCAGATTGCTGAACAGTTATTAGTGGATACATCGATTCAGGTGTGTCAGCGATTGTTTACGGAGCCTGATGGAAGTTTCGCAGAGATTCCTGGAGGTAGACCGGATCCGTTGAGACCGGAGAACCGAGGCTTAACCACGTCAGCAGTTCAGCAGACAGGCGCGGATTTGGCAGTAGCATGGGATGCTGATGCGGATCGGTGTTTCTTCTTTGATGAGACAGGGGCATTCGTTGAGGGGTGCTATATCACAGCATTGCTTGCGAAAAAACTTCTTCGGCAGCGGGGGCGTGGTCGTGTCATCTTTGATCCGAGAGCGGTGTGGGCGGTAGAGAATGCCGTCGTTTCTGGTGGTGGTGTCCCGATTCTGAGTCGATGTGGGCACTCGTTTATCAAAGCCGGTATGCGGGAGAGTAAGGCACTTTTCGCTGGCGAAGCGAGCGGACACTACTATTTTCGAGATAATTTTTATGCGGATAACGGGATGATCCCATTTCTGCTGATGCTTGAATATCTAAGTGTCCAAGGAATGTCGTTGGCTGAAGCCGTGAATCCGTTACGCGTGGCGTATCCCGTCTCCGGTGAGATTAATTTTTCGTTTGAAACGCGTTGTGGGATGCGGGATGCCGTGGGTGTGCTCAAAGCTGCGATGCACTGTTGGGGCGAATCGTGTATTGAGGCACCTATTGACGGTTTGTCTGTTAGATTTCCGTCGGCTTCTGGCAGTTGGCGGTTCAATCTCCGGGAATCGAACACAGAGCCGCTGCTGCGGCTCAACCTTGAAACGACTGCGGATGAAAAACTTCTCATTGAAAAGACGGTGAAAATCAGTGAGAAACTTGAGCGCATCGGGGGCAGCCGAGAGACGAAATTTCGCTGGGAACCTGAAAAATTTATCTAAAACGCGCGGATTTGAACTATTTTTTACATTTTTTTGCAGATTATGCACGAATTCCACCCAAAAATGCAGTCTTTAAGAATAGTGGGATGTTTCTCAATCCAAATTGTCATCTAAAGATTCTCAAAAATTGTCCAAAGTTTAGTAAATTTAAGAATTCCAGTTTACTATGGCGTTTGGTATAATGTTCACGAGAAATGCCAAAATTTGCGTTATAGGAAGCACTATAGGTTTTCCCAAGGTGTTTTATTGTGTCAGGTGTTGTTGGCTTAGAGGATCCCTTAACACCACTAAATCTGTTCGTTCATGATGGAGAATTTCAATGGTAGAAGATGATGTTCAACTAATTCACAGAGTTTTGTCAGGCGACGACGAAGCGTTCACTACTTTAATCCGAAAACATCAGAAAAGTGTTCACGCGCTCGCTTGGCGACGGGTTGATGACTTTCATTTCGCTGAAGAAATTACGCAGGATGTCTTCCTTAGGGTCTATAAGCACCTCTCAAAGTTAAAGAATCCTAATCAGTTTTCTGGGTGGCTTTATGTCGTGACAAATCGGCTTTGTAATACTTGGCTGAAAAAGAACAAATCAGTAATGCAACCGTTGGAGGATATACCGGTGGTAGACATAGAGAGATCGTCTTATTCAGGTTATGTATCGGAGCAACGCGAAGAAGAGGTAAACGAGCAGTGCCGTGAGCTCGTGAGAAAACTTTTAAAAAAACTGCCGGAGAGCGAGCGCACCGTGATGACGCTCTACTATCTCGGTGAAATGACAACGAAGGAGATTGGTAAATTTCTCGGTGTGTCGATGAACACAATCACGAGTCGCCTCCATCGGGCGCGAAAGCGTCTTCAAGAGGAAGAGGAGATTCTTGTTCAAGAGGTACTCGAGGGGGTCCAATTATCTAATAACTTCACGGAGAATATCGCTCAGAAAGTGGTGGATGTGAAGTTGACCCGGCCTGTGAATTGGAAACCTTTTGTCCCGTGGGCGTCTTTTGGTGTGGCGGTTTTGGTAATGCTGCTGTTAACTGCGAGCAGTCAATACCTTATCCGCTTCCAGCAGCCGTATAGTTTTGAGGCAGAATCTGAACGGACAGTTGAAATTATTGACGCACCTGTCGTTCTTAATAGTGATGCGAAACCTGCTGTGCGAAATCAGGCGGGGCGCGCTGCCGCGACCGCTAAAGACGGTGGTGATGGCGTGCAGATTTCTGACTCGGTTTTAGTGTCTAAGGCCCAGGACGCGTTGGTCAGATCTTCGGTATCGCGATGGACACAGACATCTGGACCGCGAGGGGGGCCCGTATTTGATATATTTGCGACTTCTGAAGGGGTGCTTTACACTTTTTCGCCGATGGGAACTTATAGGTTAGCGGCGAACGCTACTATGTGGGTGCCGGTTGCGGTTGACATGCCGACCGAAGCGTTGCGGGTCCCTATGGTAGAGCATGCGGGGGTGCTTTATCTCGTCTCCGATGATACAGTATTTACTTCAACCGATGATGGCGAGACCTGGAACGCATTTTGTTCTCGTCCAGAAGGGTATGCTACTGGATTGGTTATCACAGGTGCGTTACAACAAGTGGATAGGACGATGTATCTTGCCCTTAAAAATAAAGGTGTGTTCCGTTCTACAAATGCTGGCGAGCGGTGGATGCTTCTTAACGATGGATTGATGGGCAGGACGGTTCCTACGATGGCTGCGATTGGGGACACGGTGTTTGCCGGTACAGACAGTGGTCTCTACCATCTTGATGAGGGTGTTTGGAAACGATTACTTGTGGATGTGTCCGGTTCTATCTACTCGTTAGTAGTTGCTGAAGACAGCCTCTATGTCTGCACAGGTCCTGATTTTCGGACGTTACCACAGATTAGATCAAAGCAAGAAAAGATAGTACAAGCAGTGTATGACAACAATCTGAGTTTAAATAAAGTTTTCCACTCCTCTGACTTGGGAACGTCTTGGACTGAGATAACGCCTATGGACGGATCTCACCCGATAGCACCAACCGGTATCAGTTTATTAGTTACGGACAAGACGATTTTAGCGCAAACCGACACCCTATTTCGATCAAAGGATGGTGGACAGACTTGGATTAACCTTGGATTTGACCTGGATTCGCTGCTACAAAATACTTTTCTGTCTGTAGCAGTGAGCGAGAATACATTTTACAAAGCCGGTATGTCTGGTATTTATCGAACAACTGACGGAGGTGAATCGTGGCATCTGTTTATGGACGGGATTGTCGGAACTGGAATACTGGATTTGGTTGCGGTCAATAACAAACTCTATGTGCATACCGATGGTGATATTCTCCAGTCAATGGATAGAGGTGAATCGTGGGAAACGGTTGGAATTGATGTTAGTAAAGTTAATCCCAAACCGTTCCAAGAAGGTGATTCTCGCCTCAATTTCTCTGGTCATTCACGTTTGACGATTGCTGGCAATACGCTTTATGTGGTTACACCTGAAAAAGACGATTTTCATTTCCTTCGTTTGTCAACTGACAGCAACGCACTTGTTCCGATTCAAGGGGTTCCTGCTTTTGAGGTAGATGTTCCATTTGTAAATAGTGTGATGTCTGAAGGAGCAGAAACAGGTGATAATATAGAAGATACATTGTGGCGTAGAGCGGATGAGATAATTGGGGGGGTTGTTGTCAGTGGTGAGACGTTTTACACGGAATATCAGCGGAAATTGTTTAAATGGGAATCTGGTGATTCCGGATGGCGAGACACAGGATTGATGGATACGGGTGAACAGCCCGAAGGCGATTTGAAATGTGGGTTCCGGTTAGCAGTTTCAGGGGAGACTGTCTACGTCGGTAAGCGGAATGGTAGACTCTTCCAATCGCTGGATGCAGGAAGCAGTTGGAAGGACATTACGCCGAATCTACCACTTCGATTTACCTGTTTCAAGGAGATCATCTTTGCGGGATCAACGGTTTACGTCGCTACGGATGCGGGTGTCTTAGCCTCGCAATCCGGCGTGCATTGGCGCGTAATTAAGGATAATATCATCATAGACCGGTTCGCTGTGAACGGGGTAACGGTTTATGGTGTTGGTGATAAAGGTGTTTATCGTTTGGATGTTCATGGCGATTGGAAACAGATTTCTCCGGGTGTTCCGGGTAAAGTGCGCTCGCTTGTCGTTGATCGCGATAGGCTGTATGTTGCGACCGAGCAACGCGGGATGTTTCACATCTCGCTTGAGGAAGATAATTACTTGGTAAATCATTAAATTTTAACAATTTTGCTACAATTTTTAGAAAAAACACAGATTTTTTGTCATATTTTGCACGCAAACGCCTTAAAAATATGGTCTTTAAGTGTTATAGGACTTACGCATTTTTTTATCAAATTCTACATAATACGCCGGTCAGGCAGGGTTCCAAACCCTGAAGAAACACCCCAGCAAAAACCCTGCAAAGGAGGGTGCGTAAGTCCTATGTTATATATTACAAAAGAAGGAGACCTTGTGAAAAAATACATATTGCTGATGATTTTCTTAACTGCTGTTGTCGTCGGTCCATTTGCTTATCAGCGGTGGAGTGAAGCGAGAAGATTACGGCATATCAGAGAAACAAAACAAACTGCTGCACAGATTCATGCTACACCTTTGAAAAACTTTCTGAAACGATTAGAGCAGACTTCGCCAGATCAAACAGTGCTGGTGCTTTTTACAGGAAATACACAGGCACACCTTGAACCGTGTGGTTGCTTCGTCGGTCAGTCGGGCGGTTTACCCAGACGTGCGACTGCGATTTCTGGTATCAGGAATAAAGGGTTTTCATCGCTGTTGGTTGATCTCGGTGGGTTTCTCCCACTTGAACCGGAACAGATGATGTCAGATTCGCTTGAGCAAACCACCCAATTAGACCAGCTGCGCGTCCAAACGACTTTTACGGCGATGGAGATGATGGGTTATGATGTACTTGTTTCCGCTCAGCCGAAGTCGGATCTCAGCGAAAATTCCGTTGAGCAGATCTTGACGGACTACCGTTTTCAGTGGTTAGCTGCACCTTCAAAAATATCCTCTCCAGAACAGCATCCCTACTTGATAAAAACGGTTGGTAGTAAGCGAATTGCGTTGATTGAACTCTCCTTGCTTGAAACTGGGCAAGCCACATCCATTCCGAAGAAACTTGATTCGCTGATGTCTGAAGTTCAGACACAAGCGGATATTGTCATAATGTCAAGTCATCTTCAGCCAGAGGTGAATAGGAGGCTTGCTGAAAAATACCCCAACCTCTCAGCAATTATGAGTCGTGACATCGGAGAAACTGAACGGGTTGGCAACGTTCTATTGACGTATTGTTATCCGCATGGGAAAACGCTCGGAGCATTGACCTTAACGGATGCTGCTGGACAGACTTCAGCCGAAGTCAAGCAAATTGCGCTGACTGAGGAGGTTGGTGATGGTCCGGATGTCAGGGAGCTGTTGAACGATTTTTATGAGCAGGTCGCCAGTGATCCACAATTGCAATCTGCCAGTTATCCACTATTCTCCTCAGAGGCACTTGAACAGGATAGCAGTAATCGTTATATCGGTTCGGAGGCATGCCAGGGATGCCATGAAAAGGAATTTGACCAGTGGTCGCATTCCTCCCACGCAACTGCCTTTAACACATTGCAGATTGTCGGACGAGGATATTATTCAAAATGCGTCTCTTGTCACGTCACTGGATTTGGCTATTCAAGCGGATATGAGATTGGTAAAGCGGACAGCGCACACCTCGCCGAGGTCGGGTGTGAGACGTGTCACGGACCGGGTAAACAGCATACCTATACGCCACTTGCTACAAATATCCGTGGGAAAGTCGAAGCGTCAACGTGTATGGAATGCCACGCACCAGAACATTCTCCCGGGTTTGAACAGATTGTTGCGCAGTTGATGCCGGAAGTTGATCACAGTCGCACGGATCCGAGTCTGAAGCAAATTTTGGAACAACGGGGCCGTGGTCCGATCAAACCACAGGTTGAGTTGTTTGTTATGTCTTACTGTCCCTATACTGTTGATGCGGAAAAGGAGCTGCTTCCGTTCTTTTCAAGGTATATTGATGAAATTGATTTTAAATTGCGGTTTATTGTCAGCAAGAAGGATCCATCAACAGATGGAACCGGCGAAGAGCCTGAGTTTATCAGTTTGCGCGGAGAGACGGAGTTGGCTGAAGTTGATTCGGCGAAAATATGATGGTGTGTTACTGCAAAAACACACAGACACCGCTTTTCTTTCGCTGCTGAGATATATCGATGCTCCGTTTGTTGTTCCTATCTATTCGATTCGCGGTCACAATGGGGAATCCATCAACTCGGTTTTGCACTGGTATTCTGCGATGCGAACGTTTGATGCTTTTCTGACACCGACAGAATCTGTAAAAGATTTCTATCTGTCGTTCGCATCTGATGCCAGTACGTTCCAGACGATCTTGTTGGGCGTTGACCTTGATCACTTCAAACCGATGGACAAACACGCTGCGAAGCACGAAGTCGCGCAGATGCTGAATAAGCCTGAGCTGGTTGATTCACCGACTGTCGGATTTCTGTCGCGCTTTCAGCCCGAAAAAGGGGCTGGCATTTACATAAAAATAGCGGAACTTCTCCCTGAGGTGTGTTTTCTGTTGACCGCACCGACGCTTAATTTCTATGCGCAGCAGCGGTTCCCGCCAAATCTGATCTATCTCTCTCAGCAGCCGCGAGATCGATTGCCCTATATCTTCAATGCTTTTGATGTCTATTGCTTACCATCAATGGTAGGTGAAGAAACGTTTGGACTCGCTGTTTTGGAAGCGATGGCTTGTGGCATCCCACCCGTTGTTCCGAGATTGGATGGTCTCCCTGAGGTGGTTGGAGATGCCGGCGTTATTGTGCCTGCTTCGGAATATCGGGATGAGATCGGCAGCTTCGCCGGCACTGTTTGTCCCTTCGCGATGTCAGAGGCAATCAATGGACTCTTGAATGATGAAGAGAGGCGGTTGAAACTCGGTGAGAAAGCGGCACAAGGAGCACGCAATTTTACATGGGATGCAACGGCGACGAATCTGTTAACGCTGCTTGAAAAACTGAAGAAAATTCAGAGATTAACAACTCGGCACCGACGGGAATTCCCAATATCGTTTGCCGCCTATCTTGACGGAAACCAGAGAAGTGTGGGATATAAGGCAATTCTGAGCAACGTCACAAATTTGAAAGAGCGACCGCTCATGCGGGATGGATATGTGCAGACCGTCGAGGAAGGGCTTGCGCTAAGTCTGCTCAATAAAGGACACGGCACGCATGAAGTGGAAGCAGTGCTTCAGCATTTCTGTGGCGAGACGAAAGCGGTAAGCGTCCTTGAAAAAGTTCTGGGTTTTCAGGAGGCGACCTCCTAAAGGTTTGGAAACTACAATATGATTCAATTTCCTCAGCAACTTCACGCAATCCATAAATTTCGTCGCAACGACGAGATTTACATCGCCGATTTAGAAACGGGACACACGTTTCCTATTAACGAGATTATTGAAGAGGTTTTGGAGCACTGTGTTCATTTAAGCACCGACCAGATTATTGAAGAACTGGCGGTAAGATACAACCGGTTTGAAGTTCTTGAAAACCTGAATTTTCTATCCAAACTCGCGAATCTGGGGCTTTTGTTCTCTCCAGTCCGGTATCAGGAGGAGAGGGTTTCGACTGCCGATAGACTCAAAATTTTCGTGGCACCAGGTTTTTTGGAGCACAGAGACACAGCGAGTTTCTCGCTAAATGCGGCGAACCATCATTTATTGACGATGTTGGTCAATCATGCTGAAGTCTATCTGGGATTTCCAGAGGTAAATGAAAATCAAGAGGAGATTGAAAAAAGGTTTGACGTTGATGGGATTAAACCGATCTTTTTTCCGAGCCGGAATCGAACAGACTCCGTCATCAAGTTTATTCCGAAGGATTGCGACGGTATTCTGTCGTTATCACCGATTTCCTTAGGTGAACAAATTTTTTTGAAATCTACCGCTATTCCGTTTTTCGTCCGAGTATGTAACGAAACATTAGCAACCGAGCAAGGCATTAACAGGACACTTGAGAAATATACCGCTCTCAGAGAATATGATGCTGTTGTTTGTGATGCCTCTTGGACTGCCCCGTTCTTTTCGCAATTGGTTTCTGATACTGAGATGAACGGCTTCCACTGTGTCCCTTATGGGGTTGATGTATCTACCTTCCGACCAATGGATAAAGCAAACGCCAAGCGACAGTTGGCACAAGCCGTTGGAAATCCGAAGATTGTAGACAAGTTATTAGTGGGTGTGGTTCCAGGGTTGAATATCAGAAGTGCTATTGCGTTGTTGCGGCAGCTTTCTGCTGCAAACCCAGATGTGCATTGGCTTGTGATTCATCCGTCTTTAGAACGCTATTTTAGCACGAGCGAAACAGTCAGTGTCTTTAGCATCCGTAACTTTCAAGACAAAGAAGCCAGTCCATTTGTATTTAACGCCCTTGATATGGCGATATTCCCAGCCGTTTTGGGAACGTCGAGCTCCTATCTGCTCGAATTGGCGGCATGTGGGATTCCGCTCATTGTCTGGGGATACAATGAACCGAGCGAAGTAGCGGATGCATGTCGATTTTTTCAAGTTGAACCGTCGCCCTTTGATTCGCTGCGTCCGCCGATTGCGTCTATCTCGGAAGCGATTCAGCAGTTGATGGAGAGTTCCGGTGAAAGAAAGAAACTCGGCATGAAAGCGAGGGAGGTAGCGGTATCTTACACGTGGGATGCGACAGTCAAACAACTTCTCAGCTGCTTTAGCGATTGTCAGCAAAAGCGAGTGATCAATCACAAGCAGACGAGTTCATTCTCTTTTACGAAACATTACAATCGTGCACAAGGGACGCTTGAGTTCCGGGTACGTGACTTACTTGATGGTTCCCCGATATATAATATCGAAAAAGCGATTGCGATGACCCTTTCGGATAGGCATACGGCTATGGAAGTGGAAGCATTACTCTTGCATCTCTGCCAAGACGCAGATCGGGTCAAACGAATTATGGCAGAAGTGCGTGAAACTTGATTATGAACCTGCGAAAAAATACATAAAGGGATTTTTGGAATGTGAGCCTATGGCTTACTATCTGTCGCGACAATATAAGCCGGTCATTAGCATTGATAGATTTAGTATGAGATGGAGCATAGACGCGAGCGATACACCTCTACGGTTTGTTCTTCGGTGCTAATGATGTGACTTGGCTGGTAGAACGTGAATCTGTGCTGCCGGCGGTTGTCGTGAACTTGAAAAAGAGAGGAGGTGATATTTATGCAAAGACACGTTTCACCGATTGCCAAGCAACGGATCAGTGATTTCTTCACACAAGAAGATGGCAACGTCGGTCGGAAAAATGCGCTGATGGCAGGCACCATCCTCAGCAGTGTGATGCTCGCTGCGACGCTGTTTGCCCCAGGGACTGCCAACGCTTATCCCGTCGGGTGTTCTGAGTGGTATGACGTGTGCGGTAGGCTATCAACAGGCAACTACACCTGCTGTAGTCTTGATGAGTTTTGCTGCTCAAAGTGGAACGAAATAGAGATGAAATGGGACTATACCTGCACTTATGGCGACTGTCCATAATAGAGGATTCTATCATGCTTTTTGAGCAGATGTAATTCTCATATTTGATACCATTCCAACCGCTATTCAGCCCTCATCTTGGGCTCTTCATTATGAGAAAGGACAATTTTTATTTTTCTTTCTTTTTACGAGAAATTAGGTGGGGGTATAGAGAAGCGTATGGGTGTATCACTCGCGTCTATGCTCAACTTCACTCAAATTTGAGCAACGCATCTATTCACAAAAACTTAAGGAGTGTTTCTAATGTTTATTAACCGTAAGTTCCTAGTCAATGCACTAAGTGTGGTGTTCTTGCTGATTTTCGTTTTGCCTGTGTTTTCTTTCGAGCCTTCTGGTGATGTTTTGGTGCTCGATGGTGAGGATGATTATGCGATCCTCCCATTTGCTGAACATGGTTATATTTTCCCCAGAAACACCGATGCGTTTACGGTTGAGGTATGGTTCTATCCGAAAGCTGAAGTTGAACCGGAGCCAGGAAAGTTAAATATTATTCTGAGTCAGCAAGTTCGCTTCGGGTTGCAGATAGCTAATAATTGTAGGAGAGTTCCGCTCGGTGATAAGGATGAAGTGTGTGCCTATGGTTCAGCATATCTTGAAGGCGCAGCAGCGCACGGTGTTAGAGTTAGTGATGCTCCCATCAAAAAGGATCAATGGAACTATATGGCAATCATTTTCAAGGATAGCACGTTTCATTTGGCATACAACGATCAAATCTATCAAAGACAGAAAGAGGACTTTCTGAACGTAATAGCTGCGGAGCTGCGTCTCCCTGAGTGGTTTAAAAGTTTCTGTGTGGGAGGCTATGCTGAAAAAGCCTTACCACAGACTTACTTTCATGGCGAAATTGACGCGATAAGGTTTTCAGATATCGCCCGGTATGATTTGCCTGCTCAGGGAGGGATCTCGCCTTTTGAGCCGCCACACCGTTTTTCAAGCGATGCGCACACGTTAGCACTCTGGGATTTTAATGATAAGGCAGGCGCAGATGGCTTTGAAGATACGTCGGGGAATGGGTATACATTAATCGGCATGAACGGCGCTGCTACCAGTGGCGCGCTTGCTGTCAATCCTGCTAATACTTCTCTAACCACGACATGGGGTCAAATCAAATCGGAGTCGTTTTGAATTTGGCACGTGAAGTCTTGAAGTCGGACTTGAGATTCTTGAGGGATTTGAGAATGTGAGCCTTAATTACGCATGTTCAACTACCTATGCTTTTAGGCGTGGGTAGTTGAGCTTCAAGCTACTTTGTTAGACGATTGGACAATCATTACGGAAGGGAAGATGTTAAATTCAGGACTTACGCAATTTTGACTGCAGCCCGTTCTGTTAGATGAGAATTTTCGGAAAACACAGTGGTCTCCTGCCACAAACTATGAAGTTTGTGCTACAAAAGAGCAGCATGCGTAAGTCCTATAAAATTAAGATGATTGGAGGCGTTCTGGGGTCGTTTGTCAAGTCGAAAAATTCGCTGCGATATTATTAAATGTCGCCTCTACAGAACTTGGTAGCAAGACACAAATGCTCTCCAAATCACAGCGTGCCTAAACTTTGGATAGCTGACACAATCTCGTCCGGTTTGTCGCCTCTGACAAGGACGGTTATCATCTGTGAGATTTTTTTTCTGTTCCTTCAGGTCGCCTTTAAACAGCTGTCTGAGTTGCGGATCGAGTTCAAACAATCTACGGTAAAATGTATCACGGAAAATAGGAACAACCTGCTCCGAGGTTGTTTGTACAAGTCTGTATTGGGTGTCGGGCGGGTCGCTAAAGCACCCACACAGACATCTTACCTGTGCCACGATTGCACCACGCATAATACGGGATCGCGGTAACATCTATCTGCTTCGCACTTGGTCCCGTAATATAGAGGTTATCTTCCCACTCGGCATCGTTCAGGATGCTGCCTGTCCCACGGATAACCGTTACACCGCCCAACAGATCGTTATTGAAGGTTGTTTCCAGTGCGTTGTTATCAATGAGAGATAGCGTCTGGAAAGCACCGTCGGGGTTGTCTGCCTCTTCAAAACAGTAGACGAGCGGACCGCGGCGGAGTGCAGAACGTCCGAGGTTTTCTCGCACGAGCGGATGCGCATGGACGCGCGTAACAGGCATCGGCAGCTGAAGTTGCACACGGTCGCCAGCGCGCCATTCTCGCGTGATAGTGAGATAGCCGGTGGCGTTTGGTTGTGAATTGTCCGCTTCACCGTTAACGCGCACTTCACATTGATCGCACCATCCCGGAATCCGCAAATTCAGCGTGAAAGGCACCGGTGTTGTCGGTGTAATTGTCAGGGTTACGTCGCCTGCCCACGGATAATCCGTTTCCTGCGTGAGTCGGACAGGGACGTTCCCTGCGGCGATCGCATCGGCGGTGCTGCTGACGTACAGGTTCACATAGATACCTTCCTCTGATTCCGCATAAATATACTGTCCGACGGAGGCGAGGAGTCGAGCTATGTTCGGTGGGCAGCAGGCGCAACCGAACCATTCGTGTCGATGTCTATCGCCGTGGCTTGCTAACGGGTTCTGATAGAAGAAACCGGTGCCGTCGAGCGAGATACCGGAGAGCGCGCCGTTATAAAGAGCCGTCTCCAATACATCCACAAAACGGGATTCCTCACGGAGCAGGAACATCCGATGTGCCCAGAATATCAGTCCGATTGAGGCGCACGTCTCGGCATAAGCCGAGAAATTCGGCAGTTCATAATCTGTTGTGAACCCTTCGTTGTGTCCAGACGGCCCCACGCCGCCGGTGATATACAGCCGTTTCCCGACGTTCTGCCAGAGTGCTTCGAGTGCGTTTGTAATAGCGGAATCCCCGGTTTCATAAGCGATGTCGGCGGCACCGCTGTAGAGATACATTGCACGCACGGCGTGTCCGACGCACTCCGTCTGTTTCTGTATCGGGAGATGCGCCTGCGCGTAGTGCCCCTCATATTTTCCGTCGCGTGTAAAATGGTGTTGGTACGCACCGAGTCCGCCTGGGAGGTCGGGGTTCTCTAATTCTTTCTCGAAAACTGAAGGCGAGTGTCCGCGTCGGGTGACAAAGTATTCCGCGAGTGCCATGTAGCGCGGTTCACCGGTTACACGCGCCAACTTCACGAGTGCGAGTTCGATGCCTTCGTGTCCGGGGAGTCCGTCTCGTTTATCGAAGCCGAAGGTGTTGTCAATTAGGTCGGCGAACCGACAGGCAACGTCTAACAGCGTCTGTTTTCCGGTGGCTTGGTAGTGGGCGACGGCTGCTTCAAAGAGGTGTCCGGCGCAGTACAGTTCGTGCATCATACCGAGATTCTGCCACCGTTTCGTCGGTTCGACCAATGTGAAGTAAGAGTTCAGGTAGCCGTCGGGTTGTTGGCAGGCTGCGATCTTTGCGATGACTTCGTCGAGTTCTGGTTCCCATGTTGGGTTCGGGTGCGTCCAGAGCGTATACGATGCCGCTTCCACCCATTTATGGACATCGGAATCGTTGAAGAAGATCCCTTCAAAGTTCCCGGACATTAGACCGGCGGCTTTCGCAAAGTTATTGATCCTGCCGGTTGTCTCACATTGTGTGAGTTCGTGTGGAATCGTTGCTTCGGAATTCGTCTGCTGGCGTGGTGCCCAGAACCGGTCGTTAATCGTGACAGCTGTGAACGGAAGTGCTCTCAAAATTTTTCCCTCGCTTCAATTTATAGTAAAACCTACAATTAACGAGACATCAATAAAAGGTGGGGTTCCAAACCCTGAAGGAAACACCCCAGCAAAAACCCTGCAGTGGGTAGGTTTGTTGTTTTCCAAAGTGTTGATTTATTTTTCGGTTTTACGATATATCAGCGGCTTTGGACGCTAATCTCTTGGAACGCTGCTTCAGGTAAATAGTCTCCTAACGCTTTCCGAACGTCGAGTTCCGAGAGTTTTCGTGGCGTGATTAAAATACATTTCTTCCGTGATATCCTGCTCCAAGATGCCTCAAAATCTGTGTAGGTCAATCGTCGCTTGTTGAGATTGGACGGATTTTCGAGGTATACTTCACCCAATTGGTTATTGTATTGTGACATCGGTAGAATTTCGGGGGTCCGTCCCTGAAATTCGATCATTACAATGGGTGCCCACCCCTTTGCGATAAAAGCCTTCAAGATATCGAATGAACAGTTGGCGACGACGGCACTATGTTGTATTTGTCGGCGTGTCATAGCATGAAAATCGTCAAGGCCACCTCTGCTGCTTACGCGTACGCGTTCTTTGAAAGCGTTTCTGAGGTAAGGCAGTTTCTCCAATTGGATGGTAGCACTTTCAGGTAAATTGGTTTGGCTTTGACTGGATTGCGTCGTTGTTGTCGTCCGCTCCGCAGCAGCGAGTGCCGTTTCAGGGATGTAGTATTGTCCTTGTGGTGGCGGCCCGCAGCTGATTGCGAGAAGCACGAAAACAAGCGATGCGACACAGGCACGTACTGTTGAGGAAGACCTTGAAGAACCGTTCAGGCGTGCCTGATGGACTTCCTTTAAAAAAGACAGATGGCGTTTCATAAATTTTTTCCTCCTTGCATATAGAAACGCTATACATGAGAAACGGTTTACAGTTGATAGTTAATCCATCTTGACCGAAACCTCGCGTTTCTCTTTCCATGATTCCACGATTGCTTCAGTAATCCGTAACGCTTGTAAACCGTCTCTCCCTGTCGGTGCTGGGGGGCGGTCAGCGAGCAGATCGTCAACGAGTGCTGCCATCCGTAAAGCGAATGTCCCGTTAAAAGCGAGTTGTTCGTCTCTAAAAATGGAGGGTCGGTATTCTTCAACGACTTGGTTATCACGTTTCATCAAGGTTGCGCGTGTGAGGACATTATCGACGGTGATTTCGCCATCGGAGCCGCAGATTTCGAGGTGTTCGATCGGATGGATAAAATCGCTATCCCAGCTCGCCAGCAGGGTCGCGACGGCTTCCGTTTCATAACGGAACGAGATCGCCATACTCGTGTAACATGTATCCTCACCTTCCCGCGCTTCATGTTTCCGCGGTTTCGCCATTTGCGCGCAAACAGCAACAACTTCGCCACCGAACCAGCGGAGCAGATCAATCGCGTGCGTCTCCAGCTCATAAAGCAGGTAATACTCGCCTTTCCATGTTGAAGCCGGTCCGCCTTGCGATAATTTCATATCTAAGTAATAAGTCTGTCCGATAGCACCGGCATCGAACCACCGCCGCGCTTGGACGTATCCGGGTGCGAATCGACGGTTGTAATCAATAGCGAGGTGAACGCCTTTTTCTTCTGCTTTGGCGACCATCTGTTCTGCTTCGTCAATGTAAAGCGAGAGCGGTTTCTCGGAGATAACATGTTTGCCCGCTTCCAGGCATTCCATGACGGGTTCAAAGTGTAGGTGGTCAGCGGTTACGACATCTACGAGATCGCATTCCTCATGGTCAAGCATCTCCTTGATGGAAGGGTACCATTTCGCGATGCCGAGTTCTTCGGCGCGTGCTTTTGCTTTGTCAACATCTATATCGCATACTGCCACCAATTCTGCCCCCGGATGTTGAAGATAGCCGAGCTGATGCAGGCGCCCTATACCACCGCACCCAACTGCTGCGACTTTCAGTTTTCCTGCCATAATCATACGCTCCTTTACGCGCTGGGCGCGTCGCTAACACAATGCGCTACTACCAAAGTTCTCATCAGACCTCACGAAGCTATCTTTCAAATCTATCTCTACCTTACAAGTTTTCGTCTACAAAGTATAATATACCATGCAGAAAAAAAATATCAAGTGAAAATTTCGCGCGTTAACCGCAAAATTGAAATTATTGCGTCGCTAACGCTTTTGTGTTATACTTTTCTTATGAGACTATTGTGGAGAGGTGTACCGAATGAATTGCCCGCGTTGTAAACAAAAAGACGCTGTCAAGAATGGAAAAGCGAGAGGGAACCAACGTTATAAATGCAAAGCCTGCAGTTTTCAGTTTACGCGGCTGACGACCCGCGGCAGACCGCCGTGGCAGCGAGCCTTGGCTGTTTTTTTATACTGCCGTGGGATTTCTATAAGTGATATAGCGCGGATGTTTTCGGTGGCACCGAGCACGATCTTCAAATGGATCCGAAAATTCGGTTCCGAACGCACCCCGCTACCGGCATCTGAGACAGAGGGTGCGACTTTTTTTAACGAGCGTGAGATAACGGCATATCTGAAAAAACAGAGCGAAAGCGGTGAATCTGGGAAAATTTTCGTTGTGATACCGGAGGACGTGTCAACAGAGAATGTGATGGTCGGAATTAAACGAGATTAACCAGAAGTTGTGTTGCGAAGACACAATTTAATTTATCTTGACAATCCGCAGTCGTCTGTCTTAAAATTGAAAATAGGAGGTTAAAAATTAATTTATGAAAACCCAACTTTTAAAAAGGGTCTTTGGCGTGTCAATTACGCCAAGATTTGGCAGTCTTACCGTGTATAGTACCGGTGTGTGTCTGCTTATGCTCCTCTTCGCAGGAGTAGCCGCTGCAGCGGATTCGTTTGGCGACCCATTTGAAGGTGGTGATCTGAAGAATCCTAACTGGGAATGGCAGAACGAACCCCCGAAATGGGATGTCGGCAAAACCCGCGCGGATTTCCTGTATATTGACAGTGAACCCAACCGAAATCTCTGGGCAACAGATGCATCTCATTTCCTGTATCAGGAAACCGATACGGATATGTTTGATGTCGAAACCCACTTCTTCGCCAAATGGGATACCAGTTCTGGCGTTAATGGACTCGTCGTGAAAAGTCCGAGCGACGATAATTGGGTGACCATTAAATTCTGGTCGAGAGACGCAGCAGCGAAAGGGCATATCCAGTATCAAACCAAACAAGCCGGGATGGGACCGCCTGATATCCAATGGAGATTTGGTGATTGGGGTGACATCGAAATGTCCCTCCGACTGAAAAAGGATGGCGACACATACACGGCTTGGTATAAAGCATTCGACGATAAGGATTGGGTAGATATTGGAGAAGGCGACTTTGAACTCACGCCACCGTTATGGCTCGGAATTTATGCCGGTGTCGCAGCAGGGACAGGCAGTTTGGAAGTCGAATACGAATACTTCAAAGACAATCTGAACCCTTTCCCCGTTGAACCCGGTGGCAAAGCGACAACGACTTGGGGTGCTGTAAAGTCCCAATATTAAAGGATGGGCAAACACATGCGGTACTGTCTGATATTTTTTTTCATGTTCTTTGGTGTTTCCGTCCTTGCGGCATCCACCTTCAACGATATTAGTTTAACCGCAAATGTCCATCAGCGTGAAATACCTGTCGATGCGGAATCCGGGGCTTGGTTTGGTCCCGGTACCGCCGCTGTAGATTATGATAACGATGGCTGCTGGCTTGACATTTTCGTCGTCGGTGATGGCGGTTTACCGAATGCACTTTACCGCAATAACGGCGATGGGACATTCACGGACGTGGCCGCCGAGGCAGGTATTGCAAACACGCCAAACGGACGTGGCTGCGTCTGGTTCGACTATAACAACGACGGTTGGCGTGACCTCTATGTAACCTGTGCCGGTCCAAATTTCCTCTTTGAGAACAACGGCGATGGGACATTCACAGACGTAAGCACGCACGCGGGGGTCGCCGATGAAAAACACGGTACCGGTCCCGTTATCGCTGATTATGACCACGATGGATGGTTGGATATCTACATCGCTAATTGGGGACGAGCACCGTCCCTCTTAAACCCAAACCCTGCACCAAAAACCAACGTCCTCTATCGAAACCGTGGCGACGGCACCTTTGAAGAGGTTACAACGATTGCTGGTGTTGCCGATGATGGCATCGCTTGGGGTGCAATCTTCTTCGACTATGATGGTGATACTTGGGCAGACCTTTTCGTAGCAAACGATCACGGACCTGACAAACTCTATCGCAATCGCGGGGATGGTACCTTCGCAGATGTTTCGGAACAGTCCGGTATTGTAACCGAAATCAACGGAAGACCGACAGGTGCGATGGGACTCTGCGTTGGCGATTATGATAACGACACGGATTTAGATTTTTTTATCACTAACTACGATGCCGATCTTCTCTGGCGAAATAACGGGGATGGCACGTTCACGAATGTCGCTGAAACTGTTGGTGTCGCAAACGAAGGCGTGGGATGGTACGCCAGTTTCGTTGACTTTGATAACGACGGTTGGCGCGATCTCTACGTCGTCAATGGCGATGTCGATGGTTCACAGAAGACCAACCGCAATCGTCTCTATCACAACCAGAACGGACAATTTGTTGACCGTGCCGATGCGCTCAACGCCACTGTTGATGCTGTCGCACGCGGCGCAACCTCTGGTGATTTTGATAACGACGGCGATGTCGATTTCTATGTCGTCAATAACACCGGCAATACGCTTCTCCAAAACGATCTTGATCCTGGCTTTCCGAAATCTAACCATCGGTTCGTTCAATCTAAGAATCGACGCATCAAAATTAGGTTGATTGGCACAGAAAGCAACCGCGATGGTATCGGCACCCGCGTAACAGTGAAAGTCGGTAACCACGTTCAGACGCAAGAGTTAATCTGCGGTACGGGTTTTTTGGGCAGTGATAGTTTAGAGCTCGAATTTGGTTTTGCTGGATTGTATCAATCGGGTTCTATCACCTTGGCGTGGCCCTCCGGTCTTGTCGAGACACATCAGTTCGGTTTTGGCGGCGATGTCTATATCTTTACGGAAGCGGGTGATGTCGTGACGGCGGTTGAACCGGCTGGGAAACTCAGCACAACATGGGGCAAAGTCAAAGCTGCCGAGGTCTTCCAAAACTATCCGAACCCGTTTAATCCTGAGACCTGGATTCCCTACCAACTCTTCGATTCTACTGATGTCCATATTTCAATCTATTCGCAAACAGGTGAACTGATTCGTGACTTTAATCTCGGATATCAAGCGCACGGCGAAAAGACCCTCTATTGGGATGGTAAGAACCGAGATGGCGAACCTGTCGCCAGTGGTATCTATTTCTACCAGTTCCGAGCAGGCGGCACCGAGAGTGTTCGGAAAATGTGGTTGATGAAGTAGGTATAATTCCTAGCCTTGTGATAATTTCTAAACTAAACGGAACGAGATTAGAATGGAGGCGAAAAATGGCTTTAATAGTAGAAGAAGGCACAATAAGCAATGGACGCATTGTATTATCCAAACCGCTCTCGTTACCCGAGGGTACTGAAGTACGTATACAGATAGAACCGGTGGGTGCGGATGCTATTACCGGCGATGAAAATCAAGACAAAGATTCCGACGAATCTGAAGACTTTGCTAACCTGCCCTGCTTCGGGATGTGGGCAGATCGAGAGGATATGCGTGATAGCGTCGCGTGGGTACAAAAACAGAGGGAAAAAAGGTAGTTTGCGGTTGGCAGTCAGTAAGAGGTATCTGATTAAAACAGACATCTCTTGACCGATAGCCAATAGCCAACAGCCGATAGCCAAATGGAGAATGTATTTTTCAGATGGTGGGGATGCGGTGCGTTTGACGTTCGCTTCGGCGATGTTAACATCGCCTTCGATCCATACCTCTTCAATCAGAACTTAGCGGATGCCCAACCGATATATGACTATATCTTTATCTCCCACGAACATTTTGATCACTGCCACCCTGTTACTTTGCGAAAGTTATGTCGCGGCGAACGTTTTAAGAAACTGTTCGTCAATCCGGGATGCATGACACCCGCACAACCGATCGCCGAGAAATATGGCGATGCCGCATTTGAACGCGACCTGCCAATCACTAAGCATGTTCCCACAGATAAAGTACACATTCTCTACCCGAAGTATCTCAACGAGAATCAAGGAACATCGCGAGCGTTTCAAGGTTCTGATACGCTTGACCTCGGCGATATTCGGGTCGAAACGATTGAAAGTGGCGAGAATCAGACTGCAGATTTACCGACAAACGGTTATCTTATAACACACAGAAAAAAGGATGTCTCAATCTTACACACCGGCGATTTGCACGAACCGTATCCGGCGTTGGAAAACCTACGCGGTAAGGTCGATTTCCTGATTCACATGAAACTCGGTCTCGGTGCCGGGCTCGCGCCGCGGCTGATTACGTTGATAGACTTGATCCAACCGCGTTTCATGATACCGACGCACTATCGAACGGATCGAAAATCCGACCCAATTCCAGAGGGACACTGGCCCCCGAACGTCACTGATGAAATGGCATTCATTGAATCGATGCGTGCCATTATTGGTAATAGAACACAACTCCTCCCTTTCACCGCAGGCGTGGAATACGAAATAGAGATGCCGGAGAAACAGGTCATCTGGAAATGGGAGTGGTTCAACACATGGGACGTTCCACCGTGGCGCGGATGAGACTCAAGTAGACAATTTCTTTTTTTTCTTCCAAGATACACCTACAGCAAGGAGCTACGACGATGAGACTGATACGTTTACCGATTTGGATAGTGTTCTTTCTATCAGCGGTGTTTCACACGAACGTCTCTGCACAGGATTATACCCAGTGGCATTTGCCCGAGGGTGCCACAGCACGCCTCGGTAAAGGCACAATAACCGGAGATATCCAGTATTCTCCAGATGGCAAGTTGCTCGCGGTTCCGAGTTCCATTGGTGTCTGGATTTATGATGCCGAAACATATCAAGAAATTAATTTGCTCGTTGGGCATACAGGCCGGATATCAGTCATTGCATTTTCCGCGGGTGGAAATACACTTGCTGCCGGAAGTACGGATGGAAAAATTCAGTTGTGGAACCCACGTACCGGCGAACAGAAAGCGTCGCCGAGAGGACATAGTCGCGGTAGTATTACTGCTCTCGCGTTTTCGCCGTTGTCGCAAATCGACTTACTTGCAAGTGGTAGTTCAGACAAAACAATTCGATTGTGGAGTGCAGCTACAGGCAACTACATGACGACTTTAATGGGACATACGGGAACAGTCACTTCTATTGCGTTTAGTCCAGATGGACTCATGCTTGCCAGTGGTGGTGGGCACAGGGACAATACAATTCGCTTATGGGAGGCAGAAGATAATTTCCGTGTCGCTGTCACCACCCTCACAGGACACGAATATGGTGTCACGTCCGTAACGTTCAGCCCAGATGGGCGAACGCTTGCAAGTGGAAGTAAAGATGGTACGATTCGACTGTGGAACCCGCATACGGGTGAACATAAGGCGATTCTAACGGAGCATACGAATGATGTCACGTCCGTAGCGTTCAGCCCAGATGGACAAACGCTCGCAAGTATCGGCAGCGATGAAACCATCCGATTGTGGAATCCTGCTACTGAAACGCTGAAAACAACCCTTACTGGACATACCGGTTGGGATGCCTCTGTTGCGTTCAGCCCAGATGGACGAACCCTTGCCAGCGCAGGGGGTGACCAGATGATCCAATTTTGGGATTCTGTCACTTTCGAGCATAAGTTTACCGTCACCGGTCATACGCTTCCAGTTAATGACATTGTGTTCGCTCCAGATGGACAAATTTTCGCGAGTGTAAGCGATGGTAAGGCAATTCATTTGTGGAATACCGACACAGGACAGCTCCAAGGGACATTGACTGGACATGAAGGGTCTGTTTTTTCTGTTGCGTTTTCTCCAGATGGCGAGACACTCGCCAGTGGGGGTGGGAGGGGAGATACCGAAATTCGGTTATGGGATGTACACGCCGGGCAACCCAAGATGCCTATCACAAGCCACAAGCATGGTGTGGAGTCCATCGTGTTTAGCCCAGACGGTAGCACACTTGCCAGTGGAAGTTGGGATAGCACAGCGCGATTATGGGACGCTGATACCGGTGAACACAAAGCGACTCTCAAAGCCGGTGCCAATGTCTATACTGTGGCATTCAGTCCAGATAGTCGTACGCTTGCCAGCGGCGGTCAAAACAGTACAATTCGTTTATGGGATGTAGAAAGTAGAGAATACCGAGAGCTGATCGGCCATACACGTCCTGTTGATTTTGTGGCGTTTAGTCCGGATGGTAGGACGCTCGCGAGTGGAAGTAGGGATACCACGATTCGATTGTGGGATACGCAGACAGAACAATCCTACGTTACGCTTATAGGTCATACGTCTCGTATCAAGTCTGTTGTGTTCTTTCCGGATGGTGTCACGCTCGCTAGCTGCAGTTGGGATAATACGATTCGATTGTGGGATACGCAGACAGGTCATCTTCAATCTACCCTCCTGGGACATATTGCTGGTGTTAATACGCTTGCCCTCTCTCGCTATGGTGGCACACTTGCAAGCGGAAGTGAAGATGGCACCATTCTCTTGTGGGCGTTTACGCCTATTGAACCGGAGATAATAGTGGATGTGAACGGTGATGGTATTGTGAACATCCAAGACTTGGTGCTGGTCGCCTCGCATTTAGGGGAGACTGGGCTGAGTCCTGCCGATGTGAACGGTGATGGTGTTGTAAACGTCCAAGATTTAGTGCTGGTTGCCTCCCGTTTCGGGGCCAATTAGGGTAGTAGATAACAGTAAAAAAACAAAATTTGGAGAATAGTTAACGTGTTAACAGATCAACGCCTCCGGGTCGCTGTCTACGGCTGCGGCAATTTCGCGAAACGGACGCGCATTCCAAACCTGTTACAGACAGATGCGGTCGATATAGTCGCTGTGTGTGATAGCAGTTTGCGAGCAGCACAAGAAATCGCTGAAGCGTTCAATATCCCGAGCGTCTACCCCAGCGGAAATGGCGGTGCGTATAAAATGCTTGACGCTGAAGCCATCGATGTGTTATACTCTATCGTGCCGGCATACGTGCGAACCGATGTCGAGGCGACTGCAGCAGAGAAGGGGATCCACCTCTTCAGTGAGAAGCCTCAGGCAATCACGATGCGGGTTGCCCGTCGCATAGACAACGCTGTTCAACAAGCGGGTGTTATCAGTACTGTCGGTTTTCGTGAAAGGTATCGTCCGCTCTTTCAAGAAGCACGTAGATTTTTGGCAGACAAAAACGTTGTGCATATCCGTTTCCAGAGTTTCGGTGGGTTACCACCTTCAACAGAGGATGGTGGTAAAACGTGGTGGGCGGAGATGGACAAATCTGGTGGTCGCGCTTTGGATTGGGGTGTTCACGCAACGGATTATAGCAGGTTCATGACGGGTTTGAATGTCGCACGCGCCCAAGCCTTCTATTGTCAACGATCGGCTTACGCAACGGCACTGTCCTCAAGTTTTAACTACTGTTTTGACAATGGGGCTACCATGACGCTGAGTTTCGTCTCAGCCGGTTCCAGTCCGAAGAACGAACCGTGGTTTACGGTCTTTTATGAAGGTGGATGCCTGGAAATCTACCGGTATGATCGGATTGAAGTGAACGGCGATGTCCTTTATAAAGCGGACGAATTTGATCCGTGGTTAGAACAGGATAAGACCTTTATCCGCGCTGTACAGACCGGCGATGCGAGCCTTCTATGCAGCGATTATCATGATGGATTGTTCTCTTTAGCACCCGTTCTGGCTGGCTGGGAATCCGCCCGACGTAACGGGGAATGCATTGATGTCGCGTCATTCATGGATGACGTGTAAAAAAAATAAATGAGGAATAAAATATGGATGCAAGATTGAAAAAGATTCAGATTACACCGATGAAATTCGATAAAGAGGGCGCGATGCAGCGAGAAGAATTCGCTACGCTGACCCTCGAAGTACCCATGGACAGCACAGCGCAACGTGCCGCTATTATAGAACTGTGTGAACTCCTTGACCAAGAATGGGTTGCGGTTGACGTTGAAGGCAAAAACGTTGTAGCTGTCAGCACCGCCTAAAGTGTAACCTATAAACACTTGTTTGTAATCGTCGGCACCTGACGAACCCATCCGCAAGGAAAGTTAAAAAAATGAAAAAGAAGTGGCTTTTTACGCCCGGTCCCACGCCGATTCCGCCTGAAGCGTTATTGGCGATGGCGCAACCGATTGATTACCACCGTAGCGAAGATACTGTCGCTTTAATTAAAGATGTTCTCGAAAAACTCAAACACGTCTTCCAAACCGAGAACGATGTCCTTTTTTTAACATCATCCGGTACCGGTGCTATGGAAGGTGCAGTCGCTAACCTACTGTCTCGTGAGGATAAGGTGATTGTTGTCCGGAGCGGTAAATTCGGGGAACGGTGGGGTGAGATTTGTACTGCTTTCGGTGTTGAAATTATACCTATTGACGTAAAATGGGGAAATGCCGTTGATCCGGAAGCGGTGGAAACCCTCTTAGATGAACACCGCGATGTCAAAGCGGTTTACGCAACGCTCTGTGAGACCTCAACCGGTGTTCTACACGATATTGAGGCATTGGCGCGCCTGACCCGTGTGCGTCCAACGCTTTTGGTTGTTGATGCTGTTAGCGGACTCGGGGCTGACGACTTACAGATGGATAATTGGGGGGTTGATGTTGTTGTCTCTTGTGCGCAGAAAGGGTTGATGACACCCCCCGGTTTGGCAGTCGTGGCACTCAACGGACGCGCCTGGGACGCAGTCTCGCACTCGGATCTCCCGAAATATTACTTCGATTTCCGTAAGGCGTACGAGACCGGATTAGAGGGTTCTGTCCCTTACACACCTGCAGTGACGCTACTCACCGCGCTTCAGTGTGCGTTGACCCGTATCTGTGAGGAGGGTATCCGCAGCACGATTGCGCGCCACAGTCGCTTGGCTGAAGCGACGCGGAGTGCCGTTAAAGCGTTAGGATTCACCCTTTTTGCTGTGTCACCGGCGAATACCGTAACCTCAATCCAATTACCAGAAGAAATTGACGGGAAAGCGTTTCTCAAACTGATGCTTGATAAATACGGTATTACTTATGCTGGCGGTCAGAGCCAGTTGAGTGGGAAGATCGTCCGAATCGCGCACCTCGGTTGGATAGATGAAAGCGATGTGATTGTCGCGATTTCTGCGTTTGAGCGAGGTTTAATAGAGATCGGCTGCGATATTCCACTCGGCGCAGGCGTTACCGCTGCGCAGGAAGTTTTTCGGGCTGTAAGGGTTGGGTAACCCGATCCGTATGTAGAGGTTAGGTTACCTAACCCCTACATAATACGATTGGAGCCAGGAAAGAATATGTCTGAAACGACACTTTTTGATGTCTCGTATGAAGAACGAAAACAGCCGTTACTGACGCAAACGTTGGAACGGCTGCGTCCGATCTATAGTCAATCGGAGTTGAACGTTTTACGTATCGACGGCATGAGCCGCGAAGGGTTGGCACAACGTTCTGGACGCGGGTTTGTCAACCGAGATATCCTCGAAACCGTTCTCGGCAATTTGCTCGAATGCGTTGCGCCAGGTTCGCATAATGCGCCGCATCTGCATCACCAAAAACGCGAACTCTCGGAGGCGATCGAAGAGGTGGCGGATCAGTTATACGCCATGGTTACGCAATCCTTTTTGGCTGTTACAGATGAAACGGATCTTGATGATGCGCTTGAAACGACGTTTGCACTTCTCTGGGAACTGCCGCGTCTCAAGAGCCGAGCACTCTGGAACCGATTCGCCTCTCTCAAGGATCCTGCTGTCTGGGATGCGTACCTACTCCACACGGGTATCTCACGTGAAAAAATCGCTGCCATTGATTTTCGTTCTCAGATTGATACTGCGATCCAAGAACGTACTTTTGAGCCGTATCAAGATTTCCTTGGGACGTTGAACCTTGCCACTGTTTTGGATTACCAACTCCAGTTAGTCGTGAGTACCTATCCCGGATGGCGCGTCCTCTTCTACCATGATGTTGCATACGCATTGACGCGCGATGAAGCACCCGAAGATAACCCAAACCTTAAGAGAGTCCCCGTCCCGTTATTGCCGCGTGCTATCTCAGAACTCGGCGGACGCTACTATCAAGCCGATTTGCATCCCGAAACGCAGATCGGTGATGCCAATTTCCTTGAGCACCCCCATCGCGGTGTAACCACTGGTCAAACGGGTATTATCGGTTCGGGGTGCGTTATCTATCCAAGCACATTCGGCGGGTTGAGCGTCAAAGTCAAACAACGGCACCCCATCATTGGCGATTTTGTTGAAGTCGGTACCGACACCAGTCTTCTCGGACCCGTCCAGATCGCTGACCACTCCACCATAGGCACGAACACTGAGATCTATGGATTTGTTGAAATTGCACAGCGGTGCCGCATCGGGTCGTCTGTTGTTATTGGAACTATCCGCGGCGCATCGGATCATCCGGGACGCATCTATATCGGGGAGGAGGTGCGTATCGGCGACGGGACGGTTATTGAAAACACATCAGAAATGGACCTGATTATCCCGAACCGCGCCCAAATCCCCGCGCGAAGCCACGTCGCAAACGACGGGTTCGGATTTCCGCGATACATAGTCTGACTATGGAGAAAAAAGATGAAAAACATTATGGAGATCGATCCTATTGAAGCCCTTGAGCTGCTAAATATCCTTGTGAACGATCAGATTTTTGCGGCGCGCGAGCGGCTCATAGTGTTGCTCAACGAACACCCTTCCGCTGAGAATAGACGGAAACTTGAGACGGAGTTCCGTGAATTCTATTGTGGGTATGAAAGTCTCGCGTTCTTTCTTGAGACCTACGAGGCGGATCCGCTTGAAGGACTGCCCTCCCACACACCAATCGCCAAAAAACTAAAGCGGCATCGCGAATATATCCTCGCCAATCGGAAAACAACCCTGGACGAGCGGATGTCCAGACGCGCTGGAGCTTACATGAACAGCGATCCGATGCCAGAGAAGAAAATCTCGGAGCTGCCAACAGACGAATATCGAAAACTGTTACGCATGCTCGTGAGTTTGGAGATTTTCTCGTTGCAGGAACCTTTCCTCGCCTTGCTGGAGCAGGATGCCCGACTTGCCGAATTAGATATTGCGTTTCGAGAATTTTTCGTCGCCTACGAACTCTTGGAACTCGCATTGGAAGCGTATCACTATGATCCTGATGAGGGGCTAGAAATGCGTCCTGAATTCCTTAAAGAGTTAGATCAACGTATAGCCGATTACGAAGCAGGAAAGGCGAAACTAATTCCAGCAGATGAGGCGTTCAAGAAATTAGGGATAGATTAATAGTGTACACGTTAATATTAGACTCACGCGCTCAATCAGATTTACGGCGTTTGCATCCTACAATAGCCCGCGGAATACGCAGTAAATTGAATTGGCTTTGTGAGAACTGCGACGTACATCGACACAAGGCACTGAAGGGTAAACACAAAGGAAAATTTACTTTGAAAATGAACGACTACCGCGTCCTTTATTCGTTCGATAAACGTGTTAGAGAGGTTACGGTCCATCAAGTTGGGCACCGGAGCAAAGTCTATTAAGTATAATTATTCCCGCCCTTGGTAAAAAAATATGAGGAAGTATGAAAAAGATAGCGCGCGCTTTGATCAGCGTTTACGATAAAACTGACCTTTTAGAGATCGCTACTGCGCTCACACAGCGTAGTGTAGAAATCCTGTCCACCGGCGGCACGGCACGACACCTTCGGGACGCAGGGATTGACATCGTTGATGTTTCTGACTATACCGGCTTCCCCGAAATGCTGGACGGTCGAGTGAAAACGCTCCACCCAAAAATCCACGGTGGACTCCTCGCTGAACGCGATAATGCTGAACACAACGTACAAGTGGAAGCACACGGCATCGCTCCCATTGATATGGTGATATGCAATCTGTATCCTTTTGAAGCAACCGTCGCGAAACCGGATGTGACACTTCCTGAAGCGATTGAGAATATTGACATCGGCGGACCGACGATGATTCGTGCTGCATCGAAGAATTACCGGCACGTCGCAGTTCTCACGAACCCAAGCCAGTACCCACAAATCAGTGCTGATTTAGACGCGAACGACGGATGCCTTTCAGAAGAACGGCGATTTGAATTGGCAAAAGTCGCGTTTGCGCATACCGCCCACTACGACACCGCAATCGCCACCTATCTTGTCGAACATGAACCAGTGATTGAGGATGATGAAGACAAGATCATCTTCAATCATCTTCAATCATCTGAATCACCGGTCGAATTCGCAGATAGCCTAACCCTCCATTTCAAGAAGGAACGCACGCTCCGTTATGGCGAGAACCCACATCAGGGCGCCGCTTTCTACAAAACTGAAACCACACCAGGACCCTCTGCGGCGTGGGCAAACCAACTCAGTGGACAACCACTCTCTTTTAATAACCTCCTTGATTTAGAAGCCGCTTTAGAGATCGTCAAAGACTTTGCGATGCCAGCGTGTGCAATTATCAAACATAACAATCCGTGTGGACTCGCGACTGCTGATACTCTAAAAGATGCCTTTACGAAAGCGTTGGAATGTGATCGCACCTCCGCCTTTGGTTCGATTATCGGGCTAAATCGCAAAGTGACGATCCAGGTGGCGAACACGATCCGAGAAGCCGCAAATGCCGGTGTGAAGGTTGACGCCATCATCGCACCGAGTTATACCGAAAAAGCGTTGCGTGCGTTGTCGCGCGTCAAACGCCGTCCTATCCTTGAAGTTGGGGCACTTGCTACGGGAACCCAAGGGAGTGTGCCTACTACTATGCAGATTCGCAACATTACCGGCGGCATACTCGTTCAAGACCCAGATATCCACGAGATGGAAGCGGATGCGCTACAGGTTGCCACCAAACGTCCGCCTACAGACGAAGAGATAAAATCGCTGCTGTTTGCGTGGAAAGCGTGCAAGCATGTCAAATCCAACTGTATCTTGCTGGCGCACGGCACGCAGAGCGTCGGTATCGGAGCGGGGCAGATGAGCCGCGTGGATGCCGCGATTATTGCCATCCGAAAGGCGGGTGAGAAAGCGAAGGGTGCCGTGTTAGCCTCGGATGCCTATTTCCCGTTTCCAGACGGTGTCGAAATTGCGGGTGAGGCGGGTATCCGTGCGATTATTCAGCCGGGTGGTTCCGTTAACGACGAGCCTGTAATTGAAGCCGCGGACGCTTACGGCATGGCGATGGTACTAACAGGTGTTCGCCATTTCCGGCATTAGTAGTGTTAGCGTGGATCGCTCTTGTACGTTTATGTGAGATTGTTGACGAGTGGATAGAAATTTTACATCGTGACAGTGAGACCCTTCCACCACCAACTATCAGTAGGAACATTGAGGAATTTTTGAACCGTACCAGTAAGAACTAAGGAGGAACAGGTGAAAACATACTCATTTCAAGTTGTCTTAGAAAAGGACAAGTGGCCCGATGAGCCAGATGATAACGCCGTCTGGCGGGCTTACATTCCCGCGTTAGAGCATCAAGGTGCTTCGAGTTGGGGATATACCCAAAAAGAGGCTTTAAAGAATCTGCAAAACGCGGTGGACCTCCTCTTTGAATATCTATCGGAGCAGGCAGAAGAAATCGATCTTGATTCGCTCATGCGGCATCAGGAAGAAGGGTCTTCTGAATCCTGTTCGCAAATTCAGGTCAGCGATGTACCTCTAATTGCTATAACTGTTTGATATACCTATTGATTACAGCCGGTTACGCGCACTGACTGCGCGAAAATTAATACGTGCTTTGAAAAAAGACGGTTTTTATGAAGTGAGAAGAAAAGGAGCACTCCGTTTTTTTGCACATCCAGATGGACGGACGACAACTATTCATCTTCACAAAATGAGCCAAACTTTTGCCCCTGGTACTCTTAGGGCGATTATTGGGCGACAAGTGCAATGGACGGAAACAGATCTTGAGCGTCTTGAGCTGCTTTAGTCCATTCCATGCTCAGTTGAACAGTAAACCCTTATAGGAACTTAAAAATTGCCTACGACACTAACACTCCCACCCACGATAATTACAGGCGCAGGTGCATCTGAGAACGTCGGTGAACAGGCGAAACGGCTCGGCGCAACGAATGTACTCATCGTAACCGATCCGGGTATCGCTAAAATCGGATACGCCGACCAGATTGCCCAAAATTTACACGCTGCTGGCATAAGTACCACCTGCTTCTCTGATGTCACACCCGACCCGACTTTACAAAACGTACGAGACGGACTAAAACAATACAGTGATGAAGCCTGCGATGTGATTGTGAGCATCGGTGGCGGAAGTGCGATTGATTGCGGAAAAGGCATTGCCGTGAAACTGACGAACAGTGGCGACTTTGCCGATTATATGGGTGTAGACAAGATCCCGAATCCGGGTGCACCGTTGATTGCTATACCGACGACAGGTGGCACAGGCAGCGAAGTCTCCAAGGTTACCGTTATTACAGATACCGAGCGGAATGTCAAGATGATGCTCAGTAGTGCTTGTCTATTGGCGCACGTCGCAATTGTGGACCCTATACTGTCCCTGACAACGCCACCGCATCTAACGGCAGCGGTGGGTGTTGACGCATTAACGCACGCGATAGAGGCGTACATCTCCAAACGCGCCCAACCGATCACGGATGCACTCGCGCTGAAAGCAATAGAGATGATTTCGGGGTCGCTACGGCAGGCGTGGGCAGATGGCGAAAACGTCGCCGCGCGCACGGATATGATGATCGGTGCGTCTATCGCAGGCATGGCGTTCAGCAATTCCTCTGTGGCTTTGGTTCATGGGATGTCGCGTCCGATTGGGGCGTATTTCCATGTTCATCACGGGTTGTCCAACTCGGTGCTGCTCCGCGATGTGATGGCGTTTAGTGTCGTCGGTGCACCGGCGCGTTTCGCCGACATTGCACGTGCCATGGGTGAACCGATTGACGGATTGTCGCCTATGCATCAGGCAGACGCGGCGGTTACTGCTGTTGAAAGGCTCGTCACCGATATTCAGATGCCGCGACTCGGTGAGATTGATAAAATTGACAGAGAGAAATTTGAGGACGTGATTGAACAGATGGCAGCTGATGCTATTGCAAGTGGGAGTCCTGCTAATAATCCGCGGCAGGCGACTGCTGAGGAAATCGTCGCACTATACCGCCAGTGTTTTTAAATTACAAAGGAAAAATCGTGAACAGACGCAAGATTGTTGTACCTGGTGATTCACCACCACAAATCCAAGGCTCACCGCATCTCGAACGCCTGAAACCTTACGGCGATGTTGTGCTATATACCGACCGGCCCGAAACGTCGGAAGAGAAGATCCGACGTGCTAAAGATGCAGACATCCTCATCAACTCACGCGGGATCGTCAAGTGGCCCGCGGAAATCCTATGCCAACTCCCCAAGCTCAAGCTGATTTCGCTCTGCTCTATCGGCACCGATATGATTGCCCTGGACGAGGCGAAAAAACGCGGTGTTACCGTCTGTAACCAACCGGGACGTACCGCGCCAGTCGTCGCCGAACACGGGTTCGGCCTGATGTTCGCACTCGCCAAACGGGCGGCGTTCCTGACGGCTTCCATGAAAGCGGGAGGCTGGCCCCGGCTGGACAACATCTACCTGCAAGGTAAAACTTTAGGCGTTATCGGCACCGGACATATCGGAGCAGAGATGGCACGTCTCGGGCGCGCCATCGGGATGAACGTTATCGCATGGACGTACAACCCTTCAGCGGCACGTGCCGAAACGTTAGGTGTTCGTTTTGTTGAATTGGATGAACTACTCCAGACTGCCGATGTCGTGAGTCTGCATGTCAAGTTGACAGAGGAGAGTCGCCATCTCATGGGTGAACGGGAATTCGGGTTAATGAAACCCGGCGCGCTCCTTATCAACGTCGCGCGTGGCGGCGTACTTGACACCGATGCACTGATCCGTGCACTAAATAGCGGACACCTCGGTGGTGCTGCGGTTGATGTCTATGACCAAGAACCGATCCCGGCGAACCACCCACTTTTGGCGTGTGAGCAGGTGATTTTGACACCGCACTGTGCAGATATGACCCCCGAAGGCGTTGAACTTCTCAATGAAGGCGCGGTAGACAATATCATCGCTTTTCTGGAAGGTAACCCGCAAAATGTTGTTGTTTGAGGTTTTTATTCACAATGGGAGATAATCGAGCAGAAACTGCCGTAGTTAAGAATATAGGGGTTGATACGGGTGGTACCTTCACGGACATCGTGATGCGTATTGACGGCACCCTGCTTACACACAAAGTCCTCTCCACACCGCAAAATCCAGCACTCGCTGTAATACAGGGAGTGCGTGAAATATTGCGATTGCACGGTACCGATGCTGAACATCTCGAAATTGTCCACGGCTCGACTGTCGCAACCAACGCACTCCTTGAACGCAGGGGTGCGCGCATTGCTGTCGTCACAACGAAAGGTTTCGAGGACGTTTTAGAGATAGGCAGACAGACGCGCCCATCGCTCTACGATTTTTTTGTTGAACGTCCGGCACCGCTTGTCCCTGCCGACAGACGGTTCGGTATACCGGAGCGGACGCTGCACACAGGCGAAATCCAAACCGAGATTGAACCCACCGATCTGAATGCACTTGCATCCGAACTTGCGACATTAGAATTGGATGCCATCGCAATCTGTTTCCTTTTTGCCTACGTCAATCCACAAAATGAACAGATTGTTGCGGTACATCTCGCGAAGCTGGGGATACCGATTTCGTGCTCACACGAAGTCCTACCCGAATACCGCGAGTATGCACGTTTTAGTACCACCGTCGCGAATGCATACATCCGTCCTACTTTGGAACGACATCTCTCTACATTGACAAATTCTGAGCAGTTTCCAGCGTCCTTTCGCTTGATGCTTTCCAACGGTGGCTGCGTTTCTGTGAAAAACTTTGAAGCTGCTGGTATCCGGACGGTTCTTTCGGGGCCCGCTGGCGGTGTCCTCGGTGCGTATCAGATTGCCAAAGCTGCTGGCTACGACCAAATTATCACGTTTGATATGGGCGGCACCTCAACGGATGTTAGCCTCTGTAATGATGGTATCTCGCTTACGACGGAGAGCACGATTAGCGGACTTCCGATCAAGGTGCCGCTGATTGATATTCATACCGTGGGTGCAGGGGGCGGCTCTATGGCAACTGTGGACGCGGGGGGTGCGTTGCGCGTTGGACCGGAGAGTGCCGGGGCAGCCCCCGGTCCAATCTGCTATGGTAACAGTGGAGAAGACATTACAGTGACCGACGCGAACCTATTTTTGGGACGTATCGCTGCGACGCAGTTTTTAGGGGGTGCGATGTCACTTGATACCGATAAAGCCAGCACTTACATTGAAAAATTTGCGGTACGACTCGGTATCCCCGCATTGCAAGCCGCTGGCGGTATCCTCAAAGTCGCCAACGCAGCGATGGAACGTGCGATTAAGGTTATCTCTGTTGAACGTGGATTTGATACACGCGATTTCACGCTCGTCTCTTTCGGCGGTGCTGGCGGTTTGCACGCCGCGTTTATGGCAGAAAACCTCGGCATTGAGACAGTACTGATCCCACCAAACGGCGGTTTACTCTCTGCTTATGGGATGCTGTTTGCGGATGTCGTCAAAGACTACTCACAGACGGTGCTATGGCGGTTTAGGACGGGCGACGAAACGCTTGTTGAAGCGTTGGACACTGGGTTTGATGAACTCTTAACCCGTGCAGAAAATGAGATGGAAACGGAAGGCTTTCTCCAAGAGCAACTGAAAATTGACCGTTCGCTTGATATGCGATATGAAGGGCAGTCTTATGAACTGAATATCCCTTATTCTACCGAGAGACGTGACCATTTGAACGCAGTAGAGATGCTTGTTAAGAGTTTCCACACTTCGCACGCGCAGCGGTTCGGTTACGCGCGTACCGACGCACCGGTTGAAATCGTGAACCTACGCCTGACAGCCACGGGTGAGACCGACAAACCGCCTATTCAGACCTTACCTCTTGCGGATGCTGATGCGTCTGATGCGTTTACCGGTCAAAATCCTGTCATATTTGAGGGTGAGATGCTCCGCACGGGTTTCTATCGCCGCGAGGCGTTGCGTCCGGGCAATCGAATTGTTGGACCTGCTATTGTAACGGAATTCAGTGCGACGACTGTTATACCCCCAAATTTTTCGGCTGTTGTTGACGCGTATCAGAATCTGATTTTGACGAAGAAATAGCAGCTCGCGGATTCCTTGACACGCCATATCCAGTTTGATATACTTTCGATACGGCAGAAATTGTCACGAAGCAGCCGCGCTGCTACAAGAATCGTAGTCAATTCCGATATTAGCAACCGCACCCTATTTAACCGCAAGGAAAATTAAAAAAATGAAGATTACAGATGTTAAAACGATTCTGACGGCACCTAACGGGATTCGGCTTGTCGTTGTTAAGGTCGAAACGAGTGAACCCGGTTTATACGGACTCGGTTGTGCTACGTTTACACAACGTCCGCTCGCCGTAGCGACAGCAGTCGATGAATATCTCAAACCCTTCCTCGTCGGGAAGGATCCGGCGAACATAGAGGACATCTTCCAGACCAGTTTTGTCAGTTCCTATTGGCGAAATGGACCCGTGTTGAACAATGCACTCAGTGGTGTGGACATCGCTTTGTGGGACATCATGGGCAAACGCGCCAACATGCCTGTCTACCAATTGCTCGGCGGTAAGTGCCGTGAGGCTGCGACGCTCTACGCACACGCGGGCGGCGGTACTTTCGAGGAAGTGGAGCAGAGCATCCGTCGGTATATGGAGCAGGGTTACCGTTACGTCCGCGCACAAGTAGCGATACCCGGATATTCGACTTACGGCGCAGGTCGTGGCAAGCGGAGTTCGCCTGCCTTTGAACCGACCCCTTATGTCAACACCATCATCAAACTCTTCGATCACCTACGCACGCAGTTGGGGGACGAGGTGGAACTCCTACACGATGTACATGAGCGGATCCCTCCGATCCAAGCCATTAATCTTGCGAAAGGACTTGAACCGTATAATCTCTTTTTCCTTGAAGATCCCTTTGCGCCAGAGGATGTAGACTATTTCCAGTTAATGCGTCAGCAGACAAGTATCCCGATTGCGATGGGTGAGTTGTTCAACAATCCGAATGAATACGTCCATCTTATCAAGGATCGGCTTATCGATTTTATCCGAGTGCATATCTCGCAGATCGGGGGTATCAGTCCGGCACGTAAACTCGCTGCATTCTGTGAGTTTTTCGGTATCCGCACGGCGTGGCACGGACCGGGAGATGTTTCACCGGTTGGACACGCTGCCAACGTTGCGCTGGATTTGGCATGTTATAATTTCGGAATCCAAGAGCAGCACGTCTTCGGGGACAATACGAGAGAGGTGTTCCCGGGCTGCCCGGAAATTCGGGACGGCTGTTTTTGGGCAAGCGAGGCACCGGGACTCGGTATTGATGTCAACGAAGAACTCGCCGCTCGATTCCCGTTTCCTGAACATCCACTCAATGGGGGTTGGGCACCGGTACGCCGGATGGATGGCACGGTTATTCGTCCGTAGGTCGAATAATGACACGGATGCGCGTATGAAACCTATTGTTTATACTGCTTTTGCACTCTGGGCAAGTCTCGTGTATGCTGAGATTCGGTTCACGCGCGTGACCGATGAAGCAGGTATCGAGTTCCGCCATTTCAACGGTGCGGCAGGCGAAAAGCATCTCCCTGAGACGATGGGTGGCGGTGTCGCTTTCTTCGATTACGATAACGATGGTCATCTGGACATCTATTTTGTCAATGGGGCACCGCTCGCTGGAGACGAAACAGACGAGCACCCCATAAATCGGCTCTATCAGAATAAGGGTGACGGTACTTTTAGCGATGTGACACAACATGCTGGTGTGGGTGATACCGGTTACGGCATCGGTTGTTGCGTCGCCGATTACAATAATGATGGCAACAGCGATCTTTTTCTTAGCAACTACGGTCAGAATATCCTCTACCGCAATGATGGCGATGGCACGTTTACGGATATGACGACCGGCGTAGGCATCGTCGGTGAACCGCGCTTTTCAGCCGGTTGTGCCTTCGGAGATTACGATAATGACGGTTGGCTGGATCTCGTCGTCGTCAACTATGTCTCTGTTGACTTAAAGACGGCACCTGATTGCTCACAAGGGCGGGTACCTGCGTATTGTCGTCCGGAAGATTTCGCCCCGGAACCCGATGTCCTCTACCGCAACAACGGTGACGGCACTTTCACCGATGTAACACAGGATGCCGGAATCATCTCACTCGGCAGAGGACTCGGTGCCATCTGGATAGATGTTGATAACGACAGTTGGCTCGACCTTTATATCGCCAATGACCGGGAACCGAACTTCCTTTATCGAAATAACGGGGACGGTACGTTCACGGAACTCGGTGAGCTGCACGGTATCGCACGCAACGAACACGGCGACGTTGAAAGCAGTATGGGTATTGATACAGCGGACACCGACAACGATGGTGATTTCGATGTTATCCTCACGCATTATCAGGCTGAAACAAATACGTTCTATCAGAACGACGGAAACGGGATCTTTTGGGACATCACCGCACAGAGCCGTTTGAGTGAACCGACACTCCTACCCTTGGCGTGGGGCACCGGTTTCGCTGATTTCGATAACGATGGTTGGTTAGACCTCTTTTTTGCCAATGGACACCTCCACGATAACATTGCAGAATTGGAGGAGGTCGGGGTTTACAAACAACAGAATCAACTGTTTCGTAGCCGAGGCGACGGGGGCTACACAGATATTTCGGACCTCTCTGGTGAGGGGATGTTGATAGAGAAGTCCAGCCGTGGTGCTGTTTTCGGAGACTACGACAACGACGGCGATCTCGACCTTCTTGTCACGAATATTAACGATACACCGGATCTGCTCAGAAACGATACACCACCGGTTCATCACTGGCTCAGCATTAAACTCGTCGGCGAAAAGTCGAATCGCGACGGAATAGGTGCGAAAGTGACACTGAAGATGGGCTTGAAAGCGCAACAGGTTTGTTGGCGGTGGAACCGAAAAATAAGTTGGCAACAACATGGGGGAAACTGAAGGGTTTTTGATAGGGTGTTTCTTCTGGGATTATAGTTAATTTTTGGATTCGGCTGTCAGCCGTTAGTGAATAGATTTTTCTTCACAGGCGAGGTTTCTAACTTCGCCTGTTTTTTATTTTCCGCCATGCCGGATCTCTTGCAACCCTTCGCGGTAGAGTGGATTGTCGGGTGCGAGTTCAATCGCCTTTAAAATAGCCGTTTCTGCCGCGTCGTATTTACCGACCTTGTAGTACAGCCACGATAGTGTATTGTAATAGGGTGCGGAATCGGGGGACAGTTCTGTCGCGTGGCGTGCCAATTCAACTGCTTTTGCCAAGTTCTGATCGTGTTGACCGTACAGATAGGCAAGACCGTGGTACGTCACCGCGTCTTCGGGGGCAAGTGCGATGGCGCGTTCGTAATGTGTCTCTGCCGCGTCAAACTGGCGGTTTGCGGTGTAGAGTGTGCCGAGCAATGTCAAAGTCTCTGGCAAATTAGCGTTAATCTCAAGTGCGCGATGGAACTGTTTTAAAGCGTTCTGTCCATCTCGGTTTTGCATATAGGCGGCACCGAGGTTGTGGTAGACCTCCGCTGTCTCTAAACCGAGCGCGATGGCATGTTCATAGTGTGTGATCGCTTGCGTCGGGGCTCCTTGATCCGCTGCGATTCTGGCGAGTCCTGCGGATACTTGTGCTGTGTCGGTGGCTGATGTACTGTATCTCCCGACCCGATTGAACGTTTCGGTGGCTGCATCATATCTTTTGTGTTTGAGATAGATATTCGCGAGTGTAAGCAGTGCTACGGCTTTTTCATCGGTATCAGCGACGAAAACCGCCTCGAGGTGTTTCTGGATCTCCGCATCCGCTGCTTTTAACGCTCGAAACCGCTGCATCGCCTTTTCGGCTTCCGGTATATTCCGAGTTTGCCGGTGGCATCGGGAAAGTTGGTAGTAGGCATTCGGCATCGTCGGTGTTAACGCAACGGTTTTTTGATACGCATCAATTGCTGCGTGCCAATCCTGTTTACGGCTATAAAGCACGCCGAGGTGGTAGTGTGCATCGGCAAAATTGGGATCTTCTGCAATGGCTTGTTGTTGGGCGGTAACTGCTTTCTCAATCTCTCCGCGTCCAGCATAGATGTTGCCAAGGTTATGATACGCCTCGGGGAGCCCTACCTTGCCTCGCTTTACCACTTTGGTATATAACCCGATCGCTTCGTCAAACCTACCTTGTCGATAAGCGATGTATCCCAACCCTAATAATGCTTGCGACATCGCTGTTTCGGTGTCAGCGGTGTGTTTTTTGTCTATATCAAACCGCAACGCGTCCTGATAAGCGCGGATCGCTTTCGTGTAGTGACCGAGTTGCGAATAGGCGTACCCTAAACGTGCAAAAGTTTTGCCATTTTCCTCAGCACTGGTAAAGTGGCGGATGGCTTCTTCGTAATTTTCCTGTTGGAGTGCCGCTGTGCCGAGTTCATAGGCGTTTTGCGCAATGGCGAGATGCCCACCTAAGACATGGAGACACAGTGTGATAGATAACCAACGAAGTAAAATTCTCATCGCTATTTTGCGGCGTACACGCCCAAATGCAACGTGCATTCGCCTGATAAAGGAAATGTATTTAATCGAATCCTAACCGTTTTACCTCTGTCTGGAGGGAGACCCCTGTCTTTTCGCGGACTTCATCTTGGATATACGCGATTAACTTCAGCACATCATCTGCGGTTGCCTTGTCGATATTGAGGATAAAGTTCCCATGCACCTTAGACACCTCTGCGCCACCGATGCGATAGCCTTTCAATCCGCTGATGTCTATCAGTCGTCCAGCAGAGTCGCCGGGTGGGTTTTTGAACATACACCCCGCATTCTCTTCGGCGAAGGGTTGCGTTTCGACTTTTTGCTTGTAGAACGCCTGCATCTGTGCCGTGATAGCGTCAGCGTCTCCCGGTTCAAGTTCCAATGTCGCGTCTATGACACAGAAATAGGCATCCAAACCGCTGTGCCGATATTCAAAATGTGCTTCGTCGTGTGTCAAGGTAATAAGTTCGCCCCTATCGTCCATGACTGTAACGTTTTTAACGACATCCCCGAAACTGCTGCCCCATGCGCCAGCGTTCATAATCAGGGCACCGCCGACGGATCCGGGGATACCGAACGCAAATTCCACACCACTCAAGCCCCCTCGCGACACTGTTTTTGACAGTGCTGGCAGGGCAAGTCCCGCACCCGACGAAACAACTTTCCTGTCTACCTCCAGTTTCGCTAACTCGCCGACCAACCGGATACTGATACCCTTGAAACCGGTATCGCTCACCAGTAGATTAGACCCGCGACCGATAATTGCAACCGGTACATCCCTCTGTTTGTGGAAACGTGCGAGTGCTGCCAATTCGGACACCGTGCTAACCTCGATATAAGCGGTGGCTTCACCCCCGATACCGAAGTAGGTGTGTTTTGCGAGCGGCTCTCGAAATCGGATCCGTGAGCTGGGTTGTGTTATGATTTCGGACACTGCATCTTGCCAATCCATTCTATCCTGTTCTTAAAAACCTATGCTTTTCTATATTTTTCCATTGAAAAGAATAGATTTTTAAAGGGATCCTACCCCCTGTTACGATACTCGTCAGTATCTAAGCCTGAATACCACCAGGGTCGTCTGATACGTCGTCAGAAATGAGACTCGGCTTGCATACCTCAAGGTTACGCGAGGTATGGACGAACCGTCAAAGCACGGGCGACAGTCTTAATGAATATCCCCCGTGCGCC
>ASZN01000038.1 GCA_000406005.1 Candidatus Poribacteria bacterium WGA-3G
CCTGTGGTCTCTTATGTAGCATAGGCTGTTAGCCTGTGGTCTCTTATGTAGCATAGGCTGTTAGCCTGTGGTCTCTTATGTAGCATAGGCTGTTAGCCTGTGGTCTCTTATGTAGCATAGGAAACCGTTAGCCTGTGGTCTCTTGTGTAGCATAGGAAATTGCTTCAAACCCACCTACAAAATGATTTGCGTAAGTCTTACTTATGACGAATCTTCCGTTTTAGCGAAGGTATTGTTATGAAACCCATAGTGTTTTTGAGCCTGATGTTCTTGATCGTTTCAATGTTTCTATATGTATCGAGCGCGACTGCTGAATATGAACCCTACACGCAGTGGGGGCTCCCCGAAGGTGCTAAAGCGCGGCTCGGTAAAGGCGGGATAAATGATATAACGTGCTCATCAGATGGAGCGTTGCTTGCTGTGGCGAGTCAGATCGGTATATGGATTTATGATATACAGACACGCGAAGCACTTGCCCTGCTCACCGGGCATACCGGGGCGGTAGATCGTGTCGCGTTCAGCCCAGATGGACGCACCCTCGCAAGTGGGGGTCAGGACAACACCGTACGTTTATGGGATGTGGATACACAGACAGAAATAGGCACACTTGAAGGGCATACCGGGGGACCAGATAGCCTATTTTTCAGTCCGGATGGCAAAACCCTCGCCAGTCGGGATGATGATAACACCCTGCGTTTATGGGATGTGGAGACACAGACGCAAATATGCAGACTTGAAGGATATACTGGGACGGTAGAGCAAATATACGGAGTCGTAGGACATATCGAGGTATTAGAGTCTGTATCGTTCAGTCCGGATGGAAAAATGATTGCAAGTGGTGGTCAGGACGAAATTGTGCGTTTGTGGGATGTGGATACGCAGACAGAAATAGGCACACTTGAAGGGCATACCGAATATGTCAGTAGTGTAGCGTTCAGTCTGGATGGACGCATCCTCACCAGTGGGGGTCAGGACAACACCGTGCGTTTGTGGGATGTGGATACGCGAACAGAAATAGGCACACTTGAAGGGCATACCGGGGGGGTCAATAGTGTTGTTTTTAGTTCGGATGGAAAAACCCTTGCAAGTGGGAGCGATGACAACACCGTGCGGATATGGGATGTGGAGACACAGACAGAAATAGGTAGACTTGGGGAGATCAGCCATCTCTTGAAGGTATCGTTCAGTCCGGATGGTCAGACAATCGCAGCGATGTTTCCGTGGGGGGACTACCACGTGCGTTTATGGGATGTGGAGACACAGACAAACACAAACAGATATAACTTCTTTGAACATCGCGTCTTTGACCATACTATGTGGGAAGTCTTGTGGATTGTTGCTGCGCAAGCAGAAAATATACACACCATACTTGTGGAGCATACCGCTGCTGTCAATAGTGTAGCGTTCAGCCCGGATGGAAAAACAATTGCAGCAAGTGTCGGTGATAGTAACTTCATTCGTATGTGGGATGTTGCTACGCTGACAGAAATAGACACACTTGATCGTGGGAGTAGCAGGTACAGATCGTTTGGTAACGAAAATGTAGCGTTCAGCCCGGATGGAAAAACAATCTTAAGTAGGTGTGGGCAGAGTGTGATATGTTTGCGGGATGCTGCAACGTACACAGAAATAAGCACGCTTGAGATACCGTCCCACTGGGTCAATATTGCTGTTTTCAGTCCGGATGGACGCACGCTCGCAATTAGAGATGTAGGTTATTATGGAGATCAAGGCAGAGGCGAAATTGTGCGTTTGTGGGATGTGGATACGGATACGGAAATAGGCATACTCTGGGGACATATCGACAATGTCAATAGTTTATCGTTCAGTCCAGATGGACGCACCCTCGCAACCGCGGGGAGTGTTGATGCCACGGTGCGTTTATGGGATGTGGAGACACAGACAGAAATAGGTAGACTTCGGGGACATACCGGATGGGTCAATAGTGTAGCGTTTAGTCCGGATGGAAAAACAATCGTCAGTGGGAGTCATGACGGCACGGTGCGTATATGGGATGTTGCGACGCAGACAGAAATAGGCACACTTGAGGGACATACCGGGTGGGTCAATAGTGTAGCGTTCAATCCGGATGGAAAAACAATCGTCAGTGGGAGTCATGACGGCACGGTGCGTTTGTGGGATGTTGCGACGCAGACGGGAATGGGCAGCCTTGAGGGACATACCTATGCTGTCAATAGTGTAGCGTTTAGTCCGGGTGGCAAAACAGTCGCAAGTGGGAGTGATGACGGCACGGTGCTGTTGTGGAACATCACATCCGTTGACCATAGCAATACACAGGTTGAAGCGACCGCGCTGCTGCTGGGTGGATCCCTCACAGCAAAGATAGACCGCGGCAATGATGTGGATTACTTCAGTGTCCCAATATCGGTGCGGGGGCAACTCACACTTTGGACGACAACGACAGGCACCCTTGGGACGATAGGCACCTTGCAAAACAGTGAAGGCACCACACTCGCAACAACTGCCGATGAAAACGGGGGTGAAACATTAAATTTCAGAATAGAACGGGTTGTGGAACCGGGGACATATTACATCAAAGTCGAAGGTTCTGAGCAAAAGACTGGCGACTATACCCTCTACGCGGCGTTTATGCCTGCGACAGATGTCAACAGGGATGGTGTCGTGGATGTGTTAGATCTTATGATTGTCGCTGCGAACTTTGGGAGGGTTGATACACCCCTTACAGGGGATGTCAACGGCGACGGTGAAGTGAACCGTGAGGACATCATCGCAGTTTTAGACACACTTGAGGCAGCCGCCGCTGCTCCTGCTGTATCCACAGCCGAAAGTCTCCAACGATGGATTGACCGAGCCAAGCAACTCAACCCGACAGATGCGCATTTTCAAAAAGGAATTGCTGTGCTTGAAAGTCTCCTAACGCCACTGAGAGAGACGGTGCCGAAAGCAACGGCACTCTTGGCAAACTATCCGAACCCGTTCAATCCTGAAACCTGGATACCTTATCAACTTGCAAAACCCGCAGATGTCACACTGACGATCTATAGTGTGGAGGGTGCTTTGGTTCGGACGCTATCACTCGGACATCTCTCCGCGGGTCTGTACCAGAGCCGCAGTCGTGCGGCGTATTGGGATGGTAGAAATATGATGGGGGAACCTGTGGCAAGTGGTCTGTATTTCTATTCGCTCACCGCAGGCGAGTTTACCGCAACGCGGAAGCTATTGATACGCAAGTAAGCTTGTTGTCATATCGTTTATAATACCATTTCTGTTAATAAATCTCTCTTTACGTAGGACAAACTGTTAGTTTGTTGCGCAGTGTTACACATTTTACGAAAACCGATAATGTGATAACGTCATTTAGAAATGGTATAACCAATTTGATAATTACGGAGGAACAGTTCCATGCGTGAAACGCTGGTAAGACAGCAAAGATTCATCATTTATATGATCGCTCTTTTCTTAATTTTCCTATTTTCAGGGCAGGCGATCGCAGAATCGGAAACGACGACATATCACTGGGAAATAGGGGAAGACCCTTCAGGGCAAGAGACAGCCTTTGTTCCGCAACCGATAGAGGTGGAAATCGAAAATACAGGTATCAACGCACTTTTATCAAGCAGTGCAAGTTACACATTATCACGGAGATACAAAGTTTATTTATCGCCTGAATGGGATGCGGATAAAGCATATCTACTGCTGCTGGCATTACAAGATATGACCTACGGGTATGGTGCTCATAGTCCACCTTGGTTACGGAACCCCAGTTATTGGATATTGAGTGATGCACATGTGGCACAAGACATTGATCTGGGCCCCGATGTGGAAGTCGGATATGGTAATCTTCGGATGATAACAATCGCATCAGAGGCTTTCACTCATGCACATCCGTTTGTCGCAAAAATAGATGGCGTTCAAGGGCGATATTTTTCCAAGCGACTTTGGCGAGCCGTCCTCAGATTTGCGACATACATACCCGGAGAAGGCATCCAACACCGTGCGATAGACAACATGCTACAGAGATACTATGGCGTTACGGTGCATGTCCCCGACTATGAAGTTTTAACAGATGAACCTGCCCATAAGTTTGACAAATTTACCTATGAAGAAATCCTGGGAATCATGATCATGTTTGAAGAATATCCATCCGGCATGCATGTAACGCCAGGATTGAAATATCTTATCAGACGGGCACCCGATCCATTTGTTGAATACATCGCACGCGCAAATACGGGTGCAGGCTATATAGAGTTCACCGACAACGCTTTTATAGATGGAATCACACACGAAACACAACGGATCATTCTCCATGAGAAAGCGCACTTCTTGTGGAGTTATCTATTTGATGAGCAACTCAAAGCAGACTGGATAGAACTCGGAGAGTGGTTTTATGAGGATGGGAGGTGGATGACAACCAATCAGACCGAGTTTGTATCCGACTACGCACATGGCGAAAACCCAAATGAAGATATGGCAGAAAGTATCGCTTACTATATCGTCACCCCGGATAAACTCAGGTCAAGATCGCCTGCCAAGTATGCGTTCATACAGAACAGGATTATGCACGGCACACGCTATATTTCTACGATACGCGAAGACCTCACCTTTGTTGTCTATAACTTATATCCCGATTATGTCTACCCCGGTCAAGTCGTCCGGGTGGATGTGACAGTGCGAGGTGATTCAGAAGGGTCCAAACAGGTTGAGATTGAAATAGAAACCCATACAGAAAACGAATTGGATTACTCAACAGGTGGGTCTGTGGTCTTTCGATTGTTAGATGCGGATCGGGATCGAAATCGTAGCAGCCATTTTAGGGTTGAATTACGCCCTGTAGGTGCAAAACAGAGCAATATATTGCGCGGACACAAGATTGTTCCTTCGTATTATTCTAAAGGGCATTACACAATAACACAGGTGTCAACATACGATGTGAATAGGCTCACAAGATACAATTCGGGGGGGTTCGGCTTGCAAATCTATATCAATAACAGATACGAAGACTTATACCCACCCGAATATGTGCCGAATTCCGCAAAGTTATCAGTATCAGACGCGTACACCGAAAGAAACGAGCATTTCTACGCCGTAACCGCAACGTGGCAAGTCAAAGAGGATAGGCAACTCACTGGGTATACTTATATAGAACCAGAAGAAAAACAGGACTTTAGACCAGGGGTCCACTACTACCTACAGCCATACTACAGTTACTGGAGTGGTGGACGTTTGGTGAATGCTAATATAGTCAGGCACGAGGGAGATATTTGGACATTAAAATCAACTTTTTTCGTCCCACATTATATGCCCGGAGGGGTGTATGAATTAAAACGCCTCTCCTTTAAGGATGCTATAAATAACGAGAGTGCTTGGTTACCTGATATCGATGAACAGATACAAAAAGTAACAATAGAAACGAAGACCCCGGATACGACGCCGCCTACCCTCGATGTTAACAGGATCACTGTTGATGCCGAACCCGTAAATCCAGCAAATCCGAATGGTGAGACGCTCGTCACAGTCGCGTATTATGTGAAAGATGATATAAGTGGGTTTGAAAAAGGGCATATCGCTATCAGAGACCCGTTGGGCGGGGAAAGAAGTTATGATTTTCAGGGACCCTACAGTTATAACCATAGAAATGAAATTTATTTTCAAGATGACCCAGATGTTTATCGAAAGTATACGAGTTCTATCCACTTACCGGAAGGTAGTTTCCCCGGTATTTGGGGGGTTATCGGTATATCGGTTACGGATAAAGCAAGGAATAACATTTACCATGATTTTACTGAAATCACACGCTTTGAAGTCACTGAGACACAAGCAGCCCCCACCCTCCAGGTTACCTTACCCGACAAAAACGCACTGCTCGCGAACTACCCAAACCCATTTAACCCGGAGACGTGGATACCTTATCAGTTAGCAGCCCCCGCAGATGTTACCTTGACGATCTATGCGGTAGATGGTAAACTTGTTCGGACTTTAGCTCTTGGACAGCAACCAGGGGGTATGTATCAAAGCAAAAGCCGGGCTGCCTATTGGGACGGCAGAAACGAACATAATGAACCGGTTGCAAGTGGCCTCTATTTCTATACGTTGACAGCAGGCGAATTTTCGGAAACACGTAAGATGTTGATAAGAAAATAGTATCATAAGACTGATAGGACAGACGCAAATTGAGTAGATATCGGACATTTGTAGTAAAGTTTAAAATCAGCGTGTCTTATTATTTTTCGATGTCACTATAATCCATTAAAGGAGAATTTTATGAACGTTAAAATTTTTAGATTAATGCTTTGCGTATTCCTTTCACTCTCAGTCATGTTACTGTCGGGGTGTGATCGGGTACGGAACATAGTAGGGACCGACGAGATGATCCCTACCCCTGATACCGACACTATGCCTACGCTTAAAGTGGGGGTAATTCGCCACTCAGATTATATCGATTTCGCCCAAGGAGCCGAGCTCGCCCGGCAACAGATCAATGCAGCGGGGGGTGTCCTCGGGAGGCAACTCGAATTTGTTGTTAAAGTGGAGACGACTGATACAGTTGCTCAGACTGCAATAGACTTTGCTGAGATGGGAGACGTTGTTGGGATTGTAGGTCCCCTGTTTTCAAGCCATGCCGTGAAAGTCGGTCCTGTTGCCACTATTCCAGTGCTTGCGGGGGCAACAGGTAAAGATGTGACGGAAACAGGTGATTTCATCTTTATCGTTGGGGCTTCTAATGCGCTGCAGGCGGAACTTATGGCAAATTTTGCAGTGGACGAACTCGGCGCGAAAACGGCTGGAATCATTTGGCAGAATCAGGATGTCTATTCCGGCGGTTTTGTCGAAGAATTCAGTGCCAATTTCGTGAAACTCGGCGGCAGTGTTGTTGCCAAAGAGGTCTATGAGCCAGGGGATACGATGTTTGATGCACAACTTGAGCGCATCAAAGCGGTGACCCCGGATGTCCTCTTTCTCGCCAGTTTCCCACCAGAGGTGCCTCTTATCATGGAACAAGCAAGAGCAGTGGGCATTACATCCACCTTTATCGGCAGCGATGGTTGGGATGTTGCACCATTCCATACAATGATAATGGATAAGTCGCTACTCACAGATTCCTACTATTGTAGCAACTTCCATCGGACCCAGGCGGTAGAATTTGTTTCTGCATTCGAGGCGATGTTCCCTGAAACATCTGCCGGTGGTGTTGCTGCAGGTGGATACGATGCAGTGCGCTTACTTGTCCAAGGCATCGAGAATGCGCAATCAACGGATCCGGTGGCAGTTCGTGATGCGATTGCTAACATCATGGACTATGAGGGTGCAACAATCATTTCTCATTTCAGGGCAAATGATAATGGGCAAAAGCGCGAGTCTAACAACAGTGCTGTCGTGGTTCGAGGTGAAGACAGAACGGTCTATCCCTACGGAAACTAAAACGTAAGGATAATAAAGTTTGGTCGTTGAATAAAAAGCGCGCTGTAACCTATTTTCAAACGCTGTTACAGCGCGTTTTATTTTTTCCCGGAGTCGAACGCTTTTGCGTTACTCAAATGCGAGATGTGCGACAACCCCTGCATGGTCGGAGGGCCACGATCCGGAGGCTAACCTCTCTGACGGTTTATCCCCTACGGTGTTTGTCATGACGGAAGCAGGGAGTTCCAGGTTGCGAACAAATATCTGATCGATCCGCTCGTAGTGTTCACTGACCTCATTTTGAAGTGCCTCGGCTTGGCAACAGGTGTAACCTGTTCCCTCGGAGTCCATCTGCCACGTGTCAACATATCCTGCGGATAGTAACATCTGGTAAGCGGTGCCGTCTGGGGCGGGCGTGTTGAAATCTCCTAATAGGATAATCGGCAAGGTTTCGTTCGCAAGTCCATCTATGAGTTCTTGTGCTTGTGCGACCCGAATATCCTTCAGGAACGACTCTAAGTGTGCATTGATGACGCGGTAGGTGGTGCCGGAAACGGTGGCATCTATTGCTGCATAACCTCTCGCGACTTCAAGGAAGAGGGCTTCAACCGAAAAGGTATTCATATAATTCGCTGCCGTCGGACGCGACACAGTGACATCCTCTCGTGTGAGAATCACATCAAAATCTGTCAAGCGTACATCGTCATACGCCGTAAAGGATCCCATCGGCATTTCAACATCAAAATTTTGGACCTTCGCGGCGACTTGATAGTTTAAGCCTTCCGCTCGAAGTGCGTCCATTAAAATTTGAAGAAAATCCAGGACGACCTCTTCAGCGGGTTCTCCACCTGTCAGCCGGTCTCCCGGGCTCTGCCGTCTAATTAACGAAATTTCCTGGAGCCCGATGATGTGTGGATGCTCGGCTTTGATTAACGCGGCAATCCCCGCAGCCCGTCCGGGAAAATCCGTCGTGATGAACTGCTCATAGATCCCGGCAACCGCTGCCGGAACCTCCACGAGGTTCGTTATGCTTAAAAGTGACCCCATATTCGCTCCCACATAGACATTGTAAGTCATCACTGTCAGCGGTTCCGCTTCAACTACGGTGCTGTCATCCGGTAACATTGGGGCCGATATTCTTTCGCAACCCGAAAGACTCAATAAAATTCCAAACAACACCAGCATAACTTTGATGGAACTGACAAATTTTGAGAACTTGCTATAAACATTCATTTTTTTTACCATATTCATCTCCAATACCCCAATTTTTAAATTGAGGCAACTTTGCTAAGCGGTAATCTTCTGACCGCAACTAATATTGATTTTCTGTTCCACGTGAAAAACTGTGCTAAAAGAGAATACCACAAACTTGTCTACGTGTCAAACCGAAATTATTCAACTTCTTTCGCTTGACATTTGTCTACCTTTCCACTATACTTAAGCCAGTTTCTAAAAGACGCATGGAGGTATTATTGTAGTGAAATTCTACTATCAATTCTGTTTTCGTTATTGGAAGTTGGCGTTTGCAGGTGTCCTGATGACAGCAGTTCTTCTTATCGGATGCAGTCAAAAGACAAGCGCACCGGAGACCTCTCAAATGACATCGCTCACTGGGACAATTGTTGAGATTGACGACCACGGGAACGCTGTGACCGATCTGGAAATCGCACCCTTTACCGAACGCGGTTGGAAACTCGGTGACACGCTTGAAGCGACGTTTGCAACAGGAGATAAAATTCAGATAAAATTCGTTGAAAACTACGGCGATGTGCCTGTTGGAGACTATTTGGGCAGGTTTTCGACCTCTACCAAACAATTCAAGCTTGCGATTAACATGGGGAACATCTCTGAAACCTTGAAGTTGAAAAACCAGAGCAAAGTAGTGCTTCAGAAAGTAGAGTCGCCTTCAACAAATTGAGCGGTGTTTATCCGACAAGTGTCATTTGTCTTCTATCAGAAAGGCGGTCAATATAATACCATTTCTGATTTTATTGGTTTCCTCTTATGTAGCATAGACTGTTAGTCTGTGTTCCGGTATGCCACCGTCCTTCATAACATACGGTAATGCGACAACACTGTTTAGAAATGGTATAAGGATAAATATGGAGAATATGCTTCTTACACTTAAGCAGGCAAGCCAATGGGCTTCGGAACATCTAAACAAAAACGTTACACCCGCAAATATCACCTATTTAATCCAATACGGTCGGATTGAATCTGTCGTTGATAATGGGTTAACAATGGTGCCTATCAAAAGCCTTGAGGCTTACTATAGTCTGGAGCACCGCGAGAAACGATGGAAAGATGAACTCGGCAACGATCTGAATTGGACATTGTCCTTTGAAAAATTCAAAGAAGCGGAGACAACAAAACATGTCCATAGATTGCATCCATACAAAGGCAAATTCATCCCGCAATTGGTTGAATATTTTTTAGATTCGCATACCGACAAATTTAAACGAGATGTCTATTTTCAGCCAGGTGATATTGTGCTTGACCCATTTTGCGGGAGTGGTACGACCTTAGTCCAAGCGAGTGAACTCGGTATGCACGCCGTTGGTATTGACGTTTCAGCGTTTAACGCTTTTATTTTTAACGCTAAGGTAGGGACATATAATTTGACACATTTGTACGAGGAAAGCCGGAAAATCACGGACGCTCTCAAGAATTTTGTCGCTACATCTGAAATACTCGAATTTGACGCGAAGCTTGCAGAGAAACTTACCGAATTCAATAACCAATATTTTCCGGTCTCTTTCAAACGCCGAGTCAGGTTAGGTGAAATTAACCAGAAGCGGTATGGCGCAGAGAAAGAAGCCGCTTTTCTAAAAACGTATCGTGAACTTGTGGCAGAGCACCACATTGATCTCCAAATGCCGCCAGATTCTGCTCGCTTTATGAAGCAGTGGTATCTTCCGGGAGTCAGAGCCGAAATCGATTTCGTCTATAACTTAATTCAAGAAGTTGAGGACCCTTCAACACGAAATGCCCTGATCTTGATTTTGAGTCGGACGATCCGCTCATGTAGAGCCACAACGCACGCAGATTTAGGTACATTGCGGAAGCCTGTAACGACGACCTACTATTGCCGAAAGCACGGAAAAGTCTGTAAACCACTCTTTTCAATCCTCGGTTGGTGGGACCGATACTGTAAGGATAGCGTACAACGATGGGGTGAATTTAGCAGATTAAAAACGGATACGCTTCAACACTGCATAACCGGTGATTCACGGACGATTGACATCTTCAGAATGTTAAAACAGGTAGATTCACAATTCGCAGAAATTGCCCAGAAGCGATGGATTAAGGGTATCTTTACAAGTCCACCTTATGTTGGACTCATTAATTACCACGAGCAACACGCCTACGCTTATGATCTCTTCGACTTCAAAAGATTAGATGAATTGGAGATTGGCCCGCTCTTTAGAGGAAAAGGGAGAGAGGCGAGGGAATCTTACGTTCACGGTGTAGCGGAAGTTTTCAAAAACTGTAAGCGGTTTCTGGCTAACGATTATGATGTTTTTGTCGTAGCAAACGATAAGTTCAATATGTATCCAACTATCGCTGAAATGGCGGGCATGCAGATTGTTAATCAACACAAAAGACCTGTCTTGAATCGGACCGAAAAGAATCGGGGATCGGCATATTCCGAAACAATATACCATTTGAAATAGAAAAGCAAGTGAAGACATAACAGACGTTTGGTATTATTATATTATTTATGAAAGTTGACAACGCTTTTGATAAAGCTGAATTACTCGAACACCTCAGCACTGCTTACGGCTTACCTCTGCAGACCATAACCTTTTTCCCTGAAGGCGAGGATAGCTACGGCTATATTATCGCTTCTGAAACAGGAGAGCAGTATTTCGCAAAAGCATCAACTTCTGCGCCAAACAGCCGTTTGCTGGCAGCATCGCGCTTGCGGAATCAGGGCAACATATCCGGTGTTGTCGCACCTTTCAAAACGGAGGAAGGGACGCTAAGCGTTCCGTGGCAAAACTTTCAGGTCTCGTTGTTTCCGTTCATCGAAGGCAAAAGCCGTTGGGATTTATGGAAAGTCGGGAAAGATTTTACCGATACAGAACTATCGCGAACCGGAGCATTACTCGCGACGATCCACGAATGCACAGACGTAATCGCTTATGATAACCTCGCAGCCGCAACATACAACTTACCTGGACGGCACGAACTGCACACAGTGCTTGAGGCACCAGAACAGATATCGCCTCGAAATCGATACCAGAAGCAGCTGCTTGAAGTAATCGCGCAACACAGATCAGAGGTGCGACAGACGCTTGAACGATACGATAGTCTCGGACGTTCGTCGGCAGCATTACAGACACCTTTCGTCATTACACACGGCGATCCAACACCCGGTAACCTTATCCTCGATACTGAAAACCGACTTCATATCATTGATTGGGACGGTGTCTGCTTGGGTCCACCTGAAAAAGACCTGGTCTCTTTCACAGGTGAACGATTTGAGGTGGTTTTGGATAGTTATCTTACGGAAAGACAAGACTCGGTTACGTTACACGCCGACATCTTCGGTTTCTATATCTATGAATGGACAATCAATGAAATCCGAGATTACGGCACCAAAATCCTCTTTAAGAACAAAGACGCGCAGCAAAACGAATACGATTGGGAAAGTTTGCAGGACTATCTTCCACCGGACCAAGAATTGATGGAAGACGGGATTGCGGCTGTCCGAAACACACTCGGTAGGTATAATCTCTTACCAAAAAATGGAGGTTAGATGATGTCTGAAATCAAATCTGTATTACTCTGGGAAAACCAACGGCGTTATGTCCGTGAGGCGATTGATGCAGGTACGCTCAAAGGTGCAATTATTCCAACGGGTAGCACTGAGCAACACAACGAACACTTGGCGATGTATCACGACACGCAAAGCGCGGTCTATGTCTCCAAATTAGCAGCTGAAAAGTTATTCCCACAAGTGATCGTCACAACACCTTTAGCCATCGGTGTCTCGGAACACTGGATGGACCACAAAGGCACGCTCACACTTCGCGCGGAAGTCTTTGGCGAGGTGCTTTATGATGTCGCCGATAGCATGCGCCGACACGGGATTAACAACATCTTGATTGTCAACGGTCATGCCGGGAACGCGGGTCCGGTGAATCAACGCTTGGATGGTTACCGCGAGAAACTCGGCATCAATATTGCGTTTCACTCCTATTGGGAGGCATATACCAACGAGTTGGTGCAGGAACAGATGGAATCGGGTATCTGTCCGGGACACGCGGCGGAATTTGAAACGGCGTTCGCGCTCGCCGCCTTTGCGGAAAATGTGGATTGGAACGGTGTGGATTACGACAGTGCGAAACTCACGATCTCCAATGAAGGTCAAGCGAAATCCGATCGCGAATACCACCATCAGGCAAAACTTGCCACAGCAGAAAAAGGGCAAGCAATGATTGATGTCGCTGTAGACTGGGTCGCAGAAAAGATGCAGTCGATGCTTTAATGGTTGTCGGTTATCGGTTACAAGAGACTCTCGTAGGGGCTGGGTTACCCAGCCCCTACGTAACCCAGCCCCTACGTAACTCTTCTAATGTCCCTCAATTGCCTTTCGCAACCCGTCGCCTTGTTCACGCCACCAACTGTAAAGGATGGAAATATCGGTGCCGATACAGAAATGCCGCACACCCATATCCAGATAGCGTTTCGCATCGTCGGCACTCCCGATTTCAGCGCGCGGCGGCACCCCCATTTTCACGGCGGTCTTAAACACCCTATCCTGTGCCTCTCGGATTTCAGGAGCACCTCGCTGACCGACCATCCCGATACTCATGGAATAGTCCGAACCACCCCACTGGATCATGTCAACGCCTTCAACGGACAGGACCTCTTCGAGGTTATCAACAGTCCCTTTCTTCTCAATCATAATGACGTTGACGACATCACGGAGTGCCTGGACGTATTCTGGACCGCCACCGTACCCCATATAGGAGAATCGACGGGTTGCGACCCCGTAGCTGCCACCATCTTCCGGTGTGTCCGCCCGCGTAATTCTCACACATTCCTTGACATCTTCAACATTTTGGCAGTCCGCATAAAGCACACTCTGGAAACCCGAACCGATTGCGCGTTGGGCAATGAAACCTCGCGGTTCTTGGTCCACCTTGATCATTGTGGAAATGTTGTGCAGTTCAGCCGCTCGACACAAGTTGTCCAGATCGTGCAGATCAAACGGACCGTATTCACCTACGAATTCGACGTAATCATACAGACCTGTGTGACCAATCGCCTCGACGATGGAGGGCCAAGTGGTATGGATGTGTGTGCCAACTGTCGGTTTGTCAGCGTTGAGTAGTTCTCTAAACGTATTTTTTCTCATAAATTGCTCCTCTGTTTTTGAGTATAGGACGTAGCCTTCAAGTCTACCTTAACATTACCAGAGATTTACACTTTTTTCAACAACTTTTGGCTCGAAAGGATGCCAAAAAACGCTTGCTTGTCAACACTGTTTCTGATAAACTTGCAATATCTGACTCGGATTTATTAATTTATCCAAACCCCCTTCCTTTAAGACACAGATAGAGGTTTCTCATGAAAAACTTAATTACACTCCCCAAAAATTTTGATGACTATTTGACGATTGAAAATGCCGATCTCCGTTTCAGAGAGGCGACCGATGTTGCGGAACGCGTCACCGATGCAGGTATAGAAATCTACCCGAATATGGATCACGCCGCGATTTTCTGTGATCCGCCACACCTCGTCGCAGACGGGTTGAAGCAACTCGGTTATGTCAACGGTTGGGATGCGCGGTGCTATCCGTCGCCCGTTGACGGTTGCGACTATATCAATGTCTCCGCACAGTTGCCCGCAGAGAGTCCGGCACACAGCGAAGGGTGGTTTGATTATGTCGCTGTTGTACACCCCGTTGACCAACTCGCACTGCAGCACATGCTCGGGCAAGGATACGGCAATCCGTTTATCCATCACCTGACGTGGGGACTTGTGCCGCCAGAACGCACCACCACCGATGATTTTGAATACGCCAACCGTGTTGTGCCGTTTATGGTAGAGAAACGGGAAGTTATCGGTGAGGCTATTGGTGATACGCCCGGCACGCTAATTATCGCGTTACCAGAACACGTCCTTTCACATCCGAAGTTTGCGGAATCTTTACCGACATGGATCGGTAATCTTGACGAAGACGAGTATCAGGTTGAATCCATGCAGGGTGGCGGTTTCCTGATCCAGTTCTTTGTGCTAACGGGCGGCAGGATTGAAGTCGCCTTACGCGTAGACACAACGCAGACCTTTAACCCGAAGAGCGTCCATAAAATCTCCGAAGACGAAATCAGTGCAGTGCAGGGGGAATAGATCTGTCCTTCTTTATTGCGAATTCTGACGTTGATACGGTATAATACTAATTGACAATCAACTGCTTGTGCAGTGAAAATCTCCTTAGCACTGATGCAATTGGTGGCGGTCATTTTAAAATCGCTGCTTGTCAAAAATGAGATTAGGTATGAATGAAAAAAATATTCCAAAGACAGATTCGATTCAAGAACTCGCGCATTTCTGGGATACACATGATCTAACGGATTTTGAAGACGAACTTGAGGAAGTGGATGAACCCATTTTTGAGTCCGTAATTTCTGTTCAGTTGGAACCCGAGGAACTTGAGGTTATTAAAACACTTGCCAAAGCATACGGAATATCTCCTGAAAATCTAATTCGGGAGTGGGTTGTCGAACGTATTGATCGAACTCACGCCACATAGAAATATAGGAGGTGGCACGATACAGCGAGAGATTCACTCCGCGCCGACCCGCGTCTATCCTTCCTCGGCCGGCAAACATATCGCAGAAACAACCATCGCAAACTAATCGTGGATTCATTCAGATGTCCGAATACGATTTCCAAGAAGTTAAGGCATGAATCATTGCAGGATAGGAGGTTATCGCATAATGTCATATAGCAGCTTTACTTTAGATAGCGTGAAAACTGAGTTTCAACTTGAAATTGCTATACCCACTAATCTCTTTTGTGACATAGACCCTGTGGCACCGAGTGCACACCTGACAACGGAATTGGAACGCAACGTGCCAGTCGCACTTGCCATTGGGACTGAAAAAGCAAGATCAGAGATGATTGTTGGTGATGTGCTCCTGGAGTTGCGGGAGCATTTCGATCGGCGGATTAGCCTCTTTTCGGGTATTGACTTTAGCGTTGATGCTGAGAGAGGATTAACTGGGGTGTGTGATTTTCTGGTGAGCCTGTCGCCAGTCTCATTTATCTTGGAGGCACCTATTATTGTTCTTGTTGAGGCAAAAAAGGATGACGTATTAGAGGGCCTCGGTCAGTGTGTCGCAGAGATGATCGCCGCACAGCAATTTAATGCCGAAAGAGCAAACAGTATCCCTTACATTTATGGCGTTAGCACGACTGGAGCGGACTGGCGATTTCTCAAATTAGAAGGGCAGCAACTCCATATTGACACAGAATTCTACTCAATTCACGGGTGTGACAAAATCCTCGGTATCCTTTCCAGCATGGTGGAACAAAAGGCATAAGTTTGCATAGGAGGTACCATCACATGGCGTATAGCAACTTTACTTTAGGCGAGGTGAAGAAGGTATTTCAAATAGACGAAACGGTTGAGGCGGAGAACCTCTTCTCGGACATAGAACCGATAGTTCCAAGTTCGGTGCTAACAGCTGTATTGGAACGAAACATGCAAGTAGCCCTTGCTGTCAATACAGAGAAGGCGAAGTCGGAATTGATTGTTGCCAATGTGCTCATTGAACTCCGCGAGAAATTTGAGCGTCGCATCAGCCTCTTTTCGGGCATTGAGTTCAATGTTGATGCTGAAAACGGATTAACCGGTGTCTGCGATTTTTTAGTAAGTCTGTCGCCAGCACGCTTTGTTTTAGAGGCACCAATTATCATCCTCGTTGAAGCAAAGAAAGATGACCTGACGGTTGGATTGGGACAGTGTGTCGCCGAGATGCACGCCGCACAACGATTTAATGCCGAAAATGGAAACGATATTCCGCGTGTTTATGGTGCTACGACTTCTGGAACAGAATGGCTGTTCCTCAAGTTAGAAGGGCAAAAATTGTACATTGATGCGGAGTTCTATTCAATTCATGCGTGCGACAAAATTCTCGGTATCCTCGCGAGCATGGTAGAGCAAAAGGCCTAAGGAAGGATAGGAGGTTCTCACAAATGGCGTATAGCAATTTTACTTTAGAGGCAGTGCGCCGAGAGTTTCAACTGGAAATCGTTGAATNCGCTGGCATCTTTTCTAAAGCGTCAACGGTAGTACCACAGGAGCACTTCATCGCAGAACTTAAGGAAAAAGTTGAGTTAGCCATCTCCAGTGGTACAGAGAAAGCACGCTCGGAACTGATTGTCACCGATGTTCTTTTTCAACTCCGAGAGCACTTTAATCGCCGAATCAGTTTTTTTTCAGGGATTGAGTTCAGTGTTGACACCGAACACGGATTAACAGGGATATGCGATTTTTTAGTCAGCCTGTCGCCGATACTCTCTTTTTTAGAGGCACCCGTCATCATTCTTGTTGAAGCAAAGCGAGAGAATTTGACGATCGGCTTCGGTCAGTGTGCCGCTGAGATGATCGCCGCCCAACGATTTAACAACGAAAAGGGGAATGACATCCCCCATATTTATGGAGCTACCACTTCCGGAACAGAGTGGCGATTTCTCAAATTGGAAGGCGTAAGACTCCATATCGATAGAGCCGTCTACCCGATCGCACAGTGCGACAAAATCCTCGGTATCCTCTCAAGCATGGTCGAGCAAAAGGTATAGTTTTCTGAATCGGTTTTAACCGATGAAACCTGATGTCGCACCACAAAAATTAAATAATTTTGCAATTGAGGCGAGAATATGTTATAATATAGTAACAGATCGGATGTTCAGAATCAAAAGACCTTTTTAATCCAATCCAGAGAGGTTGAAAAAAGGATGCAAGATTACACTTTGAATCGGACCCAAAATGTAGACTGTCCATCGGAATTGTTCAGATGACGCCTTTCTCGTCACATTAGACGGGAGAGGCTTTTTTGTTATTAAGAAACTTCATAGGACCCAAAAAATGTCAATAACAGTTTCCACAGGGCGTGAAAAAGCACAGGTGATGAACGTTGAAGAAATTCGCCGCGCCTTACTCAGGATCGCTCACGAAATTTTAGAGCATAACCATAAGCACATCAATGATCTCGTACTTGTTGGCGTTAAAAGTCGCGGTGATATTCTTGCACATCGCATTGCCGAAAACCTCGAACGCATCGAACAGATTGAGGTCGATGTCGGTGCCATTGATGTCACGCTCTATCGAGATGATATTAACCTCCATGAAACACAGATTCAGGTTAATACAACCGATATACCTTTTGATATTACTGACAAACGGGTGATCTTAGTAGACGAGGTACTCTATACAGGACGCACCGTTCGCGCCGCAATGGATGCACTCATGGACTTCGGTAGACCCGCCGCAATCCAATTGGCGACCCTGATTGACAGAGGCCATCGTGAATTGCCGATCGCCTCCGATTACGTAGGCAAAAATGTCCCAACCTCCCGAAAAGAGTTCGTTCGGGTACGCCTCTCCGAAGAGGGTGGCGTAGACTCCGCTATCATTTATGAAAGGGAGAGCGAATGAAAAACGCCAGTATCGTTAACGGACATATCATTGATCCGGCTAATAATATTGACGAAGTCGGGGACCTACATATCATAGGTGGCAAAATCGCTCAAATCAGCAGTAGCGAAAAATTAGCCGACAATCAGACTGCCGATGTATACGAGGCAAAGGGGTCAGTTGTTGCCCCCGGTTTAATCGATATGCATGTCCATCTCCGTGAACCCGGATTTGAGCATAAAGAGACAATCGAGACCGGCACAGCAGCGGCAGCAGCGGGTGGGTTCACATCCGTCGCCTGTATGGCGAATACGTCACCAGTAATAGACACGCCTGAGAAAATTGAACAGATTTATAACATCGCCAGCAAGACTGCAAAGACAAACGTCTTTCCGTTCGGTAGTATTACCAAAGAACTTGCGGGTGAGGAACTTACCGATATGCGAGGGATGCATTCGGCAGGAGCCGTCGGTTTCACCGATGATGGCGTTACGGTTATGAACGCGGCTCTCATGCGCGACGCTCTTACCATGAGCGCAGAACTCGGTTTTCCGATCATGGTTCACTGTGAAGAGCATAATCTGAATGCGGGTGCCGTGATGAACCTCGGAGAGACATCTCGAAAACTCGGCCTTATTGGGAGTCCAAACGCTGCAGAGGACATCATCGTCGCACGCGATATTATGTTAGCAGAGATGACAGGTGGACACCTTCATGTCCTACACGTCAGCACTGCCGGTGCCGTTGAGTTAGTCCGTCAGGGAAAGAAGCGCGGTGTTCATGTCACTGCTGAGGCGTGTCCGCACCACTGGATCCTTACCGACGCAGAGGTCGAGAAACAGGGAACGAATGCCAAGATGCATCCGCCGTTACGTACACAGACGGATATTGACGCAATTATTGAGGGATTACGCGACGGGACAATCGACGCGATAGCCACCGACCACGCGCCTCACGCACCTTCAGAAAAGGCAGAAGGCATGGTTGATGCACCTAACGGTATTATCGGCTTAGAGACGTGTCTGCCTCTCGTGTTTACATATCTCGTTCAACCCGGACACCTCACATTCGCAGAGGCAATCGCAAAGATGACCGTTGTTCCGGCGAATATACTCGGTATTGACCGAGGAACGCTTTCTGTCGGCGGGGTTGCGGATGTTACTGTCATTGATGTGGAGACACTGAATCGGGTTGACGTAACGCAATCTCGTTCAAAAAGCCAAAATACACCTTTTAATCGATGGAAACTTAAAGGTTGGCAAACGATTACACTTAGGAAAGGCAACAGAATAGGGGGGCATCCCAGCTCATGATAAAAAAGCGCGTAGCCTGCAACAACGGCACAGGCGGACATACAGAGAGGACTGTTCCTCCCGCAATCCGCCTGAACCAACCGCAAGGAAAATTAAAAAGATGAAAGCAATTCTGGCGTTAACCGACGGAACGGTTTTCGAGGGTGAACAGTTTGGAGCGACAGGCGAATCCATCGGTGAAGTCGTCTTTAATACCAGTATGACTGGTTATCAGGAAGTACTAACCGATCCGTCCTACAAAGGGCAAATCGTCACAATGACATATCCGTTGATAGGTAATTACGGTTGCAACGAAGCAGACGTTGAATCTATCGGTCCACAAGTCGAAGGGTTTGTTGTTCGTGAATATAGTGCGTACCATAGCAATTGGCGTTCAAAATGGAGTTTAGATACTTATCTATCCGAACACGGTATCATCGGCATTCAAGGGATAGATACGCGCGCCCTCACGCGCCGTCTTCGGGTTCACGGTGTCATGAACGGTTGTCTCTCTACAGACGACTTGAGCCCTGAAAGCCTTGTTGCGAAAGCCAAAACGTGGCACGGATTGGTCGGTTGGGATTTGGTTCAACGCGTGACCTGTCCGAATCCGTATGCATGGCGTAATGGCGGTCAGCAGTCGGCAGTCAGCAGTCAGCAAGAGCGGATTGTGAATGCCGATAACGATGTTCACGGTCATAGATCGAAAGCCGGTAGTTATAAAGTTATCGCTCTCGATTTCGGGATCAAATATAACATCTTGCGCCAACTCACTGAACATGGATGTGAGGTACAAGTTGTGCCAGCGCAGACGACTGCTGAAGATATTCTCGCAGCGGAGCCGGACGGTGTTTTCCTGTCAAATGGTCCGGGTGATCCGATGCCAGTCGGCTACGCAATCGAGACAATCCAACGGTTGATAGGCAAAAAACCGCTTTTTGGGATCTGTCTGGGACACCAACTTATCGGGCTTGCGCTCGGCGGGAAAACCTATAAACTGAAGTTTGGACACCGAGGCGCCAACCAACCCGTCAAACATCTTGAGAACGACCGGGTCGAAATTACATCCCAAAACCACGGATTCTGTGTTGATATCGATTCACTGCCGAATAACGTTGACATTACACATATCAATTTAAATGATGATACACTCGAAGGGATACAACACCGGGAGTATCCGCTCTTTTCCGTCCAGTATCATCCAGAAGCGTCCCCCGGTCCGCACGATGCAAGTTATCTCTTCTCGCGTTTTACTGAGATGATGGAGGGAGATGGTTAATGGTTAATGGTTAATGGTTACAAGAGATTTGTGAGAGTCCTAAAGTCTCTTTCTAACAACTAAAGGTTTTTCGCAGAAAAACCGCACCAACAACCAACAACCCTAAACTAATCATGCCAAAGCGAACAGATATAAATAAAATCTTAATTATCGGATCCGGGGCAATTATCATCGGACAGGCGTGCGAGTTTGACTACTCAGGGACGCAGGCATGTAAGGCACTCAAAGAGGAGGGGTACGAAATCACCCTCGTCAATAGCAATCCTGCCACGATCATGACCGACCCGGATTTCGCCCATCAGACCTACATCGAACCGATCACGGCTGACACGATCGAACTTGTCATCGCCAAAGAGCGTCCAGATGCCCTGCTACCCACACTCGGCGGACAGACTGCCTTGAACGTGTCTGTTGAACTTGCAGAATCCGGTGTCCTCGATAAGTACAATGTCGAACTTATCGGTGCAAAGTTACCGGCTATCCAAAAAGCCGAAGATCGCGCACTCTTCAAAGAAGCGATGATAGAAATCGGACTTGAAGTCCCGCAGAGCGGTATTGCCCACACCGTACACGAGGCACTTGAACTTGTCCAAGAGATCGGTTTTCCAGCAATCATTCGTCCAGCCTTTACACTCGGCGGCACAGGGGGCGGAATCGCTTACAACATCGAAGAATATGAAAAAATGGTCACCAAAGGACTCGCACTCAGTCCGATCAATGAATTGTTGATTGAAGAGTCTGTCATCGGATGGAAAGAATTCGAGTTAGAAGTCATGCGAGATGGCGCAGACAACGTTGTTATCATCTGCTCGATTGAAAATGTTGACGCGATGGGAGTCCACACCGGGGATAGTATGACTGTCGCACCTATCCAGACCTTGACAGATAAAGAATATCAGCTGATGCGAGATTCAGCGATTAAGATCATCCGAGAAATAGGTGTTGACACAGGCGGTTCCAATATACAATTTGCTGTGGATCCAAAGACAGGTCGGCAGGTGGTTATTGAGATGAATCCGCGTGTCTCGCGTAGCTCCGCCCTTGCGTCAAAAGCCACAGGTTTCCCGATCGCTAAAATCGCCGCCAAGCTTGCTGTCGGTTACAATTTAGATGAGATTCCGAACGACATCACTGCCGAAACACCTGCCTGCTTTGAACCGACAATTGATTACGTCGTTGTTAAGATTCCGCGCTGGGCATTTGAAAAATTCCAAGGGACTGATGAAACACTCACCACACAAATGAAATCTGTCGGCGAGGCTATGGCTATCGGTCGAACCTTTAAAGAGGCATTACAAAAGGGATTGAGGTCGCTGGAGAATGGATGGCACGGGTTAGATAACCATCCGCTTGATGACCTGCCGTTGTCTGAAATTCCAAGCAAATTGAGCATTCCCAATGTCAAGCGGGTTTTTTATATCAAAGCTGCACTCGCACGCGGGATGAGCATAGAAGAGATACATGCCTATACCCACATTGATCCATTTTTCCTTTACAATTTTAAGGAAATAGTTGACTTCGAAAATACGCTCTGCGAACCGAACACACAAAAACATATAAAACAACATTTAAAAAATATTGTTACAGACCCTGGATCACAAAACGGTGGTGTGGATACCGATGTCGCAAAAACAGTCTTACAACAGGCAAAACAATATGGATTTTCCGATCACCAGTTAGCGGAGATATACGATGTATCCGAAGGTGCTATCCGTGAATGTCGGAAAGATCTCGGTATTGAAGCGACGTTCAAAACCGTTGATACCTGTGCCGCTGAGTTCGAGGCAGAAACGCCGTACTATTATTCCACCCTTTCGAGCGAAGACGAGGTGCGCCCTTCGGATAAAGAAAAAATCATGATTCTCGGTGGGGGTCCGAACCGGATCGGACAAGGTATCGAATTTGACTACTGCTGTGTCCACGCTGCAATCGCACTCAAAGAAGACGGCTATGAGACGATCATGGTGAACAGCAACCCGGAAACCGTCAGTACCGATTACGATACCTCCGACCGTCTCTATTTTGAACCGTTAACAGTTGAACACGTCCTGAACATCTATCAGAAAGAGAAACCCTCTGGTGTCATTGTCCAGTTCGGTGGACAGACACCGTTGAATCTCGCGATTGCGCTCAAAGAAGCGGGGGTGCCGATAATCGGCACAAGCCCTGAAGATATTGCGCGCTCCGAGGATCGCCGCCTCTTTAAAGCCGTACTAAACGACATCGGGTTAAGGCAACCGCCGAACGGGACGGTGACATCAAGTGAAGAGGCTGCCCCTATCGCCGCTGCCCTCGGCTACCCTGTCATTGTCCGTCCGTCTTATGTTTTGGGGGGACGTGCCATGCAGATCGTTTACGATGAAGCACTGCTACAGGAATATATGAACACTGCAGTTGAAGCGTCGCCTGAGCATCCGGTCTTGATTGACAAATATCTTGAAGAAGCCATTGAAGTTGATGTTGATGCCATCTCGGATGGGAATCGAACGGTCGTCGGTGGTATTATGGAGCATATTGAGGAAGCCGGTATCCATTCTGGGGACAGCGACTGTGTACTACCACCGTATACACTCGTAGATGAACAGATTGAAAAACTCAAAATCTTTACCTACGATTTGGCGAAAGCACTTCGTGTACGCGGTTTGATGAACGTCCAATATGCGATTAGAAGTGACGATATTTACGTGCTTGAAGTGAACCCACGTGCGTCTCGAACGATTCCATTTGTCAGTAAAGCGATCGGTGTACCGCTCGCGAAACTCGCTGCGCGCGTCATGGCAGGTAAAACGCTTGATGAACTCGGATTTACGAATGAAATTGAACCCGCATATTTCAGCGTCAAGGCACCCGTATTTCCGTTTAACCGTTTCCCAGGTTCAAATACACGTTTGGGGCCCGAAATGAAATCGACCGGCGAGGTTATGGGAATTGATACAGATGTCTCCCGCGCTTTTGCGAAGGCACAGAAGGCGTGCGGCTACACGCTACCCCTCGGCGGAAAAGTGTTCATTAGCGTCAAAAATAAAGACAAACGCGCAATTATTTTTATTGCTAAGAGACTGACGGATATGGGGTTCGAACTTATCGCTACGCACGGAACCGCGAAGGTACTCCTCCGCAACGGAATGCAGTCAGAACTCGTCTTTAGCATCGGTAAGGGAAGACCGACGATTCACGATTACATCAAAAACCACGCGGTTGATCTGATCATCAATACGCCTACTGGCGATTTGCACCGCCCGAATGAACTCTTAATTCGAGAGATGGCGATAGCACACAACATCCCGATTTTTACAACGATACCTGGTGCAGCGGCAGCCGTGAACGCTATTGATGCCCTGCAGCGTGGAGATATCACTGTCACACCGCTCCAAGACTATTTTAAGATGCTCCAGTAATTTCTGACGCATACCCGTTCTGATTGATAGCTTCTCGTAAAAGAATCTACTGTCTTTGGATATGACGGGTGCAGTTGCGAACCGCACCTACCGAGGTCTGGCGAACGGTGTATTTAATGCAATACATACTTTTTGAAATGGTATAAGGATATAAAAATGGCGAACGATTCTATACAGAGAAACACCCGATGGGTTCAGACCTTTGACCGGATCCTTGAGATGCTCAATCTTGATGCAGAACGTCCGGTGAGTGTCCTACAAATTGAAGATGGTAGGGAGGTGATTGTCGTGCAGCCTAACGCATTCACTATCTCCCGTATCTATGCCACAGGCCGTCCTGACGGCATGCGTCCACACGGTGTGGACTCTTATTACGATTACTTCTTTGCTAAATTGCGGACGTATGAGAAAGAACACGGCACACGTGAAGGGTTCGAGTTAACGTCAGACGAGTGGGATATCCTCTTTGAGGAATCGTTCCATCGGTATACACGCTATCTTCTATTTGCTGGTATTAAACGGTGGGAAGATGTGAAACGCGATACCGCTACGAATATTGCTGTGACGAATTTGGCACGTGAATATGCCCCAACCGACATCGCTTGGCAGAGCTATCAGTATAAAGGGTATATGATTATGATGCACTGCATCGCCAACGCTGAGTTGAGTCTTCAAGAAGGTGATGCCGAGGCGGCTTTACAAGATATTGATGCTGGTATTCAACAGATTGGAGAATTCTGTGGGGAGTGCCTGCGTGAGGAACATGGCGAAACCGAAAATATAACGCGTGAACGCTATCTCAGTAACCTGATAGAATTTCGCTCCGATCTGGAGACGCTCGACACGAACACAACCGATACAGAAAACGACGACGAAGATATTTTGGCAGAACTGGAAAGATTGCTAAACGAAGACGAGGAATAAATCGCCAGTTCTATTCTGAGCATTAGACACCTTCTTCGTATGGCGCTTGTATAAGCACACCACCAAGAAATAGGAATGCTATACCGCGGATTAGCACATGTAATTGGACATCAAGGCCGAAAACAAGACCTGCCGGAAAGGCAACTATCGAAATAAAAAACAGGTATGCAGCGATTGGATTACCCCATGCATAGAGTGCTGACCCGTAACAGAGTGCCATCAGCACACACAAGAACGCACCGGTCATAAAGAGTGCTTCACCCCATTCTGCCCAGATCGCATAAAACGCTTCGCCTATCAAAGAATCGCCACCATTGTCTGTCATTAATTCCGATAGCGTATTTATCGGAGCAGTTTGTGAGCAGTGAGCGATTAATTCTATCGTAATCCAAAGAACAGCGATGCTCGCGCCTAAAGCACTGCGTGTATGTGTTTCCGAAGAAAGTAAACCATAACTCGCCAATAGCGTCGGCACGAGTAAAATAAGTGTGGCAACCCCTATTCCATGAAAAATTCCGATATTTCCAAAATCTGTTTTTGACGGGTCCGAAACAACAATAAACCAAATACTGGAAGCGAGCATGAGAACACCGCTCAAAATGCCGGTTAGCCCGCCAAGCCTATACAGCGAACTGAGTCTGTTATCCATTCATTCCTCCGAAGAAATACGATAAATATACCTAACCAAAATGATAGGCAATGATTATATAGTTTACCTGATCTTCTAATTTTAAACAATACTTTTTTCCGTGCTGATCAAGGTGATTTAGTTTTAGGCAAATTATTGGATTTTCTAAATTTTTGATTTTTCTTTTTCAAGTCCGGTGCGGTTCATGAAGTTTAAGAAAATATTTCGGTAATTGACGGGCAATAATGCACTTCGCATTTGGGTGCGTACACCGCGATGCACGTCGCATCTGGGCGTGTACGCCGCAAAAATTGCCCGACTACAAACAGGCAGGCTCGTAGTCGTGCGATTCATCGCACGTTCCGATATTACCAAATTAATAAATCAATCTTCATCAAACCGCACCTACCGGGCCCGGGTATCTAAAATTGGAAGGTGCTTTATGAACGATCAAGGAACTGTACTTATTGTTGATGCTGACCGCGTCGAACGCGAACTTGTCTGTGAAACACTCGCAGGTAAAGGGCTACGCCTCATTGTCACAGGCAACATGTATCAGGCGTTTCATCAGATCGAACATCTGAAAGTTGATATTCTTATCGCACAGTTAAAGGCGGAGCGGATTGATGGATTAGCACTCTTAGAAGCAGCGGCACAGCACCATCCAGACATTGGTGTGGTTTTTATTACCGAGCCGAATATTTTAGAAACCGACATCGGTATCAAAGCGATGCTTGCATACAAAGATACCTATTTCCTACCGAGACCGGTTAATCCTGTTCACCTGGCGGCACTCCTACATAGAACGCTCGAAAACCAACGTCTCGCCTTTGAAAATCGGCAGCTCCTCTCCCAAATCGATGAGAAGGAAGGTTTACGCCGCCTGACAGGCAACTCGCCGCAAATCGTCAGGATTCGTGATATGATTGCGCAGATTGCACCAACAAAGGCGACTGTCATGATTTATGGGGCACGAGGGACAGGTAAGGAACTCGTTGCGCGTGCAATTCACCATCGAAGTTTGCGACGCGGTTCGCTCATCGCCTTTAATTGCGCAACACTCAATGAAAACCTCGCAGAATCTGAACTTTTCGGGCATGAACGTGGCGCATTTAGTGGCGCATACTATCAACGCAAAGGGAGATTTGAACTCGCGCACGGCGGCACCCTATTTCTTGATGAAGTTTCACAACTCAGTCTCTCCAACCAAGCACGTCTTTTACGTGTACTCGAAGAACGAGAATTTGAACGGGTCGGTGGTGATAAAACCATTCAGGTTGATGTCCGTGTCGTATGTGCCACCAACCACGATTTGGAAACCGCAGCCAAAAAACGAGAGTTCCTGCCAGACCTTTACGACCGACTCAATGTCGTACCGATCCAACTTTCAACACTGAAAGAACGGATTGAAGATGTACCGCTGCTCGTGAAGGATTTTCTTGAGGAGTTTTGCCGACAAAACGCAAAACCTCTGATGAGCATCACACCAGAGGTTGTCAGAACTTTGATGAAATATGAGTGGCCAGGCAACGTCCGGGAGCTAAAGAACTGCATTGAAGGACTTGTTGTGACATCGACACAACCGACAATCCAACAAATGGATTTACCTGAACGGATTCTCAAAGCGACGGGTATAGCGTTTTCAAACCTACCTTCGGTGCCTGATGTCCCAGAATCGGTTGATAGGATACCAGAGAAACAACGCTTGAATGTGAAAGTCGGCATGTCTCTCGACGAAATTAACCGAGAAGCACTCCGCGCAACCCTTGAATCTGTTGATAATAACAAAGCAAAAGCCGCAGAAATACTCAAGGTGAGTCGACGAACAGTCCAACGAAAAGCGAAAGAATACGGCCTATCCGATGATCAAAACCCTAATGCCTCCCCTCAACCTTCCTGAGCCAACAGTTCCAACTTGTTCGCGTACACCTCTTTGTAGTAATCTATCCGCTTGAGTTGTGAAGCTGCCGCCTCGTCAAGAACGGCGACTGTTTGTGGATGCATCTGTAGTACCGAAGCCGGCACCTCCGCAGTAATTGGGCCCTCCGCTGCGTTTGCTATTGCTTCTGCTTTTGATTCTCCGCCCGCCAATAATAGACACTGTTTCGCTTCCATGATTGTCCCGACACCCATTGTAATCGCCATCTTCGGAACAGCGTCAACAGTACCCCCAAAATGCGGGGCATTCGCCTCACGCGTACGCCGCGTCAGCGTTTTAATCCGAGTCCGAGAGCCAAGGGATGAACTCGGTTCATTAAAACCGATGTGTCCATCCTTTCCGATTCCGAGCACCTGGATGTCGATCCCACCAGCAGCCACAATCGCTGCCTCATACCGTTCACAGAATTCTGCATGCCCGACCGCTGTACTTTGGGGGATATGACAATTTTCAGATGGAATGTTAATGAGATTAAAAAGGTGTGTTTCCATAAAAGTATGGTAACTATACGAATGATCCGACGGAATGCCAACGTACTCATCCAAATTAAAGGTTGTTACACCTGAAAAATCGAGTCCCTCTGTTTGATGCATTTGGACTAAGGCTTCATAGACACCGATGGGTGTGCTCCCTGTAGCGAGTCCCAAAACGAGGCTCGGCTTTTTTAATAGCGCGTCTCGGATGATTTCAGCCGCAACCTCGGTAAGTCCCGCGTAAGTCGGTTGAATAATAATTTCCATATATTTTTAATCTGCTCTCCAAATGGGCTAACACGGTTCGTTGGTATTAAACTGTGCCTGCAATAATGCTATCCATATCCTCGCTGATACTATGCACCCTGCCTTCCGGGTTATCCTGATCAACAGGCAACTCCGCCGTCATGTAATCGTCATACCCGACATCTGCCAATGCCGACATGACAGCGTTCCAGTCAATTGTGCAGTCCTCAATCAGATAGGTGAACCGACCTTCAGTTGCGTTGAACCCTTTCACATGCACCTTCTCAATACGGTTCCCCAATGAACGGATCCACTGTTGTGGATATCCGTACAACACAATGTTGCCGACATCGAAATAGGCAGTTACCGTCTCACTGTCAAATTCGTCAACGTAACGACAGAATTCTATTGGACTGAGCAGGAACTTATTCCAAACGTTTTCAAGCGCGATGGTGATCTCGTTGTCTTTCGCTGCAGGAATCAGTTTACGAATTTCGGCTTGTGAACGTTGATAAGCATCCTCATAACTGGTTTTATCATTGACAACAGCAGGCACGAGCAGGACTGTCTCTGCCCCGACAGCCTCTGCGGTCGCTATTGAGTCGAGCATCCCGGCGCGCGATTCCGCACGGATTTGATCATCCGCATCGGAAAGCGGACATGCCCAATGTTTGCTATTCATCACACTGATGACTTCTAAATCGTGCGCTTCGGCGACCGCTTTTGTCTGGAGCCGATCGTCATCAGTGTCGAGGGTCCCGATTTCAACGCCATCAAATCCGGCTTCTTTCGCGAGTGTAAACCGTGCTTCTGCTGAAACGCCGGGTAATGAACCGATACATATCCCTTTTTTCATCTATCTCTCCTTTTGAATTTTTGAACGTAATTCATTATATGCATCCATATTCGGTGCTATCGCAATCGCTCTGTTGATTGCTTCTAAAGCTTTCGGATATTGTGCGTTGCGGTAGTAAGTGTATGCAAGTGTGTCGTAATGTTTCGCAGTGGGTGCTAAAACAACGGCTTGCTGCGCCAAATCGATTGCTTGCTGCATCTCTTTTCCGAGTCCAGCATAGAGGCGCGCGAGGTTGTTATATGCCTCTGCTGCTGTACTGTCAATGGCAATTGCTTCCTGAAACGCTACAATCGCCTGCTCAAATTTGCCCTGATTTATATAGATAACACCTAATTGCGTCTGAATTTTCGGATTATCAGTTGCGATTTTCGCCGCTTGCTCATACACGCCAGCCGCTTTAGCCAGTTCACGTTGTCGAATAAATACCTCACCCAGACAAATATATGCCGGCAAGTACGACGGGTGCACCTGCGTGGCAGATTCATAGACCTGTGCGGCTTCTGTTAAGTTGTCATGCGTTTCGTGGAGTTCACCTAATTTGATGTATAGTATCGGCACGTTCGGGTTTGTATAGAGCGCTTCCCGAAACCGGTGCATCTCGTCCTCGTAAGTCTTTAGACGTTGGAACTGTGCGATAGCAGCAGCGGCTTCTTCCTTATCGCCAAGTTTCTGATACGTAAGGGACCGACGGTAATGCACCTGTGATAGATAGCGATTCCGCACGAGTGCCGCATCGTAATATTCCATAGCCTGCTGAAGACGATTTTGCATCTCAGCGACCCTACCGAGTCCATAGTAAGATTCCGTACGCTCCGGATTCAGGCGAATACCCTCTCGGTAAGCCTTTTCAGCAGCATTAAATCTGCGTTGGAGGAGATATACATCGCCGAGGTGTGTATGTGCTTTCCCCGCGGCGAGCAACAGTGTAACGGATTGTTTGAGGTGATTTTCGGCAAGTGACAATTTGCCCTGTGATTTATAGATAATACCTAATTGGAGGTGCGCGTTCGCGTGTACTTCTTGTGATGCTTTCAATGTCAACGCTTCCTGATACGCAGATGCAGCTGGACTCAGGTCGTTGAGTTCCTGATGAACAAAACCGATATAGTATTGAGCGAGGCTGCGAATCTCCGCTGAAGTCGTAAATTCTTGTTCAATGGATCGGAATTCGGTGAGCGCTAAGTCATACCGCTCCGCCTCAAGATAACGGACACCACGCTCAAACCGGTTGTTGACACCTTGTTCAGCAGCGCACCATTTTGGAATTGATGTCGTTGAGACAAACAGCACAATAATGAGGGTAAGACTTTTCAAGATGGGGTGCGGACAGCATCGATGAATAGGCATGCAGAGATAAGAAGATGTGTCGGACGGCACGATAACCGTCCCGATATTCAAGGTGTGATATTAATCACGACGCGTTTTCATTTGCCCCCAGGTCGTGGTGAGTTTACCATTAGGTTCAACAGGCAGAAGTTTACCATCCATAACGTCGGCAACCTCGTCAGCACTGAGTGCTCTGTCATAGAGATAGAAATCGTCAATATAGAAGAGTGCAGAACCGTAATTCGTTTTACCGATGTAAAGTTTTGAATCACCCTGCAAATGCTCTTTCGGAACGTTTTGATTATCAACGACTTTGCCATCCATGTAAAACTTGAAGTTGGCACCCTCTTTGACACCGGCGACATGGTACCACTTATCAATCTCAAATGCATCACCTTCTCCATTAGGACCGACACAAAGACTTCCGCCATTTCCTGGGTCGAACCGGTAATGGATGTGCAGCGGCACACGGTTACAGGTCCAGATACCGGGCACGCGGTCAGTGCCGGGCGCTTTTTTCGCGATGATTTGCTGCCATGCACCGGAATTCGCTTCGGTAAACTGGAGCCAAAAGAGATAGGAATTGTCCTGATACTCTTCTAACGCTTGGAAGGAGTCAACCGTCACACTGGCATTGATAGTGTCGAATAACATCGCCCCTGTACCGTGGACGACTTCATCGGTGGCGATCTCCGCCTCTTCAACGGTACCGTCATTTCCACCACCAGTTAAGTCTTTAAGGGTGCCGCCTTTTTCTGAATCGAAACTGAAGTAAAGGATTAAGCCGTCGTCTTGAACCTGCGCGTGCGTCGTGAGCACGCTGCCGAAAATAAGTAGCGCGACGGTGAGAAAATATATCATTGAACGCATGAGTTCCCCTTCATGTCTAAGCACAGGCAGGAAAAACGAATGTAGGGCAACCTGAGCGTCTGCCCTACATCTCGCTGCGTGAAATTAATCACGACGGACTTTTACCTGCCCCCACGTTGTAGTGAGTTTATCATTAGGTTCAACGGGTAGGAGTTTACCGTCCATAACATCTGAAACCTCATCGGCATCAAGTGCTCTATCGTAAATATAGAGATCGTCAAGATAGAACTTCGCAGAATTATAAGAAGGTGACTTACCGATGTAAAGGGGGGCGTCCCCTTGCGCGTGATCTTCTGGGACCCCCGGTTCCGCGACTTTTTTGCCATTGACATAAAACGCTAACTTGGCATCTTTTTTAACACCTGCGATATGATACCATTCGCCAATTTCAAACGTATCGTTTTCTCCATCGGGACCCGCACAGTCCGTGCCTTGGTTACCGATATTAAACCGGTAATGAATGTGCAGCGGCACACGGTTACAGGTCCAGATACCGGGTGAACGATCAGATGCAGGGGCATGTTTGGCAATAATTTGATCCCAACCACCAGAGTTTGCCTTGGTAAAGTTGACCCAGAAGAGGAAGGAGTTATCCTTATACTCTTCTAAGGCTTTAAATGAATTAGCTGTCACGCTGTCGCCTGCCTCTTCAAATAATATGGCTCCGTTCCCGTGAACGACTTCGTCGGTCACAATCTTCGCGCCTTTAATTACTTCAGCATCGTTTCCACCACCGGTTCCATCTTCTATCATTCCACCTTTTTCTGAATCGAAACTGAAGTAGAGGATTAAACCGTCGTCTTTAACAGCGGCATGTGTAGTGAGCGCGCTACCCACTATGAATAAGACAACGACAAGTGAATATATCATTGAACGCATGAGTAAACCTCCTCAGGTCTAAGCAAACTAACATGCTATTAGTCTGTCATCTCTAAACCGATGGGTGGTTCGTAGTAGGGAAACCATTCATTGCCCGTTCCGACGTGCGATAATGCACTTCGCATTTGGGGTTTTTGCTGGGGTGTTTCTTCAAGTACACCGCAGAATCGCACGACTACGAACCGGGTTTACCTTTCATTTCAATGTTGACAGACGACTATGCAAGCAGCTTATTAATGAATGTAGGGATGAAGTGGACATCGTCCCTACATTTCGTGGTGTGAAATTAGTTATGACGCGTTTTGAGCTGGCCCCACGTCGTAGAAAGTTTGTTTTTTGGTTCAACAGGGGTGAGTACACCCGACATAATATCTGAAACCTCATCAGAACTGAGGGCTCTATCGTAGACGAAAAGCTCATCAAGGTGGAATTTTGCAGAGCTATAAGTCGTCTGACCGATATAGAGTTTCTCTGCGCCTTGTGTGTGGCTTTCCGGAACGGTCTGTTCATCTACGACTTCGCCATCAATGTAAAACTTGAAACCGGTTCCCTCTTTGACCCCAGCGATGTGATGCCATTCGCCAGTTGCGAATTCGTCACCCTCTCCTTCGGGTCCGACGCAAAGGCTTCCAGCGTTCCCCGGATTGAAACGGTAATGGATGTGCAAAGTTGTGCGATTACATGTCCATATACCGGGTGAACGGTCAGAACCGGGTGCCTTTTTCGCAATGATTTGATCCCAGCCACCGGTGCCCGGCACGGTGAAATTGAGCCAGAAGAGGTAGGAATTGTCTTGATAATTTTCCAATGCTGGAAAGGATTCGACGGTCACACCATCACCGCCATCGTCGCAGAACAACGAGCCTTTACCGTGAACGACTTCATCGGTAGCGATATCCGCGCCCGTAATTAAGCCATCATTTCCGCCACCGGTTTCATCTTTAACTGTATTACCCGATGCTTCATCGAAGCTGAAGTAAAGGATTAAGCCTTCGTCTTGAACTTGGGCGTGTGTAGCGAACGCGCTGCCTAATATTAATATAGCAACAGCGAATAGATACATGATTAAACGCATGCGTAAATCTCCTCGTGTCTAAAACAGATTAAAGTGCTATGCGAGCAGTTTATTTTTTAAGCGGTCTACAACCGTCCCATTCGACAAAGAGTGCCCGCGTTTTAACTCAGAAAATTATGATAAAACATAGACTTAAATATGTCAACAAAAATTTGATTCCGCTCATTTTCTTATTCCAAAATAAAAAACAGATGAATTCTGACTTCCTATGTGCTATAATAACTTGAGTTTCATAAAAGCATAGGGTCGCAAGCGGACCTTCGTAGCGGTTAAAATCTTTTGACATACCGTTCTTGCTATGTTATGTTAAGAAGCAATTTATAGTAAAACGAAAAAATAAATCAACACTTTAAAAAACAACAAATCTGCTCCCGATGCAGGGTTTTTGCTGGGGTGTTTCCTTAAGGGTTTGGAACCCCGCCTTCTATAGATGTCTCATTAATTGTAGGTTTTACTATAACATGCGTTCATCTGTATTTCTGACCCGTTTGTGTGGTAGAATACTCTGAAAGGGATACTCCAAATGAAAAGTCCGAGCGACCAGTCTATCTATGTTGTTGCTATCTGTGGTAGCCTACGGGAAGGCAGTTCAACACACGCTGCGCTCCAGATCGCGCTCTCCGGCGCGAAGGATGCCGGTGCTGAGGTTGAAATGCTTCGGCTTAACGAGTATGACCTCGTTTTTCAAGGTTCCGTCGCTAACGAAGCTGACTATCCCCCCGGCGTGTTTAAACTGCGCGAAAAGGTGAAACGCGCACACGGTATCATCCTCGGTTCTCCGGAATATCACGGTGGTTTCAGTGGTGTCCTGAAAAGTGCGCTCGATCTTATGGGGTTTGATGAATTCGAGAATAAGGCAATCGGACTCGTCGGTGTCTCTGGTGGACAGAAGGGAGCCGTAAACGCGCTCTCTATGTTACGAACGGTCGGCACTGCCTTGCGCGCTTGGGTCGTTCCGAAAGACGCATCTATTCCGAACGCATCGCAGGCGTTTGACGCGAACGGTAATCTGCACGACTCGAAGTTAGCAGAACGCGTCAAAGCCGTCGGTAAACAGGTCACAGAGTTCGCCGCACTTCAGAATTCAGGATAAATTTAAAAAATGAACGCAATACACAACTGGAACGCATGGATCGGCACAGACGAGGCAGGAAAAGGTGACTATTTTGGTCCACTCGTTGTCGCAGCAGTTTACGTGGACGCAGATCTCCTTGAAAATTTATCAGATTTAGGCGTTGCTGATGGAAAAACCTTGTCAAATCGTCGTATCCGCAGCATCGCCGAATCAATGCGCAGTGATTATGCGCAGCATATCGTTGTCGTGGAAAAGATACCCATAGAATACAATTCGCTCTACGATACGCTCCGGAGACGTGGCCAGAACCTCAACCATCTGCTTGCATCACTCCATGCCGAAGCGATCCATACATTAGCAAACCGAGTAGACGCAAAACATGTCCTCGTTGATAAATTCGCTAAGGACAATCTCATCACACGGCAACTCACCCAACGTGGTATTGCGCCTGCACCACAGGGAATCGAGATAAGACAGGTAACAAAAGCGGAACGTGATACCGCTGTTGCGGCAGCCTCTATCATCGCTCGCGACGCTTTTCTAACTGGAATGGATACGCTGTCCGAAACATACGAGATCCATTTACCGCGAGGGGCATATCAGGTTGTGGAAGCAGGTAAAGAATTCGTCAGGATGCACGGCAGGAAAGCGTTAGGAGAAGTCGCGAAACTCCATTTTAATTTAACAGACGTTGTTTGCGCTTCGTAAGTTCCGCCAAAAGTTCAAAGAACGTGTCCCGATCTTGTATGTGCCCGCTAAACGTTTCATAACACCATTTCTGTTAATAAATCTCTCTTTACGTAGAACAAACTGTTAGTTTGTTGCGCAGTGTTACACATTTTACGAAAACCGATAATGTGATAACATCGTTTAGAAATGGTATAACACGAGAAAATTATGGAAGAATTGTTCAGTATTCATTACGCCGAGGTTGGACTCAAAGGAAAGAATAGGATTTTTTTTGAGAAACGTCTCGCGAACAACATCAAACTTGCCCTCCGCGGTACAGGGTACACAGAAGTTGAACGGCTGCACGATAGGATTCTCGTGCATCTTGGGCAGCACGCCAATATCGCCGAGATTAAGAAACGTCTACATCAGGTCATGGGTATCGCGCATTTCGAGATCTCCTGCCGGACGAAACCTGATATCACAGCGATTAAGACAGCGGCACTGCGACACATCCAAAGGCTCTCTTGTGAATCTCTGAAAGTTGAAACGAGACGCGCGGACAAGACCTTTCCGTTAACCTCTCCAGAGGTGAGTGCCGAGGTTGGTGGGTATCTTATCAAAGAGACGGGGACACGTGCCGATATGCATACCCCTGACGTGACCTGCTGGGTAAAAATAACGCACAACGCGGCGTATATCTCCACAGAGAAAATTCGGGGGATTGGGGGCTTACCCGTCGGTGTGAGTGGTAAGGTACTCGTTATGTTGTCGGGTGGGATCGATTCTCCTGTCGCGGCGTGGCAAATGATCAAACGTGGTGCGAAAGCCGTCTTTATCCACTTCTACAGTTACCCATATACGGACAAGGCTTCTTTGGAGAAGGTTATTGAAATTGCTGAAATTTTAGCGGTATCCAACTATCGGAGTACCGTCTATCTTGTACCATTCGCCGATCTTCAGCAGACGATTGTCACCGAAACACCGGCACCGTTCCGAGTTATATTGTATCGACGGATGATGACGCGTATCGCACAACGCGTCGCTGCGATGGTCGATGCGGAAGCTCTCGTTACGGGTGAGAGCCTCGCACAAGTCGCCTCACAGACGCTCACGAACCTCCGAACGATTGAAGCGATCGCTGAAATCCCTATTCTTCGTCCATTGATTGGTGAAGACAAGATTGAAATTATTGAGAAGGCACAAAGGATAGGGACTTATGATGTATCCACGCGTCCGCATCAGGACTGTTGCTCGCTTTTTGTGCCGAAACATCCTGCAACTCGCGCGTCGTTGATTGAGTTGGAGGACGCAGAATCCGGTTTAGATGTAGATGCACTGGTTGAAGACGCACTGAACAATCTTGAGAAACAGGTCATCGGTTAAGTCTGCTTGACTGGAAACTGTATGCGCGTTTTCTCTTGAACGTGTGAAACTAACGGAAATACGACAACGTGTGCTTACACAAATGGCTTCTAAAAAAATACTTCTTATTCGGCTCAGTTCCCTCGGTGATGTTGTCCTGACAACGCCCGCGATTCGCGCTGTTCGCACCCATCTCCCTGATGCTTATGTTGCTATGCTTGTCGCGAAACAGTCAGCAGATGTCCTTCGTGAAAACCCACATCTCAATGAAATAATTACATTTGACCGACTGGCGAAAGACAAAGATACCCGTGAAATGTTGCGGGTTATCCGTCACTTACGGGAACGGAAATTCACAGTGGCTATTGATCTGCAGCGGAAGTTTCGCACTGAGTTGCTCATGTATTTCAGTGGTGCCGCCGAACGTGTCGGGAAAGGAAGACTTTGTACCGTCCGGGTCCAAGAACAGGGTAACAAACATGCAACAGCACACTATTTCGACCTGTTACATGCCATCGGGATACCGGCAGCGGATCAACGGTTGGAGCTGTTTCTTGCTGAATCTGAACGCATAGACGCAGCAAGGCGGCTTGACACTGCAGGCGTTAGTGAAACGGCTTTAAAGGTCGGACTTTTTCCGGGGGCAGGATGGAAGTTACGCGAGTGGATGCCTGAACGTTTCGCTGCTATCGGGGACAGACTTGTGGCGCAGTTCAACGCTAACGTTTTGGTTTTTGGTGGACAAAAGGAGACTGAACTCGTTCAGAGGGTTGTGGATATCATGAACGCACCGGTGACTCCGTTTGCCGGTAATCTTCAGATTCGACAGTTAGCCGCCTGTATTGAGCAGTGTGATCTCTTTCTTACCAACGATACCGGCCCGATGCATATCGCAGCGGCGGTCGGGACACCGACTGTGTCTCTATTCGGTCCCGGTAATCACATCCGCTTCCAACCCCTCGGCGCAAGGCATCAAACCATCCGCTATGACGTGCCGTGCAGCCCCTGCAAGCAGTTCACCAATAAGTGTAAGGACAATATCTGTATGAAGGGGATTTCGGTAGATGAGGTGTGGCAATCTATCTCTCGTGCCTTGGAAACGTTGTCGGATTCCATTTAGAGGGATAAGATTCCGCCTTCAACGAGCATCGGTGCACCGGTCATGTATTTCGATTCATCAGAGGCTAAATAGACCGCCGCCCAAGCGATGTCTTCGGGTTCACCGATACCGAGCGGATGCATCTCTTTGATCTCCCTGTTTATCGCATCCGGATCGGGCTGCTTTGATAGGAATTCCTGGTAGAGTTCCGTGTTAATTGTACCCGGACAGAGACTGTTGACACGGATGTTGTCTTCCGCATAACGGACAGCCATACTTCGTGATAGGTGTACCACGGCGGCTTTCGAGGAGGTGTAAGCAGGGTGCATCGGAAACCCGACATACGCAGATTCACTCGCCATGTTGATAATCGAACCGCCGCCAGCGGCACGCATCAACGGAACGATCGCACGAGAGACGAGATAGATACTTTTCACATTGACGGCGTATTGCCGATCCCAATCCGCTTCAGAAATTTCTTCTAATTCACCGACGACAGCGATACCAGCGTTATTAAACAGGACATTCGGCGTACCCAGTTCAGACGTGACACGCTGAACGGCAGTTCCGATCTGTGCTGCATCGGTTACGTCGCACCGGCAGAAGATAACGTTACCGCCAGCATCTTGGATCTGTTGTGTGGTCTGTTCGCCGCGTTCGGTGTTGATATCCCATATAGCGACAGCTGCGCCTTCTCTTGCAAAAAGTTCCGCGCTTTTCGCACCAATGCCTCGCGCAGCACCTGTGATAACAGCAATCTTATCTTTAAGCCGGTTTGCCATAGAGTTCCTTTTTAGATGTAGGTGGGTTCCACTCGCAAAGAATCTCAGAAAGGCATTGAAATACTAATTTCTGCGGCGGGATTGTGTGCGGGTGTTCCGCTAACAATGATTTCAACCTGGCAATCCAGTTTTCTAATCAGGGAAAACAGATGCTGAATGGAAAAATCATCAAGCAGACCGTCTGAAAGCGCAGAGAGTTCGGATTTACTGAGGTCCAGCATTTTCGCTGCTTCGCTTTGAGTGAGTTCACTTTTGGATATAATACGATTGATGATAAGAGCAAGACGGGCTTTGGCAAGGTACTCCTCTGGATCAGGAATTTCCAGGTCCTTGAACACATTGCCACTACTTTTTTCTACTTCCAATTTTTCTTCGCTCATTTTACCTCTCCATTTGAGCATGTTCTTTTGCTATGTTCAAGCGTCTACGGATTAAATCAATCTCCTTTTTAGGAGTTTTTATCCCTCGCGTCGATTTTTTCTGAAAGCAGTGCAAAACGTAAACGAGTTCGCCCAGGTTCAAGACGTAAACGGCGCGATAGGTATCTCCAACGTAATCCCTGACAATTTCATACACTCCCGAAAATCCTCGCAAAGGCTTGGTTCTGTTAGGTGTTTCGCCAGCCTGCACCTCTTCCAGAGCGTAACCGATTCTTTTCCGTACATCAGTCGGAAATTCTAAAAGCCGCTTCTTGGAGTCTCCTACCCAGAAAAGGTCCCGCATTCGTTTCTCTTGCATACACCTATTTTAACAAATCAGAGGCGATTTTGCAACACTTTTTTTGCCATCAGGAGAAAGATAGATTAGAGACCTTGTAGGAGCGATACCCACCGTTCCCATGCGGCTTTGGTGGCGGTTTTATTCGCTTCGTCTGCCTCTTCTCCCATGCCGCGCCGCAAGAAGGCGTGACCGACACCCTCGTAGATAACGGGTTCGTACGTGACGTTTGCAGCATCCGCAGCCGCTTGGGTCGCATCAATCGTCGCATTGATACGGTTATCGCTCTCGCCATAAAAGCCGTATATCGGTGCTGATATTTTTGGGATGTCTTCCGGTGCTGCAGCGCGACCATAGAACACGAAGCCAGCGGCTATTGTATCGGAATGGACAGCGTAGCTGAAGGTTTGTCCACCACCCCAGCAGAACCCTGAGACTGCTACCTTCTCGTTGGTTGAGGGGAGTTCTCGGACATATTTCTGGACGGCATCCAGGTCGGATGCGACTTGCGCAGCGGGGAGTTCTCGGATAGCACGTCGGACATCATCACCGGACTCGAAACTCTCTGTGCCGCCATCTTCGGGGCCCATACCGGAAAGCAGATCGGGACAAATAGCGACGAACCCTTCCGCCGCAAGTCTATCTCCGACAAGTCGGATCCAGTCGGTTAACCCGAAAATTTCGTGGATGACAATGAGTGATGTAGCCGGTTCTTTTACTTCCGGGTAAACGATAAATGCGTTGACGACCCGCGAATCAGCAGTTGTGATTTTGACCCATTCACCGTGGCGTGGTGATTTTTCGAGCTCAGCCTTTTCGTCATTAGCACCTACGTTAGCGACAGCGAAAAACAGACCTGTAACAATAATACCAGCTATAGCGGCACTAAATATCTGCATAGTTTCTCCTTATTTAACGTTTGCTTTATTTATTATTGATTCCACTACCTTCTGTAGTTCAGTGGTAGGAATTTCACCGAACAACGTAAAATGGATATCTGAGGTAGTCCACCTGAAAGCGTCCGTCGGACCGAACCGATGTTTAGAAACGGTTGTCCCTCCGATGTCAATTTTAGTCACATCTCGTTGTTCTCTGGCATTAAAACGCGGGGGCTTGCCTGTCTCTTCAAAGAGTGTGAAATTCACCAACCCATCCGTATATTCAAGAAAAATGGTGTTATTTTCTCTCCTTTTTATTTTTCGAACCCCCTGCAACTGGAATCCCGACGGCACATATTCAGGTTGGACGGGTCCCCTTTTGAGAATTTTTACGGCTTCGGCGAGTGAACTCGGCTGACTGCGCCGCTGTCCCGGTCTAATATCTTTTTCAATGGCTTCCCACTTGGTATTGACAGCCTTCGCGTTAAAACTGATTCGCGTATAGACAAATATCTCCCGTAGCACGCCATCAGCATCGTAGTCTTCCACACGCAGGATAACCCCGTTTTCACGAGCGAAAAAGATATGTTTTGTCGGCCTACCAGCGAATTTGGGACGAATAATTAAAAGGTCTGTCTCATGATTTACAATTTTTTCATCTGATGGACGATGCTCTAAGTTATAATTCCGTCCAATCAGTTTAATCGCTTCTTCGGAAAATGGGATTCTCACCTCACGCCAGCGACTCTGTTCTCTCCAACGGTTATTCCGATCGTTCTCGTCGCGACTCCTTCGCCTATTGTTTCTTTGCCGTTCGTCCCTACTTTGTTGATCAGCAAGCGGATGACGCTCACCAACGACAGATAGCACCTTCCTATAAGACGCATCTCCCGAGACGTGGATGATGTGTTCTTCAAAAGTCCGCGTGCCTCTTGACGAACTGGATGTCCGCAAACTGGCACCGATGTAGGGGACTGTACGTTCCGATTCAACGATACGTTCGAGAACAGCTATGTCAGCGAAAACAGCGTGGGGGACCCAGAAGAAGACAGCAAAAACTGTGAAACAAAGCCGGAAGCCTTTAAATTGCAAACCTCTATCGGGTCTTAGATATTCATGTGTTCGCATGGGTTTACCTATCAGTTGCCTGTTGGAATATTAAGGTTCTACATTTTCCAGATAGAGGTCAAGGAACAGTTCCTCCGTTTCACCGATGGATTCTATAGACGAGGATTCCTGACCCAATGATCTGCCGACATTTGATTTCAACGGGTTATCCGCAAGTTGCTCCGTATGGAGTCCGAAATAGAAGTCGAGTGTCTCATCGTATTCTGGGGTGTTCGGTTGGAAGTAGAGTGCGCCGAGAATCAACGCGAGCGTGAGGACAGCCGTCGCACCCGCGGTTACAGGACGGAAGAACCAGCGACCTAAATCCGGCAGCCATTTTCCAATATCTGGGAATCTCGGTGTCGGCGCGGCTCTCTCGACATCCGCTTCCGCTACTTGTTCCTGTATTTTTGCCATCACTGCATCTTTGATGGTTGCTGGAGCCGGATGTTCGAGCCGCCTGACCCGCGCACGATTCTCACGGAACGCTGATACCATATCCGAGCATTCGCTGCAGGCGTGCAGATGCGTTTCCATCCGAGCGCGCATAGCCGGGGCTAATTCGTTATCCATATAAGCCGATAGTTCATCTTGAAACTCTGCATGTATCTTTGCCATCACTGTATCCTTAAGAGACGACGGAACGGGACGCGAAAGGTTGGCAACCATTTGACGGTTCTTCTGGAACGCCGACAGCATTTTAGCACACGTGTCACACGAACGCAGATGCGCTTCAATCTGTTTGTGCCTGTTCGGGCTTAATTCGTTATCAATGTAAGCCGATAACTCGTTTTGAATGCGTTTATGATTCATATTTTTATCGAGAGTAGTAGTAAAAGGTGTTACCACTCAACTCGCTCCAGTTCTTCTTTTAACGCTTTTCGTGCCTCATGTAAACGAGATTTTACGCGTCCCAATGTGCACCCTAAAATTTCTGATATTTCTTCGTAAGATAGCTCTCGCAATTCTCTGAGCACCAGAATTTCTTTATGACTATCTTTAAGTTTCGCAAGCGCAGCATGGACGATATCTTTTTCTTCGGTTCGGAGTGCCTCATCTTCGGGTGTTAATGTATTAAGTGGCACCCAGGGTTGTGAATCATCAATCTCTGTCGGGTCAGTTTTTCGACGTTGGTATTGGTCAATATGATTAAGACATTTGTTTTTGACAATACGATAGAGCCATGTAGAGAATCGGGATCGGAACTGAAAATTACCGATGTTTTCCCACGCGGAGAGGAAAGCGTCTTGTGCGACATCTTCGGCATCCTGATGATGACCGAGTATGCCGTAAGCGATGTTGTAAACCCAATGCTGATACTCAATGATAAGGGTTCCCATCGCATCAGCATCACCTTTTTGACAGCGCAAAACGATCTCACGCTCCTGCGCGCTATCTAATTCTTGTGTGTTGTCGATCTCTGAATAAGTTTGCATAGCAGGTGTAACGGTTGCAACGGACATACTTTATTCTCCAAACCGCGTGGATAAAGGGAGTGCTTCTCAAATACGGAACCATCTAATTCTCGGAGGATCGTGATGTTCAATCTGTTGCAAATACAGGCAGGACACCGATTCGCAACAGATAAAATGAAAGCGAACCACTTTCTTGCGCAATTAGACACACGAGAAAATAAAAGGTTCGTATTGTTTTATTTTCGCATATTTTCTTTACCCGGTGTGGTTTGAAGAGGTTGGAGTGTACCGCTCCCATTCGGCCATCTGCCGAGGGCGATGTCCTTCTCCTGTTTTTCAAACACGACCTGATCAAGCACCTGATTACCGTGTGTATCCGTATCAACGAGCATAACAGTTTCACCGTTGCGAGACAGTTTAAAGTTGGCATGAAGTCCTGACTCGGCATCGCCATCTTCGTCTAACCACACAAGGAGATAACCGTGGGCGGGGATTGTGGTGTTCTCAGGAAATACCCATTTTTTCAGATTGTCAATCTTGTCTGTCAGGTACATGCCGGTGAGATTCACTGTGTTGTCGGTGAGATTGTGCAGTTCAAGCCAATCTTCGTATTGGCCTTGTGGGTCCGTAAGACTCTTGGTATTGGATGCCATGAGTTCGTTGATTACGACAGGGCTCTCTTTTACAACAGGTACGCCGACCCGGTATTCTGCCGCGCCCAGTTCCGCACGTGCGGGTGAAAAGGTCGTCGTGCCGTGTGTCTTCACCGCATTTGCTTCAATATAATAGTAGACTGTGGTACCTGCTGGAAAATCTGGGATGCGCCCAACAAAACGCGCCTCTTCCTTTGTCAGCGTGATCTGCTTAAAAACGGTGTGCAAGTCAGGACTATAATACAACAAAACCGAATCAGGTGCACCAATTGAATTGTCACCCATTTTCGCAGGTTGAGTTAAAACAGAAACCACGACAGGTTGATTGGCGACTGCACCTCTGATGTCAACGGTCGTAATTTTCGGTGTCGGTTTGTTGAGCTCTGGATGATTGCGTAGGTACTTACGCCTTTCGGTTACAAAACGTTCAAGGTCTGCAGGCGTTCCAGTCGTAAAATCCTCATAACTGTAGAGCTTCTTATCGTCTTGCTGAACTTCTGTATCGATGAGCACCTGATATTCGTTGACAATGGGACCTAACACTTCCCAATCAAGCCATTCATCCACAACGGTCCGGACATGTGCGATATACCGGGCGCGCCACTCTGGGTTTGATAACAATCGGTTAATAAGTGGACGCGCCGGATTGGCTTCATGCGCAACCGGAGATGCCATCCCATTTTCTAAGTCACCCCACGACCAACCACCAGGACCGCCGCCACCGGGACCACCTCTACCTTCTCGCCCGAATCTCAAACTTTCATTGTTATCATGCGGCACGAGATGGAATCTGCCGTTGACATCTTGATAGATAGCATAATCGCCACCTTTGTGAATATAGCCGTCATCATCCATAAAAACATTTGAAACGGCGAGCTGCCACAGTACTTGGTCAATATTGAGGACGGACGGGAGGCGTTCCGCAAGTTCTGCCTGAGAGGTCGTTTCGTCAAGCATTTTGAAGAGCGCGATGAGGTCTGTCCAAGGATCCTCAACATTATTGGTCTTAAGTTGGTACGTTTCTTGGTAGACTGTTGGATCTTCACCCGCGTAAGTCAATGCCCCGCCTCTACCAGGACCCACTTTCCAACGGATACCCGCTTTGGTACCGAACCATTCTGCCAGGAAATCTTTGTTGTATTGCTGTAGATTGATATAAACACCCCAATTTTCGCCATTGATAACCAATTTAACAAGATTGGTCTTCATCGCCGGGATATAGTCTCGTGAGATTCGATTGTAGAGGACTTCACGAAGAAAAGAACCGTCAACATGTCCGTTGAGCAAATTAAGCGTTTTGTAACCATAGAGACGTTGGCCATCTTCACCATAATCGACTGCAATATTGAAGGATTTCTTTTCCGATCTGACTGTAAAATAGGAAGATGTACCTCGAAAATGAACGCCAACCTCTGGATAAACCTTACCATCTACGATGAGATCTGCTGGAACTTCAATATCTGTACGATAAAATGCGTCCATCTGTTCTGACCAATCTTCATGGTGAAATCGGAGATAGACGGTTCGGAGTGTTTGTGAATCGTAGAGTACCGGTGAATCTTCGGGGACAGAGGCGAGACTCGCCTGTACATCGCTCTGAACACCATTGCGCAAGGTTTCCGCGTTCAACAAGGTAGCATTTCCACCACCGCGGGCGTTCAGTGCCGCTTCCCGCTCGGTACCGGTTAGTTTCCCATCTTCGTCTGTGTCGAATTGGTTGACCAGTTTTTCTGGTGCCCGCGGACCGCCGCGACCCCTACCAAAACCACCTGGCGGCATCCCGCCGCGACCCCTATCGGGCGGTCCAACACGCCCATCAGGTCCTGTATTGCGTCCCATCCGTTCAATCTCTTCTCGGCTTAATTTATCGCCTGTGAACGCTTCTAAACCTGTAACTCGTAGCATGAGTTCGTTCTCTTCAGGACTCAACGTGCCATCGCTATTGAGATCAAACCGTTTCTGTTCATCCGAAAGTTTCGCCGATTTCTCACCGTTTTGGTTGTCTTGAGCATCGACATGCATTATTATCCAACTGGTGATAATTAATGTAAAGACTGCTATGATTTTAAAGTGTTTCATTGTGTTCTCCCTTTCAATCTTAAACCTGTCTGGTATCGCAAAGTTCAGATTTTCCGAACCTATTGTGTTACTTTTTATCTATCTTTACTTCTGTGACATTTTCAATGCTTGAGAGTTCGTTAAAAAAAGTGAGCCACTCCTGCGGACTCGCCAATTTGACCCTGAACGTCAGTTCAACTAACTGTGATTTCTTTACCCGTTGTTCGAGTAGACGTTCATAAACGAGATGTTTATTGAAAACAGAACGATAAACGGTTTCAGCGTTCTGATCGGGCGGAAGGCAGAATTCTAAACTAAACTCGTTGTTGTTTCCGAAACGTTGATGCCAGTGGTACATCACAAGGATAATGACACCGATGAGAAAAGCCGCCAAGATAGCAACCGACGGATTTCCGGCACCGACTGCCATACCGACAGCCAACGCATAAAAGACGAAACCGATGTCGCGCGGGTCTTGGATGGCAGTCCGAAACCGAATAATAGAGAGCGCACCGACTAAACTAAACGCACGCGCAATGCTATCACCGATGATTACCATCACGACTGAAATCAGCATGCATAGAATAATGAGCGTATCGGTAAAAGATTTTTGCGGGATACCGCTGTGCGTCCACTGGTAGATGTTAACGATAAAAATACCGAGCGCAAATGAAAGGAGTAGTCTAAGGGCATCAGCACCAAGCGTTACAAATAGAGGTAGTGTTAAAAAATCGAATAGTGTGTTCATCCAAATTTACTTGTCAATTGAAGATTTATAGGTAGTCTATCATAATTTGACAAATATGTGGATAAATTGTTAGAAAATTATCTATATTCCCCTAATAAACGGGTCGCTACGGTTAAATACTGCTTCAAATAGAGCCTTAGATATGGGAAAATAAGGCAAGATGTTTATCTGTTTTCGGGACTTTCGTCACGATATATCAGGATACCGACAAACACACCAGAAAAGACCAGAATCGCGAGGGCGTAGGGTGCCGCTTCGGCGAACATCGCTTCTGTTGTGTAACTCCAGACGTTAAGTGCAAGCGTTTCATATCCGGCGGGAGATAATAGAAAAGTGAGCGGAAGCTCTTTCATTGTTGCGAGGAAAACCAGTGCCGTGGCAGTGAGCATGCCGCGTATTAGAACCGGGAAAACGGTTCTGAAGAACGACTGCACGCGCGAATATCCGAGAGATCGGGCTGCTTCCTCCAAATTTGGAGAGACTTGGTAGAGCGAACTTCGCACCGGGCCGATCGCTTCTGCTAAGAAATGTAGCGCGCACGCTGAAATTAGCACAAGAAGTGTTTTATAGATAAAAGGCACAACATTTAAAACAAAAAAGATGAGGGATAGCGCGAAGGCAAGCGGCGGTATAGCATAAACAATATAGGCGACACGCCCCAAAGCGTTTGAGATACCAGAGGGGTGACGAACACTTATATAAGCGAACGGGACCGCGAGCAGCGCGCATAAAATTCCTGTCGGTATAGCCGCCGACAACGAACCGATGAGTGCTTCTAAAAGTCCTCCCAATGCACTCACGTCGAAACCCCGAAATATCCACAGAAAGACCGCACCGGTGGGCACGACGACGACTAAAAATATCAGCACGCTGAGATAGAGATAGGCAGGGATTCCCCACGCGCCAGGTTCGATAAGCGACGGTTGACCCGTGGTGCCGTGTCCAGCACGGTGGAGCGTCACCTGATTTAGCAGCTTCGTCTCAAGATAGAGTAGACCTCCGGTAAAAATAAGAAGCATAAGCGCGAGCCATGCCGCATAAATGTGATCAAATGAGAGTGTGTATTCTGTGTAAAGCGCGTAACTGAAAGTTTCATAGCGCATCAGCGACACAACACCGAAGTCGCCGAGTACATGTAGACTAATGATGAGTCCGCTTGCATAGAAAGCAGGACGGAGTTGCGGAAGGATGACATAAAAAAAAGCCTCATAATGGTTGTACCCGAGGCTGCGTGCGGATTCCTCAAGATTTGGGTCGAGTCCTAACAAAGCGGTGCGTAAGTTCAGGAAGAGATACGGACTCGTGTAAGCACTGAGTGCGAGGAGCGAACCCCAGTAACCACTCAGACGCGGAATGCTCGTGCCGAAGAACTGTGCAACAATACCTGTATTGCCACCGAGTGCCAACAGGGCGTACGCCGTTACATAGCCGGGAATCGCAAGCGGTAGCGCGCACAGCACCGTCCAGAGATGTCTGCCTTTTAAGTCCATTCTGCTTGTCAACCACGCCGCAGGGGTTGCTAACAGCAGATTCAGCACGAGGACACCACTCGTCAACAGCAGCGTGTTAAGGAAGAGCCTTGCATTTCGCCAGCGGAAGACGATCTGCATAAGTGCAGTGCCTTCCGCTGAGAGCGCTTTGATTGACAGATAGACCAACGGGATGAGTCCGCCGATGCAAACCGCGAGGATCGGTACGCCTGCCACAGCTGCGGGAATAGAGAAATAACGGTGTGCCTTGACTATTCTTAAATTTAGCATCCAGTTCCCGTAGCCTCACTTTTCTAAGCACAGTATGCAATATCTATAGAATTTCGACGCCTCGCAGCAAATCGACTGTGCCTTCGAGGTCATCCATCTGATTAAGATCAAATGTCGGAGCCAGTTCAAGCAGCTCGGACAACGGTAAAAGATTGGCGTTCGGGATGACCCCTTCGATGACAGGATATTCAAATACGTCGCTTGTAAAGTACTGCTGCGCTTTTGGAGATAACAGGAATGCCACAAACCTCACCGCTGCGGCCTTGTTATCGCTACTCTTCAGCACCCCGATACCTGCAACATTAACGAGGTTACCAGGATCACCTGCCTTGAAAAAGGTTTGTGCCACCGGATAGCTGGAATTCCCCTTCTTGAAACGGAGGAGGTAGTAGTGATTCGGGAGACCGAGATCAATTTCACCTGCGGCGAGTGCCTCTATAATAGGCGTATTCTTGGCGTACTTTTTCACGCCGTTCGCTTTCATACCGCGCAGCCATTCCTCTGTTCGTTCCTCACCAACTTGCATACGCAGCGCCGTCACGAACGCTTGAAATGAAGCGTTTGTTGGCGCCCAACCGACTCTATCTTTCCACATCGGTTGTACTAAATCGAAAACGCTTTGCGGAAGTTCTTCCATTTTAACGCGTTCCGGTGAGTAGGAAAGCACGCGCGCTCTACCACTCGTCGCTACCCAGAGACCGTTCGCATCGCGAAAATCTGAAGGCACTTGCCCCAATATAGATTCCGGCAATTTTTCAAACATCTCTTTTTTACTCACGGCACCAAGTGCACCCGCATCTTGCGCCCAGAAAAGCGCAGCCGGACTTTTGTCACCCTCTGTCAGAAGCGTGACCGCTAACTGTGTTGTGTTGGCGTAACTCACTTTAACTTCTATACCGGTCTCTTGTTCAAACTGTTTGATAATCGGTTCAACGAGACTTTTGCTGCGTCCGGAGTAGACAGTTAGTGTCTCAGCGTGAACTGCCCCAATGACGGTGAATAAGAGCAATACTGGCAAAATATAATTAAACATACTGATTCGGTTCGTAAACATTGTATCTCCTCTGATAAATTGATAAACTGAATAGTTGCACACCGTATGAAAACCGATGTAAATTTCATCGGATACGGCAGCCAAAAATTCGAGGTTATTGCACAGATCCAAGTGTGCTGTTTTGTCAACGTTTTGGAACGACTCGCCAGCGTGTATTCATCCCCGCCGTGATATGGTCAGCGACGTGGCAGTGATACAGCCAGTTGCCCGGTGTTTTTGCTATCATATCTACGGTGACCATTGAGCCCGGTAGGAGTTCCACGACATCGGTACGTTTCCCCGCGTTCAGGACAGTCTGACCGTGCCAATGTGCAGTATGCATATCGACTTCGGTACCCAACCCAACGAGATGCCAACGCACCCTGTCATGTTGTTCTACTTCCAAACCTTGTAAGTTGCCAAAGATAAATCCGTTAATGGCGTGCTTGAGGTTTCCCTCTTCCGCTTCTTCAGCCGACTCATAAACCTCGCTTCGTCCGCTTTCGACGATTTTGCGGTCATTTTCGTTGAAAATTAGGAACAACGTCGTGAACGATTTATCAATATCTTTAGGACGCGGATCGTCCGATGCCCGTTCCATCCCTTTTTTCGTGACAACGATAGTTCCGATTAAACCGTCGTAGACTTCGGTAACGGCATCGACATGCGAATGATAAAGCCAAACAATAGATGACGGGTCATTCGGACCGGGCGCGGCATCGCTATCTGCTTCCCAATGGTAAGTAAACATACTCCCTGGTTTCACGAAGGCACCGGAGCCTTTCATATCTGCCCCCTCATTGTCTTCATCGTATTGCAATCCATGCACGTGGATGCTGAGCGGTTTATCGGCGCGATTGAGAAAATGCACCTGAACGCTATCGCCTTCGACAGCATGCAGCTGCGGACCGAGAATGCCCATCCATACCGGTTGTTCGACCTGCATCGTATAGGTGCTATCCGTATATTGAATATAGCGATATTTTTCATAGACGAGGGCTTTACCCCAAACGTCTAACCCCATATTTGGCCGAATCAGATTTTTACCGCTCGGTGCGTAGTTCCATTCAACTTTCTCCGCTGCGATCCAATATTCCCGAATTGCAGCCTCGGCGGAAACCATCGAGAGAGATACCCCGATGAATGTCAGAAGCGCGTAAAATTTAAATCGTGGATTTCCCATGTTCACGTAAAAAACGGAAGCAATCTGCGACTACTTCGTTAACTCCATGTTTATGATATTGAGACTCATTTTCAAAAACAATACCTTAAAAATTGGGTCCCATAAAGTCTTAAACCTCAATAGGTTAAATTTGACTTCAATTATACCACACAGAATTGTGGATGTCAAAAAAATCTTACAGGTACGCAATTTTCCTGTAGCTTGCACCGATCTTTTCTCAATCTATCTGTGGGTCTAATGCATCACGAAGTGCATCGCCGAGGAGGTTAAAGCCCAAGACAATAAGGAAGATCGCAATCCCTGGTGCGGTGACAGCTAAGGGGGCGCGGCGGATGAGCTCCCGGTTTTCATTGAGCATCGCGCCCCATTCGGGTTCACCGATCTCCGCACCGAGACCTAAGAAACTGAGTCCTGCGGCATCTAAGATTGCAGCACCGATGCCTAAAGTCGCTTGGACGATTAACGGTGCAAGACAATTCGGGAGAATAGTGGTAAAAAGGATACGACTGTTGCTCGCGCCAATCACCTTCGACGCTGTAACATAATCTAACTCTCGGACTTTCAGAACGGCAGCGCGTAAAATACGAGCATATTGGGGGATGTAGACGATAGACACAGCAATAATCGCATTTGTAAGGCTCTGACCGAGAATCGTCACAATAACCATCGCCAGGAGGATACTCGGCATCGCCAGCATTATATCCATCACTCGCATAACCACATTGTCGAGTTTGCCGCCGTAATAACCGGCAATTGCACCGAAGAACGTGCCAAAACCGACAGAAAAGGTCATTGCAATTAATCCGACTTTTAGAGAGATACGCGTGCCGTAGACAATCCGACTGAAAATGTCGCGTCCTACTTTATCGGTACCGAGGTAGTGCGAAGCGGAACCGCCTTGAAGGCGTTCGATGATATTTGCTTGTCTCGGATCGTGGGTCGCAATGAGTGGCGCGAAAATCGCAACGATAAGAAAAAATATAATTATTGATGCCCCAATCGTCGCAGACCGGTGCCGTAAGAGTTTCCGAAGAATGTGCTGTTGGCTACTCGCGGTTGTCGGTGTACTCATCTCGCTTCATCTCCCACTCGGATACGCGGATCAAAGTAGGCATATAGTATATCCACGATAAGGTTGACGAGCATAAAGACGGCTGCGACGAAAAGCACGCCGCCTTGTACCGCACGGACATCGCGCGCCTCAACGGCAGCACGCAGCCATGAACCAAGCCCCGGCCACGAGAAGATATGCTCGGTTAAAATCGCACCCCCTAATAGGTAACCGAATTCTAAACCGATAATCGTCAAGACCGGCACCATACTATTTTTCATCGCATGTTTACTGATGACTTTCCACTGCGGTAAACCTTTCGCATAAGCCGTTGTGATATACGGTTGATTTAGCACTTCAAGCAGACTCGAACGGGTCATCCGAGCGATAATCGCTAACGGGATGGTGCCCAATGTAATCGCTGGTAGAATCAGATGCGCAACGGCATTCCCGAAGGCGGCGAAGTTGCCTATCAGAAGTGTGTCAATAAGGTAAAAACCGGTGCGTGTCTGAATATCTAAATCTAAGATGACATCCAACCGACCGCTGCTTGGTAGTATTGGAAGGAAGTAGGAGAAAAGCAGAATTAACATCAACCCCAACCAGAAGATCGGCATAGAGATACCGGCGAGGGATACCGACATAGAGAAATAGTCGAGAAACGTGCCGCGAAAGATCGCTGCGATAATGCCCGCTGCGATGCCGAAGAAAATCGAAAACGCCATAGCAGCGAGGGTTAACTCAGCCGTCGCCGGGAAATAGCGTCTGATTTCATCGACGACAGGCTGTTTCGTTTTAAAGGAGTGACCGAAGTCGAGATGCACGGCATCCCACAAGAATTTGGCGTATTGGTGGTACAGCGGTTTGTCGAGTCCCATCTCTTTTCGGAGCTCTATCAACGCGGCTTCGGTCGCGCGTTCACCCAAAATAGCGACAGCGGCATCGCCAGGGATGAGATGCACCATCAGAAAAACGAGGAGCGATACCGCTAAAAGGGATAGACCGATTGAAAGGAAACGTTGAAGTAGATAGGAGATCAAACGTCAAGCCTTCTGTTTTATACCATTTCTGATTCTATTTGCCTCTTATGTAGCATAGACTGTTAGTCTGTGTTCCGGTATGCCACCGTATTTCATAACATGCGGTAATGCGACAACACTGTTTAGAAATGGTATTATAAATCGTCAAGAACGACTTTTAGAATAGAAATGATACACTATCAGTCATTCCGTGAACCAAAAATTTAGAAAAATGGGTTATGTAATTTTTCTTCACCGACAGTCGTAGAAGGACCGTGTCCCGGAAATAGTCTCACCGTATCAGGGA
>ASZN01000039.1 GCA_000406005.1 Candidatus Poribacteria bacterium WGA-3G
TCATTAGGGATCGCGAGCACAGCTCGCTCCTACAGTAAGAGGTTGCTGTATTACCGAATTAAATTCTTAAACTTCATACAGTTTGTTCTACGTAAAGAGAGATTTATTAACAGAAATGGTATAAACAGAAATTTTCTATTCAAATCGGTTTTCCGAAACATAGCACATAGCCGTCGTGATCCTTGAGTTCAAAGGCTCGGAGCCCGTCGCTGGTGTCCGCGAGGGGTTCGTGGAACGCTAAGCCACGGGACTGATACTCAGCAAATAGCGCGTCAGGATCGGAAGTTAGAATGAAAGCGTCCCACCTTGCCCACTCGTGCCGTGTGTGGTTCGGTACGGGATGAATGGACTCGGTGATGTGTTTCAGCAGTATCCGCACGTTATTGCGGGATACGATCCCGAAAAATGGGTCTTCTTCTGGCACAAGCATGTCGGTCTGAAAACCGAGTTTTTGGTTGTAGAAGTCGATGGACTTCGCAAGGTCTTTGACGATGAAGAACGGATAAATCCTCTCAAGTGTTGCATTCTCTGACATTGTTAATGCTCCTATCTTTTTTTATGCGCGATATTCTAACAGATTTTTGTCTGGTGTTCAATAGGAAAACAAGAAACGAAGTTATAGGAAATTTGACAACTGTGTCGGATTCGTGATAAAATTCTTTGGGTTTAAACGAGATAGAGAGGATACACGATAAGGAGGAAAGATGGCATCTGGACAGACAGGATTGACACCGACACAAAAGCGGTTCTATGAGGAAAACGGGTATCTCGTCCTCGAAAGCGTCTTTGCAGCGGACGAATGCCAACGTTTTGTGAAACACCTTGAAGACCTCCACGCCGGACGTAAGCAGCTTGACGGGTTCTTTCAGCAGAATAAATACGGGTCCCGAACCTTTAATCAACACCTTTACGATCCTTATGTGCTGGACCTATTTATTGATTCGCGCTTACATAGACCACTTGCGGACTGTTTTGGCGATGAACCGGAAGGTGTCCAGACGATGCACTTTTATGAGGGGTCGGAGCATCCGTTTCACCAAGATCAATACTATTTACCGGACTGTATGTCGGCGTGGATTGCGATGGTCAGAGTGGATGAGAATAATGGGCCTCTCGTGGTGCAACCGGGTTCGCATAGGAGACGGTTGATTACGCAAGACGATGTGCCTATGACACTGTTACCGGGAGAGACATACGAGTTGCAACAACACAATCGCTATTTTCCAGCCGTTGAACAACTCGTTCGCCAAAACGGTACGGATGTAATTCAGGTTGTGGTGAATCCGGGAGATGTTATCTTGTTTGATGGGAAGTTGATTCACGGCGGTGCGCCGATTTTGAAACCCGGCACTCGTAGGCATGCGTTGGCGTGTCACTATATTCCATATCACTCCGAAAACTGGGAACGTGATTGGCCGCGGATCTCGTTCGATGGCAGTCGTCGGGTTCATTATACCCCTGATTAGGCGAGAAACTTCTATGGTAGAGAAAACGGAAAGATGATATACTTCTTTAGGTTGGTTTGAACGGTTTAGAAAAAAATAAGGAGAAGAGATAATGCGATACCTATTGACTTTTTGGATATGTTTAACCTTAATAGGCGGTTATTGCTTTGCTGTGTCTGCGCAGGACGCGGTGCAACCTGAAACACAGGCGGCATCCGCAAAGAAGAAAAAAGAGTTTGAAGATTTTTCAAAAGTAACTGAAGACAGTAAAAGCTATCAAGGTTTTTTTAGGCTTTACGAGAAGAAAGAGAACCTCTATTGCGAGATACAACCGTCCCAATTAGACAAACCTTTTCTATGCATGATGAGCCTTTCACGGGGACTCGGAAGAGGCTACCTAATCTCTGGGATGACATTGAATGAATGGCTGCTCGTCTGGAAGCGCGTTGGTGACCGTGTGCACCTTGTCCGAAAGAATGTGCGTTTCCGTGCGGATAAAGGGACACCGACAGGACAAGCGGTGGACTACAGTTACAGCGATTCTGTGCTATTCTCACTTAAGATTGAAAGTATCCATCCGCAACGGCGGAGTCTATTGGTGAACATCGCGCCTGTCTTTATGTCTGACCTACCGCCTTTAGCAGGCAGTATCGGTGGCGGTGCTCGGTTCGACAAGACGCGTAGTACTTGGGGAACAATCAAGGGATTCCCGAAGAACGTTGAGTTACGGGTTCAAGCAGTGTACGCCGCGAGCGGCAGTATAGACACCGTTCCAGATAGTCGCGGTATCCAGTTGACGCTGCACTACAGTCTTTCGCAACTTCCATCGAACAGCTATCAACCGCGGCTTGCAGATGACCGTCTCGGACACTTCATGACCGTTGTCAAGGATTATTCACTCGAAACGAGTGATGCGCCATACGTCCGGTATGTCAACCGTTGGCATTTGGAGAAGGCGGATAAGAAGGCGGAACTCTCACCACCGAAGGATCCGATTATCTTCTATATCGAGAAGACGGTGCCACACCGTTTCCGTCCGTATATTCGTCAAGGGATCTTAGAATGGAATAAGGCGTTTGAGAAGGCAGGCTTTGTCGATGCGATTGAGGCACGGATTCAGCAAGATTATGAGGACTGGGACCCCGAAGATGCGCGGTATAACACGATCCGCTGGGTCGTTGATGCTGGCTTCGCGATTGGTCCGTCGCGTGTGAATCCATTGACGGGTCAGATATTGGATGCGGATATCCTTATCAGTGACGGTTTCATTCGGTCGTGGCAGCGAGAATATACGACCTATTTCGAGGAACTTGACCACGAACACGATCACCCTGTAGATGATTCCTCACGGTTCCAGTGTCAGATGGCATCTGGATTGGCACGTCAGATGGGGTTCATGGCGAGCGTGCTGCAGGCGCGCGGTGTGGTCGGTGAAGATGGTGAGTTGCCGGAAGAATTTATCGGTCAGGCACTGAAATCGCTGACGATGCACGAGGTCGGTCATACGTTGGGATTACGTCACAACTTTAAAGCGAGTACGATCCATTCACTTGACGACTTGAATAAGAAAAGCGATGAGGCACTCCTCGGTTCCGTGATGGAATACGACGCTGTGAATATCGCACCTGAAGGCAAAAAACAGGGTGACTATTATACGACGACGATTGGACCGTGGGACTATTGGGTGGTCGAATACGCTTACAAGTCGATCGGTGGGGGCAACCCTGAAGCCGAATTGCCGGAGTTGCAGAAAATCGCTTCTCGCGTCGCAACGCCAGGACTCACGTACGGCACGGATGGTGATGCGTCGGCATATCAGAGCAGGGATTTAGACCCGCTGGTCAATCGGTGGGATCTGGGTTCGGATCCGCTTGATTTTGCGAAGCAACGTCGCGAGATTGTCGTTGAGCTCTGGGATAAGATCGCTGACAAGGTTACGAAAGAGGGGATGGGGTATCAGCGTGTCAGGCGTGCCTTCGGGTCGCTGCTCGGTGAACACGGCTATTCGATGTACCTTGCGAGTCGTTATATCGGTGGACAGTACCACCACCGGGATCACCGTGGCGATGAGAACGGACGGCTGCCGTTCGTGCCTGTCCCGGCGGCGAAACAGCGTGAAGCGTTGGAATTTATTAAGGAGCATGCGCTCTCGGACAAAGTGTTCGATTTCCCGCCGGATCTGCTCAACAGTCTCGCGATCACGCGTTGGAGCGACTGGGGATCGAGTAGTGGGAGTTCTACTCGCCTGGATTACCCGGTGCATAATGTTATTCTGAGTAATCAGAACCGTATCTTGGGACGCTTGCTCCATCCGAATGTCCTCTCGCGTGTTCAGGACACAGAGTTGAAGTTTCCGGAGGGACAGGACGCGTTCACACTGCCGGAACTCTTCTCAGGTATTACGGATGCGGTTTGGACGGAACTGGATCGGAATGTCGGAGAGAAGCAGTGGTCGAATACGGATGCGTTCATCTCCAGTTTCCGGCGTGCGTTGCAACGTGAGCATCTGAAACGGCTCATTAAACTGGTCTTGGACGCGGATAGTGGGACACCTGAGGACGCAAGGTCGCTTGCACGCCACCATCTCGGACAGATCAACAGTGAGATACAAGGGGTGCTTCAGAATGCGCAAGGTAGACTTGACGATTACAGCTTGGCGCACCTCGAAGAGTCGCAGGTCCGGGTTACGAAGGCATTGGATGCGAGTTTCCAGGTACAGAGACGATGAATGCCTGTCCGTTTTTTGGTTGATACGACTCGGTAGGCGTGCTTTATAAGCGCGCCTATCGTTTGAACCGAATAAACAGATGCTTGAAGGACACACACTGCCTGTTAGGTCAGTCGTATTTTCGCCAGATGGTCGCACACTTGCCAGTGGCAGTGATGACGGAACAATTTTACTCTGGGAAGTTCCGTAAAGGAGAATAGATGGAAATAGTTCAATATACACCTGATCTGCAAACATCCGTAACGCAATTTTACAATCACGTGACTGCCAAAGTTCCGCACTGCTATCCAGTAAAAGAAGCAGAATTTGCTGCTGCGGTTTGCGGGGTTACGACCGGTAAATCCGATACAGATGCGGGTGGTATCGACTCCGAAACTGCCTTTGTTGCAACGGTAAATGGTGCTGTGCAAGCGTTTATTCACGTCGGCATCGGTCAGGTCAGGGATAACGAGAGAAAGGAAGTGGACGTTGGTGTTATTCGGTTTTTTGGTTATGAACGGGGCGCACGACACGTCGGACAAGCCGTGCTTGAAAAGGCTGAGGCACATCTGAAAACACATAATATTTCCCGAATCTACGCTTTCTCACAAGACTATCGCTACCGTTTCTATCATTTCGGACATTCCTATCTATCGGATGCGCTCGACCAAGTTCAGGCACTCTTTGGGTTCAACGGTTACCGACGTTGCGAAGGGGAGGTCTTTTTGGATTGGGAAGACTATAGGGTTACACCGATACCGTCAAGTCTGTCGGTAGAACTTTCTGTGGAGTGGGAGGACGGACGCGGGGAACGTCCAAACTGTACTGTAAAAGCCTATCGAGGTGACGAACAGGTCGGCATCTGTGAGTCTGTGTGCGGTGGCGAGTTTTCGAGCCATCCGGATGCACAGGACTGGCTCCATACGGTTTGGCTCGGCATTGAAGATGATTTTCAGGGACAAGGCTTGGGACGCTACCTACTCCAGTATGAACTTCAAGAGATGAAGAAGATCGGATACCGGCACGCAGCGATTAGTACGGCTTGGGATAACCATCGTGCGTTTCTGTTTTATAGCAACTGCGGCTATCGGACTGTTGATTGGACGTATGGATTCGTCAAAGACCTCTCTGAAACGCCGACACAGAAGTGGTAGTCTGTGATTCAGACAATCAGCACGGGACCGTTGCCTACACCAACAATGTCCAGTGCCAAGTCGTCCTCGGAGAGGTTGAACATATCCAAGTATTCGTTGAACGCTCTACCCCATGGGACGATGTCCTTGTAATGGAATCCCATGTTAATTATACCTACCGGAACGCCTTATGCTTTTTGATTAACCATGCTGGAGAGGATGCCGAGGATTTTGTCGCACCGTTCAATCGCGTACACGGACATATCAATATAAAGTTTTTGTCCCTCCAATTTGAGGAACAGCCATTCTGTGCCGGTAGTGGTAGCCCCATAGATACAAGAGATACTATTGCCTTTCTGATGATTAAAGTATTGCGCTGCGAGCATTTCAGCGACGCATTGCCCGATGCCAAGCGTTGGGTCAGCATTCTTTGCCTCAACAAGCACAATGACTGGTGCCTCCAAATAAAATTGTTCTGGCGACAGACTTATCAAAAAATCGCAAGTGCCTGTTAATCCTTTTTCCGCATCAATGCTGAAGTCGATCCCCGAAAAAAGACTGATACGACGATTGAATTGCTCACGGAGTTCAACAAGAACATTGGTTACAATAAGTTCCGAGCGTGCCTTCTCTGTCCTTATAGCAACTGCTAACTGCACTTTTTTTTCCAATTCCGCAACGAGTGCCTCGCTCGGTTGTACAGGTTCTATGTCAGCAAAGATGTTTGCGGCTTCAATCGTCTCTAACTGAAATTCCTCCCGTACTGTTTCTAAGGTGAAATTGCTATAAGCCATGGCAGAGTCTCCCTCTTTAATCAGCAGCCTCGACACCGATTTCTTGTAGAACTGCCACTGCTCGCTGTGCCAATTCGGTTGTTGCGTCACGCTTGATGGCACGGTTCAGGTGTATGATGGCGCGTTCGTCTCCGTCTCTCGCTAACGCCAACGCTTCCTCAAATCCTTTGTTCCCGTAGCTGAAATCCCTTGGAATGACAGTAAGATCACGGTCTTTCCAGTAATACTTCAGTTCATCGGACTCCCAGTTGCGGTAGACATCTTCCCATTGAAGAGAATTGAAGATATTCAGGTGCGGTTCAAGCATGTGCTCAGCGATCGGATCATTGATAGCCTGATAGCGGTTGTCGAGGGATACGCGGAGCCGGTCTTCGGTCAAGTTCGGTAGTGCTTTATGGATAGTCAAAGCGGGGAAGATGAGCGTGTCGCCGACTTCATAGTTTGTGGAATGCCATTCACCGGACAACTCGTCCTCATTAACGCACAGACTCCCCGCACCGAGCGAAAAGTGGTGCTCCATGACTCTATTGATCCTATGTGAACCGGGGAGGACTGCCAAGCCGCCTAACTCAATCGGACAATCTCCGACGGGTGCCCAACAGGTATAGGTCTGGAAGTTTCCTTGGAAGTGAACGAAGTCTTGATGTATCGGTGTTGTGTGTGCGGTGTACTTCGGGAACCAGAGGCGCGCAATCTTCTGCGGGTGCGGGAGTACCTCTCTACTGGTAATTTTCTCCACCATATCCACGACTTCGGACCAGTGTCCGGAGCGGTGGAACGCCTGTAATTTATAGACCTCGTGGTATACGTCCGTGTATTCGGAGTCGCCCTCGGTACATTGGGCGGAAATATCGGCGATGCCGTCCATTGGGTCGGTACCCGCGACAAGCCAACCGCCTTCTTGCATAGTGGTTAGCATCTCTCGCCGCAATTCCCAGAGTTTGTCAGGGTTTTGCAGCTGCTTGAAGAAGAGATAGCCTTCTTCTGCGATCCGGTGCCGCAATTCTTCTGAATCATTCATCGCATCGTTGGATACGCGCAGTTCTTTTAGGGCTTCCATCTGACTTCTCCTTGGATTTATCTGTGTTGGTGCCCGTTCTGTGACGGAGGCGGTTCATTGAAAGGAATGCCTTTCGCCTCGGCTGCGAGTCGGCGTTTATTCCAGGCGGCGATAGCTTCATATACCTCTGAACGCCCCCGTTCGATACCTTGTTCGATACCTTGTTCGATACCTTGTTCTTTGGCTTTTTCAAGGCTTTGTGCATGTTCAGCACGCCATTCGTTAAAACGTCTTAACATGATATCCGCTCCTTCTTTGAAAATAATAAACGCAATTGCGGTTCGATTAAACACCGGGGACGTTGCGTCTAATTTTCTTAACATCTGCAGGATACCGCTCCATCCGACGATAAGTTCGTGGAGGCATATCCCGATGATATAGAGAAGTCCTAACACCGTATAAGTGATGATTGCACTTTCTGCGTCTCGGACGGTAAATAAGGATCCTCGTTTTTTTTCCATAAACCGGTTCTTTGTCTTCCTTCCTGGTTAGGTGGCGACTTTGGGTATTTATAGTATAGCACATAGGAAATGAGAAATTCAATTTTTTAAACGGCTATCGGCGATTAGCAGTTTGTTAAACGTATGCTTTCCAATTTATTTTTTTCTGTTTTTCTCAAGCCAATCAACGGCGAAGTCAACGACAGCGGGTTGTGGCATGAGTTGACAATTTGCAATGCCAACCTTGCCTTGCTGAACCACCTTGCCCGCACCAGAACGCAAGAAATCTTCACCGATGCGATCAAAATCCGAAGCGTCTACATCAATATCTTCAAAGGTCGTCCATGTCCTTGAACCTGCTTGTGAGATTGGGGTACTTTCCTGTACAACGCGTTTGCTCGGAAAATCCGCTCGGTATTCTGCGAGGTGTATGGATGTATTGCTCGAATGATCAACACCAAGGAGCAGAACAGAACCATGCAAATCATAGATTCTGGCAAGCGGTGAGTGTTCACCAAAGCCATAAGCTAAAGAGTGGTTATGTGTAATGGACGCTGCTTGAGGACCGCGCGCGGAAAACGAGCTCTGTGGATGTGCACTCCGTATAACGTCTTTCTGTTTTCGGAATGTTTCGGCAATTTTGCCCATTGAACGTGTTGGGGTTAGATCGGGATCGTAGGCAGGCATCGTCTCGCGTATGGTTTTCCACCACGATTCTGGGACGGGTGGGTTTTCCCACTGACTCGGATCGCTGAGATCGGTTGAGTGGGTCGGCATCACAAGCGTGCCGGTTTCGCCTAAGACCTCCTGAAGCGCGATAATGACAGCGACGGCACCGCCGGAGACCCATCCGATCGCGCTTAAGGAGGAATGGACGAGTAGGAGCATCCCCTTTTCAATGCCGAGTGCTCTGAAATCGGTTTGTAGCGATTCGACTGTAGCGAGTGTTTTCGTTTTGTCAACAACCTGACCTTCAGGCATTATCAATCCCCTCAAATCTACGAAGCCAGATCGTCGAGCATTTGGCGGATGTTGTGTTCGCCGCTATCTATGAATAGGGGTGCTAAAGGACCTCTACCGTGTAAGGTTTGAAGTAGCATATCAATCTGTATCATACGCTGCTGTGGTGTGTGGCATCTGAGCCATCTTTTAATGAATTCACGCGCGGGTATCGGGTTGCCAGTTCGTAGTGAGCGGGCACTTTTACGCCACGCCTGCCATCTGAAAGTATATTTACAGTTTGGACATTCGAGTTTCTCATCTTTCTTTTTCAAACTTTTTCGGTAATCTCGCCATCGACGTTTGTAGCCGCAGGCTGTACATTCGATGTTGCCGTGCTGATGGAGAGCAACTGCTTGACACTTCGGACAGTGCAACGCAGGATCGGGTTTCCGAATCCTGACAGTTTGATCTCTTGGTGGCGGGTCTGGTCTACGGACGAGGTCAAGACAGTGCGGACAGGGTAGGAGGACACGCGTTCTCACGGATTGATTGTAGGTTTCCTGGGACCAAGTTTTACCACAGGTACATCGCAACACAACTTCTTTGTGTAGAACGTCACGACAATCGAAACATCGCGGGGTGTCTCGGAGAGCTTGTCGGCAGTCGCGCCAGAGGAGCCGTCCTGTGCAGTGCGGGCAGCGGAACCAGTGTTCGTGAGTTCCACCTTCACCTTTACTAAAGAGCGGGTCAATCCGGCGTTTGATCTTCGTGCTGCATTTTGGGCACGGGATACGTCCCTCGCGAAAGACATCGGCGACGGTAGCAATGTCCGTACAACGCGCGTAAAGTTCCCAACCGACATCGTGTAGTAACAAATCATCGTAGATACCGAGTCGGGCGTATCGGTAAAGTTGGCGGATTTTGATGGGTTTTACGCGAGGTGACCAGTTCATAGTAACTTCCTTTGAATTTCAATCTATAAAATTGGCAAGCGACGGATGCGTACTCTTCGATCATCAATGGTTACTGCACAACCTTCCGCCAATCTATCCTGAATATCAGGTAAGAACTCCAGCAATTTCTGCTTAATTGTCTCAGGATCAGGGACAGATAAACGAAAGGTAATCAAACTAGGTTTTTCATAACCTCCCAACGCCAGCAACGAACTACGGCACTTGCGTCTCTAAAAACTGATCTGAAACCATCCAAGCAGCATACTTCATTGCCTCCTGGACATCAGCGACTTCCAATTCCGGATAGATCTGAATAACATCCTCAATCGATCGACCACTGGCCAACAATTTGAGAATGACACTGACTGTGATTCGGGTTCCCTGAATCACAGGTTGCCCAAGACAAATCTTGGGGTTAATTTGGATTCGATCTAGCTTTTCCATTTCTACCTCCATTAACCTACGGCTATAGATGACGACTTGTCTGTCTCATCGTTTGTTCCCTCCATTGACAGAAACCGCGTTGTCAGAGCCATTTATGGTATCTATTATAGTTGAACCGATAATTGCAGGCGAGGTTTCAAACCGCGCCTGCATGGGTACGGGATTCGCTGTTATGCCGGAATTTGGACGACTTCTCCGGTTTCGACGCTACGGCTCATCGCTTCCAAGACACGCATGTTCTGATAGGCATCTTCAAGACTTGCGTGTGGCTGGGTTCCTTCTTTTAAAGACTGTGCCCAGTGTTGCATCTCTTCGAGGTAGCCGGGTCTGCCGACACCGTGGTATGCGGTGTTGATGTCCCACTTTTCGGTGGGTGTATCTGCATAGCCGCCGCCGAAGCCGAGCCATGTCGGATTCCGGTAACGGCGCAATTCGCGCGTTTCAAACACCTGAATCGCTTGATTGCCGGTGCCTTTAACGAAAATCATCGCTTCCAAGACGGGACCGGTGCCGAGCGTCATGGTACCCATACCACCATTTTTGTAGCGTAGGTTCACGGATATTGAGACCGTACTTGCTGCGGCATCAACGGTGCCGATGGCGAAGACTTGGCTGACTTGCCCCATAAAGAAACGCATGCAATCGGTCGGATGGATGACCTGATCGAGCATGAAGGGCCAGGCGAATGGGGAGCCTGCTTCCTGAAGACGCGGACCTGGTGCGAGGTATCGGGTATGGTATTGGCAGGCTGTGCCGAATTCTTCTTCGTTCATCAACTGTTTGGCGATCTGGTGTGCGGGTGCGTGTCGCCACATCGTGCCGACCATGCCCGTTTTGCTGGTCTCAGTTGAGGCATCGACGAGCATTTTCGCGCCTTCGGCGGTGGTCGCGGGTGGCTTCTCGGTGTAGATGTGATAACCGTTCTTGAGACACTCGATACCGATGTCCCGATGCAGTTTGTCTTCCGGTCTACCGACGATAGCGACAGCGTAGAGGTCTTCGTTCTCGAACATCTCGTTGTAATCGGTGTAGTGGCGGAGTGCGCCGAACCTTCGGGCATTCGATTTCGCCTTCTCTTCAACGAGGTCACAGGTGGCAACGAATTCAAATTCGGGTATCATCGGTATGCACTGTTGCAATTGCGACGACATACCCCCACAACCGATAAAAGCGATTCGGATTTTGTCCATAATGTATTCTCCAATTCGTGTTTAGGTGAGGTCCCTACTCAAAAAGTTGCGCAACTTGACAGGCAAACCCTGGTACGACATCCTCACCGGTAAGTGTGTCGGCACCCGTAAACACCTTAATGTCTGTTTCAGAACGATATACTGTTACTGTTTTCATGACAGATTCAACGACCCATACCATTTGGGTACCCGCCTCCAGATAAGCCTGTACCTTTTCAGTGATGCGCCACTGAACATCTGTTGGTGAGACGACTTCAACAGCAAAATCTGGTGGAATTGGGGATCCTTTACTTTCATCTTCAGGCAGGTGATCGGTTGAAATAAACGCCACATCCGGTTTCATCCCGCGTTCTCCCACTTTAAATCCTGCTTCTACATACACATCTCCTAACTGATTTTCGCTTACATACGTTAGCAAATAGCGTGTGATTCTTGCACTAATTTTAGCATGTCCTAATGATGGAGACGACATCGGTACTAATTCTCCTTTAACGTATTCATATCCTTCTATATCGCGTGCAAGAAATTCTTCGACTGTCATCGTGGTATGTTCAGGCGGGTGCATTTCTTGCGCGACTTCGGAAATTTCTTGTAAATCCATTTTTCGTTCCTCCGTAATGCGTTTGGTATCTAAAGTCTTTAGAGCGTCTTCATGTGAAAATAGACAAACAATTAAGAAAGTAAGTAGGTTCCTTTGTAACGGTCATTAAGTTTAGCAACAGGCAAAGTGTTGAAAATCTATCCACAAACTTATACACTATGCTATTCCTAATAGATCACCCAACTCGTTAAAATCATTGGCGACAAAGTCAGAAGGGTGTGCGGTCACCTCTCGGATATTGTCAGGTCCATATTCCAAAGGACGTGGCACGAGTGCCGTCTGAAAACCGACGGCTTGCGCGGCTTGCAGATCGCCGGGATGCGTGGCGACCATCATAACTTCATTCGGAGATAAACCCAGTAGGTCTGCAGCGGTCCGAACCTAAGTCATATCATACATCAATTTCTTTGGATTGTCTATTGAATTTTCGCTGTGAAAGTGAAAAAAAAAGCACTCTGACGCGGGGTTATGCGTCAGAGTGCTTTGAAGTGAAAAAGTTATCAATATTATAGGTCTGCCCTGTAAGGTGCCAAAAATTTCCGGAGTTGCTGAATCGCGGCGTTTTTACGTGAAGCGACGGTTCCGATGGGGCATTTGAGGATAGTCGCTACCTCTTGATAAGACAATCCCTGAACTTCTGTCAAACGAAACACCACTTGGTGTTCTTTCGATAGTTTCCCGATTGCGGTCTGAATCGCCTCGTAAGTCTCTTTAGCGATGAGCAGTGCCTCCGGTGAGTAACGTGTATCAGCTACAGCAACAGCGATGGGGTGTGAATATTCATTATCTTCTCCGTGCGGTGTATCCAATGAATCGACCTGAGGGGTTCTCTGCTCTTTTTCTAACTGTTTGAGACAGACATTCCGTGCGATGTGATAAAGGAATGTTCTGAATTTGGCGATGGGTCGGTACGTTGGTACGCATCGCCAGAGCCGTAGAAAAGTCTCTTGGCAGAGGTCTTCCGCAAGTGTCTTGTTTTTGACAAATCGATAGATAAAACTTAAAGTGTTCGCGTAGTGTCGATCGGTTAAAATTCGGAATGCGTCTCTGTTTCCATCCTTCACAGAGAGCATCAACTGCTCGTCAGTATGTAACATGCGTGTCTCCTCAAACGAGGAGCGTCTCAAGCGAAGGCGGGTGACCCTCCTTGCCTTACCGTTTTATAGTGGAGGATGCCTGCTTGCTCGCTCCTTGGTCTGTGCCTTCTCCATAATCGAGTCGTAGTCCAACAACGGTGCACGTCGGCATTTTTCGATGCCCGTGCCTTTCTGGAAGTGCGCTCTCCTAAAGCGCAATCTCTATCATTGTTCCTACTACCGCTATTCCATACACTCTTACCAACCCACCATTCGTGAGTTGTTGCCGTTGTTAAACACAAAACACTTCGATACATTCTATAACCCTCCTCTTAGGTTTAATCATCAGATAGGGGTAATATTGGTGCCCCTTTTTCGGTTTAAAAAAAGATCGTCTATAGTTTAACCCGTATATTCTGAAACAATTCATTTAAAATGAAAAAAAAATAGATTTTTACTTTTATTTCTGAATCTCAGCGATGTTTTCTCTATTAGAAAGCCGCAATTTTCTATGTATTATCTATGATGCCCCTTCCCTGTAATGGGTGGGGATCCCGGTTACAAACCGCGTCTACAAGGTGGCGTAAGTTCTGCCTATGCAATTTCTGGCTGAAACGGCTGTAGCGACAGCGAAGGTTCTCTCGTTGTGAGCAATTCAGCGATGAGCTGCCCTGTAATCGGTGCGAGAAGAATCCCGTTTTTGAAGTGTCCGGTTGCCAAGGCGACGTTGTCGTATCCGGGCAGGTAGCCGAGAATGGGTCCCTTTTTAGCGTAGGGACGTAAACCTGCCCACGTTTGTGCGAAAGCGGCGTTTGCGAGTTGTGGTGCGATAGCGACCCCGGCATCAATCATCTGTTTCGCGCCGTCCACGGTTGCGGTTTTATTATACCCGACATACTCGACAGTGGCACCGAGTAGGATTCTGCCGTCTGCTCTCGGTACGATGTAGATGCCTAACCCGTCAACGATGTGTTGGAATGGCGGTGGCATCGTTTCAACGAGGACGATCTGTCCTCTGACGGGTTCGACCTGTATGGGTACGCCGAGTTGATCAATTAGAGTGCCTGCCCAACAGCCAGCGGCAATCACGAAGGTATCGGCGTATAAGGTTTCGCCGTTGATGACAACACCGATAACGCGTTCTTCTTCTTTGAGGAAGTTTGTGACGGGGTTGCCGAGTAAGAAACGTGCGCCGAGTTTTGCGGCACCTTTTGCCAGTGCGGTCACCATTCTTGGGTTGCGTACGTGTGCGTCTTCAGGGAAGAGGACTGCGCCTGCGATAGATTTTGCGAGTGCTGGTTCTAACTGCCACGTCTCTTCTGCTGTCAGGACTTCTGCTGAAAACCCGCGTTTCACGCGGCGGTCTGCAAGTCCGATTAACCCTGCTGCCTCCGCTTGATTGAAAAAGACTGACAGTGTGCCGGACCGGATGAATTCGATATCTATCTGGGTTTCTGTGCGAAGTTCTTCCGCCAATGTCGGATAGAGTGCGAGACTTGCGCGGCAGAGCATCGGATACGGTTCGTGTGTTGAGGCGTGCGAGGTTAGAATCCCTGCTCCTGCCCACGATGCTTCTGTGCCGACACGGGTGGCTTTGTCAATGACTAACGGTTTCACGTCCCGTTTAGCGAGGTTATAAGCGATGGCACATCCGATAATACCGCCACCGATAATGATGACATCTGCGTGATTTTGATTCAAGGTTTTCTCCATTCTGTTAAACAATTATAACGACTATTGGGTATGGATAGTTTAACATACGGATTAATAGATTGTCAATTTGGCTCAACGAAACGGTCAGGGTTATTTAGTTTTAGTTAAATTATCAGTTGTCAGTTATCGGTTTTTAGTGTTTATACACATTTTCGGATGCACTTTAGAGATTGCCGGTTGAAATTTCAGTAGGTTTCGTGTATAATTTTAGGTGTGCCCAACGAATGATCTCAAACTCGGTGATGGGGGGACGGAACTCTCACCGAATAGGAAAGGTGTTTAATTAAATGACCCTTGGAAAAGTTACAGGGACAATTGTCGCGACGCAGAAGGATCAGAAACTCGTCGGTAGCAAATTGATGGTTGTCCAAGATATAGACCTGAACGGAGAAGTTGACCGGAAATATACGGTTGCTGTGGATGCGGTTGGCGCGGGTATCGGCGAAATCGTTCTCGTTGCGACTGGAAGTTCGGCGCGTCAGACCAGCGTCACATCAAACAAACCGATCGATGCTGTGATTATGGCGATTGTTGATACTGTAGAGGTCGCTGGAAAAGTCCGGTATTATAAGTAGACGACGGAACGCACACCTACAAGGACATAAAATAATGGAACGCGAACGCGTCCGCGCTGAAGTGCTTCGCAAGCGTGACGGACTTGTCCTGGAGACCCGTGCCGTGTTCAGCCAGCAGATTGTTGATGCCGTGATGCATTGGATACAGCGTGAGGGTTTCGATGCCGTGATGCTCTATCTGGGCATGCGGAGTGAGGTCGAAACCGACGGTCTCCTTGAAGGGTTGCTCCGTGCAGGCAAACGGGTTTGTGCGCCTGTCGTTGATACGGAACGGAACTCGATGATACCGCGGCGAATACAGGACGTGAGAACGGATTTGGTCCGGCATCGTTACGGTATGTTGGAGCCGAGTACGGCGTGTCCGATGTTTCCGATCGCGCAGCTGCAACTCATTGTTGTTCCGGGTATCGCCTTTGATCGTAAAGGGTATCGCCTCGGATACGGTAAAGGTTTCTATGACCGGTTTCTCGCGAACTGCTCACACGCTGTTCGGATCGGATTGGCATATCAGATACAGGTTGTAGAAGACACGTTTCCTGAAGCGTGGGATGTGCCGGTTCAGCACATTTTTACGGAGAGAGGTAGGATAGCGGTCTAACTACTCGGTATCAATGAAGGGTCTTAGTTTTTCGAGTGTTTTTGCACCGATGCCTCTGACGTTCTGGAGATCGTCTACACTGCTAAAGTCGCCGTGTTGTGTTCGGTAGTCGATGATTCTCTGTGCCGTTGCCTCGCCGATATTCGGAAGTGTTTGGAGTTCGTCTGCGGATGCGGTGTTGATATTAAGGAGTTCCGGCTTATTCTGTGTTACGGCGTTTGTTCGATTTTGTGGACGCGCATCGTTCGGTACGGCGATCAGATCGGGTTTTCCGAGGAACATTGCGGGTGCGAACCGTCGCACGCCCCAGAAGGCTGCCCCCGCCAAAATTAGTATTATGAGAAGAGTTACTGCCCTCCAATAGTGTCGTTCAACGGCGTTTTCTATGTTATTCAAGGTGTTGTGTTGATGCATGTTTTTGCCTCCAATTTTTTTATGGATAAATTTTAGCGTTAAATGGATAGAGTTGTCCATAGAAAATGGACGGAAGCCGTTGGAAAATCTGGATTATGCTTGATACGGAAACCTCTCTCTGCTAAAATAGGCGGCGAATTTGTATTTGGAGAGAAGTTATGCAGGAAATTAATGAACGTGTAGCAGGTGGTGCGCTTCCGGATTGGGAGGTTGCGGAACTTCCGGAGCCGCCGAAATATCAATTTGGCAAAGCGTTTCGGAGTATCTTGGGGCCCGGTATCATTGCGTTGGGGGGTTCCATTGGTAGCGGAGAATGGCTGCTGGGTCCCGCAATCACGGCGCAGTACGGGGGTAGACTCCTCTGGATAGCGACTATTGCGATTATATTGCAGGTAATTCTGAACACGGAGGCGATCCGTTATACGCTTTATACCGGTGAACCGATGTTGAGCGGTTATATGCGTTGCAAGCCGGGTGCACCGTTTTGGATGACCTTTTATTCAAGTGTTAACTTTTTTGGGATCTGGCCCGGCTGGGCGATGACAGCTGCGACGGCACTCGCGGCGGCGTGGCTCGGTTATATGCCGCAAGACGCGGATAGCGGAACCGTCCGCCTGTTTGCGTATGGTGTCTTTTTCGCGTGCTTGGGGATTGTTCTGTTCGGTGGGAAGATCTACAACGCCCTTGAGAAGGTGCAGCTTTTCATGGTCGTCTGGATTATCGGTTACCTTGTTGTCATTGATCTGTTTATGGTTCCGCCGAGTGTGTGGTGGGATGCGATCAAAGGTTTCTTTAGTTTCGGAGCACTTCCTGAACCGGGACCCGGTGGACAGGTTGATTGGCTGTTGCTTGGTGCCTTCGCTGCCTACGCCGGCAGTGGCGGCTTAGGTAATGTCACAATCACGAATTACGTTCGCGACAAAGGATGGGGTATGAGCAGCCTTGTCGGCGCGATCCCGTCTATGATCGGCGGACAAAATGTGACACTCTCACACTTGGGCAAAGTCTTTCGTATCACACCGGAAAATCTAACACGGTTCAAGGAGTGGTGGAAATATGTCCGTTTCGAGCAGTACGGTATCTGGATGCTTGGATGCTTTGTCGGTATTGCGTTGCCAGCGATGCTCACGATAGCGTTTGTTCCGTCTGGGCAGGAGATGGATCAGTGGGCAGCGGCAGGCTTCCAAGCGGACGGACTCGCGGAGAAAGGTGGGAGAGTGTTGTGGTATCTCACGCTGTTATGCGGTTTCTGGGTTCTGTTCTCGACACAACTCGGCGGTGTAGACGGTGTGCCTCGGACCTATACGGATATTATATGGACAGGATTGAAGCGGGTCCGAAACTTGGACGAACGCAACGCAAAATGGATCTATTATCCGATTCTTGGTGTCTATATTATCTGGGGTGTTATCGCGATGTATCTGGCGAAACCGTTCTTTATGATTCTGGTATCGGCGACGGTCGGTGGGTATCTATTGGTGATTACGGCGTTACATACGCTTTACGTCAACCGGAAGTTCTTGCCGAAGGAGATCCAACCACCGCTATGGAAACAGATCGGATTGGTGCTGTGTGCGGGGTTCTATTCGATTTTCGGGACGATAACGGTTTATCAACAGGTGCTTGAGCCTTATATTTTCCCGATTTTTTAACAGTTGTAGGACTTACGCATGCTGCTCTTTTGTAGCACAAACTTCATAGTTTGTGTCACCAGAACGCTGTGTTTTCCGAAAATTCTCACCTAACAGAACGGGCTGCAGTCAAAATTGCGTAAGTCCTAAGTTGTCAGTACGGGAACGAGTACGTTCCCTTTCGGTTATCAGTTAAGAGGGTTCTGATTAACCACAGTCTCTTAACTGATAACTGAGTACTGTTAACTGTTAACTAACCCGTTTACAAGGCTCTCTATTGTGGCTTGTTTTGCGACAACATTGACCTGTACGCCGTGTGCTATTGCTGTTTTTTGTGTTTCGGGACCGATAACTGCGACCTGAACGCTTTTTAGCAGTGCGGCAGGCGCGTGTGTCGGGAACATCTCCAAGAAATTGGTAACTGTAGAGGAGCTGGTGAAGGTGACGAAATCGATACTGCCGTTCAGGAGATCGGTTTCGATTTCATCTTGCCCTTTATCACCATCGCTCGCGACTTTGACGGTATCGTAGAGTGGGACATCGTCAACGTGTGCGCCTTTCTCACGTAGACCCTTTGGGAGCGCGTCGGCGGCAATTTTGGCGCGCGGTAGAAGGATTTTCTTTCCGCAGACATCTTCTATTTCAGCAGCGATTGTGCTTCCACGGGAGTGCGACGGCATAAAATCGGGATGGATACCGATGCTGTTGAGCGCCTCAACCGTCTTTGGTCCGACTGCACAGATTTTGGTTCCTGCAAACGCTCGTACATCTTTCCCTCCGTCTCGCAGGTGTCCATAGAAGATTTCTACGGCGTTGACGCTTGTGAAGATAACCCAATCGTATTCATTTATAGACTGAACGTAGGTATTGTCGAGATTCAGGGGACGGATTTCTATCGTCGGAAATTGGAGGACCTCTGCGCCGTTGGTTTCCAAGAGGTCTGCGAATTCGCTTGCTTGTGCGCGGGCGCGGGTTACGAGGATCCGTTTTCCGAAGAGCGGTTTAGTGTCGAACCATCGGAGTTGCTGACGGAGTCGGTTCACCTCGCCGACGACGATAAGTGCCGGACTTTTGAGTTGGGCTGCCTCTGCTTTTTGTACAATATTGTCAAGTGTGCCTTGGATGACCTGTTGTTGCGGCGTTGTGCCGACACGTACTAAACTCACAGGTGTCTCTGGGTTCCTACCGTGTGCTGTCAACCGTTGGGTAATCTGGCGGAGGTGTGCCACCCCCATATAGACGACGAGAGTGTCTACGGCGGTGGCAAGCTGCTCCCAGTTGATATTTGAGTCTGGTCGCAGTGCGGCGGAATGTCCGGTAACAAATGCGACGGATGAGGCGTATTCGCGGTGCGTGACGGGGATGCCAGCATACGCGGATGCGGCGATTGCGGAAGTGACACCGGGAACGACCTCAAATGGGATTCCGGCTTCGGTGAGTACGACTGCTTCCTCGCCGCCGCGTCCAAAGATATAGGGGTCGCCGCCTTTGAGACGGACGACAACTTTGCCTGCTTTGGCGTGTTCTACGAGCATCCGGTTGAGCTCGGCTTGTCGTGTTGTTCGGACTCTCGGATCGGGTGCTTGGATTTTTTTGGCGTGTGTGGGGCAGTGTTCGAGGAGTGTGTCGTTGAGTAGGAGATCATAGATAACGACATCGGCGCGTTGAAGGCACTCTATACCTTTGAGTGTGATGAGTTTCCTATCACCGGGCCCTGCGCCTACAATATAAACGATCCCTGTGGGTGGCGTGTTCGGAGACAGGTTCATTCTGAAGCCCTTTGTGCCATCATCAAGAGTTCCATTGCGCCATTATTTTGAAGTTTTTTGGCGACGGTTTCCGCTAAGTGTACTGCTGCGTAAGGTTTCCCGACAGCACTCTCAAAAATACGGAGTGCGCCGTCTGGGTGGCAGACCGTGCTGATGAGGCGAAGGTCACCATCAACATACCTTGCGTACGCGCCGATAGGTACTTGGCATCCGCCACCGAGTGCTGCTAATAGGTTTCTTTCGGCGGTAACTGCTGCTGTGGTCTGTTGATCGTTTAGGGGTTTGAGGAGTTTTGCGACTGCGGTATCGCCTTCTCGGGCTTCGATAGCGAGCGCGCCTTGTCCGGGTGCTGGCACCATGCGTTCTACCTCAAAAAATTGGGTAATGATTTCAGTTTTTCGGAGCCGGTTGATCCCTGCTGCGGCGAGAATAATTGCGTCGAGGTCGCTATCTTGGAGTTTTCGGAGCCGGGTATCAACGTTGCCACGTATATCAACGACTTGTAGGTCGGAACGCATACAGAGGAGTTGTGCTTTTCGACGTGGACTTGCGGTGCCGACCTTCGCACCGTTCAGGAGGTCTTCTAAACGGAGTCCAGTAGCGGTGATGAGTACGTCGCGCGGGTCCTCGCGTGTCGGTATTGCGGCGATGCAGAGACCGTCAGGGAGTTGTGTTGGGAGGTCTTTCAAACTATGGACGGCGAGGTCAATCTCACCTTCTAAGAGTGCGATATCTATCTCTTTAGTGAAGACTCCTTTACCGAGTCCGGTTATAGAGCGGTCTGGAAAAGCGTCGCCGGTGGTTCTGATGATTTTGAATTGAACATCGAGCCCTGTATAAATATTTTCCAATTGTTCTTTGACGAATTGTGCCTGCCAAAGCGCGAGTTGACTCCCACGAGTGCCGATTACGAGTAAGTTTTGCATTAAGATCCCCTCTATTCTAAAGCCGTATTGGATGAGGTGCGTGACATCTCTCTACGCTTCTGGTTCCTCATCTTTAACATCTAAGGCGAATAGTTCCTGTAAGGCTTGGAGGTATTGTGCGTGGTCGGCATCGCCATCGTTGACAGCGTAGCGGAGATTTTTCATCGGATCGTGGAGCAGTTTTTTGATAATGGCTTGTGTCATAGCGTTTACGGCTGCCGCCTGCTGATCGGTGAAGGATGCTTTGTTGCAACACGCCTGCAATTGGGTATCAGCGATCTCTCGAAATTGCTGATGGAGTGCCTTAATAGTAGGATTAACCTGAAATATTTGTAGCTGGTCGTAGAACCGCTTCGCTTCTTGGGTTACAATTTGTTCTGCGTGCGTAGCCTCTTGTTGCCGGTCTTTGAGGTTGGAAGCGACGACGGCTTCGAGATCGTCGATGTTATAAAGGAAGGCGTGGTCAATTTTGTTGATGTCGGGTTCGATGTCGCGAGGCACAGCGATGTCGATGAGGAACATGTATCGGTGTCTGCGTCTGCGCATGATGTTAGCAAGTGGTCGCCGCTTGATGAGATAATCAGGTGCATTGGTCGAGCTAATAACGATGTCGGCATCAATAAGGAAGTTGAGATCACTATTATAAGGGAGGGGTGTGCCGTTAAACTTCTCGGCGATTTTCACGGCGCGTTCGTATGTCCGGTTTGCGACGATGACGTTAGAGACCCCGTTTGAAACGAGGTGCTTTGCGGTGAGTTCGCTCATTTCACCTGCACCGACAATCGCGACGGTCTTGCCTTCGAGTGTGTTGAAAATCTTTTTGGCGAGTTCAACAGCGGCGTAGCTAATAGAGACGGCACCGGTAGCGATGGTCGTCTCGGATCGGATACGTTTGCCGACACTGAAAGCCTTGGTGAAGAGACGGTTGAGGATTGTTCGTGCGCCGCCTGCTTGGCGTGAGGCGTCGTAAGCCTCTTTGACCTGCCCCAAAACTTGGGACTCTCCTACCACCATAGAATCAAGGCTTGCCGTCACTCTGAAGAGATGTCGGATCGCTTCGAGGTTGTGATGGAGATAGGTCCATTTCTTGAGCGACTCGAAGTTAATCCGATGGTAGTGTGACAGGAAATCGACCAACATTTTCGTGGCTGCGTCGTTAGTGCGCATTGAATTTGCGACTGCATAGACTTCAACGCGGTTACAGGTCGAGAGGATCACTGCCTCTTGAACCTGATAGGCTTCACGAAGATGTTGAACGGCTTCAGTAAGTTGTGCTTCGGAAAACGCCAACTTTTCCCTGAATTCGATTGGGGCGACATGGTGGCTGGTTCCGATAGAGACGATTGGGTGCATTCGTTTAACCAAAAGACTTAAAAAGGTGAAACGTTTTTTATAGAAGTAACCAGTGGCCAGTAACCAGTAACCAGTAACCAGAGAGGAAAAAGAGTCCTCTTAACTGGTAACTGGTTACTGGTTACCAACTCATAAATTATATCATATATCAGCGATTGTGTCAAATTTTACGGTATTGATGTCCAGATGCATTTCGTTTTTCGACTACCGATATGTATGCATGCTATCTAAAAAGAGGTCTACCCCGACGTAGGTGCAGAGGACAGCGACGAACCCGAGGATTGCGGTATACGCTGCTCTGCGTCCGTGCCATCCCCAAAACTGGCGGAAACCGATTTGTACGACATAGATGAACCATGTCATCAGGGTAGCGATAACTTTAGCATCGAGCCATCTCCACGGAACATCTTGGATATATTGTGTCCAGAGGCTGCCGACAATGACGCCCATTGTGAGCAAAATCACGCCGAGGATCGTGCAGCGATAGCCGAGTTCATCAGAGATCCCGAGCGAAGGCAGAAGATTGTCCAATAGCGTATCTGTCTTTTTTCGGATTTTCCGTTCTGTCATCAGATACATGAGTCCGAACCCGAATGCTGCGATGAAAGCGGCGTAGGCGAGAAAGATGAGTGCTGTGTGTGCAAGTAGCCAGTAATTACGTAAAGGTTCTGGTAGGGCGGCGGTATGTGTCGCGAAGCTGTATGAAATGAGTATAGCGATGAATGCGACCGGCATCACGAAGCTACCAAGCGTGCGAAGATGCGTCAAACGGACGATGATGAGATAGATCAGGGTGACTGCCCAAGCGAAGAACGCGATGGAGTCTGTCCAGTGTGTCATCGGGAAATGCCCTTGTTGTAGCCACCATAACGGAATAAAGAGGGTCAGAAAGGCGAACCCAATGGCGGTTCCCCAAAGAGCGATGCGCTCTATTGTTAAACGGATCGCCATCGCTTCGGAACGGTTGCCGAGTGCGAGCGAAAGGGTCTGAAAAATACTCGCTGCTAAGTATATTAGAAGTGTGAGAAGAAATAGAAAATTAATCATAGTCAGTTTTCAGTTTCCAGTTTCCAGTTTCCAGTTAAAAGAGGTTTGTGATGGAATATCTCTTTCTGGTAACTGGTAACTGATTACTTCTCCTTCTGCTTTCTATTTTTCGCTATGTACTGCTAAAAGGTCTGAAGTAAAGGTGTTGGCGCGTTCCAGATTACCACTCCGAATCCAGTTGAAGAGGCATTCAGCGGAACAGTCGCGATTTTCTAACCGAAAACAGCACGTCTGCGGTTCTGGATCCTCTTGTTCAACGGTGTCGATGAGCGCATCGAAAAATTCGGCACGTTTTTTTGAGGTCGGGAAAGCCTTCAATACTTGGGGACGGAACGTTCCGAGGAACTCAATAAATGCGCCGTAGCCGTTGTTCTCAAACTGATTCGTGAGTTGTTTATGAAGGGTCCTCGCTTTGCCGATGTTGATACTGTTTCGGGATGATACGCTAATTATCAGATTGTTGTCTATTACCAGATCCGGGGTGAAATAGGTGCCTGCGCTCGGTTCGTCGAGGTATTCCGAAATGAACCCACTTTCACCGTAGGGGTTGGGGGATTTAGTCTGGGAATAGACTAAATCCATTCCTTGTATTACATTCCCAACCCCTACTATTGGAGATGAATTGTCAGCGATGACGAGGAACGCGTCTTCGAGGTGATGCGTTTTCAGTTTATGGGGTGCTATGCGGATGGTAGCTGCACCACATCGGTTTAATAGCGAGATACGACGTTCAATCTCTGGTGTCTTTTGTTCACATACGACAATACACGTGCGGCCTTTCAGCAGAAAATAGACTGGATACGGTAGTCCTTGATTTTCAATCGGTACGGGTTCTCCTTCTTCGTATCCGAGTGTATATAGAGAAGAGGCGTGCAAAATTTTTTCAAAGTGTTCACGGATGCGGCGGCTCATTGCGGGACTTTTTCCGCTCGTGGAGATGCTGAGCATCAGCTCGCTGTCCGTTACGACAGAAGCAGCAGCGAAGGTGCATTGCGGGATCACGTCAACGACATTGACCAATCGGATCTTGTTTTTTTCGTGTGCTTCCGTGAAAACAGCGGTGTTAATGTCTGTGAAGTCGGTTGCGGCGCAGACGAGAAAATAGCCGGTTGTATCGCCTGCCTTCATCTGTCTTTTGTGCCAGCGAATCGTGCCGATATGTGCGAGGAACGCCACTAATTCCGTTGCGTCTGGACTAATTACGGTAACATCGCCGCCGCTGATGAGCATTGCGACGACTTTCCGTTCCGCAACGGTGCCGCCGCCGATAACGAGACATTTCCGGTCTTGAAGGTTTATGTATGCTGGATAGAACATTTATTAGTTATTAGTTTTGACCGACAACTCGCGCCTATTTTTAAATATCGGAAATCGAGTTGTCGGTCAAAGTACGGTTTTCTTCAAAAACCTTTCAGTACTCAGTTAAGAGATGCTTTTATTAATCTCGTTTCTGTTTCACAGAGTAATGTTATCTAATTGCTGAGTACTGATAACCGAGGCCTGAGTACTATTCCTTATGATTCTCGTGCGACGACGTAGTCTGCGAGTTGTTCGAGTGCAAGGCGTGCGGGTGTAGTTGGTAAGACAGCCATCGCTGCTTTGGCACGGTTAGCGTAGCCTTGTGCAACTTTTAGACAGTGTGTTTCAACACTGTACTGTTGGAATAGTGCCTCAACGAAGGCGATTGCCTCTGCTTCATCTGTATTCGGATTCAAGACTTTTTCGAGTGTCTGTTTTTCATCGTCGTTGCAGACGGATCTGGCGTAGATGATCGGAAAAGTGAGTTTTCCCTCTCGGAGGTCTCCGAATGCGTTTTTCCCCAATTTGTCGGCATCTTCTGTGAAATCGAGTACGTCATCAACAATTTGGAATGCGGTTCCGATTTGTTGTCCGTAGGTTGCGAGTGCTTCAAGCGTCTGTTTGTCGGTAGTGCCGAGGTGTGCGCCGAGTGTGCAGGATGCGGTGATCAGTTTACCGGTTTTGAAGCTAATAATTTTGAGATACTCGTTTTCGGAGATGTCAAAATCGCCGCTTTTATATGCGTGTATGACTTCACCTTCACACATCGCCTGCGTGGTATCAGCGAGGATTGCCATTGCTGGGTCATCTGCCCGGCGTGCGACGAGCATGGAAAGGACGCGTGCGTGTAGGTAATCACCGACGAGTACAGCGACTTTATTCCCCCACTTTGTCTGTAATGTCTCGCGTCCACGGCGGATGGCGGCTTCATCGAGTACATCGTCGTGAACGAGCGATGCGACGTGGATGAGTTCGACGACGGCGGCGAGCGTGTGTGCGTCGCTGCCTTCGTATCCACAGACTTTGGCAGAAAGCACGACGAGGATCGGACGGAGCCGTTTACCGCCGCCTTCCACGACATGTTGAACTGCCATATCGACAAAACTGTATTCACTGGTTGTCTGTTCGGTGAGTTTCGCCTCAACGGCAGTGAGATCATCGGCAATCAATTCAACGATTTGCTTAAAGCTGGACATTCAGTTTCCCTTTTAATAGTTGTCAGTTAACAGTACGCTGCGCTTTCAGTACGCAGTTAAAGAGTGCCTCGCAGTGAGAGTTGTGGCAGTAACATGAAAGGTAACCGCCACAAATAGTCTCTTAACTGAAAACTGAAAGGTTTTCGTAGAAAACCGTACTTTGACCGACAACTCGATTTCCGATATTTAAAAATAGGCGCGAGTTGTCGGTCAAAACTGTTAACTATTCCCTAGAGGTTCGCGAATACCTGTGTTGCGGCTTGAACAGTTTTGTTGATGTCGTCCTCGGAGTGGACGAATGAGACGAAACCTGCCTCAAATTGTGAAGGTGCGACATAGACCCCTTGCTCGGCGAGTCCCCAGAAGTATTTCCGGAAGCGTTCGGTATCCGCTGTGCGTGCGCCGTCGGCATCGGTAACGGTTTCCGGTGTGAAGTAGAGCATCAACATTGAACCGACGCGGCTATGCCAAGCGTCAATGCCGTGTTTTTCGGTTGCCTCAGCGAGTCCATCTGCGAGTGCTGCGGCACGACTTTCGAGTTGTTGGTAAACGCCGTGTTCAGCGAGTTTTTTGAGTGTTGTTATGCCTGCGGTAACGGCTAAGGGATTCCCGGACAGGGTTCCGGCTTGATAGACATCGCCTTCTGGTGCGACCGACTGCATAATCTCCTGTTTTCCGCCATACGCGCCGACAGGCAGCCCACCTCCGATAATTTTTCCGAGACAGGTCATATCGGGTGTGACGTTATAGTGGGTTTGTGCGCCGCCGTACGCCACCCGGAATCCGGTGATGACTTCGTCGAAGATGAGAACGATACCGTGTTGCTCCGTAATTTCACGGAGTTCGTTGAGGTAACCGTCGCGTGGTGGTACGATCCCCATATTTCCCATAATCGGTTCGAGGATGAGGCATGCGATTTCGTCGGGGTTGGCTTCTATTGCTTCTCGGACGGTGTCTGTATTGTTGAAAGGGACAGTGAGTGTATTGCGTGCGAAATCTTCGGGGACACCGCCGCTATCGGAGAGTCCGAAAGTTGCGACACCTGACCCGGCTTTCGCGAGGAGATAGTCGACATGTCCGTGATAGCATCCATCGATTTTGAGGATTTTATCTCGACCGGTATATCCTCGTGCGACGCGGATTGCGCTCATTGTCGCCTCGGTGCCGGAGTTGACGAGACGTACGCGTTCGATCGAAGGTACGGCGTTGACGATAATTTCGGCGAGTTCTGTTTCGAGTGTTGTCGGTGCGCCGAAGCTGGTGCCGTGTGCTGCGGCTGCACTGATAGCGTCTACAACGCTTGGGTGTGCGTGTCCTAAGACTAAGGGCCCCCAAGAGGCGACGTAATCAATGTATTCGTTTCCATCGATATCGTATATTTTTGAACCTTCGCCGCGTGCAATGAAACGGGGGTGCCCACCGACTTTACTGAAATTTCGGACGGGACTGTTGACCCCGCCGGGGATAAGCTGTTGTGCTTTTTGCCATGCAACCAAGGATTTACGACTCTCCAAAGCGTTTCCTCCAAATTTTTTATTTATAGTTTCCAGTTACCAGTTACCAGTTTCCAGTTTCCAGTTACCAGTTACCAGAGAAGAGGGTGTTGGTTAATAGAATATCTCTTTGACTGGTTACTGATTGCCGATGTCCTCTTGCTGACCGCTACTTGCTGACAGCCATGTTATATCCATTCGACAACGGATTTTGCGAAATAGGTTAAAATCATATCCGCGCCTGCGCGCTTAATGCTGGTTAATGCTTCAAGTGCAACCCGCGCCTCGTCAATCCAGCCGTTCTGTGCGGCTGCTTTAATCATAGCGTATTCACCGCTGACGTTATAGGCGGCGACGGGCACCTGAAATTCTGTCTTGACGCGATGGATGACATCGAGATAGGCGAGTGCGGGTTTCACCATGAGGATATCGGCGCCCTCTTGGATGTCCAAAGCGACCTCTCGTAATGCCTCCTCAGCGTTTGCTGGGTCCATCTGATAGGAGCGTCGGTCTCCGAACTGTGGTGCGGATTCCGCGGCTTCGCGAAAGGGTCCGTAAAAGGCGGAGGCGTATTTAGCGGCATACGCCATGATCGGTATATTCTGGTATCCGTTTTCGTCCAATGCGTCGCGAATTGCGCCGACGCGACCGTCCATCATATCTGAGGGTGCGATGACATCGGCACCTGCGCGTGCGTGTGATAGGCTCTCTTTAACGAGCAATTCGAGTGTCGGATCGTTTTGGACTTCGTTGGCTTCAATCACACCGCAGTGTCCGTGGTCGGTATATTCGCAGAGACAGACATCTGTGATTACGAGCAGATCTGGCACGGTATCTTTGATGGCGCGGACTGCTTGTTGGATGATCCCGTCTTCGGCATAAGCCTCGGTGCCGAGTGGATCTTTGGCTTCTGGGATACCGAACAGGATTGTCCCCGGAATACCGAGCGTCGCGAGTTCCTTGGCGGCGGTGACAAGCCTATCAACGGAGTACTGGTAGCAGCCTGGCATTGCTGAAATTTCGGTTGCTGTATCGTTTCCATGAACGACGAACATCGGGTAGATGAGGTCATCAACGGAGAGTGCGGTTTCGCGAACGAGCCGTCGTAGGTTTTCGTTTGCGCGGAGTCGCCTTGGACGGTAGATAGGAAAGGAGCTCATTCATCCTCCGAAGGCGAACCTTTGATTTCATAGTTCGTTAGTTCCAGAGTTTTCTCTCCTTCGGGTGCCAACCCGATTTCCGCTCTTGCTTCATCAGCCTCAGGGTGCTCGTGCCTGAATTTGACGATTCCGACATTTGGTGCTAACCAGAGGGTTGTTATGGTGGAGGCTTCTCGTTCTTCGGGGTCTTGCTGTTGCGCTCCGGGTACGGAGAACGCCATTTCCGTTGTTTCGTTCGTATGGTATTCGATGATCAGGCAGTCTTCAAACATTCCGGCAGGTGTATCAACTGTCTCTGTGCCAGTGACTTCCCCAATCTCTACGACGGAGCTGTGCGTTGTGATGGTAGGTGCGCCGCCTGGGATTTCCATCGGTGCGCCTTGGATATTGATTGTGATGGTCAACGTTGCACTTAACTCGAGTGCTGTCCATTCTTCATTGAAGGTAGCGGGTGTCGGTAGCAGGTAGAAATAGTCTTGCGATTCTGCTTCGACCTCGTATCCAAAATCGACGGAGATGGGTGCGCCTTCTGGGATTTCTGCCATCATCTGTTCACGTAGGAAGGGGAGTGCCTCATCCATTTCTCGGATTGTACTTGCTTTAAGTGCATTTTCGATTTCGGTGCCGGCAAAGAATGCCACCCAATCGTCACCGACCTGATAGTAATAAGGTTGAACGTAATGTTCAAAGTCTGCCCAGTTTTCTAAAGCAGGCTCATAACTGAATGCGCGATAGGTCTCACCGTCAATAGTTTCAGGTTCTATTGCGTAGCGTGTTAATTCGTTGCCGTCTTGGTCTTGGTATGTCCAGTAGCTGCCGGATGTATCAGGGAAATAATAGTTTGCCCACTCGTTTCCAATAGAGACAGTACTGAAACTCAAAACGAGTATCAGAACGATAACGGATCGGATTTTATTTATCATTTTAGATTCCTTTTACGGCTCTCGGTGCGACTTAAAAATCGTCGAAAGCGATTGTTCACAGGACAGGATTAGTTGCTTTCGCTGCTTCCCGACGCAGTGGTATTGACTTCGTAGTCTGTTAATTCGAGGGTTTTTCCGACACCGCCATTTTCAGATTCTTGTTCCATTTTAACGAGTCCGACATTAGGTGCCAGCCATAGGGTCGTTGTTGATCCACTATAAGCGTCTCCGAATATGCTCTTTGCTTCGGGTATATCTGGGTTTGTTTCAATCGTTGCGTCTGTGCTATAGGTGATTAGGAGGCAATCTTCAAACGTTCCTGCCTCGGTATCGACGGTTTCTGTACCGATGATGATGCCGGTTTCAGTGAGTGTCAGTGCCATTGCGATCGCCTGCGTTGTTGGCGGGAAGCCTGCCATATTGCTTGTCAGTTCCATCTCCAGGTCGATTTGCATATCGATACGGAGTGCTTCCCACTCTTCATTGAAAGTTGCGTTGTTTGGCAGAAAATAGAAGTAGTCCTGCGCTTGGATGTCGAGGTCGTAAGTTACGTCGAGGTCAATACTTACGCCTTCAGGGAGTTGGGCATTTACCTGTTCTTTCATTATGGAGACGACTTCTTGCCACTGCCGTTCTGTGACTGTTCGTGTTGCGTTTTCGATATCGTCGCCGACACGGAATGCGGTCCAGTCGTCGGTAACTTGGTAAAAATAGGGGCGCGTATGATAATCGTAGTCTGCCCAGTCTTCTAAGGCGGGATCATAACTGAATGCGCGATGCATCTCGCCATCAACGTCTTGTGGTTCTATCGCATAGCGTGTAAATTCATCACCGTTTTCGTTTTCGTAGGTCCAGTAGCTGCTGAGTGTATCGGGGAAATAGTAGTTTGCCCACTCGTTTGCTATTAATGTCCCACTCAGACCGAGGATGAGCAGTATTGCGAAAATTGTCCGAAATTTCTTGAACATGAAGGGTTCCTTTTGTTTTTGTGATTTCACCAATTTTAAAGTATACAGAATATTAGCGGAAACGGCAAGGAAAATGTGTTAATAGTTTTCAGTACGGTTTTCTGCGAAAACCTTTCAGTACTCAGTTTTCGGTCACGTTCTGTCTCTACTGTTTAGACCTGAACTGAAACTTCATCAAACCCCTTCTGCAAACGGGAAACGGAATTAGCGTTTCTCATATTCAAACGGAAAAGTGACGGGTGCTCCGTTGTTTGACCATGAGCGCGCCATTGCGACATCAATCTCTCGGTCTTTGCGCCCGTTGTAGGCACCGTATTCGGGTTCTGTATCATTGCGGACAGCATTGACGAGGCTCATGAGTTCGGATGCGACGGTGATTTCGCCATCGCTGAGCGGATAGTTTTGCAACGGGTTTTCCCATACCACTTCGGGATCGGTGTCGGCGACGAGTGCGGCTAATGTGTTGTAGCCGTCAACGTTATTGGTTCTGCGCGAAATGTTAATGGCTCGCTGCTCGTCGGCGGTATCGTTCAAGATGACGGCATCGTTTCGGAAGCACATCCCGCGTTCGGCGTAGAATTTTGAGCCGTTAAAGCCTCGGAGCGGTGAACCGTAGGAGAGACCACTGAAATTGAAGATGCCGACGGCACCGTCTGCGAATTCAATAACGGCGTGTTGCCAGTCTTCGGTATCGCGGGTGGGTTGTCCCTTCCGCCAGACATGCTCTTGAACGCTGTATCCCTTTCGGAAGCCGTAGACCTGTACGGGTTCATTGTCAAAACCGACATAGCTGCGGATAAGTCCGATGCCGTGATAGCCGTGTCCTCGGAAGTCGTTATAGGCGACATTGACCTTACCGAAGGTGCCAGCGAGGATCATCTCCCGTTTGATGCGTTCTGTTGGCACGCGATAATAGTTTTCGTTGACCTCCAGTTTAGTTCCGTTTTCTTCTGCGGCGGCGATCATCTTGTCTGCCCATCCGAGATCGGTATCGATTGGGGTTTCTGTGCAGTAGCTGACCCCGCGTTGGGAGCAGAGAAGTCCGGGGATGTGGTTGCTGCTGGGTGTAATGACGATGGCACAGATATCGGGTTTCACTGTATCCAACATCTGCTCCGTGTCTGTATAGGCGGGGACGTTGTATTTCTCGCCTTGTTCGTTCACACTCTCTTGGCGTGGATCGCAGACAGCGACCAACTCAATGTCTTTGGTCAGTTTTGAGATAAGGGGTAGGTAGGTGCCGGAACCACGTCTTCCTGTACCGATATGTGCGATTCTGAGTTTATCCATGACTTCCCTCCATCTGGTGGTGTGTCTATTCTACCCAGAAGATATGGCTCCGTTCAAAGAGGTCGCCATCTAAGTAGACTTCGACGAACCACTCACCTGTAATATCTGGGTCTGGTAGGTCGATGTAAAACCACGTAATTTTATCGCCGGTTGTTGATGTTAGATTCTTTTCTTCTGTCCAGAACGGCGGATCGTCGAGCTCGTCTTCTGGTGAGTACCACGAGACTTCGATTGTGTGTTCTTCTGTGATATTTGACCATAGTAGCCACAAGAAGACTTGGTCGTTGAATTCGGCGGAGAAAGTGTTTGTGATGCCGTCGGGTCTATCGTCAAAGACGCTGATAGCTAAAACGGAATCGACGATCATCGGTTCACTGCGTCCTATGTCTGTGAATCCGCTTCCGCCGGAAGGGTCCTCACTACAACCGCTCAACGCAATCGTCAACGAGAGTAGAGCAATGCCAAGCATGGGATATAGATTTGTGAGACGTGCCTTGATGCGTGTGTGAAAGTGGTGCATGTGTTCGCCTTCTATTTTCTTGCGTGTTAGTCGCGAGCGCAGTTTGCTGCTATGTTAATCGGATTTGTATGGCTCATCGCGAGCGACAAAAAACACCCAAGCAAAAACACTCGCTCCTACCGGACTGATAACTGTTTTCTATTATTTTATCAGGCGTTTGACTTTTTGTCAATAGATATGCAGATCGCAATCATTGGTTACCAGTTTTTAGTTTGTTTTCAGGTGTTAGCGGTTTTTCGCTTTGGTTTTCTATTGACACGTGCAGGCTTTTGATGGTAGACTCAAGCAACAACAACAGAGGAGCATTTGATGAGATTTGATACAATCATTGCAGGCGGAAATATTGTTGATGGGACGGGTGAGCGGGAGCCGTTTGTTGCAGATGTTGGCATTCAAGGTGACCGGATCGCTGCGATTGGGGAGCTTGAAAAGGCGGAAACCGCCAATCGGATTTCGATTGCGGGACAGGTTGTCTGCCCCGGTTTTGTTGATGTGCATGTGCATTCCGAGGTCTCTTTGCTCGGTGGACGCGACCAGTTCGCTGCCGTGAGTCAAGGCGTAACGACACACTTAGCGGCTCCGGACGGCTTTGGATGGGCACCGTTGCCACCTGAGCAGGCGCGAGAATTATGGCACTACACGCGTTTCGCTTATGGCGACGCAGAACTGCCACTCGACTGGCAGACCCCCGATGCGTATCTCGGTATCTTTGAAGGACGTATCCCGGCGAACTTGTATCCGCAGGTGCCGCATTGTGCTGTTCGGGTCGGCGCGATGGGGTGGGCTCCGCGTCCGGCGACTTCCGATGAATTGAAGGCGATGGAGCGGACGACACGGGAGTGGTTAGAAGTGGGTGCGTGTTGCCTCTGCTTAGGACTGGATTACCAACCGTCAGCGAATGCTGATTTGCATGAGTTGGTGTACCTCTCGAAGGTCGCTGCGAGTTACGACGCGATCTATGCGGCGCATATCCGGTATCGTATCCTCGGCAGGAAGCAGGCGTGGGAGGAGACGATTGAGATCGCAGAACGCGCCGAGATTCCGGTACATATTTCGCATGAACGGGTAGACGATGAAGCCGCGGCGGTGCTTGAACGGGTCGATCGGGAGCAGATAGATTTGACGTTTGAATCCTATCTTTATCCTGCCGGTATGACGCACCTTGCGATGCTGCTGCCGATGGAATATCAGACGGGTGCACCGGATGAGATGTTAGCGGCTTTGGAGAACCCGGGGGTCCGTGAGAAATCGCTTGTGGCACTGCGGGAGGCACTTCGTGACGGTCGCCAGATTGTCGGTTACAACCGTTCGGGTCGTTTTATCGGTATGACGCTTGCCGAAGCCGCCGAAAGTGAAGGCAAATCTTGTGAGGAATTCGCTTTCGATTTCATCTGTGAAGAGGCGGCGATTGAGACCTTTGTGATGCCGTGGGCGACACCGCCCGAAGAAAATGAACGGATTTTGAATCAGACGGCGAACCACCCGCGTATGATGATCGCGAGTGACGGGGTCTACAACATCCCGCACCCGCATCCGAGAAGTTACGGGTGTTTCGTGCAGTATCTCGGCACATTTGTCCGTGAACGTCAGTTAGTCTTGTTGAAAGAGGCGATTTATAAGATGAGCGGTTTCCCTGCGGAACGGTTTCGGCTCCACGATCGCGGCAGAATCCGTCAAGGTCTTGCTGCAGATATCGTCGTTTTTGACCCGAACACCGTTGCGGATAGGTCTACATGGTTTGATCCCGTGCAATCGCCTGTCGGTGTAAACTGGGTTTTCGTTAACGGCGTTTCAGTTGTTGAAGACGGCAACGTGACCGGGCAGCTGCCTGGTAAGGTGCTGCGTCAACAGCGGTAGGCAATGCAACACGGAGGTAGCAGCGTGTACGATTTAACGATTATCGGCGGTGGGAGTGCGGGCCTCGTGCTTGCTGTGGCGGGTGCGAAGTTGGGTAAAAAGACGGCACTTGTGGAGAAGCACCGCATCGGTGGCGACTGTCTCTGGACGGGATGCGTGCCTTCTAAAGCACTCCTGAAGGCGGCGAAGGTGGCGAACTACCTTCAAAACGCCGAGAAATATGGTATCCGTGTACAAGGGAACGCGCCTGATTGGCACTGCGTGATGGACTATGTGCGCGGGACCCAACACGTCATTGAGGAAGAACACGACAACCCGGAACGGTTTCGAGAGATGGGGGTCGATGTCATCTTCGGGGATGGGCATTTTGAGGCATCGGATACTTTCGTTGTGGCGGATACCGAAAGCGGAGAGACGCGCACGCTTGAAAGCAAAAAGTTTGTGATAAGTACGGGTTCACGTCCTGTTGCGCCGCCTATACCCGGTTTGGAAACGTGTGATTATCTTGACAGTGAGACGGTTTGGGAGTTAGGAGCATTCCCGGAACGGCTGCTCGTTGTCGGTGCGGGTCCGATCGGTATCGAACTCGGACAGGCGTTTCACCGTCTCGGTGCGGATGTGACGATCGCGCAACGGAGCGGACGGATTCTTACCAAAGAGGATACTGATGTCTCGGAACAGATGCTGCGTTATCTGCGTGAGGAGGGGATCACGATTCGACTCAACACGAACATCGCGCAGGTTGTTCAACACCAAGAATCTACAAACGTGGCGTTCAGCGATAGTGAAAACGGGACAATCGAAGAGACTTTTGATAAAATCTTGATTGCGGCGGGGCGCGCCCCGAATGTTGAGGGGTTAGGACTTGATAAAATCGGGGTGCAGATCGGCAGCCGTGGGATTGAGGTCAACAACAAGCTCCAGACGCGTGTCAGGAATATCTACGCTGCGGGTGATGTGATCGGACACTATCTGTTTACGCATGTCGCTGCTTTCCAAGCGCAGCTGCTTCTTCGGAATATCTTCTTTCCGCTCTCTAATACCATCAACTACGGCGTAGTGCCGTGGACGACCTTCTGTGATCCGGAGGTAGCGCGTTGTGGTCTGACGGAGGCGGAGGCGCGCGAGAAATATGGGGACGTTGATGTGTTCACTCTCGATCAACACGATGTTGATAGAGCCGTTGCGGAAGGTGAAACGCACGGGTTCAGTAAGGTCATCGCGACTCGGTGGACGGGGAAGATATTGGGGGTTCACCTTGTCGGCGCGAATGCGGGTGAGGTTGTGCATGAGTATGTACTGGCGATGCAGCAGGGGATTCCGTTGCGGAAATTGAGTGGGATGATCCATGTGTATCCGACATATTCGAGCAGTGTGTGGCGTGTGGCGGGCAAGTGGTTCTCGGAAAGCACACTGATTCAGACGTTGCGGAGGTTGATGCCATAGCGTTCTGAGACGGTTGTTGTTTCTTAAATTGACAGTTATGGTGCGGTTAGGGAACCGCACCATATTAGGGAAGTGAGTCGGTCCTATTTGATCGTAATCTGTGCCTCTTTAGACCCTGTTACGATAAAGCCTTCAATAATGAGTTCAGTTTCTATGGGCTGTTCCGCAGAATCGTTTGGGAGTGGGAAGCCCTCAGGCAATGGGAAACCTTCTGGAATTTCTCCGCCATCTCCTTCACCTTCTTCGCCATTCTCTGGGAGTGGGAATCCCTCAGACAGCGGTAAATCTTCCGGTAATGGGAATCCACCGCCAAAAACCGATGGTGTAAGGGTTATTGTAATTAACCCTGCATCCATCTGATCTTCTTCCTTCTGACGGATGAGTTCGTCGAGGTTCCTTGGTAACGGTTTTTCATCATCATCATCTTCTTCCTCGTCTAAGATTTCATCGAAAACATCACCGAAGAGTTGTGTGAGTTCTGTGTCGTCAACCGATTCATCGGCGGCGGCAACTGTAAGGTTTGCTTCACCGATCGGGAAGCCGTCAGGGATGTCAATTATAACATCTCTTTGAATTATCCGCTCAGCACCGGCAGTGCTCCAGTGCGGAAGTAGCACCACCGAGACGGTGAGGCTTTCTCCAGGTATCACTTCAGCAGGCACAATAATTTCGTCAATTTCGGCTGTGGCAATTTGCGGTTTGTCCGTGATAGCAATCGACACCTCTTTCAAGGTTGCTTTGCCGGCGCTGTTTGCAAGTGTATCGGTGAACGAACGAATAATCGAACCCGTCTTTATGTACACATCGAAAAATGGGTTTGAAGAGGCTGCTCGAAACTTTTCTGTATACACAGTTTCGGTTTCTTGAAAGTGAAGCGTCACAGTTCCTTCCACTGTTGCAGCGTTCCGCTCCATCCGAATAGCGTCCATTGTTACTGCGGCAACGTGCGAAAGTGCCCACTCTTGTCCGTAAGCGACAACGTGATGTTTCTCTATAGGCGTGCTGTTAACCGGATGATAGGAGACCTTTATAGGAATCATTGCCGGTCCTGGTCCGAGTTCGCCTACAATCGCCGGATATAGGTCTTTCGTTATTGTCCCGATCGGATTTCCGTACGCGGAGACAGATTTACTTGATGCCGCCAGGTTGGATATGATTCCATGGGTTACAGCTCTGTATACCGGTAATGCGGACTTTCCATCTGCGAAGAATGGGTGACCGAAGGCTATAAATTTATCGTCATAAACCTGTGTCACTGTGCCATAGCCAATGAGGCTCGTAACATCTCCTGTAGCTACGGCAGCACCAATCATATCTCCCGCGGAGAGTTTTGTTGTAGCATCGGCGGGCGGTGCGGCAGGCGCGCCGCCGATATTAGCAAGCAATTCAACAAAATCGAATTTTGCGTCGGAGAGATGCGAAGAAAGTTCTTGAATTCTATGGGGCTGGATCCCTGTCATTATCACAGGTGTTTTAACTGGCGCGTACATAGCATTCATCGCCAGTGTAGGTGCAGCGGGTGCCGCCTCTCCATTCAAAAACTCACCAAACGTTGGGTGGTTTATGGCTGCCTCCATATAATCAATAGGTGTAACCAAGAACCGATACGGCGGTTTACTAAAAATATATCCGATAGCGAGAGCGCCCATAACACGGCCCGGGGGGCCTACGGGACTGCCGGACATCCCTCGTGCCACCTCCGCTGATTCATCAATTAGTTCGCACTCATAGATGGGTGATCCATAGGGCCCCTCTCGAACTGCTCGGAATTGAGCCTGAAGACTGACTTTGCCGGTGCCTTCAAGCACGGTAATGATTTCCAAGGGTGTTTTGCTTGTCAGTTTTCCAGCTTCATCCTCGTACATGTTTTCCAGTACAACATCACCGACAAAGCGTGGGGCGTTAAGAACCGCTGTCGCATCGTTGGTTATAGGATTTTCAGATTGTGTTTGCTCTTCATCAAGAGAACAGCCAAGTTGACAGAGCATCGCGATGGCGATTCCTGCAAAAATAAAAACAGATTTCACTTTGATTCCTCCAAAGACAAGGGTTTGGTTAATTGTTTTGTTATCGTAGATACGCAATTGACACCTATGGATGAAATTTGCCAGCCATCCATCTTCGGAACACTTCAGTATCTGTAAAATCTTTGAGAATATATCCGATTAACACGGGATCTTCGAGTGTGAGCCAAATAAGTGCATCCTGCTCGCCGTATTTATCAAGCAATTCTCCAGCGAGTGCAGCATCCGTCTGCTCAGTTTCTTGGACGTAAAGGTTGATTGCCACGGTAAGGAAAATGAGGTCGATCCCATTTACAATATTACGCTCGTGGTCTACAAAATGCTTAAACGCTATATCCATTCCGGGACCGTCTATCAACTTCTTCAATTCGTCTTGAAAAGTATCAGGATCTTCGCCATGGTATTCACGAGTCAGCACATGTCTGTAGTGTACTGCGAAGAGATGTGCATTCGCGGCATCTTCTTCGTCAGACTTCTCAAGCTGCTGTTCCAAAAATGGCATGTATCGCGACGGATGAGCCGCTGCGATTTCCCAGAACGCATCATAAGTTTGATATTGATCTTCTAACGGATGGTTACGTCTGAGGAAGTCTAAATAAGTTTTGGACGTGACGAGCCGTCGGAGCGTTCTGAAGTCGTCATCTAAAATGTTCCCCGGGTTTTCACGCTTGAGTTGTTCAAACGTCTCCTCGGGCGTTAGAGGTTGTGCGACCGGCTCAATACGGCTCTGTGTGTCGATGTCGCCTTTTTCAGGTTTTACAACATTTGGGTCGGGACTGGATTGACACGCAAAAAATAGCGAGATCCCTAAAAAGAGACAGGCTGACAAACGGTTGAAAAAGTGTTGACGTTCAAAGCATAGCATGTTCGTTATGTCCTCCGAAGGTTAGGATGTACCAGTGGGCACTCACCGTAACACGCTGCCTGCAATATGGTAGCACTGCAGGCGGACGTGTCCCTATTTTTCGTTATCCTCATTTCACTTCCACCAGGCGACTTCACTGAATTCTCCGTCAACCCATCTCCGGAACACCTGAACGTCTGTAAAATCTTTGAGGACGTATCCGAGGCTCACCGGCTCTTGAAGTGCGACCCGTAAAAACCCTTTTTGAGTGCCGTGTTCAACAAGAAGGGCATGGATCTTTTCCCGATCTTCCTCTTGCAGGTCGTCGACCATAATGCTGTGGTAGACCAAAAGTTTTATTAAAATCAGAAAACCTACGGCACCGGTATCAACAAAGCGTTGCTCTAACCAACTGTGCACAGGTTCATTCATCATCATCTCTAACATAACTTCATTTATTTCGACGACTGGTTCGTGATACATGCGGACGTTTAGATTGCGCTCAAACAAAGCCATATAATGAAGGACATCAACATCCTCCGCGGTGGGGGCAGGGAGGGGCGGCTTAAAATGTTTGTTCAAAAGTTCGAGGTAGCGCGCCTCATCTACGGATGCCAACGCCCAAAACTCATCGAAATTCTGAAACTGACTTTCCTGCGGGTAGGTCCGTTTCAGGAAGTCTAAATAGGTTTCTGAGTTGATAATTTCTTGAATTCTTGTGAAGTCGTCGTCTAAAACGTTGCCGGGAAATTCCAGACGCAACTGCGCCATCGTTTCGGCAATTGAAGGGGGCCTTTGCATCGGTGCCATTGGCACTGCGTCAAATTGCGGTGCAGATTCCGTTGCCAAGATGTTTTTCTGGACATCTGAGAGTACTTCTGCCACCGTTTCTCTCGTGATGGGTTGCGTTGTTGTTTCTGGTGGGGCTAACTCGTTGCGGTTTTGGAGTTCCGAACATCCGCAAACAACTGTACATCCGAGAAGGACACAAACTGTCAATAGATTGAACAGACACCGATATGGAAATCGAAAGTATACCATGTTTTTTCTCCTTAAAGAAAATAGATGAGGTGATATCCGAGTTGCTTCCGGATAATTCTATAAACATTCCGTCGCTACGCGACTGAAGAGGGTAAGGCTTTTCATAAGCGGCTCTGTCAACATTAATCGTTTTCTTTTGAAAGTGAGGCTTGGAACATTCCGCTGCGTTTGGTAGCGATATAAAGTCTATCACTATTGATGGTGACGGAGATGACCCTGTTTGGCACCCCTGGCAAGATTTGCTCCCATTTGCCGCGGGCATCCAATTGATAGACCCCGGTAGTGCCAGCACCGTAAACCGCCGTGCCGATTACAGCGATTCGATCTACAATAGTACGGTTCCGTGCCTTATCAGTTAGCGTGCGCCAGTTTTCACCGTCTGCTGATGTTAAGACCCCTGCATCTGTCGCGACATAGACCGTTGAACCGGCAAAAACGATTTCGTTGAAATGTTCAAATTGAAGTGGCATCGTTGCAGTCAGGTCTTTCCATGTGTTTCCAGCATCAAGCGATCGGCAGAGATGGCCGTCGCGTTTGCCAACGTAGACGGTTTCGCCTGAAACAGCGAGACTGAAAGCATCGGTGCCATCATCTTTAGCAGGCGCGTCAATGTCTACGAGTCCAGTGTCGAACCATTCAGGTTCGCCGCGTCTGCACCGCAGGAGCCGCCCCTGATACTCCGCATAGAATGCATCGCCGCTGACTGAAAACGCCTGGGGAACCGATATATTCTGGCGAGTTGATTCTGTCAACTCACCCGTTTTTTCTTGATCGTTCGCTGCGTTATCGACGATATTTTCTTCGGACCCTTCCTGCAATTCAGTTTTTGGCATTTCTATAGAGAGATTTTCGCTAAAAGTCGGGGTCCCTTGAACAAGAACCAGATCAGTGCCACTGGCAGAGAGATGGAAAATGACCGCGGTATCTTTGACTCCAGAGACTGATGTGATGCCGTAAAGTACACCATCAGAAACCGTTAGTCTTGGAAGGAGCAGTAGACCGCCAGCATTCATCAATTGTTTTTTCCACGTTGATGTCAATGCATCAGGATTGAAATGCAAGGTTTGCCAGGACATTCCGCCGTCAGTGGATTTGGCGATATTCGTGCCGGTATTCCCATAGAGGGTGTTTTTGAAGGCTATGAGGTTAGATATTCGGGTCGCTATCATTCCTGTCATAAAAGGCTGCCACGATTTGCCGGCATCCGTTGAGCGATTAAGTCCGAAAATTCCGGCTGTGAATACAGTATTTTCGTCCACGCCGACAGCAGGGAACACACTCAATAAAAATGAATTCATCATTGCAACCGAGCTCGGCTTCTGATCGGCACCTGACCATGTTTTTCCACCATCCGTTGATCGGATATGGAAACCGATGTATCCGATTGCTAAAAGCGTTTTCCCTGCAGTGAGGACTTTAACACCGGGTGACAACTTTATCAGGGGTGATTCGGTTGGTGGTGTTATGTCATCCCACGAATTCCCCAAGTCGGCTGAGTGGAAAATTTCCCACATATTTTGCTTCTTATCTATTGCTTCTTGTGCTTCTTGTGCGAATAATTTCATTCGAGAAGAATTTAAAACATCGGGTCCTGTCCCGACATAAAGGTTATTTTCGGAAACTGCCAAAGAATGAATAACATTCGTGGTATTGAGTGGCAATTTTTCTAAACCGTGTCTTGGCTTGATACGATAGAGCCCTTGATCTGTCCCGACAAACACTGTGTTTTCAAGTGTAGCCAAGGCATAGATTCTTACCGCTGTACCTTCATCATTCAATAGGGTCCACTGCTTCCCTCTATCTTCGGATCGGAAGATTCCATTCTCTCGAAATGCGAGGTAGAAGGCTTCATCCGTGATTGCGAGTCCGACAGCGGCTCCTTTTGGACGAGTACCAAGCGATGTCCATGTCTCTCCTTTATTCGTTGACATAAATACTTCGTCAACAGAAGCAAGATAGAGCGTGTTGCTGTCCTCTGTCATCGGTATCATGGTCCCTCCGGAAGTAGCTGGAAAGTTAATGGCTGATGCGGGACTGATGAACGCCCATGCAGAGGCATCGGGTGTCAATCTATAGACACCGAGGTGTGAAGCGGCGTAGGTATCGCCTTCTGAACTGACGAATAAGCCCAATACTGGACCGAAACCCGGCGCGTTTGCTTGTCTCCACTGCTGTTTCAGCGTCGGAGGCACTTCCTTGTCTACCTGCACGGTGGGAACCGGTACAACCGGCTTTGAAATTTGCCCACCGACTCCGCTGTTTCTACCCGTGACATCGAACCGTCCGGTTTGATTTCGCAAATCTGGTTCCGCGTGTGTATCAATGACAACGGGTGCGTCAATGATTTCAACAGTGGTTTCGGATTGGGCGTTCAGGTTGTAAGGTTTCTGGAAACGAAGGAGGTGTTGAGCTCCGACACCGAGCATTAGTATTATGAAGATGGCAGCTGTACCAAAAGCGACCCATGGCAGCACGGGTTTGCCAACTTGAGGGGGTGCTGGTTTTATGTCGGCGACTTGCTGCATAATGCGCTCAATGAAATTGGTAGGCATCTGGACGTTTCCAAGCGTTTCGCGAATCAGGTGCTCTTCGGCTTGTAAACGCTCTCGTGCGCGTCGAAGCCGACTCTTAATCGTGTTCACCGAGACCCCTAAGAAGTTGCCAATCTCTTTCGTTGTCATTTCACCGAGGTAGTGGAGTGTCACCACCGTGCGTTCACTTTCCGGCAATGTTTCGAGAAGTTCTTTGACAATTTCGCGGTGATGTTCCATGGCTTCCGTCTCCCGTTGCTCTGATACATAACGTTTATAAGAAGATCCCTCTACCTCGGCTACAGATGTGGCTTGTAGGGATTGCATCGCAGGTTTGTTGCTTTGATGCCACCGCTTGCAAAGATTACTCGCAATCACATAAAGCCATCCAGCAAATTGGTTGGGATTCCGTAGCGTAGCGAGGTTTTTGTATGCTTGGATGAAGGCATCTTGGGCAATCTCTTCAGCGATGTGAAAATCGCCGATCTTCCGCCATGCGAGTGCGTGAACGCTCTTTTGGTACTTTCGGACCAAAGCACTGAATGCCGCTTCATCGCCTGACAAAATTCTGTGAATCAGTTGAACATCGTTTTCCACCATCAGAGCTCCCTATGATTAACACAAGTTGCCGTCTTTTGTGTCGTATCAGTTTTTGTCGCGTAGACTGTTAATCTGTGCTTCTGCGTCTGCAAACGAACAGTGGAGAGCACAAAACGCAGACTTCATGGTTAAAGTCTTGTCTTTGGCAACTTGGGTGATTTAATAATTAATGATACAATTTTGAGGGGCAAAGGGTGCATAAGCGAAAAAAAAATCTGACCCCGTAGGATTTGGGTTAATTCTGCTAAGGTAAGTCTTACAGAAATGGATACCTTGGAAGTGCGCTCTAAATGTCCAGATAATTCGATATATATTTCATCATGTCCGTCCTGTAAGGAACCACAAGTTTAATTTCCGGACTGTTTCAGTTGTCCCCACGTCACTGTGAGTTTACCTTCGGGTTGGACCGACAAGCCGCCGTGGTTTGGGATATCTTCGCCGGTGATTCTGAGGTTGTCAAATCGAGCGGTATAGCCAGCGAGGCCGAAGCCGATACTGCCGACATTAAGGCCTTCCTCCAAGAAGCCTTCCTCCAAGAAGGCGAAGTTGTCGAAGAGACAGGTGAAAGATAGTACGTTCTCTCCATTGACTGAGAGTGTAAACCGTTCTTGATCTACGCGCAGTTTCATACGACTCCACTCCCTTGTTTTGAGAAAGGGGTGCGGGAAAACCGTTGTGCAATTCATACTTGCGCCCTCTTTCAAAATCTCTTCTTGGATATCTTCTCTCGCGGGTCCCTTGAACACTTCATTTAATTTGTCAGGCTCCATATTGACCAGTTTATCTATTCTGGCAAAGAAGAGGGGGAGTCCGGCTATCCGTCCGGTAGGCAAATTCAAAACGACACCTGAGACTATCGGTGATGGTGCGTTCCAGAAAACATTGCCGATTGCGAAAACAACCGCATACGTCTGATTGACTCGTGCAGCGAGCACAATGTGCCCACGTCCATGTTTGGCAAGTGGCATGACATCTAACGCGACTTCGTAATCGTGCACGGCTGCGTTTTTTATAACCAGCATTCTGATGGCGTTATCCTTGCTTTCTGCGTGGAGTTCGCCATTGATGCTACGCCATTCGCCAGCAGGCGCATTCCGCTCGTTAATTTCTTTCCAGTCTTTTAGGTCGAAGTTATCGAATGTTTCCAAGAACGTTCCAGCGGAAACAGGTAACGTCTGGAACAGGAGAATACCTCCAATAATCAAAATAGCAAATTTCATTGTGTGCTCCTTAACAGTTTAAAATACGAGAGATACATGGAAGTTATACCATTTCTAAACAGTGTTGTCGCATTACCGCATGTTATGAAATACGGGGGCATACCATACCGGAACACAGACTAACAGTCTATGCTACATAAGAGGGAAATAAAATCAGAAATGGTATTACAACAAATTTCTCCGATATATGGCAGCTACTTGGCGGCATTTTCTGATTGTTTGAGTTTGCCCCAGAATGTTATCTGTTTCTCTGCACTCGGGGATACTGAGAGAAATTCTTCTGGCACCCAATCAAGATGACCAGGCACTAATTCTCTTGGTGTTTCAATGGGGTCTCCACCGCCAACGTCATCTGTATTGGCAATACAGATGACCGAGTTCGCGAAAATCTCAGCTGCTGGAACCAGAGCCCCTTGGAGCAATCTTCTTTTTAATTCTTCTGACGTTTCAGTCAAAATATAGGCAATTCGTTTTCCACTCGGCGACCACTTCGGTGAAGTGATTAATGTCAGCCCTTTATACAACCGTGTGAGTTGACGCATATTTTTGCCATTTATATTAATACTGAAAAGCGCAATACCTCCTACAGCATCCCCAGGTGGAATATAAGCGATCTCTTTACCATCCGGCGACCATGTGCATACACCGGAAGATGTATTTGTGAGCCGCCGCAATCTTTTGCCCTCAGCACTCATGACGTAAATAAAGGATCCTATTCCTGCATCTTTTCTGGACGCACTAAAAGCAATCGATTCGCTATCAGGAGACCAAGCCGGTCTTTGACAGCCGCCTTGGTTCGTGAGTCGCATCACATTTTCACCATTGGCATCGATTCTGTAGATGTCCATCTCTCCGTCGCGTTCCGAGATGAATGCGATCCATTTCCCATTCGGAGACCACGCAGGCCATATATCTCTACTCTGGTGGAACGTCAACTGACGTTCTACATTTGTTCTGACATCCATCACATAAATATCAGGGTCCCCATCCTGATTAGAACCATGGGTAATCGAGTGTCCATTAGGGGACCAGCTGAAGCTGCTGCCTATACGTCCGGGACCTACCATCAATCTTGGAAGTAGTTCTCCTTGGGTATCTATGAAATGGATGGAACGCTCTCCGTTCGTTTTGGGAACAAAAGAAATGATCTCAGCCTCTGCCGTCCACCCATTGCTGATGAATAGGCTAATGCTTAGCAATAATGCTGTTCCTAATATCACGTAAGTTTGTGTGCGTTTCATATTTGTTATTCCTCCTTTTTCAGGCACGGTTCCCTTTGGGACAAAAGCCTCTGTATAAGTTCAAAACGATTTCGACTTTATTTCACCCCATGTCGTGGTTATCTTATCTTCGGTGTCAAAACCCCCTCGCTTTAGCTGGGGGATGTAGACACCGCCTATTGTTGTGTCAAAAAAAGATTTGAAATTTTGACTAAAATGTTGTATAATATTAATATCTACGGGTTAGGATACGCGACTTTCAGTTTAACTCTGATTGATCCTAACCACCCCTTCGCGGGGGTTGCGTAGACGTAGAACCGAAGCTACAAAAAACGAGCGAAAAGTCCCTTCACTATGCAACGTCGTCCGTAAGTTGGCGACCCGATTGTATATCGTGGACGAAATAGTTGAAGTTCTGACGTAGGAGATACCTACCAGAAGTATCGGTCGCTTCCAATAAGTTTCAGGAAGTTTCCGTAGTGTGCTAAATGGTCACGCTTCCATTGAAGAGTGTTGACCGGATGACCCGCACCTTGTTTTCGCAAACATGTTGCCTTAGATTAGACCTAAGGAATCTACCTATAAGGTAGTCAGATGGCCCCATACCGTTAGACCTCATGTGGAAGTGACGGTAAAGGTTGAGAAACTCGCTTGGGAGTTCTTTCAAAGAATCCCCCAAGCTTCAGCTGGGGGAGCGGTCAAAGAGGTGTTCCTTGGATTGACGGCAAGTGGACCACTGGTAGCGGCACCGTTCATGCCGATGAAGCCATTGATGTTTGTGCGATAGATGTCAGCAGTTCTTTCCCACCAGGACATGAAAACAATTGTGTGTCCATCAGGTGACCAGACCGGCGATCCCTCACCGTTGAGATGGCGGGTGATCCGTCTGAGATCTGTCCCGTCAATGTTTAGTATGCCGATGTCATAGCCTCCGAAAAAGACTGCGCTAAAGGCGATCTGTTTTCCATCTGGAGACCACGCGGGCGTATATGCTTGGTTGAGTTGGTTTTTGAGCCTACTTACATTTCCGCCATCCGCATCCATGATATAAATGCCAGCCGGGTCCTTGAAAGAACGAAAAGCGATGGATTGGCCATCAGGGGACCAAACCGGTTTCTCTTCTCCACCAGAGAAAGTTTCAAGACTTACGTATTCAGCGTGTGTCTAAAATTTCTTCAAGTTTCCCCATGTTGTCGCGAGTTTTGCTTGTGGTGTTACAGGGAAATCACCGCTGTTTGGAACGCTATCGCCGGTGACAGTGATGTTGTCAAAGACTGCCGTATAGTTCCAGAGTCCAAAACCGACGCCTCCGGTCTGAAAGTCCGGGAAGTCAGCAAAGACATCAATCTGCCTGAAGATTTGCAGTTTCGTCGGTGCCATGACCTGCTCACCATTAATCGAGAAGGTAAAGATATCGCCTTCAACGCTTAGTTTCAGATGGGACCATCTGTTTAATCTTAAAAGTGGGTACGGTTCCACGATAAGGGTGGCAAGTGCTGGCCGGTGCAAACCGGTAGCGTAACACCCTATTCGTTCCTCTTGAAATGGGGGATCATCACCCCTTATAATCACAGGATCAAAAATACTGCAGTAAACCAGCCAATTTCCGTCAACCCGTACAGCGATTGAGATGCCGCCAATACCGTGCTTTTTCAGGGGTTTGACATCAAGTTCCATAGTGTAGTTTTCCCACGTGTCATCCCCGGTTGTCAGTAAATGCGTATATGCCTCACGACTGTCTGCGTGCAGTTCGTCATCAACAATCTCCCAGACAGCGGGTCCCTTATCCGTCCAAATTTGCTGCCATCCGTCCAAATCTTTGCCATCAAAGGTTTCTAAAAACGTGCCTGCTAAAACAGGTAAAGTTAATAGAAACAGGACTGTTACAATGCTTAGAAATTTCATCAGCATTTGTCTCCTCAGTTTTATTTTATAGTAGATCCCGTAATTACTTTTACACACAAGGGAACCGTAGGGGTTGGGTTACCCAACCCCTACAAGCGTGTCATGTAGATCCCTATCACGCGGTGTAAACATATTTTTCGATTCTACTATAACATTCATAGGATAAATCGAACCTAAAACGCATTCGCCACAATAACTAAATCTTGTATATTGACAACACCATCACCGTTGAGATCGGGTGCCGCTTCTCCAAAGGCGTTTGCCACAGCAACTAAATCCAGAATGTTCACCGTCCCATCAGCATTGACATCCGCAGTAGGAGGCGTTTCCGCCTTCAAATAAATCTCGCCATCCAAATCCGCCAACGTATGCCGGCGTTTATTTTTTACACGGCTGTTCCAGCCAGAGACCTCCTGCGGAAGTTCGATCTCCTGTTCCTTGCCGGACCGATTATACACCGCCCAGCCGTTAGTGAACTCTCGGATAAACAACCCATCGCGATTCTCATAGAGCTGCGCTTTGGTTTCGTCGCCTCCGATTGGTTGACCCAAAGGGGCATCATAGAAGCGGTACCAGTAAAAATCATCATAATGGAGCATATAAACCGATGCGTTGGAATGTGTGAGTGCCATTGTCGTGAAAAATCTGACGATTTGCTTTACTTCAGGACCGTCAATCGCTTTGACATATGACACCTCACCCTCTAAAAGATTTAATGTCGGTTTCCTCAGCTTCGTTTCATTCCACAAAAGTGCCTCTTCTATGTCATGGATCCCCGCAAAGGTATAGCCGTCAGGGCCATCCGGACTAGTTTCCAAAAAATCGCGTCCTGATTCCATGTAGACACCATTGACATAGGGTGCCCAGCGGGGCTGCAATTTACGGCGGTTGTTGTTAACGAGAATAAAAAAGTCATCTGGGACAACTTCGCGGATGCGTTGGAGAATTGTGTCCTTCGCAATATATTCTTCTTCTGCGGTGTAGATTCCCTGTAGTCTCTTTCCTTCACCCCAATGGTCGAGCCAGATACCATCATAGAGTCCGCACTCGCTAATCGCTTTTGCTTGTTGCACAATTTGTTCTATGACAACAGGCTTCGTGAAGTCCATAAGATTATCCATTTCTTCTTCCCCGGTATACGTGCGCCAAACTGATGTTAGACGATTTCCTTCTTTATCTCGTAGCCACCCCTCCCAATCTTCACCATATCTTTCAAAAAGTCCGTTCTGAAAATCCAAACCTATAAGCAAAATCATATTAGGGTTTAGACGCAGCACTTCGGTATGTATTTCTCTCATTTCATCTATATGTCCCACACGTGTAGATAAGTTTTTGACGACAGGCGGCAATCCCCATGCTGTTAGCCATCTTGTTGTCCATTCTCTAAGGGGAGTAAAAGGGAGAGCACCAAAAACCAAGTCAAACCTCGTGAAAATTTCCATAGTGTGTTGACCACGCTCCGCAAGTATGTAGTCTCTCACCCCGATAGAAGGATAGGCTCTGTTTTGGATGCGTTCTGCAATGGGGGCTTTATACGGGGAGGCATCCACCAGGCACTGGCGCAATTCAGCGGGTAGATTTCCCAGTTGTGTATAGTCAATAGGATTGCCTATTAGTGTCAACCGCTCCAGTTTGGTTAGGCTTCTTATCGGGGTTATGTCTGAAATTTGATTGTAGTGCAATTGCAACTGTTCTAAATTTACCAGTCCTGTGAGGGGCATGAGGTCTGAAATCTTATTGTCGTGCAATTGTAATACTTCTAAGTTCACCAGTCCTGCGAGGGGTGTTATATCCGAAATGCGATGATTATCATACAACTTTAAGACCCGTAAATTCTTGAGCCCCGCCAGTGGTGTTATATCTGAAACTTTACTTTTAACAATAGACAAGGATTCTAAGTTCTCAAGTCCTGCAAGTGGTGTTAAATCTGAGACTTCACTTCTGTCAACAACCAAGACTCTAAGATTCACGGCATACTCAAGTCCCTTTAAACTCCTAATACCGTGTTCTATTTCTATTAAAAAAAGATTATGTAATCCTGCCATGTCTCCAGGATGTATAGGTATCTCATCAGGGATGTCAAGTGCTTCACGGACAGCCTCTCGGAGCGCAGGATCCGGCATCCAGTCCTCGGCATCTTCTGCATAGGCAAAAGTATTATAGACGAATATGCCCACAACGGACGCGAGGAGTAACTGAAACCAAAATGATTTACGATATATTTTTTTGATTGTCATAGTATAAGATATAATCTCCTTTTCAAAACGCATTCACCACAATGACCAAATCCTGAATATTCACAACACCATCAAAGTTCAAATCAAATTTCAAATCGGAATCTGTTGAACTACCAAAAGCGTTAGCAACGATCACAAGGTCCAAAATGTTCACAACACCATCAAAGTTCAAATCTTCACGAGGGGTATTCACCATCTGTTCTAATTCTTCCCAAAATTCGACATTTGAAGAGGTGCGATGCAGTATAGAAATCGCTTGTTGTATTTCCAGATGATGCTCAAAATAATATCGGATTGTCGGAATCACCGGCACCTGTTTATACGTCTGAATATGTGCATTCAATATTTCCAATTCTTGTGCTTTGTGTCTGTCTCCTAAATATGCGAGGGGCCCTCCAAAAGCAAGGGACCACTGCGAAAATAAGAAATCAGTTATCGGGTGTGGATCTCCATAATCCAACTGATCCGGGCGCGAATAAAAAGCCATATAGGGAGATGTCACGGCGTGAATAAATTCGCCAGAAAAAACAATATCTGGCATTGCTTCAATAAGTTCTTCATGTAAAAGCATGTTCCCTTGAATAGGTGTCAATCCATCAATTGTAGCGTGATTTCTGATAAGCCCGTTACCGTCAAGATAGATGGCATCAATGTTATGTGTCTCTTGCACGTTTTTCAATAATCGCACGTAATATTCTCTATAACTTGAAGCTGCAGAATTTATATAGGCGGGGCCTCCGAGTTCCAATTCCCATCCGAGTATGTTTCCATCGCCATCTCGATAGAAATAGGGCTCCCACTCAGCGTAACGCGGGTGGTCTTGATCAACAAACGGAAAACCTGCATAGACCATTACCCTAAACCCGCGAGCCTTTGCCTCAGATACAAACGCCCCGAAGTGTTCCTGTTTCCAACCGCCGCGACAGTAAATTAACACATTTTGCGGGTTGATCTGTTGTGGTAAAAAATCTAACATTCTAATGTAGTTACGAGTCAGTGAACAGTACATAACAACGAGTTGAATATCTTTAACCCACGCTGGCGGACGAGCGACACGCGATTCATTTCGCTCCATCATCGCTTGACGATACGTTTCCGCAGGCACCTGCCAATTACCCCTATATGTATTAAACCTCCAAATCGCTGAAGTAATATGTTGACGATTTTCAAAAGGAAGAAAATTGTGCGTGTTAAAAGCAATAGCGAAGAGATTTGGCTTTTTTCTCTCTGGCCAGTGACCGAGTGCTTTAAATTGATCTGTTTCATCCTCACTCATCACAAAACATCCCCCTAATGTTCCTTGCACGACAGCAAGAGGGGCTTCCCATAGACCCGGATACATCCAATACAAATCCACTGTGTGTTGTTCATTCATTATTTTTCCGCTGCGCCCTGGTACAATCGGAGATACCTGATCATAATCTAAATTTCCGATCCCCCATCCGATAGTGGAAATTCCTGTTTGATCAGAAAAACCCTCCTGTCTAATTATTAGATCTCCAGTAAGCACATCAATGACCACCCACATAAGAAGTGTCCTCTGATGCCACCGAGCTGTTAGTTTCACTGCTAAGGGTGAAATCTTTTCAACTTCCAAGGCATCAGCGCCACCTATTTCCCACTCAGGTTCCAAGTAATCTTCGCCGTCTATTTCTGACTCATGGAACCGGGACCCACGCATCCCTGAAAGTCTTGCATCTGGTCTTCCTGAAAGTGTATACGTTTCTTGAGTGAGTTTGTTATGCACGTGTATGACGTTACCATTTTTAAACCGCACCTGATAGCGATCCGTCTCAGCGAAAACTTCACCATCTTCACTGAGCGTCAAAGTGTTTGACAACGCAGCGGGTACTAAAACAAACTGCAATATCAGCATATAAACACATTTTGTCCAAACATTTTTCATAAATGCATCTCTTTCTTGTGTTATTTCTCTTTCTCTATTCAAACGCATTCGCAACAATCACTAAATCCTGTATATTGACAATGCTATCTCGGTTAACGTCTACTCTCTGGTTGTTGGGTTTCTCTATTCCAAAATTTTGTGCGATGAGTGTGAGGTCAAGGATGTTGACGACCCCATCACTGTTAACGTCTCCGAATCTGTAGTTTTGTCGTTCTCGTACGAGTTGCAATAATCTATGCGTTTTAACGCGGTCGGGGTCTAAATCCGATGTTCCTACAAGATTTAGGAAAGGGCGCGCATTCCACACTTCATATTTTTTGTAATTTTCTTCAAAGTTTGCATCTCTATCAGGATTTGGGACTCCGAGATGTCCATAGCGTAGCACATAGGGCGAGAATAAAAAGGAACTGATCGCGTGGGGGTGCTCTTTGGGCGAATTAGGCAACCGTGCTAAGTTTTCGTATAAAAAGGTGACTTCGTGGAGACCTTCCCCACCCAGCACAACACCGGGCATGGCTTCTTTCAGTTCTTGGTGGAGCCGTATACTGCCCTCTGGCACCGTCAAGCCGTCAATCGGAGCATTGTTTATCATGAAATGACTGATGTCAAGATGAAAGGCATCCACTTGGTAAGTCTCCCATACACTTTTTACGCGATCCACCAGCAACTTTCTAAACTCGCTTGAAGCGGGATTGATCCAAGCATATTGTCGGTGCAATGGGTATTCATTACTCAATCTCGATCCTATTTTTTCACCTGTCCGCGGATGGTACGTTTGGTGTTTCTCAAATACCGCATAAAGCGGGTTAGACAGTGAAACGGCTACCACATTCACGTGTGGCATTACTCTGAAACCATAGCGTCGTGCTTCTCTAAGGAACTCGCCAAAATTTGCGAAACTCGTTACAGGCGTATAATCAGGATAATTGAGAGCCCACCCAGATTCTCGCCAGTCAATGACGTATAAGAGTGTTTTTTCAGGGTCTACGAGTTGACTAAGTTTCCCTAAAATGCCTGCCTCCATATCAACTGGATAAAAAGGAAAATTTACGATCAGTTCAATATCATTGACCCATGCTGGCATCTGGGAACGATCAGCGGGTTTGAATGCCTTGTGCATCCATTGTCTATACGCGAGTGCTGGCACTTGCCAATCGCCTTGGTAGGCGTTCAATCGCCATGTCGCTGTTGTGGCCTGTTTATGTTGAGCATAAGGCACGGGCGGATGTTGTCCAAAAGAAACAGT
>ASZN01000040.1 GCA_000406005.1 Candidatus Poribacteria bacterium WGA-3G
TAGCATAGACTGTTAGTCTGTGTTTTTGCTCTTATGTAGCATAGACTGTTAGTCTGTGTTTTTGCTCTTATGTAGCATAGACTGTTAGTCTGTGTCCCTATAAGCCAACGTCCTACATAACATTCGGTCATGCGACAACACTGTTTAGAAATGGGATTACTCATGAATTCGCCGATTTTTTATCACAATCTCATTCTGGCATTTGGATTTGAAAGAAGCAGTATTTCGTGCTAAAATATACAACAATAAAATCGAGCGTCTATATTGAGTCAACCGTTATTAGTTACTTGGTAGCGAGACCCAGTAGCAATCCAGTCTTAGCAGCCCGGCAAAAAGCAAGCCAGCAGCTGTGGGAGGATTATGCGGATAGGTTTGAGTTTGTTATTTCACGTATAGTTCGCGCTGAAATTCAACAGGGAGATGTTAGGGCAGCACAGCAACGCATTGAAATTACATCACGCCTAACGATCTTAGAAAATTTACCCGAGATAGATATCCTCGTGCAAAAATTGCTTGATTCTGGCGCAGTCCCACGAAATTCCAGACCCGATGCACAGCATATCGCTATTGCAACGGTACACAATGTTGAATATTTGGTATCGTGGAACCACAAGCACATTGTAAATGAACACAAGCGTGAGCATATCAAGCAGATTTGCCAAGAAGCAGGATTTCAACCGACAACCATCTGCACACCTACACAATTAATGGAGGATATTCAGATGAAAGAAGCACCAGAAAAACACCCAGAGTTTGACCCTGAAACGTATACAGATCCCATTCTTGAAGAATGCTATCGCATCAAAGCAGAGATTAGCGCGAAATTCAAAACTCAGGAGGAATTCTCTGCGTATTTGAAAGCCGGAGAAGAAGAAGACAAACGCAACGGCATCAAATATGTCTCATACTATGATCCGTCCAAGCGGATACCGGTAGAAAAATCTGATGACGATGATTAACCGCGAGCGGGAACTTCGGTTTCCACTACTAACTTCGGAAATCGGATTTGAAAGCCCCAGTATTTCATGCTAAAATATACAACAATAAAACCGAGAGTCTATATTGAGTCAACCGTAGTTAGCTACTTGGTAGCGAGACCCAGCAGCAATCCAGTCTTAGCAGCCCGGCAGAAAGCAAGCCAGCAGCTGGGGGAAGATTATGCGGATAAATTTGAGTTTGTTATTTCACCTATAGTTCGCGACGAGATTAGATAGGGCGATCCAACAGCAGCACAACAACGACTTGATGTGGTATCTTCGCTAACGATATTAGAAGTTTCACCTGATATGGATATGCTTGTGGAAAAACTGCTTGATTCTGATGCAGTGCCACGAGGTTCTGTGTTTGATGCACAGCATATCGCTATCGCAACGGTACATAGCGTTGAATATTTGGTATCGTGGAACCACAAGCATATTGTAAATGAACACAAACGTGAACATATCAATCAAGTTTGCCGAGAGGCAGGATTTCAACCCATAACCATCTGCACACCTATAGCATTAATGGAGAACATTCAGATGAAAGAAGTTCCTGAAAAACATCCAGAGTTTGACCCTGAAACATATACGGATCCCATTCTTGAAGAATGCTATCGCATCAAAGCAGAACTGAGTGCGAAATTCAAAACTCTGGATGAATTCTTTGCGTATGTGAGAGCACTGGAGGAAGAGGACAAACGCAACGGCATAAAATATGTCGCGTACGATCCATCCAAACGCACACCGCCAGAAAAATCTGATGACGATGACTAAATACCAGTGGAACTCTGGCAAAACTGATGGAGGCCCTTTAGATGAAAGAAACCATAGAATCACAGAATGCTGATGACTACGGGGAGTTGCTAGTTTCAGTTGTTATTCTGGGACAAAAATTTGAAACTATCGCAGATCTTGACGAGGCACTCCGCATAAAGCCTGATGATGTCAATGCTTATCTCATCCGAGGAATGCAAAGGAGAGACTTCGATAGACAATACGAATCAGCTATTGTTGACTTTGACGAGGCACTCCGCATAAAGCCTGATTTCGCTGAAGCATACTACGAGCGAGGACTTACAAAGAGGAACCTGGGGCGATACGAGTCGGAATTGACCTCCATACAATGATATGATATAATAAATCGTTAAGAATTTCAACAATGGGAGGAAAAAATGAGACGTTTTGGGATCCAGGGATGCGTATATCCGAACGAAAACTATGTTGTCCGCCGCACTGAAGAGGGCGCGGAGTTCATCAATCGTGTTAAAGATGGCAAGTATATCGTCCTTTTTGCACCGCGACAGACTGGAAAGACGACCTTTTTTCGATGGGCACTTGAGACAAAGATATGGCGCGGCAATAAATACTATCAGGCAGGCAAAAAGCAACTCGCGGCATATATCGCAGCGGAGAAGGCAACAGAGGGTTACTACGTCGTATTTGACCACCGGCAGGCTCCGGAGCCGCGGGTAGAGACAGAAACCTTGGCCGGTGTGACGATTCGGAGCTATGTCATTCCTGTGATGCAAGAAGTGCCCTCAAATACGCTTCATCGAAAGACGTAAAAGCTACAGAAACACAAACGGAAGACCTCACCGCAGATATTCCTCTCCCCGATGCTCCTCGATCCATGTCTTCAGAGGCACATCCGCATCTGTGGGTTGCCACCAGCCTTTGACATCTACGCCGTCACCGAGGAGTTGCCGCCGAATCGGATCGCATTTCTCGAGGAGTTCCGCTGGCATAAGATTGTAATCCAATCCACGCAACCAGCGATAGCTATACCCCATAAACAGAACCTTCCGCGTCACATCCGAGAAGTTCCAACCCCGTGAATGCCACATCCGTCGATCAAATAGCACTGCCGTGCCGCGTTTGACGAGCAGATCCATCGCACCCTCAGGATCACCATCAGGGTTGTTGTCGCTGTTAGGCGGACGGGTGTCGAGTTTATGGCTACCCGGAATCAGACGCATTGCGCCGTTGTCGCGATCGGTAACATCGGTCAACCAGTAGCTGACTTTCAATGAAAGTCGCGGGTGTGGACGCTCCATCTCCGGTACAGGTCTGCCGCCGTCTTGGTGCCAGTGCGCTGCCTTGGTCACACGTGGTGTATCCAGCGGTTCTGGCGGATACATGATGAGATGCGAGATATAGAGTTGGATGTTCCATCCGAGGATGTCCCAGAGCAGCGGAAAGACCTTCTTATTGTCAAGCAATTCCAGCAGTAGGTCGTCCTCAACGACGGTACGGAACTTCGACAACAATTTGTGTGGTGCCAACCCCTTTTTGGTACGTTCCTCGGCATCAACGCGATCCGCAACTTCCTCCAATGCGTCCACCATCTCCATACTGATAGCGTCCTCAACAACGAGATATCCCATGTCGTTGAATGCCTTGAGTTGCTCATCGGTAGCACAATATTCAAGCCAACTTGAATCTATCATTATCGTCTCCAAACACTAATTGCGGATTTCAGATTTAATCCGTCCCCATGTCGTTGTGAGTTTCCCTGTGACTTCCACCGCAAACGCGATGCCGTCTTCCATATCCTCTTGAATCTGTTCCTGCGATATTGCGATATTGAGAATACGGAGTTCATCAAGCGTTCCATTCAACCATACACTCTCATTCGCTTTCTTACCGATCCACACTGAGGCTTCGTTTTCGTTGATGTCGCCTTCTCGTGCGACTTCTCCGTCCAATTCACCATCAAGATAGATGCGAATTTCTGCGCCGTCGTAGACCATAGCGACATGATGCCATGCGTCCAATGTCATCTGTGTCGTGCCTTCAGCAACAGCAGCAGCACCGGGTGCGGTATAGACGAATCCGCGAATTTTTCCGCCCGGTGTATCGAAACCCCATCCACTTTCAGCTACAGACCCTTTCCTCGCAATCGGTGGATGTCCACCCGGAAATATCGTCGGTTTAAACCACGCCTCAATTGTCAGTTCATCGCCGCCCGGAAAAAGGCTTTCATGATGCGGGACTTCAATAAGACTACTCGCACCATCAAAGACCAATGCACCACCAATCTTGCCATCCTCCGTCCATTCGGCATCGGTAATCTCACCATGATTTTCAAACTCGGATAGGTCTGTCGCTTCATCGTTAACCTCTTCATCAAAGAGGTATAATAATACCGTCTCCTCTTCAAACGCAGCAAAACTACTCAGACTGAAACAAAGCACAAGCGCAAAAACTGTCAGTATTCGAGTCATTTGAAAACCCTCCTTTTTATTTAGGTCTTACTCGATTTTTCCATGAGACTGGATGTATTGCGCACTGCCGACGAGATGTTTTTGCTTGGGTGTTTCCCCTTAGGAATGCCGACACCACAAAACCTCATCAACAAAGGTGTTTGCGTTAATTCAATCTTCCACCCTCTCAATAATCTCACCAGTTTCACGGTCCCTGAAGATACGTTTGCGTCTACCGTCTGGCATCCGTTCATCTTTGAGGTGTGCATAACGTTCATCGGTATCCGACGGACTCGCTTGTGCATCCGCGGCTTCCATAGTGCCGCGCCAATCCTCAATTTCAACGGCTTCCCACTGCTTAGATTTCGCGGATTTGTAACAGGCATCAATAACAGCGTTGACAACATAACCGTCGTAGAACGTCTCCATCGGTTCGCGTCCTTCGTCGATTGCGTTGAACATATCAAGGAACATATCGCGATAGCCGAGTTCAGCCACCTCATCACCGACCGGGAAAAGCCAACCGGTATCGCTTTCCGCCTTTTCAGCGACATAGCCGCCTTGTCCAACAGCCGTGAACATCTCATAACCCGTACGAAGCCAATGATTAAGCCATATCGTTCCCTCACTACCGGAGACCTCATCCCGTAAATCCATACCGCCGCGGAATGCCCAGCTAACTTCAAACTGTCCCATAGCACCGCTCTCAAATCGGATGAGTGCGATGCCGTGATCCTCCGCATCAATCGGATGAACGAGCGTATCTGCCCAACACATCACCTCAAGCGGTCTGTTATTCTTACCAGCGAAGTTTCGGATAATCTCGATGCAGTGGCACCCCATATCCACGATAGCACCGCCACCTGCCTGCTCCAGATCCCAGAACCAGTCGCTGTGCGGACCCGGATGCGTCTCGCGGGAACGTACCCACAGAATTTTACCGAGCGCACCGTTTTGTACCGATTCTAAAGCCTTGAGAGTTTTCGGAGGATATACCAAATCTTCAAGGTATCCCGCAAAGACACCAGCGTTTTCAACGATGTCGAGCATCGTTTTCGCCTCTTCAGCGGTACGTCCGAGCGGCTTCGTACAGAGGATGGCTTTGCCTGCTGCTGCAGCGAGTTCAACCGCTTTTAAGTGTAGATTGTTCGGCAATCCAATGACAACAGTATCCGTCTCAGGATGGTTGATGGCTTCCGCCAAATCCGTCGTTGTGTGCGGGATATTCCACTCTTCGGCGAACGCCTTCGCGCGTTCCTCGCGTCGAGAATAGACGCTGTGGACGCGGTCCGCACCGCGCTGGTTATGGAGCGTCATCGTGTAAAACATCCCGATGAGTCCAGTACCGAGCATCGTGACTTTATGACTCTTTAATGCTGACATTAGTGTTCCTTTCTTTACCTACGGCTATTGGTGGTCAGTTATCGGACAAGAGGTTTCAGGTAATATAACTCCTATTTGGAATATGTCAAGAGATAGTGATTGTTACAGGAACACTCTTAACTGACAACTGACAACCGACAACTGGTAACTATTCCACTTTGTATCCTGCGATGACACCCCAATCGTTAACCGTCCAACAGTGGTTCTGATCCGTTGCGTGAACACCTTTGAGCGTCGCACCGCCTGGGATATTCGATATTGCCCATGTGTTCCCACCATCAGTGGTATGTAAAACGGAATTGAAACCGCCGACTGCCCAACCGACCATCGCATCAACAAAGATAATATCGTGGAGATTGTCAAACGATTCGGTTTTCTGCTGGTTCCAGGTCGAACCGCCATCGTTCGTGTGCAGAATCAGGCCCTCTTGTCCACAAATCCAACCGGTGTTTTCATCAACGAAATGGATACCGAACAAATTATTATCAAAGCCTGCATCACGTTTCTCCCAAGTTTCGCCGCCGTCGGTGGTATGCATGAGCGTTCCGAATGATCCGATAACCCAACCTGTTGTCGGTGAAACGAACCAAATATTTTCAAGGTTGTTTCGTGTCTCACCAACGCGTGCGCGTTCTGAGCTGCCGACCCAAGTTTCGCCGCCATCGGTTGTTTTGAGAATCGTATTCTCCGATCCGGCAATGAAACCGATCGTTTCACTAATCATCTGGATGCCCATCAAATTGGCGCGCATGCCGCCGCGTCTTCCACCCCGTCCAGGGGTATCACTTCTCGCCATTTTCCGTGCCCAAGTTTCACCGCCATCTTCTGTCTTCAGGATAGTGCCTCTACCGCCAGTGATATACCCAACGTTTTCATCTACGAAATAGATATTATAAAGCGGTGCTGAACCGCCACCACCGAAACCGCCTGGGGGACCGCCACCGGGAGGACCGCCTTGTCTCTGTTCTGCTCCCGGCGGACGCATATCGATCTCTTTTTTTCCCCACGTCTTGCCGCCATCTGATGTCACCAGCATGAGTCCACCGTCTCCAACAACGAGACCGTTCTCGCTATCCATGAAATAGACATCCTGCAGCATCCCATCGATACCATCACCGCGGAGGATATCGTCTTCTCGGAGAACTGTCCAATCTGCATAAGCAACCGTCGAGAACGCAATTGCGATAAACATTGCGAAAAGGGTGATAATTATTCTTGGCATGGGTAAACTCCTTTTTTTATTAGCCTTCAGCCGACCGCTATTAATCCGCCTGAAACGCGTTATAAATCTGTCGCGCTCTGTTTCCAACATTCATTAAGTAATTTTGACTTATTTCCTGCTCATAAAGTTCGGTTAAGTCACCACTCGCCTCACCGAAGGCTTTAGCGAATTTCCGACATTCCGCCTTATCGGAACCGGAGGCATACGCCTTCGTTTTCGCATCCGTGCCAGACTTTCGGACTTCGACACACTTATCACGAAACATCAGGTAACTCCCATCACCGACAAATCGGACATCCTCAAGTGCCGTAAAATCAAGACCCGGTAGCGCGTCTGCAAGGATCGCGCGCGCCTGATCTATATCTATTTCGCCATCCCGGAGCGCAATGGCGATGCCGAGGAAAAACAGGTCGTTTTTGTCGCGTTTCGCCTCACCTTCACGTTTCGCTTCTCGGAGTTTTTCAGGATTTGGTTCGGATTCATTGTAATATGTAATGTCCTCCCGCACGTCACACGTCGCAGAAATCTGATTCTCTGTAAAAACGGTGGCGAGATAATCAGAAAAAGATATATCTGCCTGTTTGCAGTGTGCCGCGAGTGCGGTGACAAGCACCATAGACTCACCTGCGGATTTCTCACGCATGGCGATGGCAGTGCGTCCACCCCGGCTCCGGATAAGTGCTTCAGGACCGGTAATCATCCCGCCGCTCTCCTCACCTGCGAAGATGAGTCGTGGCTGCACACCGAGTGAAATCGTCTCACCGTAAACATCTTGGACAACAACAGGTGCGTCTGGAGCGTTGGCGAGCTGCCGTTCAATTTTTTTCATAATCGCGGCGATCTCTTTGAAACCGACAGGAACATTAATAACACTGACACCGTTGGCGGCACCCCACTGATCCCAAGCGAGTGCAGAAGGCGTTGTCTTGATCATGAACCGCGGATGATCTTCCCAGAGTCCAGCGGCTTTCAGCTGCTTGGCATGGAAATCCATCAACATAAGGAACGCTTGGTTCGGCGTATAAATTGTCAATAGACGGTCATCGTCGAGTGTGAGAAAATCGATCCCAAGGTCTTGTAGCACTGCTGCGCGCGAGGCTTCCTCTATTTCACAAACGATGAGCCGATCGCCATCCGGGTCGGTCGCTTCAATGATAGTTCCAACGGGTTGCGCTTTGAGTTTTGTCGCATAGTCTACCGACCGGACGACATCAAGAATGCTGAAATCGCAGCCGAGATCGTAGAATTCAGCCGATCCGGTTTTCGGGTTCCGATCCAGTTTTCCGATATTGTGATACAGCGGGTCCGCCTCAACATGAAGCCAACGGACAGAATTCGCAATCCCCAACCGTTCAAAGATTGCACGCATCGGACGATACATACACCCGCCAACACAATCGACAACGATGGGTGGTTTCGTCTCGCGGATGAGATTGAGATTCGCATCTGTAGCGACACCGCTCTTGAGATAGCCGACATAGAGTTGTACGCCGTCGTGGAGTTCATCAAGCCGTTCAAAATCGATGTGTGCGTCATCGGCTGTGCTGAACTGAATCGTGTATCCTTCCGTTTCAGCGGTTTTAAGGATCTCTTCAATCTTGTTGACGAACCGCATGGATTCTTCTGGCAGATATTGACTGCCTTGGTTATTGAGGTCTTTGGTCGCGTTTTTCGTGCTCACAGAGTGGCTTGATGTGACATGCTCGCCGCCATCCAAATCGAGCATGAAGATCAGGAACGATGCCATCCAAATCGGTAGTGTGCCAAACGCTTTCGGGACATACGTACGAATCCCATGCGCCGCTTGGATCCGAGCGATAAATTCGACATATTTCTGTGAGTTGTAACGCACCTCACATCCTGCAAGTTTCTCGACCAACCTTCCATTCGCGGTTTCCTTAGCGACAAGACTTTTTCCGAGTGTTGCTAGGATAATCCCGATCTGGTTAATCGGAAACCGAGTGTCCCAAGGGTATAAGATATTCTGTGGACCGCGAATGCCAGCCGTCGAGACCTGTGCCTCTTTCGCATAGTTCCGAAACCATTCCCAGAGGTTCAAACGCTCAATCAGTTCTTTATCGAGATGGAATGTGAACACCTCTGATTCGTCTTGTGGAAAAAGCGGTGCTTTAATGGAATCGGGTGTATTCTGCTCAACGACTGCGAAGAGTTGTTGCTCAGTGCGATCCCGTTTATCGCGGTAACTTTCGTCAACTGTGATAATCATTTTTCTAATTTACCTTGCGGAGAAATAGCGGGCATTAAGACTATTAGATCTGTTCCTCAAATCCGCCTGCGTCGTTGTTGCAGGCTACCGTTTTTGAATCTTAAAGTATGAACATGTTATCACATTTCCATATTTTTTTCAAATCCGAATTTGGTGTTACAAACCCCTCCAACAAGAGAAGGGGACACCCGTATTAGCGTTCTCTTCCTGAAATGAGCAGGTCAAACGAATTGCTCTGCCATCCGCCATCCATGACGATGTTGTCTTTTGTCTCGCGCAAGCGATCAACCATACGCGCTTTCATACGACGGAGTACGTGCTTGTAACCGAGTTGGTTTGCTACGTTGTGGAGTTCGTGCGGATCGCTCTTCATATCGTAGAGTTCGTCTTCGCTGTACGGATTGTAGACGTACTTCCACGAATCCGTCCGTACCATCCTGACAGAGGCGAGCGTCGGTTCATACCCGTGAAATTCAGCGAACACGTCATCGGGCCAATCCTCTACAGTTTCACCGCGTAAGAGCGGCACAATGGATCTACCGTCGAGGTTATCGCGTGCTACTGCGCCACCGAGTTCTAAAAATGTGGGCATGAGATCCACAAGATTCACAAATTCATCGCACGTCGTTCCGGGGGACGTTCCGCCGGGCCAACGAATGACGAGCGGGATGTGGTGCGTCTCCTCGTACATGTGGAAACCTTTGTTGAAAAGCCGATGGCTGCCGAGCATATCACCGTGGTCGGTCGAAAAGATGATAACCGTATTCTCCGCCATACTGTTCGCCTCAAGGCAGTCGAGAATTCGCCGTACTTGGTCATCAATGAAGGTACAGAACCCCCAATACGCAGCGATGGCCTTCTGCCAATCGGGCCATGTGAGATGGCTGGCGTTCCACCGGAGCATCTCTTTCTGCTGGATAAGCGGTTTGTTAATGAACTGTTCATCGAAGTTACCCCAGCGTTCAACGGTGTCTGGGTCGTACATCGTATCGTAAGGTGCTGGCACGGCATACGGGAAATGCGGTCCGAAGAAATTCGCCGCAATCATGAACGGTTGCTCGGAATCCGCATAGCCGTCGATGAGTTCGATCGTTTTATCTGCTGTCCATGCCTCCATTGTCCGTTCAACGGGGAGTGGATGTCTTCCATAGAAAGGTGCCTCACCGCCCCATTCAAAGGGTTGAACGGCATCCCTATCAATTCGGAAGTCGATTCCGTCATCGCGGAGCCACTGATGCCACTCGTTATATGGATGCCATTTGTCGTAGCCCCAGAACTCCGTGTCGCCTTGCTTAGCAAGATGCCATTTACCGATGCAACTGACGTTATAGCCTGCTGCGCTCAAGAGTTTCGGATAGGCGGGTTTGTCGAGGATCTGATTTGCAAACACGCCGTTGAAGTTCCCCATATTTGAGAGCTGCCCGTGGTTGTGTGGATAGAGTCCAGTGAGCAGAGAGCCGCGCGCCGGCGAACAGAGTGCGATAGGCGTATAGGCATTCGTGAACCGCATACCTGTCGCAGCGATTTCGTCAACAGCAGGCGTTCTGCAGATCGGTGCACCGTTGCAACCGAGTGAATCGTAACGCTGCTGGTCAGTAAGAAGAAAGAGAATATTGGGTTGTCGTGCCATTTTTTAATTATTCCTTTCGGAGCAGTGAAGTGCATTCCGTGAAATCTGCGACGACTTCAAATCGTTGCGGATCACCGTGTACCAGATGTTGCCTTCTGCTCATATCAAGTTCTCCGGGTTCAATCCTTCCAGTGCTGCGTGGACGAACCGACCCTCCTTATACTATCGGCGAACGATGCCCACCACGTCTCATCTGTGCTGACACGTAAGATATGGGTACTACGCGGGGCATCATTCGCGCCTAAACCTTTTTCGATGATCTGTGTCTCAGCATCCTGTTCCAATAAACCAGCGATTGTATGTTCCAGACGTTCAGGAGAACGAATCGCTATAATATTGACAATCTCAGCGGATTGCAAATCCAAGAGAAAATCAACGTTCCAGAACAATGTTTTGCCGCTTTTGGGTAGGGGGTCCCGAGGTCCTAAACCGCATTCGGCGAACCGGTCTATCATATCTTCTCGGATAGCGTGTGGCGGTTTATCTCCACTCCGTGTTGCGTGCCGAACAAGTCGCCGCGCCAGTGAAGTCGCACCTTTTTCCGAAAGCGCAGAACCGACATACGTATAGTCACCAGCAGGTAGTGAAATTAGTTTGCCTTTCTTGAACCGTCCGAATTGTAGCGTCGTCCCTTCTGTGAGCCGAATCCGCAGGATGTATGTGCCAGCCTGTGAATCACCACCGACGATAAGAATGCTCGGAATTTCCATCAGTTTTCAAGGAGTCGGTTTAAAATATCTTCCATATCCAGATTATACCCCTATTTGTTGATGAATGTCAACTTTTTTAAAATTTGTGTGTTGAAACAAAAGCGTGAATCTATTAGAATAGAATTCGGGCAGGAGAGGATATCTGTGAATAGCAGTTAGTTAACTATCAGCAAAACATGTAAGTCTAACTATCAGGCAGGTTGAATACACTATCTACCTCAACGAACCGCAAGGAACATTAAAAGAATGAAAGCACGTCTATTATCTGTTGGATATGTTACCGTCATTGTATTGCTGATCATACATCTTCTACCGGTCTGGGGATTCAAGTATTTTCCAACGCAGGATGGCGCAAGCCATATCTACAATGCTTATGTACTAAAAGAATACCATCAACACGAAAACTACCGGTTACGTGAGGTTTATCGGTTAAATGCCACCTTTTTCCCGAACTGGACCTCGCACGTTCTCCTCGCAGCACTGTTGTACATCTTCCCACCGCTCGTTTGCGAAAAGATAGTACTGACGCTCTGTATCGGCCTCCTACCGCTCTCGCTTTTCTATTTCCTCAACGGTGTCCAAAAGAGAAACACGGTCTTCGGACTACTTGGGTTCATCTACGCCTACAATTATCTGCTGCACATGGGGTTCTATAACTTTGTCCTCAGCATGTCCCTGTTTTTCTTCGCTTTGGGGTATTGGTGGCGCGTGAAGGATAAACTCCGGCTAACCCATATAATCGTCTTATATATTTTGCTGCTGGCGACTTACTTCACGCACTACCACTCCTACGCCTTGCTGATCGTATCATTGACGTTCTTCGCTCTCTACACACCGGCTTATAGCGTTCTACATGAGATATTCGGTCATAAGGAGCCATCACAACCGTTGATACACCGCTTTAGAGCGCGCGCGATAAAATTCAAATCGACACTGATTTTCCTCGTCGGACTTATACCGGCTTACTTCATCTTGTTCGCCTACTACTTCTACCTGTCCAGCACGCACGGAACCGACGGCGATCATAAGGGATTTGAATGGTTAAACGACTATTTCTTTGCCATGAAATCCTTGGTCTCGTTCCGGGATGACCACATACTTATCGGGCGAGTGTTGTTAGTCTTTTTCGCCATCGCCTTCGGACTCACCCTTATCAATAGAATTCGGCAGTACCGTCAATTCCGCGAATCAGAAGAATGGAAAGAGACTGGCGAACGCCTCTGGACCCGCGCTGTGAGTCAAATGGATGGGTTTCTGCTCATGGCTATCCTTATCACGATTATGTATTTCATAGCACCGTGGTCCGGCTATAGTGGCGGCTGGATAAACGACCGGTTTCATCTATACATATTCCTCGTGTTACTCCCGTTTTTCGCTGTCAACGTGCATCGGTACATAAACTACGCGGTGGCGGGGGTCATCATCGTTCTCTCCTTATGGCATCTCGGCTACAACGTCCACACATACACGCTACTCAACCGAGACATCACTAACGCACTCTCACTCGAAGGTATGGATGAGAAGGATACAATCCTCATGAGTGCACCCGGAGAATGGGGCGGTTTTTCAGATGCGCTCGGTTTTGAACCGAAATACGTTGAACCGTTCGGGCATATCGAGTGTCTATTGGCAACGCATAAAGGAATCGCCTACCTCAACAATTACGAGGCAAATACGGACCACTTTCCGCTACAATACAAGGAAAAAGAATTGCCTGCTGACTACGCCATCATCTGGCGGACAGAGTATAACGATGTCGCCGGTTTAGAGGAAGAGTATGAACTTCTTGATTCCAACGATTACAATCGGCTTTATCGCCGCAAGCGCGCTGCACCAAACACCGAAATGTGGGGTGGTGGAACTGTCCTCGCCTTTGATCTGCAACCGGAAGATGGACAGATAGCAACAGGACACATCGCTGTCCATGCAGATACGGTCTACACCGATGGTCAATACGGTTGGCTAACGGAATCAGAACGGGACGACTTTGAAAACGGTTCTGAAGTTCCACAACCCTACGCGGACAGCATTTTCGGAGCGGAAGATGGCGTTTTCCGAGTCGCACTTCCCAACGGGACATACGAGATAACATGCTATTTCAGTGCAAGCGAATCTGAACCGTTAGAGATAAACCTCATTGCGGGGGGTGAGAAGCAGATTCAACGATTACGGATACCTATAGGAAACGAGACGATTGAAAGGCGTTACACTATCACGGTCACTGATGAACATCTGACGCAGGTGATATATACCCGCGGGAAAGGGAAACATAAAAGGTGGGGTTGGAGCGGCTTTAGTATTCAATCGACCGATGGCGGACCGAACTTCCGTCTTCCCTAAGAAACCGATGGATAATGATTCGGTGTAATTTTTATCTTTATCCCAGAAAATCGAATTCCAACGCATCGCCTATAGGCACATAACCGATTTTAGTGTAGATGCTATTAGAAGTCGGGTTTGACAAATCGGTGTATAAGCTGCAAAACGAATAGCCGTCCGAGAGCAGTTTCTTTGTTAACAACAAAACACATGAAGTCGCATATCCTTTACCACGGTGCTCAGGTGGCGTGTACACGAGACCGATTGTTGTGCCATTTCTCATTGGGCGCGATACACCAGCAATAGACACCGGACCACCGTTATCCCATACATACAATTCCTGATCCTTAATAAGTTTCTTGGCACGGCTTTTAGCACTTTCAAGACTCACAGGTTCACCTATCGCTTCCGAGAGACCGACAATCCATCGCGCCATGAGTGGGTGGTCATTAATATGCGCGAAACGCATCTCTCCGGGTGAAAGCGGCAGATTCGCGACGGTTCTCGCTTCAAATACACGCATGCGCTTGTTCAGTTCGGCTGATACACCAATCCTGCCTTCAAGCCAACAATCAGAAAACGCTTGGGCTTCCACTGCCGGTCCAACAATCCCCGGTATTCGGACATCAATTCCACGTAGATAGTCCACAAGGCAAGCGGCAGCGGCTTGGATATCCGTGTCAATCCTGCTCAAAATGATTTTCTTAGGCGGTGTCATTACTGCGACACCGACCCCCCGTCCCTGTTCTAAAATGCTTAATAGAACGGGTAACTCAGAGGTGTAATAGTACGGGTCTTCAGCGAGTCTATACGCCAAACCGATAGGCAGATTGTTTTCACTCTCATTCTGTTCCAAATAGGTACCTGAAAGTGAAATAAGTTCGCGGGCGTGGTTATGAGATATTATTTCAACCATCTTTTCTTCGTTTCCCTTAAACCGACGTGAGAACACACCGTTTGCGCGATCTCGGACAGCATCTGAGGCATCATCTCTCCAATACATCAAGACAAGATTTCAAGCGGCGATCATGATTGGCAAACTGTTTTAGCCACTCAACGACTGTTTTGCCATCCGCAAGTCTGGCTTGCAAATCCGCGCCCTGTTCTACGAGATACCGCGTCGTTTCTACATGTCCATGACCGGCTGCGCAGTAGAGCGGAAAATGCGCGTGATCTGATGTTACATTAACATCTGCACCGCTACCCACTAACTGTTCCACAATTTCCAAGTCACCGTTTCGAGCAGCATGATGTAAGGCTGTATCGCCGCGGGCGTAACGCTCTTGGACTAACTTTGGGTCGCTACGAAGCATTGCGTTGACTCGCTGCACATTGGCTAAGAAAACGGCGTATATAAACTGGCGCGCCGTTTCGCTCGACGGTTTAGCATGTGCATCCAAACCGCCATACGCAATGAGTAACGATACGACCTCCTTATTGTCCGGTACTTCTCCAGCATAGTGAATCGCATAACCATCATGCGCCGCCAAATCAGCACCACAGTCTATTAGATATTTAACAACATCATAATGCCGTCTTAATCCGGCATGAAATATAGGTCGCCATTCGTGTTCGTCGTCTTGGTTGACCAAACCAGGGTCCTGTTCGATGATCTTTTTTATGACATCAAGGTCCCCGTTGGATGCCGCGTTATGAATTGAACCGAGTTCCATATTTATTCTCCAATATGTTAGGTTAATTGTGCTTTCAAAAACGTGAAAAAGAAATAATTTGGCTGAACCAAACTTATTTCCTTACTTTAAGATTACATTATATATGATAACATATTTAACTTAGAAATGCAAATTAATTTATGAAAATAGCGGTAGGAAAATTCCTCCAAAGTACAGATTGTGAGCCTCGTAGATCCAGCCGCTGTGACAAGGCACACTAACCGAGTGCCCTCACCACAGCGTCGCCGACCTGTGAGGTTGTGGCTTGACCGCCTAAATCCGATGGTAGTGTTTTGCCTTCCTCGACGACCTTTAGCACGGCTGCATCTATCGTTTCTGCCGCTTCTACCTCGCCGATGAAACGCACCATCATCGCACCAGAGATGATTGTTGCCAGCGGATTCGCGATACCTTTCCCCATGATGTCCGGTGCGCTCCCGTGAACCGGCTCGAACATCGACGGGAATCGACGTTGCGGGTCGATATTGCCGCTCGGAGCGAGTCCCATGCTTCCGGTGATAATCGCGCCGATGTCCGTGAGGATATCCCCAAACAGATTGCTCGCGACGACCACATCAAAATCCTCTGGTCTCCGTACGAAATCCATACACGCTGCGTCTACGAGCAAGGATTCCGTCTCTATGTCGGGATACTTTTCAGCAATCCTCTCGAAGGCTGTATCCCATACAATCATGCCGTAGCCTTGCGCGTTCGACTTGGTAATCGAAGTGACTTTGCGCTTCTTATCTCGTGCCTGAGCTTGCTCGAAAGCATAAGTGATAATGCGTTCACAACCGTGGCGCGTAAAGACACCGACCTGCACGCCGATCTCTTCGGGGAACCCTTGGTACTGAAACCCACCGACATTGGCATATTCGCCTTCTGTGTTCTCTCTTATCACCACCAGATCAATGTCCCAGGCATCTTTATCCTTGAGCGGTGTGTTAATGCCCGGATAGAGGACACTCGGTCGCTCACAGACGTATTGATCAAACCTCCGTCGAATCGGCAGCAGAAGCCCATTGAGCGCAATGTGGTCTTGGATGTCGGGATGCCCGACTGCACCAAGATAAATCTGGTCAAATTCTGCTAAGGTATCAAGGGCATCTGCTGGCATCATCTGCCCATGCTCGAAATAGTAGTCTGAGCCCCAAGGGAACTCCACAAAGTCCCATTTGATGTCATACCTATCGGCGATAGCGTTGAGGACTTTGATGCCTTCCTCTATCACTTCAATCCCGATTCCGTCGCCTCGAATTACCGCAATTTTGTATTCAGCCATATTTTCCTTTCTAAGATTTCTCTCATCCTGTTCAAGGTAAGCACCCGAAAGTGAAATCAGCTCATTTGCATGGTCGTGAGTTGTTATTTCGATCATGATGTTTCGATTTCCTTTCTTTCCATAACAATGCTATGAGAGCCTATGTACAAACATTCTCCTCACTGCAAGCTGCAATATCATCTTACAGTTTACGAACATCCCATCCTGATAAAGTATTGTTCACAGGAAAGTACTTTCTCCTACAGCGTAAACCGCTGTGATCGGCTACAGCACTCTCGAAAACATGTTACTCTACCGTTTTTGCAAGGGACCAGCCCTTGGCCATTCTCTTAAGTTCTGGCAAATGCTCAGGCCAATCATGTAAGGTTGCTGGATCAAAATCAGCCCCATTCGGCCATACCAACGTATGGATTTCTGAATCAATTTGAACTTGATTGAATAAAGAACTATCGCGGAGTGGACCGAATAATTCGCCTTCTAATGCGGGTCGAAAGTCTATGATTTGCTCCGTATTGTCATCAAAACAGACGCGAAGTGTGTAGGGTGCCCGTATTTCAAAAAAAACCACACGATGTATTGGATGACGCATACCACCCTCCTTTATTGAATAATATTTTAACCGAGTTCCGCTCATTATTCAAGTCATAAAATATTTACACACGTGCGATTTTATGCTATGCTTTAATGTTAAAGTCGGAAATCAGATCAACTTGTGATAAAAGAGAGGAGAAACAGATGTCAAACACGCAAGAAATTGGATGGAAAGCCGTTAGTCAAACTGGCGTTGTTGCTGCCGGGGGTGCGAAAGCCGTTGCTGCGGGAATCGAGATTCTGGAAGCAGATGGAAACGCAGCGGACGCAGCCGCAGGAACGATCCTCGCCCTCAACGTTACAGACCACGGTGCCTGTTCTATCGGGGGCGAGGTGCCGCTTCTTATCTTCGATGCGAGAAAACAGGAAGTCAAATCGCTTTCCGGACAGGGACGCGCGCCCCTCTCACAGACCGCAATTGATTGGTACATGGAAAACGGTATCCCGAACGGCGACATCAAAATGGCACCCGTACCATCGGTTGTGGATCTCTGCACGACAACTCTCAAGTTATACGGCACGAAAACATTTGAGGACATCGTCGCACCGACACTGGCACTCCTTGATGCCGGTGAAGCCGACTGGTACGCTGACTTGGCGGTCACGCTACGTCGGATGGTCGAGTCGGAACAGCAGACATCCGGGAGCCGTGAGGAAAAAATCCAAGCCGCAAGCGATCGGTTCTACGGACGGAACGGTGCTGATACCGATATCGCCGATGCCTTGGAAGGTTTTTACATCGACAAGGGTGGGTTTCTTCGCAAGGCTGATCTCGCCGCGCATGCCACGCGCGTTGAAGACCCCGTAACCGTGGACTACCGAGGATATACGGTGTGTAAATGTGGCCCGTGGACGCAAGGTCCTTATCTCTGTCAGGCACTACGCTTACTCGAAGGCTTCGATCTCAAAGCGATGGGTCAGTTCTCAGCAGACTATGTGCACGTGGTCACCGAATCGCTTAAACTGGCAATGGCTGACCGAGACACGTACTACGGCGATCCAGAATTCGTGGATGTCCCGTTATCTACACTACTCTCCGATGCCTATACCGAAATCCGACGCCCCCTGATTGATATGCAGAAAGCATCACACGAAGCCAGACCGGGCGACGTGCATAACATGGAACCGATAAAGGCGGACGGTGTATTTCGACCTGGCGTAGGCGGAACGACGACCTGCACGGTTGCTGACCGATGGGGTAACGTCGTCGCTGCGACACCGAGCGCTAACGTCTACCACGCAGGCGGGATGGTCGGTCCAACGGGTGTCAGTTTCGGCAACCGTTTGCGGAGTCTCAACACAACGCCAGGGCATCCGAACTGTATCCAACCCGGAAAACGTCCGAGAATTACGTTGACACCTACACTGGTTCTCAAAGACGGCGCACCGATTTTAGCCATCAGCGTCGCAGGCGGCGATCTGCAGGATCAAGCGACGATGAATTTGTTGCTCAACTTCGTTGCGTTCGATATGCAACCGGAAGCTGCTGTCACGGCACCGCGTTTCGCCACGGCGCATCACCAAGACTCGTTCGATCCGAACCCGAACCGTATAGAGACATTCGGGCAAGCGGGTTCGTTGACTATTAACGACAGTGTAAGCGAACAGGTCAGGGCAGAGCTTGCCAATCGTGGTCATCAGATCGGAACACACGGACGGGCTATTGCCGCGCCTTCCATGCTCTATATCAATAAAGACAATGGGACGCTCTATGCTGCTGGAGACCCAGCTGCGGGAAGGCATGCAGCGGGATTAGAATAGGATGAAACTATGCCATTAATCTTCTGTCTGTTGCCAAATCCTAAACTGGCGTTGCAATGCTCTTAAAAGCCGGTCAATGGATCTATCCATTTGTGCCACACGCTGCAGATCCATTTCGTTAGCGAGGTCTGCTACACGCTCGGTTCCATCTAAGGGCGGCATCATGCCAGCATGAGGCGGTGCGAAAGCTTCCCTTAACGTGCGGCAAGTCGCTATCCGAGACAAAAGTTGCAAGGCATCAAGGAAATTGCTCTTTCCCGAAGCGTTAGGACCGATAAGCACAGCAAGGTGCCCAAGATGCACCTCAACATCGGCAAGGGATTTATACCCTTGAATTTTGATTCGCTTCAGCATAGGAATGTGCCTCCGTTTAATATCCGAGACCCCGCAGATATTCTCGATTTACGACTGCGGCTTCGGCTGCTGGACGCGGCGGATACGGACGATCAAGCTCGACAGAGACCCATCCGTCATAACCGACAGCTTCGAGTCCTTGAAGTGCGGCTTTGACATCAAGTCCTAAGTTCCCCGCGCCAAGTTCGGCGAAACGCGCCTTCTCACCGAAACGTTGTGTTCTGTAATCCCACGTCTCCGGGTCATCAGCGTGGCAGTCTTTGAGATGAACATGTCCAATCCGATTCCGTAAATTTTCGCTCTCAAAGACCTGCATCGGATCGCTGCCCGCAGCGAGTATATGTCCCGTATCGAATAGTAACCAGAGACTCGGTGCCACTGCCAAGAGGCGTTCGGCATCTTCAACCGTCTCAAGCATTGTGCCGAGATGTGCGTGGTGGAAGCCTTTGATGTGATGTGCATCACAAAACGCGAGGATGTCGTCCAATGTTCGGGCAGCGTTCTCAAAATCTGCATCGCTTGGATCGGCACCGCCCCATTCTGAACGCCTCAACGATGGAACTTCAGCCGCATTATTGCCCAATGTGATGTTGAAACGGACCCTATCCAGTCCGGCACCACCGGCGTTGACGATATGGAGTCCCAAACTGCGGGCAAGCGTCGCCATTTCAACGAGGCTTTCTGCGCCCTCCATAGGAACACTTTCGACCCCTTCCCAACCGGCATCGGCGACTTCTCGCAGCACTTTCTCTGGATTTTCTTGTTGTTCTCCACCAAACTGAATGAGATGGCAAGCGAATCTTAATTTGCTCATTAATATACTCCTTACTTATCCAACTGACACATACAATTTCTTTCCAAGCACTTCTGCGTACTTTCCTAAAGTTGACAACCTAACATCTTCCGCATGGTTTTCTATTCTTGAGATAGCAGATTTCTTGGTATTCAATTTTTGTGCGACCTCTTCTTGCGTTAAACCCGCTTCTTCTCTAGCTTGCCGAAGGAGAACTCCAATCTTGAATTCCAAATAACCAGTCTCGTAATTCTCGGCAAATTCAGGGTCTCTGGCTTTACGTTTTTCGACGTATTGTTTTAAGTCGCTCATCATTTTTCCTCCTAAAATAATCTCGTTTTCTCTGTGCCGCTAGACGAATGTCTGACCTTGGGATTCTCCGTGTCTGCTTGGCAAAGGCATGATTGAGAACCAACAATTTTGGACCATCAAAAAACGATAGAAGCCTAAAGGTGTCTCCATCTACATTGACACGGACCTCCCAAATATCATCCGTGCCAACCAACTTTTTAAAGTATTGTTTCGGGACAAACTCCAATTCTTCAATCAGCCTCAAGGTCCAAGTGACTTTAGTACTCTGCCTCGCAGTAAGGGAATCCAAAAATTGCTCAACTGGACAATGCCCTGATGTCGTACGATAAAAACTGATTTCTCTCATATTTGACAAGTTAATAACCCAAGTTGCCACCTTTGTAGCATAATCTTTTAGATTGTGCTTGTAGGGACGCAAACTAAAAGTTTACGCTACAAAATCCTGCCGAGAATCAACCTCTTTGGATGAAAAAGGGTATCTGCATGGCTAAAATCTTGTAAGTAGCAACTCGCGTAACGTCAACACGCGCAATCGGTTGAACGATATTCCCGACTTGGAGAGACCGTTGTGTCATAGCAATCCTTTTTGTGTTTGTTATTATTGGGTTGACTGTGCGATTGAATTCTTACTTGAACGCATATTGCCATCGGTGGTATTGACCGTGGTTGATGGCGTTGGTTAATAAATCAGGTGCGATAACGCCTTTAAGATCATCTGAAATAAACAGACCCGTATTCAAGCGGTCCTCATAAAAAACACGACTCTGAGCCGTCCGAATCACATCGTGCTGCGCTTGTTGAGATAGTCGAGGTTCAATAAACCCTTCAATCCACAACCCACGATAGGTCAATGTATCAACCGGTATAAGACAGACAGACTTTGGCATATCCATAGCGAATTTCCAAGCCAATGGTTTCCAAAGGAGGAGACTACGTACTTGCGCATCCGTCGTAAAACCGACTTTAGAAAATGCACGCTGACTCCCGTAATTATCAATGCGAATTGATGCCTTAGCCGAGCGCACGCCGAAACGAGAACCGTAGGTTAACGCTTCCTGAATGAGAGAAGTTCCAATCCCCTGCCCCTGATTCGTAGCGCGAACGATAATAAGATCTATTTCCCATCGAGGAACCGAACCGGACACCAGAAAAGTGGAAAGGAAACCTACCACTTCGCCATCTGCCACTGCAACGAAGACTTGATGCTCAGGCGACGAAATGTGATCCGCGAACACATCGAAGAGAAGCGATTCTCCCCATGTCTCCTGTAATATTCGGTGAATTGCTTGCGCGTCATCTAACTGCGCTAATCTAATATCCGGCATACCTTTTTTTAATCAACATCTCTATCTCTTTTGAGCAACCCCCAAGTCGTCGCAGCTTTATCTAACGGCGATACACTTAAGACCTGCTCCATATCCTGCTGAATCTCATCTTCCGTCAACACACGGTTGTAGATGACAAATTCATCAAGCATTCCGCCGTAGGGCCACGCGCCATCGAGACGATTGCCGAACCAGTGATCTGATTGAGAGACAGGAATTTCGCCTTGTACTTTATAGGTGTTATCAAGTTTGCCGTTAATGTAAAGCCGAAGCTCCTTATCGAACTCATAAACCGCGGCGACATGTGACCATTTATTGACCGGAATATCGCTCTTTGCGCTGTTCCATGTTCGTCCACCTGCCCCTGGGCATCCCATCCACACGGACGGTTTTCCCTGATGGATACTCAAATAATATGTGTGAGGGTTCGCTTGCCCGCGGACATTGCGATAATCGCCGACGCTCTCTGGATGAACCCATACCTCCATTGTCAAACTCTTGGTAATCGTCAGCGTATCAGATGCTGGAGCCGAGACGACCCCTTTCTGAACCTGTTCATTAAAAAACACACCCGAATTGATCTTTCCGTTTTGCTCCCATTTGGCATCACCTTCGAGCGTACCATGGTTGCCCTTGCCGCTCAGGTCTTCGACCTTTTTTCCCTTCCCCGCATCGAACGAGTAGTAAAGGACCATTGCGTCGTCCTGAATCGCTTCACTCACAAAAGGAAATGTGAAAATGAGTGTCGCACTCAGAATATAGAAAACTATCCATCTCATTTCATGCCTCCATATTAAGATGTCGGCTCAAACGCCTGGAGAAACGTTGAGACCGTGTCAATGTTGATTTTATAGATTTTCCGCCGCGCGACACAAGGAATAGGTGGCTCTATGCACCGCACATTTGAGAGTTCCCAACAGATATAGTCAGGGGTCCACTCTACTCCTTGCGATTCGGCTTCTTCGCGTGTCCACTCGTGAACACCCGTAATGTCAACGATTGCGCGTGCCAGTCCGTTTGGGTCTTCCTGCCCTTCCTCGGTCAGGTAAACCTCATTCTCAACAAGCACGAGATTGAGAAAGGGAGTCTCCGGTGGTAGCCAACGTCGTATCTCGACGACCTTCTTACCTGCGAGAATGTTCTGGACAGAGGGTGAAACTATGGACAGTGCGTCAACTATCAAAATCGGTTACTCCCAAGCGTCGTCTGGGGGATAAATATTGGAACTTCCGCTGCCTGCGCCTTTAAAATCGCTCTCAGCGAACCAGTCTTTGACGGTATCTCGCCATTTAATGAAGTGTGGTGCTTTTAGATGCTCTTGGAACGCTGCCTCATCCGTATAAACCTCGTAGAGCCAAATCCGATTCGGATCGGCACCGTCTTGAATCACATCAAATCTCAGGCATCCCGGTTCGTTCGCAACGGAGCCTTTCGCATCGTCTATCATGGCTTCGATAAACGCATCTCTATGACCTTCCTTAATCTGAATAGGTGCGATAATAACAAACACAAGGTGTCTCCTTTGTGTACATGCGGGTAGTGCAAAGACAAATTTTGCCCACGCATAGACCAAATTCGGTCTCTACCTCAATATTCTTATATTGAATTATAAATTATAGGCGAACGGTTGGCACTTTAGTAAACAACCAACGTAACCAGAACAGTTAATCTTGTTTCTTACCGAATGCAAAATTTCCGTTAATTACATCCTGTACTATCTTTCCCCTTAGGATACGGGAACTACGATTATTGGTTCCCTGCCTAGTAGCGGTAGTGTATTCTACCATTCTTTTCTGTTCATTTTCAATTGCCCCCACTTGCTGTCCCAAGTTATCCACTAATTCATAAAACTTTTGTAGTTGTTTTCCAGTTTTTGCAGGCTCAAGTGGTTTGTTCTCTTTGATTAAGGCCCTATAAACCTCCACAAGCAAAGTAAACAAACCTGCCTTCCTCCAAACGCGGCTATCTCGCGGAAAGTTGCACGCCTCTATAAAGTCAAAAACCCGTTGGAACGCAGCCTCTAAATCGCATTTTTCCTCAAACGCCTCGTTATAGGACCGAAGATAATCTTCAAGTTCACTATCCCCATCAAAGTAGGTTAACATGACAGTTACAATAATAGACAAAGTAAAACGGACATCCCCCATACGTCTTATTTCGTTAGTGTAAAACACTCGGTGTTTATGGAAAAAAGAATTTTCCGCAAGTTTTTCAGCGAATTGTTTTATCTCTCCATCAAATCTTGCATTGTGAATCTCCATAGCATTTAAGGCATAATTCGTTGAGTTAATCCGTTGAAATACCTCTTTTATCTCAGCTATATCTATTTTTCCCAAGTCTCGAACAACAACCTGATACTCTAAGAAGTCAACTTTCTTTTCCTTCAGAAGCTCTGAATAAGGCGTTACGTCTCTTGATAACCTCAAATCTGGCGATGCCTCAAAATACTGCTTTAACGTAGTTAATCGCTGCTGCCCATCTACTAACATCTCCTTCCCTTCTCCGGTATCAGGATCCACTTCACCCGCAGCGATATATATTTCAGGAAAAGGGTACCCATCTAAAACTGTTTGAATAAAAGCACTTTTATGTTTGTTTGACCACACTAAACGCCTTTGAAACTCAGGCCTTGGAATCAAAACTTCGTTTCGAATATCTGCCAATAGCGTGCGGACTTTCTTATTCGTTGCTGATGTCTGCATTGTTTTCCTCCAAGTTATTTATACATGCCTGTATACAAATTTTCTGGTAGTTCTGAAGAAAAAAAAGGGACTTATATAACCCACCGCGAATATTATAACCTCCATACCTACCACTATTTGTGATGGTCTGGAAAAAATTCCACCAATTTTCCCTGAAAGAAAACATGGCCGATTGAGGCAATTTATCGGGTCTTATCCACCCTCGAAAAAAGTAGTGAACAAAGTCTTTATACTCGGGCCAATACGGGCCCTCATACCTATACCTAAACACCTCTTTCCAAAATTCATCAAATAATGTTGAAGATACCAGGGCGACATCAATATCAGATGTATCACGGAATGGACGGTACCGTTTATTTGGCGCGACACTAAAACCTAATTTCGTTGAGCCAACAACCAAAACCTCATTTGGGTGTAACCCAAAGTGATCAGCAACCTCTGATCGTAAATCAAAGTATTCGCGCTGAGATAACATACAACATTCTCCGAAAATTATGTGTTTTCTCACTATTTGGATTGGCGATAGAAACCCTAAGTCTTCTTTAAATTCGTAAAGCCTTTTCTCAGCCGCATCGAGCATTATTTGTTCCTAAAAAATGTTAGATCCCATCGCGTGCTAATTTTCAATTGCCGCTTTAATAAAGATACCTCTGTCGTTTTCGTTAATTTAAATGAGCCAGTAATAACACACAGAATCTTTTTATTTTTTTCCAAACACTCGGTGGTCATTCCTACCTTTAATACTATAACATATCATAACATACGTAAGAGGTCAAATTCAAAAAAAAATACCTGAGCCCAAGCTTGGTGCCCGAGAAAAACTGCCCACACTGTTCATCTATTTCGGTAACTTAACGAGTCTTGCGTAGGTCAAGAACGGCTTCGTAGTGTTTGGTCACCCGACCGCCGTACTGCGTCTCAATAAGATCAACAATCCCTTCAAACAGACGATGCCTATTCTCGTCCAGCAATGCGATGTGTCCTGAATAAGTACCCAAGAGTTTGATGTACTGCTCAGATGAATACGTTTGCGTCCACGGGTAGACGCGTTTGATTGGATCCTGAAATGCTTCCACGCTAGGAAAGCTTGTGGCGTGTGTAGGGCGATTCGTGGTCATCGGAGTGTAGTATTTATTATACAGGCTCTGGCTTTCCGCGAAGAAGCCTTCGTCTTTTCTCACATGCTGGTTCGAGAAGACCGCAAGGCAACCGCCTGATCGGAGCACCTCGGATGCCTTCAAATATCGCACTTTTGGGTCTACCCAATGAAAGGCAGTCGCAGAAATAATAAGATCAAACGTCCCTTCCGGTTTCCACACCTCAAATGCTTGTTCCAGAAAAGAAACATTTGGATATTTTCTCAACCTTTCCCGCGCAACAGCAATCAAGTCAGCACCAATGTCCAGACAGACCAATTCGTATCCGCGTTCCGCAAAAGGGCGCGTTGCTTTTCCGGTGCCGCATCCAATCTCAAGGATTCTGCTGTGATTTTTCATGCCCGAAAGGTCTATGACATCTCGGATGAGTTCTGCCGGATATCCGGGTCGGACCTCTTCATAGAGCGTTGGCGCGGTATTGAACGTGGTTTTGAGGTTGGAGCTTGACATAATAATCTGCTTTACGCCAACTTGCCGCGGAGCAGTGGGTTATCTTTCATCACCTCGCCATCGCGATTTCGCGTGCCGGACGGCATGTAATGAATCGCCATCGCTCGACGGTCGCGGGATGAGCGGTTCGGATTCGTCTGGTGGAGTGTCATGCAGTGATGTACCATCACACATCCGGCTTTAACTGGCACAGGGACAGCGCGATCTACATCAGCATTCACCTGCAACAACGCTGGCAATTGTCCTTTCTCTGACTCGGCGCGCCCGTGCGCTGCTAACCCCTCTAAATAACTGCCGGGGATAACGTTCATACAACCGTTCTCCTCGTCGGCATCATCAAGTGCAAGCCAGATACTCACAAGATTCGGTGGAACACACTGCCAGTACGCATTGTCCTGATGCCAATACACTTCGCCACCGTGATAGGCGGGTTTGTAGAGTGCCTGATCGTGAAATAACTGGATATCGGTACCGATTAAACTCTCGACGATATCTAATAGCGGTTCGTGGTAGAGGAGTTTCCGATATTCTTCATCGTGCCGCCACATCTCCATGATCTGCAACATCTCTTCCTCACGATCCGCGTCTTCATCGCCTTCCGAGTCCCCGACGACTGCAAGGTTCCGCAACCCTTCGCCGATGGTGCCGCGTCTCTGTGAAAATTGGGCATCGTAATGCTCGCGTAGCACGGTAAGGTGTTCGTCATCAATGACACGTCCGTCGATTTTGAGATAGCCTTTCTGTCTGAATTGTTCGATCTCTTGGGACGTAAGTTTCATAGTTCTGCTCCTTATAGTCAATCATAAAAATACCTGATTGTAGGCATTAATGGCTTCTTCAGTCAGATTCAGGTCTTTCTGCCTTTTTCCTTTTTCGATTCAAGTTAAGAAAAGGCATGAATAAGCCCCACACATAGCCTCCTACCATGAAAATTAGCAAACCAAAAAACAGCATCCTCAAATTCCATTCCCCTCCATTCAAAACCTCCCACACCTGTGGAATAACCGCGAAAATCAACCACATGAACACACCGAAATAGAGGGTGCCTCTTAAAAGCCAATTTATTAAAAGCCGATTATTTATGGACTTTGTTTGAATCAGGGGACGTTCAAGCACATTCGTCAATCGTTCTTTTTCTATCTCAAGCCATCTTCGGCGGAAGAACCGTTCAGGGAAATACCGCAGCGGGAAAGTAATCGCCAACACGACGAGACTCAAAATGCTCCATAGACACGGAATTATTTGATGGCAGCTTGGACAAACAAGTCCATACCAATTCCCTAAGACGTTCTCTTCTGTCCACAAACGGGCATCATTCAGCGTTTCACAGTGCGGACAAGGATAGTAAGTGCGTTCCCGCCGAAGTTTATCACTCTCTTTATCAACCAACACCACTTTTGGGAGTCGTAGTCCCGACATTAACTCGAAGAACATTATTCCTGGGAACAATACCCAAAATAAAACAAACGGGGGCCGTAGTGACCATACTTTGAATCTGTTTTTGTCGTATTGCATCGGGTTTATCTCCATGTTGAACAGTCGTTCGTCTCAAGAGATTTCATATATTCAGTCTATATCAGATTCCCCAAGAATCTTTTGATATGTCTGAGACGCTATGTCGTACGCCTCGCGAGCGGCATCGCGTTCGTCCTCTCGGATGCGGTTCACCTTTTGGCTCCAGCAGACCTCCACTGCATCCAAACACCACTGTGCACTCCTGCGACTTGCGCGGATCGGCTTGCCGTCTACAATAACAAAAACCGGATTCGTATGCGACGATGGGAAGATACGGAGCGCGACCCAACTTGATTTGTCAATAGATGCCTCAAATTGAACGGGAACGACTTTACCGTCAGCGACAATTTCTTGCGTCTCAACCGTCTGACCGTTGACAATGAGTTCAACAGGTACCTTCTGGCTTTCCGCAATACGCGCCCGCTCAACGTCCCAATACGGCTGCTGATCCAAAGAACGGTTCTTTATCTCAAGGTTCGGCGTTTCACCAAGTCGTGCAGCGACACGCGCCGTAACGGTTACTGTGCTGGGTGCTTCCAAATTCAACTGGCTAATCTCTCCAGTTGCTATCTCCTCTCCAACAGGTACGCCACCAACAGTAAAGTCTAACAGATGACTTTTGCCATCTCCGACATAAGAACGACCGTCCTTCAATCCTGCCACCCATGCGTCAAAATCGAGGGGACCGTCAGGCATTTTCACATAGATACGACCCAACCCGACGCGTTCACCGTAAATGCAAGGGAAATCTGTCTCGCCACTGATCCGCGTCCGGAAACCGCAATTCAACGTGTGATACCAGATATTCAGCTCCCAAACAGCAGGTGTGTCTACCGTAGAAATGAAATCCACCGCATCGTGAACGACATCGACGATGTACTCGTTCGCGCCGATGCCGTCAAAAGGTGGCATATTGTAATTCGGGAGTTCGTCGCCATCCACTTTTAATCCCCAACCGCTATGACTGAAGCCTGTCACTGCACCCTGCTCTTTTGCCCATTGAAGGACAGGCAGATCCCAACTCGGCCACTCTTCAATCCGTTCAGTCCCGCTGTAATCGTCTTCCGTCAACCCCAATAATGAAAGATGTCCGGCATGTGAAGAGGGAAAGCCAGAGACCTCCACGTCGTAGCGCATCACGTAATCATCGGTCGAGAGTTCGTGTACCTTGCCATCAAAAAACTGCTTTTGAAAATACCAGCAGGGTCCCCAAGAGAGCACACACCCGACATTGAGGTCTTCACCGAGAATGTGGCGCATCATATCTTCGGGCGAAACGCCTTCAGTCGGACTCTCATAGTGTGCGCACCCCGCGGCGTGTACGTGATGATCGCCGGAACGCCAACCCTCCGCTGCGATATGAATCCATCGTTCCAGATGAAACGTCTCCTGATGTGTCTCGGCATTCGGGACAGTAACGGTTTGCGTCTTCACCTTATATTCCGGTCCGCGTGTGTATTCGACAGTATACTCACCCGGGGGCAGGAGAACGGATTCGCCACTGTGCCGATAGATTTGGTTATGGAAAAAGAAATCGGGGGCAAGTCGCCGCCCGCGCGACGGATATACCCGATTCAATGCGTCGCGAATGATAAAACCGGCGGTTGTCGGTTGCCCGTCAAAATCTAATACTTCCAAGGTCACATTTACCGCTGGCACACAGTCGAACAGAATAGGCACTTCACTCCGGAATCCGATGTCCTGCGTGCCTTGACCGACGTTGAAACCGAGCATCGCCTCTCGTTTGCCAGCATCGCGACTGTAGAGTTGAACGATACGATACTCCAATTCCAAGCCGGAAAGACTTGCCTTCAAGGGTGGATCGGAATAAACGTGAATCTCAAGAAACCGATGCGGAATTTCGCTTTTCGGAACGGTCGTCTCAGGATCAGGACTGCCAGTGGAACGTTTATAGAGTGGCGCGGCGTTTTCACTCTCTGCCGCTAAGGGTGCCGTCACACCTGCCTCGTTATGCACTTTCACCAAAAAAGTGCGCCACCCCTGTTGCATCAGTTCCTTATTTACTGGTCCCTCTTTAACCTTTACACGGCTTTCAGGGTTGATGTTGACACCCGCTAAACAGTACGCATCAAGAATTTTTTGAATGTCAGCAATCGCCTGTTCGTGGTCCTCAGACATCAACGCGACCTCAATTGCGGCGAGATCGTTTTCAGACAGCGGTGAACCGAGATAGTCCAACGCCTCGATAAGTCGCTGGGTCGCCGCTGCCAACGGCTGAAATTCGATACCAGCAACTCGATCCAGTTCATCGGCGGAACCCATAGAAATAAAAAATGAGAGCAACATCCAACCGATAAGCACGAAACGCAATCGGCTGCGAATGCCGCTCCATATCATAGTCTTATACGGATGATTTATCAACTGTCGCACGGTCTACTCCTCCTAAAGGCTTGAAAACAGATAGCAACTTGGGAACCTTTGACGCTGCACGCACCTTGCCCATGCCCGACTGCATGACAACCCATTGCTTGTCTCCATCAACGCCTTCAAACTGAAGTCTACTGTTCCAATCAACCGAATCACCTACATCCTGCCCCAAGACGTTGAGAAGTGCTAAGGTTTCATCGGCATAAGCCGTCATAATACAGAGTTTTGTACGCATAGATTGCATGTCACCATTTGAGGTTGGGATTGATTCTCCGTAAGGATACACGATTCGCTTCTGTTCGTCAAGGGAAAACCGGACTGTTTTTTTATTGACGTGTTTCACGAAATTGGTTATTCTTTTACCGAGTGAACAATTGATCGAGTGCGATAGAAGGACCTATCAAATCATTTCATTGAGGACAAGGAGATTACAGATGAAAACGTATCGTGCCGCCGTTATCGGTTGTAGTCGGATGGGTGCATTTATTGATAACGAAGTCCCCGATTACGAAGCGATCAAATTACCGTATTCCCACGCTGCAGGCTATTTTGCTGAAGAACGAACTGACCTTGTCGCATGTGCTGATCTGCGTCCAGAAGTCATGGAACATTTTGGAAACCGATACAGTGTCCCAAAAGCGAATCAATACACCGATTATCGTGAAATGCTCGAAAAAGAGCAGCCGGATATCGTCAGTGTCGCCACGCAACCCGAGCATCGCGCAGAAATTGTTATCTACGCAGCGGAGCACGGTGTGAAAGCCATCTATGCGGAAAAGGCGATGGCAGCTTCTATGGACGAAGCCGCAGCAATGGTAGCCGCTGTAGAAGGAAACAGTGTCGCCTTTAACCTCGGCACAAACCGCCGGTGGCATACAGGTTTCGACAAGATGAAAGAGATTATTGACAGTGGTGAAATCGGGAACCTACGAACCTTGATTATCTATTCAAACGCCACACTTTTCAACTCAGCCAGCCATCACCTCGACCTAATTTTACGTCTGAATAGTGATGCACCAGCGAGTTGGGTCACAGGTTATCTCCCACAAGGCGATTCCGTTTTTGATGGGGATGTGCTGCAAGTTGATCCGAGCGGCGGCGGAACAATCCAGTTTGAAAATGGTGTGATGGCACACGCGCTGCTAACGCCACGGGGTAGTGAATGGGAAGCAATCTGTGACGGCGGAACCGTTACCTGCTGGAACAACGGGTGGCAGTGGCATCTCCGTAAACGACAAGATATACCCGGATGGCGGACATGTCTGGTGCCTGATACCTTCCCTGAATTTGAACGTACCAGTAGCACAGCGAACCTGATTAAAGACCTTGTCCACGCATTGGATACAGGGGAACCGACCCGCGGCGGTGTCCGGTGCGCGTACGCCAGCACGGAACTGATCTTTGGTATCATTGAATCACATCTCCACAACGGCGCACGTATTGAGCTACCGTTGAAAGATTCAAAAGTCCGTTTACAAAGAAACCCATCTGCAAGACAACCACGGGTCGAGTAACCATTTTGGGTATCAATCAAGCACCTCAAGGGACGCACGCCGAATATCGTCTAATTCTTCCGCGCTGAAGACGCCTGCTTGGTAGAGATTCCGATACTCTTCGGAGACGCTCTGACCGAATATCATCAGGTCGTCTGTGTTAATCGTCACCGGCACGCCGTTGTCAAACAAGACGCGAATCGGATGCGAGGCGAGATCCGGTACACCATCTAACATCACGTTACTTGTTGGACAGACGTTCAATTGAATTTGATTCTCCGAGAGCCACCGCATCACTTCAACTGATTCTGCGGCAGCAATACCGTGTTGGACTTCGTCTAAGTCGAGGACTTCGACCGTCCGCCGGACTTCCTCCGCACCCCCGAATTCTCCAACATGTGCCTTGAGTTTCATTCCGGCAGTGCCCGCTTTGGCATATAAGGATTGGACAGCTTCGGGTGCACAGGCCTCTTCATGGCTATACATATCCATCGACTGAAATAGGTCTAATTCTACAGCTTCGTGCGCCGATTTCATCAGTTTTGGGTCGTCAGCACACTCCCGTGCAAAGCCGAGCTCCGGACGCAAATCAATCTTCTCTCGATACCGCTCAACTAACATTTCGATAAATGCGCGAAGTTCAGTTAACCCATCCGAGTAGAACTTAAGCAACCGGATGTCGAAACTCATCTCAAGTATAACAACACCATCTTGGATTGCATCATCTATCGCTGATACTGCGATGAACTCAAAACCTTGGCGGTGGTCTAAGTGAGGTGCTAAAACAGTATCTATGTATTCCATCATCCCGCCAAGTCCTTTCATTTTCAAAGGTGGTTTGGTTAGAGAGTGTCCCAGCCAACGCTCTGCATTTTCTCGACGTGTACTTAAGAAAGAGTGGCAGTGAACATCCGTTTTACGGGCTGCTTTTATAGCGGTTAAGTTATCTGTGGAGAGTGCTTCAACGAAATCAATTAGATTTGTTTTCATAGAGATTATGGGGTTACTTGTTTGTATCTTCCCAATCCATCTCCTCAAGCGATTTTACGACCAAGGCTTTCTCAAAAAGCGCGTCCAGCTGCGAAAGTTTCTGGATTGCGTTAATACGGTTGGCAAGGGGTTGAGGGATTTGCCCAAGTTGTCGCTGCAAAAGTTTGAGAACGGCATCGCGTTTTGCGCGGATCTCGCCTTCCTCAATACCGCGCTGGATAACACGTTCATAAAAAGGTGATTCTTGCATGATTGCCTCCAATGTAGGATCCTGAAAAAGTTCCGGGGGATGAACAAGGCTCCCGAAAACAGAGAGGGCGAATAAAAGGGTTGCCTGCATTTGTCCATCAACAGCTGCTGCTTGGGTCGTCTGGATACATTTTTCAACCCAAGCGTCAGAGGACATTTCCGCAGGCGGCTTCATTAAAGCTGTGAAAGGCAGCAACCCGACGGCTGTGGGATCCAAAAACGCTTCGCCTTCTAACTCATACACCCGGATCACGTTATACGCAAACTGTATACCGCCACGATCGGGCGTTCCATACCTATACACGCCAGGGTCCCTTCTCCCCAAATGGACAGAAAACCGAAAACTAAATAACTTTATGGATATTATGAATCTATTACATGCGCCAGCGACAGCACACGGCGTGTGCCTGCCACCTTAAAGCTGCGCGATGTCTCCTCTCTGCGTATATTCTATGATGCGCAGGTATTCACCATACACGCGACCTCTGGATACTGGATGTTTATACCAATCCGCTTTGGATACTTTGACACCTTCATATTCAGCAAGATATGTAACAGGTGAAAGTGTTTGAAAAGGGAAGAATTTTCTCAAGGTTCGCAGGCATCGACCACTGTGGTGCGCCTTGCATAGAAACGCGATACTCTCAGGAGAAATGCTCTGCTTTTCTAAGGCATCAAGACTGAAGGCAACATCCTCAAGTGTATTTGTTGACCTGTCTTGAACGAGGATTAGGTCTGATGGAACACCGCGTGCTATAAGTTCATCGCGCATTATGCGTGCTACAGGTTTGCCTGTTTCATTGTAAAGCCGTCCACTCAAACCAGTGACCAAGACTTTAGGAAAGCGACCTTGCTGACAATCACGCGCCACAGATTCCAAAATTTCATTATCAATCGTAGAAGTTCCAAAGATAAAAAGGAGATCGGCTGCTGGGTGAGGATCAGACGTAACGAATACGGTTTGTGTGATACCCTTGATCTCCTCCTTCGACAAATCTTCCACCGCAACTTTCCTTGGAATGGAGCGATTTTTGAAATAACCCTCATAATTGTTGGGTGATGGTGTCATCATTCTCTCCGTTAATCAAACTGATAGGTTATATCATACTATCAATAAGGATGGATAAATCAGAAATTTTTCGGCATCGAGGAAATGTGTGGGCACTTCCGGCTACTTTTGTCACCCAATCCCAAGGCCACGCCTCAATAAACCATGTCGCCCAAATTGGCTTTAACCCGGCTGCAGCAGCACCGTTCAACTCATCGCTCCCACCATCACCAACGAAAATCACAGCATCGCTTTCGATGCCCAAACGATCACACGCGAGTTGGTAAATTGCGGGAGCCGGTTTCGCTATCCCTTCCATACATGAAAAAATTGGCACATCAACCTGTTTGGAAAGTGGAGAGGATTCCCATGCTGCAATTTCATCATAAGTACAATTAGAGATCACCCCGATCCGATAGTTTGTTCTTTTAAATGTTTGCAGCATTTCAATAATCCGCGGATCAACTCGTTCAAACGGTCTCGCCTTTGCTGCTAACCGCTCAACCTGCATCAAAGAAATTTCATCTTTTGGTGGTACAACCTTGCAAGCGCGACAGATTTCTCGCAATAAGCTACTATAATCGGGGAACTTGCCAGTCATACGCGCATGGTAGTGGGCAGTCCGTTCTCGATCAAAGTCTTCTTGAGTTAACCCCAGTCGCTCGTGTGGCGGTACATCAGTGCGGAATTCTGGATGGTTTTCAGTGACAAGCGTCTCATAGAGATCAAATATAACAGCACGATTCATTAGATTTTTGGCTCCTATATCAATTTCCTAAATTTCCAATTTTCTGCTCTATTCAGGCAACTTTTCCATCTGGAAGTATATAGAATCTTCACCGACGATTTTGAATCCCAACCGCTGATAGAAGGCAATACCACGGGTATTAACCTTTAGGACTTGAAGCACCACAGATCTCTGCTCAAGGTTGGCATTATCAATAATACGGGTCATGCACGCGGAACCGATGCCTTTCCCCTGATATTCAGGAAGAATAAAGATTTGATTAACCTTGAGCGTGTCGGAAGTACAAGATGTTATGAAGAAACCGACATCGGTTCCGCAAAACTGGATAATGTGAAAATCGTGTGAAGCGAACTCTTTATTATGTCGTTCCGGTTGATAATTATCATCCCAACCCCATACCTGTTCTACGTATTCTCGGTATGCTGCCTTCTTTACCGTAAAAACGAATTCGCTGTCGTTTGCGTGTGCCTTGCGAATATTCAACGCATCCACAGTAAAACCTCCACCTTTCAGACCTATATCTCTTTCTTGGCGACAACCGCAAAACTCACGTTGTAAGCCATTTCGTGCGTCCAACTCCCTGGTGCAGCGTTAATGTCTGGCTGTGTCCAAGAACGTTCCTCAACCCGCTCAACCCGAAAACCGTTGTTCACAAGTCCGTTGAATATATCACTCAAGTAGTGTCGGAAATCGAATGCGCCGTCTGGATGTCTTGAAACGCGTTCGGAATACGGTTCGGTGATACGATAGCATTCACCGTCCCACTCCAAGAAATGGGTCGCAGGATTGCCAAAATCTACGCGATATCGTCCACCCGGTCGGATGATCCTCGACACACCCCTATAGATTTCATGAACGGATGGCACCCAACTCATAGAAGGACCCTGATACACAAAATCAAACGATGCATCTTCAATTGCGGACAAATCTCGGATGTTGAGGCGAAGTGTTTCTACCTGATAGCCGTAATGCTTCGCGGCAGTAACATCGCCGTCAAGTTGTCCCTGTGTAAAATCAATCACAGTCACGCGAGCACCGAGCAGACCGAACACCGCCGACTGCTGTCCGCCACCTGCAGCGAGACACAGCACCTCCTTATCCGCGACATCCTTGAGTAGATACGCCGGGTAAATCTGATAGAGGTCGTACGGAATCGGATCAAGCCGCCCCTCAGCATATTTTAGAATCTCATCTTTATTGAGGTCGAGCCACGGGACAGTAAAGCCGTTCTTTTTTCTGACTTCGGATTCCCAATGCGCTCGGTTCGTAACAGTTATTTCGTCGTTCATTGGATTTCACCATACAGGTTTGTTAGACGCAATTTATGCCATCACACTCTCTATCCACGCCTCGTCAATTTCGAGACCGAAGCCGGGAGCATCCGACGGTGCAACGTGGCCATCTTTGATGACCGAGGTGCCGGGCAACTTGACCATCTCTTCAAGCGGCACACCCGGTGCTGAAACACCTTCAGAACGTTCACCCCATGTAATAGCGGGCATAGCAAAAGCGAGGTGCTGACCGTAAGGATAATTCATTCCGGCGTGCGTAATCACAGAGATACCGTTTGCCTCCGCGATATGGCAAATTTTGGTTGCAGCGGTAATGCCACCACACCATAGTACATCCGGTTGGAAAATGTCAACCAACCGTCGTCCCGCTGCTGCCGCAAAAACGGTCGGCAGATACCAATGCTCTCCCGTGGCAAGCGTCTGCCAAGGAAGCCGTTGACGGACGGTTTCATAGCCGATAAAATCGTCGGGCGGAATATAATCTTCCATCCATTTTAAGCCGTAAGGTCTCATGGTCTCACAGACACGGACGGTGTGTTCTATGTCAAACCCCGTCCAAGCATCTAACATCAGGTCAACCTTATCGCCGATGACTTCTCGTGTGCCTGCCACCAATTCCTCAAGTTTCCGTAAGCCTTCCAACCCGTGTTCGGGTCCCCACGGTGTAAAGAGTTTCGTCGCTTTGAATCCGAGTTCCATATACCATTCCTGATCGAAACCGGAGGCGTAGCAGAAAATCTTTTCCTTTTGGGGGCCACCGAGCAATTCATAGACAGGTCTCTTCAGAATTTTGCCTTTGAGGTCCCAAAGTGCACAATCAACAGCACTGATAGCGTAACTCGTCAAGCCGGTTGCACCAAAGGCAGCGCACGATCGCACCATCAAATCCCACATTTTCTCTGTCGCCATGCAATTTTCACCGACGAGACGCGGGGCAAAATGGTCGTTGATGATCCGGCTTACGGGACCACTGTAAAGCGAGAGACCGAACCCCCATGTTCCATCCTCCGCTGTTACGATGCATGCCGGTCGATTCCATCCCGAACCAGAGACGTGTTCCCCTCGCCTGTCGGATACGGCATAACGGGAGACGGGTCGGTTCATCGGAAACGTCCCGGCTCGACTCGGTGTGTGCGGTGTTGTCGTCGGTTTTGGATTCAGTTCAATCTCTACAGCACGAACTTCTTTTATTTTCATACAATTTCCCTTCTACATCAATGGTACTTCATACCAACATGAGTTGTGTGATTTTTCTTGCACGAAATCTTGCTTTGCTATATCATAACGGATTACAGAGAAACGCTTTTCACTCCCTTAAAGTATAGCATCTTTCACTATATTTTTGTAGTGAGAATTAGGACAACCTTCAATTTGGAAAGAGTCCCATTTCGGCAATACGCCGCACTCCTATTACAGTACCTCAAACCGCAGTGGATGCGCGTAGCACTGCTCGCCATCTTCATGTTCAGCGGGATCGGTCTTACCCTAATCAATCCACAATTCATCCGCTATTTCTTTGACACAGCAGAAGCAGGCGGTGAGACGCGAAACCTAATCATCGCGGGTGTTGCGTTCGTCGTAATTGCTGCCTTTGGACAAGTCGTGATGTTAGTTAGCTCTTATTTAGGGCAAGATGTCGGGTGGCGCGCAACAAACCAGATGCGTGGTGACCTCGCACACCACTGCCTACAACTCGATATGCCTTTCCACCATGAATATACCCCCGGTGAAATGGTCGAACGCGTTGACGGCGATACAGCAGCACTCTCAAGCTTTTTTTCCGAATTCATACTTCAGGTGTTAGGCAGTTTGTTACTGCTCGTCGGCATCCTGATTGTCATCACCCTCGAAGACTGGCGCATCGGTACAGCGTTGACAGGTTTCGTGGCGGTTTCCATATTTATCTATAACCTCACTCGGAACATCGCTGTTCCCGTCTACACAGCTGAACGTGAAGGCTATTCCAAACTGTTCGGGTTCCTTGAAGAACGCCTGACAGGTATCGCAGACCTCCGCACAAACGGCGGTATCGACTACACCATGGATCGGTTCTACGATGTGAATCGGGATGTATACGGTCGGGCAGTAAAAGCATATATGATGGGAGAAATCCTACAGACAATCAGCGGTGTACTTTTCGCATTGGGTGTGGCACTGACGATGGGGTTCGGTATCTACCTTTACCAAATAGAGGTGTTCACAATAGGAACCGTCTACCTCGTCATCCATTACACAATGATGCTTCGAGGCCCCTTGATTATGATTAGCCGACAGATTAACGAACTACAGCGAGCAACCGCGGGGTTCAAACGGATTGAGGAACTCTATCGCATCACCCCAAGCATTGAAGATGGCACAGAGGCACTCCCCGAATCAGATACGCTCGGCATTGAATTTGAGCAGGTCACATTTGGGTACACCGAAGACGAATCCGTACTGAAAGATGTTTCCTTCCAATTGCAACCGGGAAAATCACTCGGGTTGTTGGGACGGACAGGTAGCGGTAAGACAACGATCACCCGTCTCCTATTCCGGTTTTATGAAATCAATAACGGACAGATTCGCGTCGGCGGCAAACAAATCGAACGAATTCGGTTGGACGATTTACGGAACCGGATCGGTATGGTTACGCAAGATGTCCAACTCTTCAGCGCAACGGTGCGCGAGAATTTAACGCTCTTTGATGCCGAAATCAGTGACAATCGGATTCTATCCGTCATTGAAGAACTCGGGTTATACGAATGGTATCAATCGCTACCGAACGGGCTTGATACCGTTCTTGAAGGCACCGGTATGTCCGCAGGAGAGGCGCAGCTGCTCGCGTTCGCAAGGGTCTTCCTAAAAGACCCACAGATCGTCATCCTCGATGAACCGTCATCCAGACTTGATCCTGCGACAGAACAACGCATCGACAGCGCAGTACAACGTCTATTGAAAGGACGAACCAGCATCATCATCGCACACCGACTCGGTACGGTTCAACAGGTCGATGAAATTATGGTCCTCGCCGGCGGTGAAATCCAAGAACACGGTGAACGAAAGCGACTCGTCCAAGACCCTGATTCGGTCTTCTCACAATTGTTAAAAACAGGCGGGTTGGAGGAATTGACGCAATGACAACAGGACAAGCCTCGATTCGCCTTATCCGTTACCGTCCACTCCTTTTTCTCGGCACTATCCTTTTCCGAGGATTAGACGACCTAATGCCTTTCTTCGACGGATTGATTCGGAAGGCACTTTTTGATACGCTTGATCCCAATATTAGCGGCAGTATTCTGTTCCCAGGATTAGACGACCTAATGCCGTTCCTCGATAGACTGATTGGGAAAGTACTCTTTGATACGCTTGATCCCGCCACTGGCGGAACTAGCGCAGGACTCAACCCTTGGACCTTTGTTGCTCTTTTTCTTGTCGCTCACCTCGCCGATCGCGGTGTACTCATATCGTCGGCATTCGTATGGGCGCGTTGGCGCTACGCCATTTCAACGCTCCTCCGAAAAAATCTGATGACATCTATCATGAACATGTCGGCACCACAAAAGGTCTCAACCGCCTCCGGCGAAGTGACGAACCGATTACGCGATGACGTGCAAGCAATCTTGAGTTACCTCGAACAGTACATCCATCTATGGGGCAATCTTATCTTCGTGATCCTGGCAGTCATCTGGATGGCGCGGATCAACGTAACAGTGACACTGATTACAGTTATCCCAGGTATCTTTATTGTTACGATTGTCAACATGTCAAGACGGTTCATTCAGAGGTATCGCACAGCGCAACGTGTTTCTACAGAACAGTCAACTAACTTTGTTAATGAACTGTTCCAATCCATCTTAGCAGTGAAGGTCGCACGGACGGAATCGAATGTGATTGCCCATTTTCGGAAACTCAACGACGCGCGCCGTAAAGCGACACTCGTAGATAACCTATTCAACCAAGTTCTGCGCTCAATAAGTTTCAATATCGGTAACCTCGCCACCGGTGTAATTTTGATTCTCGTCGCAGAACAGATGAAAGCAGGCGAATTTACGGTCGGTGACTTCGCACTCTTCGCTACGTATATCGGTGATGTTGCGAGGAGCGGATCGCTCATCGGCAGTACAATGGCACAGCACCAACGCGCAGCGGTTTCATTCTCACGTATGGAACAGACGGTTGAGGAGATGCCGAGAGATAACTTGGTAGAACACACACCCGTATACCTCCGAGAGGAACAACCGCCACTCGTCACGCCACAACGGACAGCGGCGGACCGGTTAGATGAACTTACCGTTACTGGACTTACTTACAACTATGACGGCGACGCATCTGGGATCACCGATGTCGATTTGAAAATCCCAGTAGGATCGTTTACCGTTGTTACCGGACAGATCGGTTCAGGCAAAACGACGCTGGTACAAACACTCTTGGGGGTCCTACCGAAACAGGCAGGCGAGATCCACTGGAACGGTGAAATCGTTGAGGATCCGAAATCCTTTTTCGTGCCGCCGCGATGCGCGTATACCCCGCAAACACCGAAACTCTTCAGCGAGAAACTGAGTGACAACATTCTCATGGGGATACCGTGGAACTGGGACGACCTGAACCGGGCAATCCGGCTCGGCGTTATGGAGAAAGACCTGCCGACACTCGAAGACGGTCTCGAAACCGTCGTCGGTCCACGGGGGGTCAAGTTGTCAGGCGGACAGATGCAACGCACCGCAGCGGCACGGATGTTCATCCGAGACTCCGAACTTCTCGTTTTTGATGACCTCTCATCTGGATTGGATGTAGAGACAGAACAAACTTTATGGGAACGTCTCTTTGAAACCAGACAGACAACCTGCCTCGTCGTTTCCCACCGGCGACCCGCGCTGCGCCGAGCCGATCAGATCGTTATCCTAAAAGAAGGTCGCGTCGCCGCAGTCGGAACGTTGGATGAACTGCTCGCCTCCTCCGAAGAGATGCGGAAATTGTGGGCAAGTGATTGACAACATATTTACACATACCCTCCGATCAATGGATTTGATAATCACTCTGAAATATGTTATACTTGGACTCAGCTGAATCAAAGTTGAAAAAACAAACGTCTACATTTGAATCGAGGAAACACCGTGAATTCAGACACCGTTCACACACTTGACACCGGCACAGAACTGTTTGTCGATGACATGCTGATTGCTTCCAAACGCGGCGTGACGCGCACACTGCATCAATGCGAAAAGCATGACGTTTCCGTTCTCAGACCTGATCCCGACAATCCGTGGGAACACGGCGGACCAGATCAATCCAGACGCGTTCATCTCTACGGTACGACGATGTACGATGCCGCGTATGGAAAATACCGAATGTGGTATATGTGTCGTATGGGACCGCACTGGCGGTTTGAAGCGAATGAGATTCCCGGACTTTACATCCCCCGCACAGACCGCAATCCGTCAACATACAGAGGAAAAACACATGATGCGTACGGACGGAAGTTCGTCGAAAACGATCGCGGCGACCTCACCTGCTACGCAGAAAGCAGTGATGGACTGACGTGGACGAAACCGAACCTTGGTCTCTTTGAATTTAACGGTAACCCAAACAATAACATCGTGTGGGACCTACACGGCGCGTGTGTCTTCCGTGATGACGAGGAATCGGACCCGCAGAGACGATATAAGATGATCGGTTTTTGTAGACGGTATCGCAATATCTTCCTGCTAACATCACCAGACGGTATCCGATGGGACGACTCAGATTACCTCGAACCGATTGCGGATCGGGAAAACGAAGGCGCGTTCAACGTCATCTACGATAAAAAAACAGACCTGTTCCGTGCGTACGCACTCATACGTGGAAACGACAAAGACGCACGACGCATGATCGCATATACCGAAAGCCCGCGCCTTGAGGGACCCTGGAAACCGCTTGAACCGATGTTCGGCGCAACGGATACGGATGACGAGGTTGGTGTGCAGCGGTACGGCGCAGATCGCGCCGAAATCCACAACATGTCGGGCTTCCTCTATCACAACATCTACATCGGTATCGCCGGGGTGTTATACGTAACGGGACCGGGTGCGGCGGAGCATGAAATCCCTATTGATGGACCGATTGACGCACAACTCGTTTGTAGCCGGGACGGATTCAATTGGGACTATCCGGATTCGGATCGAACGCCGATTATTCCACGCGGTGAGAGCGGCACATTCGACACCGGTATGATTATGGGAACCGCCATTGAACCGATCATCACCGACGATGAGATTCATTGGTACTACACAGGAACGGTTCACACCCACGGTGCTATGATGAAAGATAGGCACAAGGAGATCGGGCTTGCGAAGTGGCGATTGGACGGCTTCGTCTCGCTTGATGCCGAAGCGGAAGGCGGTGTCGTTGAAACCGTCCCGTTGCAGCTTCCGGACGGTGCGCTTGAAATCAACGCCGATGCCAGCGGCGGCCAGATTGGTGTTGAAGTGCTAACGGCTGATGGACAGGTTCAACCCGGATTTTCAATGGATGATTGTGTCGCGTTGACGGAGGATAACGTCCGACACTCAGTGCAATGGAAATCGGCGACGTTAGCGGACGCTGCACAACCCTTGCGGCTCCGTTTTATCCTGAACCGAGCAAGGCTCTATGCCTTCCGTATCCAGTAGGGTCGAGGTCACCTCGTCCTACGTTAGCATAAGAGCAGGAGTTGTGAAAAATGAGACACACCACGCACATTGAACTCGAAAATCTATACGATCTGGTGGCGGTAAAGCTTGGTGTTATGAATCCCGAAGAGGTGCGGCGATTGACTGTCACAGATGCGCTCGTTGATACTGGTGCAACCGGTCTTTGCCTACCGACACCACTCATTGAGCAACTCGGGCTCACACCTATTGAGATGAGGCGGGCACGTACCGCTACGGGCATCGTTGACCGCGTCCTTTATTCGGAAGTCCAATTTACGATATTGGAACGAACAGGGACGATGCAGATTACCGATTTGCCCGAGGGATCGCCTGTTCTCGTTGGTCACATGGTTTTGGAACATCTTGACCTCTGCGTTGACATAAAAGAGGGGTTAATCTATAATCCAGCGCATGATGGCGAATGGATTACAGAGATCCTCTGACAACCGGCATCAGGTAGTTAACCGTGTTATCTGTAATTACTTCCCAACGTCTGGGTCTAACTCCTTAGCCTTGTCAAAATCTGCTTTTGCGGCCTCCTTCTGTCCAAGTGCCTCTTTCGCGCGCCCGCGATCGTAGTAGTATTTTGATATTTCTATCGTCCAACCCGAAGCTGCGCTTTATAGGAGCGATTTCCAATCTATGGTGAAGCAAACAATCGCATATAGATTTTCAACTCTGTTTCACGCTATAATTAAACATCTTGAATTCTCTCGCCAAAGGAGAAGTGAATGGATACCTTATCGACACACGACGGCTCCCCGGAAAATCGTGTGGACAACCTGTTGAAGCTGGAAGTACTTGAAGCGTTTGACCGGACTGCGTTTGAGCGCGATGGATATTGGGTGTGGGAAGGGATACTAACGGATGCTGCCCGTAAGCAGTGGACAGCCAGCTTACAGAAGTTACAACAGATGAACGATGCGATCCTCATGGATACGGAGTGGAGTGCTATTGACTTTGAGGCGCGGGGGTTTCCGCAGCCTTCGCCAGAACAAATTGCGCCGGCGTTTTTGGCGGCGTGCTGCGGTGGTTCAGAGCAAATGCCCGGTTTCCTCAGAACCGCTGAGTTGCGTCAATATATGCATACCCAAGGGCTATTCGGACCGGGCAAAGCGTTGGTCACACATGGGTTCAAGTCACAAGGTGTCATGCCGGAATACTTTCCTGCAGGATACGACGACTTTATAATGGATGCGACATCTGCTCATCCGCAAATGATGGCACTCTTCAGGAAACTTTTCGGAGACCGATTTATACTCGATCACTGCTTCATACTCAACCGGGCACCGGGTTCAAAAGGGCGCCGGTGGCATGCCCACCAGTATCGGGAGGGACAGTACGAAGTTGAGGACCCGATTGGGACTGGACACGCCTTTACCACTGATTTCCTACAACGGCAGTGTATTCGGACGTTGTGCTATCCAGAAGGGGCGACTATCGAGGATGGCGGCGAACTTGCGATTATCCCCGGTGCACATCTCTATCGGATTCCGTACAAATGGAGCACAGAACGACCCGATGATGACGCTGCCATGAAGGCGGGCTGGCTGAAAAGCAAAATCCACGCCTTCACAGGGAAGCCGTTGGAAATCGTACACCTCTCACTACCGCCCGGAAGCATGGTTTCGTTTGTCCATCACATGCCGCATTATGTTGGCTATCGGAAGCCAGGGATGCCGACCCGGTGGGGACTGCTTATGGCGTATCGAACGCCTGACCCAGAAGCAGATCCAGCCAAATGGACAAATGGCATTCCGACTCATTGGGTGGAACAGGCCGCGGTCCAAGGAAAACTATCCGCTGCGGCACAGCGTGTATTTGAGGCAGATAATCCCCTCAATATGCGCTCACAGAGCCTTTGAGTTTGACGAAAACAGGACCGGATTGGGCTACAACATGGACATTGGTTGCCACCTTGTCTTCCTTCACAAAGAAACCGCTACCACTATAAAAGCCACCAGCCCAACTCATCACACGGACCGTAGAATCTTTGACTTTTTCGGATGCCAAATCCGCTGCTGACTCGTTAACATCCTCTGGATTGTTCAGTTGGATGTATTTATCGTAATCAGTGATGCCGTCGTGATACAACCTTTGTGCCTTTTCAGCATCATCGCGCGCGGACTCAATATCACCAAGTTTACATTTCACTTTTGCCTGATTTTTGTAAGCCTCAGCATACTTTGGATTCATCTTGATGGCTTGCGTATAGTCAGCAATCGCGGCCTCATAGAAACGTTGTGTTTTCTTAACTTTCTTAACTTTCCCGCGTGTGCTTTTAGATTTGCCAAGACTGAATTTCGCCAATCCTCGATTGTTATATGCATCAGCATCCTCCGAATCAATCTGGATGGATCGCGTAATGTCTTCAATCGCCGTTTTATACAAACGTTGTGCTTTTTTAGCATTCCCGCTTGCTGTCTCGGATTCGCCAAGACGGAGTTCGGCCAATCCTCGATTGTTATATGCATCAGGATGCTCTGTGTCAATCTCAATAACTTTATCAAAGTCAACGATTGCGCCCGCATAATCTTTAGCATCTAATTTTTTTTCCCTAAACTGTAGTACACTGCAGCGCGGACCTGTTTTCGTTGCTGCCATTCCGTCAAGGGTTCCATTGGCATAGGCTCAGCAAGTAATGCCTCAAGCACGTTTGAAGAAACTGCGTAACCACCATACGGCACAATAACCCCAATGACTTGCCCTTCATTATTAAGCACAGGACTGCCGTTGATCTTTTTAGAAGTCGTTGTATTTAACCTGAGCCATCTATTACTTTTTCGGATGCTCTGTATACTGCTTTTCGTGACTTTGTATTCTCCATCGGGGTGGCCCGGTATAAAAACAGACTCACCGATTTGAACCGTGTCCGCTAAAGGCAGCGGTGTGCCTTCACCCGTGAGTTTCAGAATGACGAGTTTGTTTTTCGTATCAAACGCAACAACACCTTCTATCGTCCAATTCGTTTCCTTGTCAGAGGATTTTACAGAAACGGGACCAGCATAAGCAATGCTGTGAATGTTCGTCGCAATCTTATCTGGCGCAACAAAGAACCCTGTACCAGATGCATTTTCACTCTCAATCAATACGATAGAATCTCTGATTTTTTCGGACGTTAAGTCTACAACCGGCGCGGCGGGTTTCTCGGAAACCAGCTGCTGGGGTGCCCGCGCACAAGAGATGAGAACGCCTAATGTCAGTAAAATCACTAAAGATGTGTTGTTTCGTTTCATGAATGGATACCTCTAATTTTATTATTCTTACTGTCCAACGTTTGGATCTAATTCCTTAGCCTTCTGAAAATCCGCCTGTGCCGCGTCATGTTGTCCGAGCACCTTTTTCGCTTCTCCACGTCGATAGTAGGCATCAGCATCTCCGGAGTTCAGTTCAACGTATTTATCGTAATCGGCTATCGCACCATTATAATCACGAAGAGTAGACTTCGCAATCCCGCGTGCATAATAAGCATAAATAAATTCGGGGTTCATCTGTATCGCTTTATCCAAATCAATCATCGCGTTGTCATAGTCCTTAGCAGCGAATTTCGTTTTTCCCAAGATGAAGTAAGCATAGGCACGGATAAGTTGCCGCTTGTGCCACTGTTCTATCGGTTCCACTTGTGTAGATTGTGAGAGCAATGCTTTGAGCGCGTTTGAGGGGATAGCCTCATCTCTGCCAACATGAATCCCGATAACCTGTCCGTTACTGTTTAGCAAAGGTCCGCCACTACTCCCACTAAGCGTATCGGCTGTTGTTTGAATTCGTTTATCGCTATTCCGAGTGTTTCGTACACTCCCAGTCATAACCGTGTAAGTTCCTTCCGGAAAACCTACAACAGAAATAGATTCGCCTGGTTTAACTGCATCGCTATCGCCAAGCGATAGTGGTGTGCCTTCACCTGCTATTTTTAAGACGACGAGATCGTTTTTCGCATCATACGCTGTCACGCCTTCCACCGCCCAGACTGCCTCCTGGTCAACAAGTTTCACGAAAATAGGTCCCGGATGTGCGACGACATGAATGTTCGTGACAATCTTGCCGCGTGCTACAAAGAAACCGCTACCGATATGAATTTTAGTACCGAGCCAACCGACTACACGCACGATAGAACCCTTCAATTTTTCAGACATTCCGTCTACTATCAGCACTTCGGGTTTCTCGGAAACCAATTGCTGAGGTGTCTGTGCACAGGAGAGGAGAAAGCCTAATGCCAAAAAAATGAATAAAAATTTGTTATTTTGTTTCATGAATAGATACCGTTAACCTTACCACTTGTACTCATTTTCCAACGTCCGGGTTTAGTGCTTTAGCCTTTTCAAAATCCGCTTTTGCGGCTTCCTCTTGCCCAAGTGTTTCCTTTGCCCGTCCGCGATCGTAGTAGATTTCGGTATATTCGGGGTTAATCCGGATGGCTGCATCAAAGTCCTCTATTGCGCCTTCAGCGTTACCAAGCGCAGCTTTGGCAACACCCCGATTGCCATAAGCGTATGCACTTTCTGGATCCAACTCTATCGCTTCGGTGAAGTCTTGAACGGCTGCCGCATATAATTCCTGCGCGCCTACCATGTCTTCCTGCTCTGCTTTCGTTTTACCGAGGCGGAACCGTGCATATCCACGATTGATGTATGGCTCGGCAGACTCTGGGTGTAGCCATATTGCTTGCGTGCAGTCCTCAATCGCTGCCGCATATAATTCCTGCGCACCTGCGATGTCTCCGTGCCCAGCTTTAGATTCACCGAGGGTCGCCTTTGCTATGCCGCGATTGTTATACGGATCCGCAAGTTCTGGATTGAGTTCGATAACTCGTGTCCAATCTTGGATTGCACCTTGATAATACCGTTGTCCTTTCGCTATATCGCCTTGATTTGCTTTGGATTGACCGAGTCGGAACTTTCCACCTGCACGATTGTGGTATGCGTATGTATCTTCAGGATTAAGTTTAATGGCTTGCATGCTGTCTTCAATTCCGGCTTCATATAACCGCCAAGCTTTTTCCAGATGTCCTTGGGCGAACTCAAGGTCTCCAAGCGTAAATTTTGCCAGCCCCCGATTGTAGTAGGCATCCGCCTTCTGAGGATACAGTATGATGGCTTTATCAAAATCCGTTACGGCAGCGTCGTACTGACCGAGATTGTATTTACGTTGCCCGCGAACCGAATAGATATAGGCACGAATCGGTTTTCGTTCACGCCATACTGTTAAAGGTTCTGCGGATTTGGATCCGTCAATCAGTCCTCTTAGCGCGTTTGAGGGGATCGCATAACTGTAAGGGATTTCTATAGCATAAACGATGCCGATAACGTGTCCTTTGCTGTCTCGGACAGGACTGCCACTGCTACCACCGGAAAGCTTAATTTCCATCTGAAGCCATTTATTGCCACTCCGCACACGATGGACAACTCCCTCTGTGACCCTGTACCTTCCGTCAGGGAAGCCCGTGGTAATAACCGTGTCACCTACTCGAACAGTATCGCTGTCGCCAAGCAGAGATGGTGTGCTTTTGCCGGCAATTTTTAAGATTGCGAGATCGTTTCTGACATCAAACGCTGTGACACCCTCTACGGTCCAGACTGTTTTTTCGTCGGGAGATTTTATGAAAACGGGGCCGGGATGTGCGACGACGTGAATATTCGTCGCGATTTTGTCGGGTGCCACGAAAAAACCGCTCGCAGCCCCATATCTGCCCTCTACGCGGACGACTGTAAAACCGCTACTTTCTTCAGGCACTTCAACAACCTGTTGCGGAACCCGCGCACACGAGAACAGAACTGCTAACGTTAGCAAACTGAGTAAAGATATTCTGCTCGTTTTCATGAAAATGTATCTCTCTTCATTTCCAAGTTTCGGTTTCAACACGCGTCCTGCCAATTATTATAACCTACATCCGCTATCTCGTCAAGTTTGCCGAAGTTATAAAACCGAGATACAACCATCCATTTTTATTTTTAGTTGTAAACCACTCCGCTTTTTTTTAAAGAAATATGAATTTTTCAGAAACCTGAAGGTTAAATGTTTTACGGTCAATGAGAATCATAAAAATTTGACACTCATCTCTAAAATATGTTATAATACTTAACATATATGAATTCTAAATAGGACTCTCGGATGTTTTATTTTTCGTCTATCACACGGATGCATAAAAATTACGACCACACGTTCACCGGTCTTGGTGCCGTGCTGATTCGTATTTCTATATGTCGCGCAGTGGTGGGCGAATAAGTGAAGAACAAAACACTTTCCGAATTACACAATATAACGCCCATCACTGAACGCCACAAAAGGAGATTTCGGTGAGGGTCTTTCTTTTTTAAAGGACAACAAAATATCACGTTAGGACAACAAAATATCGCGTTTGCAGGCAAAAAAAAAAATCTAAAAGAGGAGAAAAGATGCGTCACAGAATCGTTCTTCTGATATTCGCAGCGATCGCTGTAACACCCATAAATGTCGAAGCCAGCAAAGAAATCAAACCCTTATTTGCCCAAGAAACAATCGAAATTGACGGACATCTCAACGAAGAAGCATGGTCTCATACACAAGTCATCGACGACTTTACGCAACAATTCCCTGACGAAGGTCAACCGGCTACCCAACGAACAGAAGTTCGCATGTTGTATGACACAGAGAAACTTTATATCGGGTTTGAGTGCTACGACTCCGAACCTGAAAAGATCGTTGCAAACGAAATGCGGCGCGACGGGCAACTCTGGCAATACGAAATTGTATACCCAGTGGAACGATAACGCGGAACGGGCAAGCGCGAATTTCTTGCTCAATTACATCTATCGTCCGGGCAGCGATTTTTATTTCGTATACGATCAAGCATGGGATACGTCGGACGGTCTCGAAGCACACGATTGGACAGTATTGAGCAAATTTACCTATCTATTCAGTCTATGAAACCGAATACCCTATTTATGTCGTACTATGAAAGTGGATTTCAACTCGACGCTAATGGGTGGGTATCAAAACAAAGCACAATTTCAAAATTCAAAGGAAACACACAAAAATGATACAACCAGATAACTTCGCATGCCACAATATTCACATGGAGACTGAACGCCTGAAACTTCGCCCCTTTAAGGACGGCGATTTTGATATTGCTGTCCCTTTCTACAAGGACCCTGAATTTCTAAACGCGATTGAGGAATCCCCACCTGACGAACCCGTGTCAAAGGAATATCTCAAAAAAGCCGGTAAATTCATGAGGGATAGCGGATTCCTGTTCGCAATCGTGGAAAAGGCGAGTGGACGCACCATTGGTGAAGTATGTCTACAGTGGATGAACTTGGAACGGGCAAAAATTGCGGGCAAAAAAGTAATGCGTCTACCCATCGCTATCTGGGACAAAACACTGTGGGGCAAAGGCTACGGAAAAGAGGTCGTGCGATGCTTAATGGCGCACGCATTTGGAAAATTGGGCATTGATCGGTTTTGTCCAGTCGATGTTCCTGCGGACAATATCCGATCAATCGCTTTATGGCGATCACTCGGATTAACTGTCGCACGAAAAGCAGACGGTGGGAAGATGTTGGACTTTGAAATCACACGCGCGGAATATGAGAAGGCGGCGCAAAGTAGCACTTGAACAAAACGCCGCCTTTAAGACGCAACCCCTTGAGATACATTTATAACGATTTTAATCCACTATTCCCACGGATACAGGACCACTTTACCGCATTCACCGGTCGCCTGTAATTCCCACGCCTTCTGGACATCTTGCATCGGGAAGGTGTGTGTGATAAATGTGTCCAAAATTTCAGGTGAATCTTGGATTACCTTCATTAATTTTGGGTAGACACCGAGGTTGTAGTGCCAATTCCCACGTAGGACTAAGCCTTTCCGAATCATATCCCGACTTGCCGCAAGCGGAAATTCGCCACCTTCGCCGACGAAAGTAACCTGTCCTTTTCTTCGGGCTGCATCAACCATTAGGCGATGTGCCGCAGACGCGCCTGAGCAATCTAATGCTTTGTCAATCCCGACACCGTCCGTCAGTTCCTGAATCTGATCGAGAATATCCTCATCACTCGGGTTCAAGACGACTTCCGCACCCAACTTTTTGGCGAGTTCAGCACGATACGGATGACTCTCTACACCAATGACGCGCGCACCGCGATAGTGTGCATTGATAATACCGCCCAATCCGACAGGACCTAAGCCGGTAACCATGACCGTATCCAACGAATTGACTTGCATCTGTTCCATCGCACCGAACGTCGGTCCGAGTCCGCAGCACGCCATCCCGGCGTGTTCATAACTGACACCCTCTGGAATCGGAAATAACATATCCTCCATTTTGTGCATATACTGCGCATAAGTTGCCGAAGCCACCTCTTCTCCGACGAGATCCCGGATACTTGGACGACTGCCCCCCATACAGTGGATGTGCTCACCAATAACACACATCTGACATTTACCACAGGTGTTCTGGGGTTGAACAACCACGCGGTCCCCTACTTTGACGCGCCCGGGTTGCGCGACCTCAACGACTTCGCCTGCGGCTTCATGACCGAAATGCTCTCCGGTGCCCCCATGTATAAACCCTTTATACTCCGTACACATCGGAACGGCATGGATTTTAACAACAGCGACATCCCCACCAGCGCGCGGATCCGGCTTTTCGACCACGCCACCTTTTTGATCACCAAACATTGCTGCGACCTGCATAAAAACTATAAAACCGAGACTCTCCGCATCCTCAGAACTTATCGCGGAGAGAAAGGGTCTTCCTCCTTCTAAAAAGTATTGATTTCGATAGAATAGCACAGCATATACAATCGGTCAAGATATATTTTAACCCTTACGCAATCGCCTTAGTCCAAAAATATTCACACAGGTTAGAGATTTTCTCTTCCTTGCAATCTTTTGCGAATCGGTGTATAATTTTAACTGAATCATAGGTGTCAATTTAAGAAAAAACAACCGTCGCAGACCCCAGGGCCGGTAGGTTCGGTTTGATGAAGATTAAATAAATATTTCGGTAATTGACGGGCAATAATGC